>DDQZ01000061.1:66138-66492 GCA_002343505.1 Verrucomicrobiaceae bacterium UBA2429 | reverse complement strand
CTTCGCCGAGCGCCGCGCAGGCGAAGCCGCCGTTTGGCTCGGGCAGGGGCGGCAGCTTTTCCCACTCAGCCGCAGGGCAGGGGAGTGCCATGAGAATGATCAGCCCGCCTGCCATCAGGATCGTTCGTGTGTGCATGGGACTTCATACGGGGGGAGGAGGGATTTCACTCCGCAGTTTGGAGTCTTGCTTTGGATTTCAGGCGAACGACAGAGACTCGTAGAATGCGCTTGAGCCGCGCGGTGCGCGCCGTCATGCTGGCCGCATGACACGAATTCTCCTGCTGCTCGCATTGTGCGTTTCCGCCTCCGCAATCACACCGGACGGCAAACGCAAGCTGGTGCTCATCGCCGGAG
>DDQZ01000061.1:0-66004 GCA_002343505.1 Verrucomicrobiaceae bacterium UBA2429 | reverse complement strand
AAGCTGGTGCTCATCGCCGGAAAACCCTCCCACCCGCCCGGCATGCATGAGTTCCGCGCGGGAAGCATGCTTTTGGAAAAGTGCCTGGCGGGAGTCACCAACCTGGTCGTGGACCGGCATGAGATGGGCTGGGTGCGCGACGAGTCCACCTTTGCAGACGCGGACGCGGTGGTCATTTATGCCGACGGCGGCAAAGGCCACCCTGCCGTGCAGGAAGGCCGCTTGGAGACGCTGCGCGGCCTGATGGCAAAAGGCATGGGCTTCGGCGTCATGCACTACGGCGTGGAGGTGGTGCCGGACCTGGGGGGCAGGGAGTTTCTGGAGTGGGTCGGCGGCCACTACGAGAACTCCTTTTCCTGCAACCCCATCTGGGAGCCGCGCTTCGACAAGCTGACGGAGCATCCCGTCACGCGCGGCGTGGAGCCTTTCCAGATCGAGGACGAGTGGTACTTCAACATGCGCTTCCGCCCTGCTTTTGGCGACGGCATCACTGCGGCGCGGGATGGTGCCGCGAGTTTTACCCCCATCCTCGTCGCCGCCCCATCCGGCGCGACTCGCGATGGCCCCTATGTTTATCCCAAAGGCCCCTACCCGCACATCCAGGCGGAGAAAGGTGCGCAGGAGGCCATGATGTGGTGCGTGGAGCGCGCCGACGGCGGACGCGGCTTTGGTTTCACTGGCGGGCATTTTCATCGCAACTGGGGCAACGACGGCTTCCGCAAGACGATCCTCAATGCCCTGCTCTGGGTCGCCAAAGCCGGGGTGCCTTCGGGCGGCGTTGAGTCATCCGTAAGCCGGGAGGATCTGGTGGAAAACCTCGACCCCAAACCCGCGCCCAAAGCGAAGAAGGCTGCGCTGGAGACTCCCAAGGTCTTCCAAAGACTCGCCAACCGATGACGCGCGCAGTCAGCCCCGCCGGGCAGCAACTCTCCCTGTCCACCTGCTGGAACAGCCACCGCCATACGGAAGGCAAAGCCCTGGCCGTGGAGGCGCGCGAGCTGGGCTTCGAGTGGATCGAGGTCAGTCATGGAACCAAAATCTCCCTTTTACCCGGCCTGCTCGACGCCGTGGCGGAGGGGATCGTGCGTGTCAGCAGCCTCCACAATTTCTGCCCCTCGCCCGTGGAGGTGATGATGGACGCGCCGGATGTGTACGAGTTCACCTCGGACAAGGAATGGGAGAGAGCGCGCGCCGTCTCACTGACGCGCAAGACGATCGAGATGGCCGCGCGCTTTGGTGCTGACCGTGTCGTGGTGCATCTGGGCCGGGTGAGCATGCCCGCCATCACTGCAAGGCTGGAAAAGCTCGTCCATGCCGGCGGCCTCTACTCGCGCGCCTTTTGCGCCCTCAAACTAAGGCTGGTGGCAATGCGGGCAAAACGCGTCCCCGTCCGTCTCGAACGCGCGCGTGCCGCGCTGGCCGCGCTGCTTTCAGACTGTGAAAAACACAGGGTGCGTCTCGGCATCGAGACGCGCAGCCATCACGAGCAAATCCCGAATCAAAAAGAAATGCGCGCCCTGCTCGACGAGCACGAAGGCTGCCAGTGGATCGGCGCATGGCACGACTTCGGCCATGTCCAGCGGCAGGCAAACCTGGCGCTTTTGAATCACGGGGAATTCCTCACTCAAACCGCGCCGCGCATCATCGGCTGCCACATCCATGACGTTCGCTGGCCCGCGCGCGACCACCGCGTGCCGCTGAGCACCGGCGGCGTGGACTTCGCAAATCTGCTGCCGCTGGTCCCTGCGGAGACGCCGCTCGTCTGGGAGCTGAGTCCCAGCCAGACAGCCGGCGACCTCCGTTCAGCTCTCGCGCGCTGGCAGGGGTGTGAGTGATACCATCAGAAGCTTGCAACCATAGGATTGCAAAGGCGCGTCTGATCCTCACGCGCCTCAAGGAATGAGCATGCCCGTCCGTGGTTCTGCCGTTGAACCAGTAATTCAAAACGGCACCGGGCGTTATGAAGCGCGTTATATTCTCTCATGCCGCTTTATTTAGCACTCCCTCAAGCTGCCGTCATTGGATTGGCGCTTGTTGTTTCGACCCTGCGCGCGGAGGAACTGTTTGATGAATCAAAGGCGGTGACGCTTTTCGCCTTTGACGATGTCTCGATCCCTCACACGCAAAACCTGCGCCTCGAAATGCGGCAGCCGGTGAGGCATGAGGCCAATCCGGTGCTGCGGCGCGGCGCGGCGGGCGCGCCGGATGCGATGGGCGTGCAGTTTTATGGCTCGATCCTCAAAGAGAACGGCAAATACCGCCTGTGGTATGTGGCTTTCGATGACGACACGGAAAACAAGGTGGCCTCCGCGCGCTGGCGGGCGGCTTATGCGGAAAGCGTGGACGGCCTGACCTGGACGAAACCGGACCTCGGCCTTGTGGAGCATCGGGGCAGCACAAAGAACAACCTGCTGGACATGGGCGGCCAGTCCTGGGGCTTCGTGAACCTCAAGGTCATCCGCGATGACGCCGATCCTGATACCGAGCGCCGCTACAAGATGACGTCGCATGTTTATTTCCGGCACAACACGCGCCTCGGCACACTACTGCCCTTTGTCAGCGCCGACGGGCTGCGCTGGAAGCCGGTGAAGGAGGTGAAGCCGCTCAAGGCGGAGTTGCGCAAGGAGGACTTGTTCATTCCCGGCTTTCACTTCGAGCCTTGCGGCGGGCTGTATCAGTGGGACGGGCAGTTTTACATCAGCGGCCAGAACGCGCTGCCCGGCACACACCTCTATCAGGGGCGCGTGAGCCGCACCTATCGCAGCACGGATTTTGTGAACTGGTCGCCCACGAGCAGCATCGCCTTTGTCCGCGCGGCGCAGCATGACTATCTCGGTCTGGGCCGCAGCCGTGAAGGCGAGCAGAACCACGAAGGCATCAGCGTGTGGAACCGCCGCAACGTGCTGCTCGGCGTCTATGGCCGCTGGCATGGCGCGGAGGAGTGGAAGGACGTGCGCATTGATCTCGGCTTCGTGATGAGCAATGACGGCCTCCACTTCCGCGAGCCGAAGCACGAATGGACCTTTATCGGGCGCGGAAATGACGGCGAATGGGACCAGGGCGGCCTCATCCAGGGACAGGGTTTTGAAAACATCGGCGGCCAAACTTTCATCTACTATGGCGCTTGGGATCCACGCCCGACCGGCGGCCCGCCGCAGCCGCGCGGCGGTGTCGGAGTCGCCTTGCTGCCGCGCGACCGCTTTGCCGACCTCATGATGGACACCAGCACAGAGGGGCCGGGCGACTACCAGCTTCCGCAAGTGACCGCCGAATTCGTCACAGCATCGCTTGATGTCAAAACCCCGCGTTTCTTCATCAATGCGGACGGCCTGGGCGCCGAGGCCGTGCTGCGCCTCGAACTGCTCGATCACCTCGAAAAGCCCGTGCCCGGCTGTTCCGGCGAAAACGCGGCGCGCGTGACGCGCGGCGGCTTCCAGGTGCCTGTGGAGTGGAAAACCGCCGCTCCGCTCCCGGATCGTGTGCGCGTGCGTGGCGTCTTCGAGGGCAAAAACCGCGCTGCCATCCGATTGAGCGCCATTTATCTTTTGCAGCCGTGAAAAAGAAAGCCGCCGTCCTGAACGCCATGCTCGTGTTGACGGGTATCTGCGCCGCCCAGGAAGACCCTCGCCTTGCCGAAAGACGCTTGCTCAAAGAGCAGACGGCACAGCGCGCGGGCGTGGAAAGGGCGCTCTCAAGCGAGATGCCGGATGAGTTGCAGGCGCTGCCGGTGTTTGGCGGGATCGAATGGACGGTGCAAGCGATGCCCTTCATCGCGCCTGGGCCGCATGGCGGTGTGAGCGGCGGCGGCATGGCCGTCGTTGACGGCAAGATCTACTACGCCGGCGGTTTCATCCCCGCCGGTGACGGCACGGAGGAAGCTGGAAACCGCACCTCGCGCTGGGCGCATGTGTATGATCCGCAGACCGATGAATGGACCCGCCTGCCCGACATGCCCGCGCGGCGCGAATACACGCGCGCCATCGCCACGGACGACGCGTTTTTCATCATCGGCGGCTTTGCCCAAGGCAGGCCGGGGCTTCCCGCCGCGGAGGTCTTCCGTCTGGATGTGCGCCGGGCGCCTTTGCAGTGGCAAAGCATCGCGCCGCTGGACGTGCCGCGTTCGCACACGGCAGCGGATCGCGTCGGCGGCAGGCTCATCGTCGCAGGAGGCAATCGCTACGACATTGCCGAGAAGGGCTACAGCGCCAAAACCATCCCGTGTGTGACCGAGGTGCTCGATCTCGCTCGTCCTGAAAAAGGCTGGCGGCAAGCGGCGCCCATCCCCGGCGCGCCGCGCGGCTGGTGCGCCTCCGCCGTGCTCGACGGGCAGTTTTACATGCTCGGCGGCGTGACCTGGACACCGGCCGCGCGCGTGCGGCTGACCGAGTGCCTGCGCTTTGATCCGGCGCAGAACACATGGACCCGTCTGGCGGATTTTCCCGTGCCCATCTCCGGCTGGGAGGCGGATGTGTTCGCGGGTCGTTATCTCATCACCGTGGGCGGCGCGTGCTCGCGCTGGAACGATGCGGCCTTCGTCTATGACACGCGCGAGGACCGCTGGCTGCGCATCGCCAGCCCGCTGCCTCCGGGCGGACTCTTCAACGACCCCGGCGTCTGCATCATCGGCGACACGATCTTTGTCGCTGGTGGCGAAGGCCCCGGAGGCAGCCACTTCGAGTATTTCCTCATCGGCAAAATCAAACCCGCCCGAGAACCATGAGATACAACCTGCTCATCCCGCTCATTTTTGCCTCCGCAGGCAGCGCCGCCGAGCGCACCCTCCTCATGGCGGATGATCATGACATCCTCTACCGCCCCGGCACGACCCGCGTGCTTGAGAAACCGGTCCGTCATCCGCAGAACCCGCTCATCACCGAGGACAAGCCGTGGGAGATGGCCATCGCGTGGACGAGCGTGCATCGCGACAAGGCCACCGGGCGCTATCAGATGTGGTATCAGGCCTACGCGGGCAAGCGCGCGCAGCTCAAGACCCACGAATGCGTCGTCTGTTACGCCGAGTCCGCCGATGGCATCAGCTTCACCAAGCCGGACCTCGGCCTCTTTGATTTCAACGGCGACAAGAAGACCAACATCGTCCTCATCGGCAGCGGCCTGCATGGCGACCGCTACTGCAACAGCGTCATCGTGGACCCGCACGAGCGCGATGCCGCCAAGCGCTACAAGATGCTCTACTACGACTGGGCGAAGAACACGGAGGGCGAGGTTATCGCAGGGCTGCACCTCGCCTTCTCACCGGATGGCATCCGCTGGACCAAACATCCTGACGCGCCGCTCTATGCCACCGCCTTCGGCGGCAAAAAGGCGCAGCCGCCTTTCGCCGGAGAGAATCCTTACAGTGAGACAAAGCTGCCGGACGGGCGCGTGCGCCGCCAGCTCCTGCTGCCCATGACGATGTCCGACGCCGCCGACCCGCTCTTCGATCCCAAACGCAGCCTCTGGGCCATCTACGGCAAAATGTGGATCCACGGTCCCGATGGCGGCCTTGGGTGGAAGCACGGCATGGGACGCGTCGAAAGCGCCGACCTCATCCACTGGTCGAAGCCACAGCTCGTGTGCGCGCCCGACGAGCACGATGGCCCGCTTGAGTTTCACACCTCGCCCGTCTTTCTCCGTCATGATCGCTACTTCAGCCTCAACCAAATCCTCAACCGCCCCGACGGCGGTGTGATGGACATCGAACTCATGCTCAGCCGCGATGGCATCGAGTGGGAGCGCCCCTTCCGCCAGAATCTGTGGCTGAAACGCAGCCCTGGAGAGCAGTTCGACAGCGGCACGCTCGCCACCAATGCGGACATCGTCATCGAAGGCCGCGAGATGCGCTTTTACTATGGTGCCTACAGCAGCGGTGCCACCGGCGGCGGCATCAACATCACCGGCGACCAGCAAAAGAGCGGCGTGGGCCTTGTCACGCTGCCGCTCGACCGCTTCGCAGCCGTCACTGCCGCCGACAAAGGCCAGATCACCCTCAAACCGCTCGATTTGAAGGGCCGCACCGAAGTCTATGTGAACGCCAACGCATCAGAAGGCGCAGTGTGGGCCGAAATCCTCGATGAAGACGGCTTCCGCCTGCCCGGTTTCGACAAGGCCAACTGCATGCCCTTGAAGAAAGATGCCATGCGCTACCGCTTCGCCTGGAAGGACAAAAAGCTCGCCGACCTGCCGCCCGGAAAGCATCACATCCGCCTGCATCTGCACAAGGCTTCGGTTTATGCCATCACCCTGCGATGAAGCCCGCCAAACGCCATCCCCGCTGCATCCTCGCCACCTGCTGCGTGCCTTGGAATGAGCGCTTCGAGTTCGAGGAGGACATCTTCCGCCGCTCCGTTCGGCATCAGATCGCCAGCGGCATCCGCGATCTCTACATCTTCGGCACGGCGGGCGAGGGCTACGCGGTCACCGAAAAGCAGTTCGACGAGATCACCCGGGTTTTTCTCGATGAAACAACCCAAGGCGGCGCGAAGGCCATGGTCGGCCTCATCAGCCAGTCGCTGCCCGCCATCATCGAGCGCATCGAAAGAGCGCATGACACGGGCGCGAGGCGGTTTCAGATCAGTTTGCCAAGCTGGGGCGTTTTGAACGATGCAGAGGTCGAAATCTTTTTTCGTGAGACCTGCGGACGCTTTTCTGACTGCGCTTTTCTGCACTACAACCTCATGCGCGCCGGGCGTATCCTTACCGGCACCGAGTATGGCCGCCTTGCCGCTGAGCATGAAAACCTCGTCGCCACGAAAAACAGCACGGCGGATGAGACTCGTCTCCGCAGCCTCCTCACGGACGCGCCGCAACTCCAGCACTTCATCACGGAGCCGGGTTTCGCCAAGGCGGCGCTGATGGGCGAGTGCGGATTCCTCATTTCCTTCACCTCCACGAACCTCAAAATGGCTGCGGAGTTCTTTCAAGCCGGCTGCGCGCGGGACGAAGCCAGGCTCGAAGCAATTTCGGCGGTTTTCCCCGGCCTCATTGCCGCCTTCAAAGAGGCCGTGGGCGCCTCCGCCCACATGGACGGAGCTTTCGACAAGATGTTTTGCCGCATTCACAACCCCGAGTTCCCGCTGCGCCTGCTGCCGCCTTACGCCGGCGTCAGCGACGCGGTCTTTCAGCGTTATCTCGGCGCGCTTCAACACAACCACCCGGAATGGCTGCCATGAAAATCCATTCCGTGGCAAAGACCGCGATCATTTTGATCAGTTGCTCCGCCGGATCAGCGCCCGCGCAAACCGCCCTGCCTCCCGCCACCTTCGCGAAGGTCAGCTACGGCACGCATGAGCGCAACACGCTCGATTTCTGGCGGGCAAAATCCGCGAAGCCGGCGCCGCTGCTCATCTTCATCCACGGCGGCGGCTGGGCGGGCGGCGGCAAGGAGGACCTGCCGCCCATGCTGCTCGACGCGATGCTGGAGGCCGGCGTTTCCGTGGCCTCGATCAACTACCGCTACTCCACGCAGGCCATCCTCCCGGCCCCCGTGCATGATGCCGCCAGGGCGGTGCAGTTTCTGCGTGAAAAAGCGGCCGAGTGGCATCTCGATCCCGCGCGCTTCGCCGCATATGGGATCTCCGCCGGTGCCACGACTTCGCTCTGGCTCGCGTATCACGATGATCTCGGTCCGCCTTCGACGCGGCTGCGCGCTGTGGTCGCGCTTTCACCGCAGCCTTCCCTGGAACCGCGGATCCTCAGGCAATGGGCGGGTGACGAGGTCTTGAAACATCCTCTGATGGCCCGCGCGGTCGGCGTGAAAACAGGCGGGGACGTGCTCAAGCCAAAACCCGAGTGGGTGAAATTGTGGCGCGAGTTCTCGGCCATCACGCATGTCAGCAAGGACGATCCGCCTGTCATGGTGCAGCATCCGCGTTTCGATCCGCTGCCCGCCCCCAACCCCGGCAGCGCCATTCATCATGCCATTTTCGGCGTGAAGCTGAAGGAGCGCTGCGACGCCGCGGGTGCGACGTGCATCCTCCGGCTTCAAGACAGGCCCGGTGACACACCGGAGCCGGAGGCCTTCCTCATCGAGCAATTGAAGATGCCATGAAGCCGCTTTGCCTAACCACCGCATTGCCCTTCACCGAATGCCCGCCGGGATCGGAGCCGGAAGTCGCTGGTTTGGAGATGCGGGTGCTTCGGAATGTGAAGCAGGGAGATCCATGGCCGGTGGATGATGCCGGGAGGGTCACGGCGGCCTTCTGCACACATCCGCCTCCCAATCTGGCCGCCTTCAAAAACCTGCGCTGGTTGCAGATCGAATCGGCGGGCTTTTCGCATCTGTTTCCGTTCCGACTCGCTGAAAAAAACATCATCGTGACCAATGCGCGCGGCATTTTTGACTGCCCGATCGCCGAATGGAACATCGCCATGATGATCAACCTCGCGCGTGATCTCCGCACGCTGATCCGTCATCAAGACGCGCATGTGTGGCAGCGTTCCGCTCAGTTCACGGGGGAAGTTCGCGGCAAAACCGCGGGCATCTGGGGATACGGCGGCATCGGACGCGAAACGGCCCGGTTGGCGAAGGCTCTCGGCATGAGAGTGCATGTCCTCTCGCGTTCCGGGGTGAAATCACGCGCCGGCTCGACCTGCATTGCAGGAACCGGTGATCCCGATGGCTCGCTGCCGGATCGTTATTTCACGCAGGGGGAGAAGGTCGAGTTTTTGAGCGGTCTCGATTTTCTTGTTCTGGCGCTGCCGCTGACAAAAGCCACGGATGGCCTGATTGGCGAGGCGGAACTCAGGTCTCTGCCCAAAGGCGCTTTTGTGCTCAATCCCGCACGCGGGCCGCTCATTCAGGAGCAGGCGCTGTTGACGACATTGAGTGATGGCCACCTCGGTGGCGCGGCGCTGGACACGCACTATGCCTATCCACTGCCTGCGGAGCATCCATTGTGGGATTTTTCGCATGTCATTCTCACGCCGCACATCTCAGGCACCACGTTTTCACCTCGCTTCAGCGCAGGATTGCTGGACATCTTCCGCCAGAATGCGCTCCGCTTCATTGCCGGCGAGCCGTTGCTCAATCTCATTCCACCCGCCGACCTAGAATGAAAATCACCCGCGTTCGCACCCTGCTCTCCACCGCGCCCCAGCGGGACATCTTCATGAAGTCGCGCGTGAGACGCTCCGCCGCTTTCGTCTTGATCGAAACCGACACGGAACTCACGGGCCTGGGTGAAACCTATGCCGGCTATTTCGTGCCGGAGATGGTGCCGGAAATCGTGCGGTTCTATGAGCCGATCCTGGTGGGCCAGTCACCCCTTGATGTGGATGTGCTGAGCCGTCGGATGTTCACGGCAGGAAAGTTTTGGGCCAGGGTGGGGCTTGGCTCCATCGTGCTCAGCGGCATTGAATCGGCGCTGCTTGATCTGAAGGGCAAGATGCTCGGCGTGCCGGTGTATGAGCTGCTCGGCGGGCGCTGCCATGATACTCTGCCATGCTATGCCACAGGCGGAACCAGCCCGCATGACCGTGGCGAGCTGGAGGGCAAGGTGGCGCAGTATTTGAGCCTCGGTTTCCACGCTGTGAAGCTCGGCGCGGGAACCTATCGCGGTCCTGGGCAGCCGATTGTCGGCTCGCGCACGCCGCAAGAGGCGCGCGATGTGGAGGTGGGCAAGGTCGAGTTTCTTCGTGAAAGGTTCGGCGACTCCTTCCAGCTCAATCTCGACGCACACATGGACTTTCTTGGCGAGTCCGATCATGTCTGGAACCTCGCCACCGCGCAGTTCGTGCTGAAGGCGCTGGAGGCCTATCCCATCGGCTTCTTCGAAGAGGCGCTGCCTTACACCGACATGCGCGCCTATGGCGAGCTGCGGCGCTCCACCACAATTCCGGTCGCGGGCGGAGAAACGCTCACCAGCCTCGAAGAGTGGCGCGACTGGCTGGAGCACAAGCCGTTCGCGCTCGCTCAACTCGACGCAAGCTTCATGGGCGGCCTCATGAACTTCATCAAGATCGCCCGCCTGTGCGAGCTGCAAGGTGTGAGCATCGCCACGCACGCCTGGAGTGCCACGCCCGGCGTCGCCGCGAACCTGCACGCCGCCTTTGCCTGCCGGAACACCGCTGTGTGCGAGATGGCGGCCTACAATCCCACGCGCCCGGAGCTCAACACGCACATCACCGCGCCGCTGCTCACGGATCTGTGGATCGAACCACCCGTGATCGAAAACGGCCGCATCCGGCTCGCTGACACGCCTGGTCTTGGAGTGCGGTTGCCGGAGGGGTTCCTCGACCGGCATCCCTTCGAGCCTGGGAGCGGAGAGTTCAGCTCTGTGACGGGGAAAATTCTTCAGCCATGAAAGCCATTTTCATCCTTTCATTGCTCGGCGGCCTCTGCATGGCGGCTGAGCCGATCCACATCGATTCGCGACGCGAGCTGTTCGTGGATGAGCACCTCATCGCCTCGAAGTCCGGCGTGGAGCTAAAGATGCACAAACCGCAGGCGCAGGATGTGGCCTTGGTGTGTGACGCGCCCTGGGAGGGGAACACATCCGGTTACTTCACGCTGCTTCAGGACGGCAATCTTTACCGCTGCTACTACCGCGGATCGCATCATGGCGAGCCGGGAGGAAGGCCCGGCCATTCCGGCGTGACCTGTTACGCGGAGAGCCGCGATGGCATCACCTGGACGAAGCCGAAGCTCGGGCTGTTTGAGTTCGGCGGATCGAAGGACAACAACATCACACACATGGGCGATGGCTGCGGCACCTTTGCGCCTTTTCTCGATACGAACCCTAACTGCCCGCCGGAGTCACGCTACAAGGCGCTGGCCACCATGGGCAATGACGTCGAGCGCAAAAAGAACCCGGCCCTGCAGGCCTATCACTCGGCCGACGGCCTGCGCTGGTCGTTGATGCGTGACAAGCCGGTCATCACCGCCGGTTCGTTCGATTCGCAAAACACCGCCTTCTTTGACAATGAGCTCGGCGCCTATCGCGCCTACTGGCGTTACTTCACCGGCGGCTACACGGACGAGCGTGGCTGGAAACCTGCGGGGGTGCGTGCCATCCGCACGGCGACCTCGAAGGACTTCCTCAACTGGGAAAATCAGGCTGATCTGGCCTACGGTAAGGATGCTCCCACCGTGCAGCTTTACACGAATGCCGTGCGGCCCTATGCGCGCGCACCGCATTTGCTGCTCGGATTTCCCACACGCTACCAGCCCAAAGGATCACAAGTCGAGCCCGTGCTCATGACCAGCCGCGATGGTGTGAACTTCAAGCGCTGGGAGGAGCCGCTGATTCCCATCACCGCGCCGAAGGATCGCGACTGGAACCGCAGCAACTACATGACCATCGGCGTGCTCGCCCTGCCCGGCAGGCCGAATGAACTCTCCGTCTATGCCAGCGAGGCCTACTACCAAGGCCCTGGCAGTCGCATCCGCCGCTTCACCTTCCGCGTGGATGGTTTTGTCTCCGCTTCGGCAGAAGATGGAGAGATCATCACCAAGCCGCTGATTTTCGCCGGATCGAAACTCATGCTGAATCTCGTCAGCAAAGGCGAAACCCGCGTCGAAGTGCAAAATGAAGCCGGAAAGCCTCTGCCAGGCTTCACCCTTGGTGATTGCACGCCGCTCAAAGGCGGCTTCATCGACCAAGCGGTGTCATGGAAAGGCGGCAGCCTTGAAAAACTCGCCGGGAAGCCCGTGAAGCTCCGTTTCGAGCTGAACGAGGCAGATTTGTTCGCTCTCCAGTTTGTGCCGTGACAAGGTAAAAACTTGAGACAGTGGGCTGGCACTGTCTAGGATGCGGCAAGATTGCTTCAATGCCTGCTCCCACTCCCACATCCGGCCTGCGCGACAACCATACACGAGGAAATGTCGCTGAGTTCCTGCGCGAGCAGATTCGTAGCGGTTCCAGGCTGTCTGTCGTCTCGGCGTATTTCACGATTTACGCTTATGAGGCGCTCAAGTCCGAGCTTGAGCTGATTGACAGTCTTCACTTCTTGTTTGGCGAGCCCTCGTTCATCAACCGTCTCGATCCTGACAAGACGGAAAAGAAGGCATTCATGATTGATGATGATGGATTGAGGCTCTCGAACAGGCTCCAGCAAAAGCGCATTGCCCGTGATTGCGCCGACTGGATCAAGCGCAAGGTGGATATCAAAACCGTCAAGCAATCGAATCTCCTCCACGGCAAGATGTATCACATCGCAAACGGCGGCGTGGAGGAGGCCATTCTTGGCAGCTCAAACTTCACCGTGCGAGGTCTTGGCCTCGGTGCTGCGGGCAATAACATCGAGCTGAACCTCATCGTTGACAGCCGGCGCGACAGGCAGGAACTCAAGCAATGGTTTGACGAGCTTTGGGGTAATGAAGCTCTGGTGCAGGATGTCAAAAAGGACGTCCTCGACTATCTGGCAAAGCTCCATACCAACCAATCGCCGCAGTTCCTCTACTACCTCACGCTCTTCCACCTCTTCCGCGAGGAGCTGGAAGGCATTCGTGATCTGGATGACACCCTCCAGCGCACCACTTTGCTGGAGTCACAGGTTTGGAAATCCTTGTTCTCCTTCCAAAAAGATGGCGTCAAAGGCGCCATCAACAAAATCCTCCGCTTCAACGGCTGCATCCTCGCGGACAGCGTGGGCCTGGGGAAAACCTTCGAGGCGCTGGCCGTCATCAAATACTTCAACCTGCGCAATGAGTCCGTGCTCGTGCTCTGCCCAAAGAAGCTGCGACAGAACTGGGAGATCTATCGACCGCAGCACACGCTCTGCCCGTTGCCGCAGGACAAGCTCGACTTCCAGCTTCTCTCCCACACCGACCTCTCCCGCACCGGCGGTCAGGCGGATGGCCACGACCTCGCTCACTTCAACTGGCAGAACTACGGACTCATCGTCATTGATGAATCCCACAACTTCCGCAACAACGCCGTTGGCAAGGAGAAAGAGGATGGTGAGCGCCGCCGCAGCCGTTACGAGCGCCTCATTGAGGATGTCATCCAGTCCGGCAGGAAGACCAAGGTCCTGCTGCTCTCTGCCACGCCGGTGAACAACGCCATTGCCGACTTGCGCAACCAAATCTCCCTCATTGCCGGTGGTGATGTGGCCCGCGATGCCAATCCCGCTTACGACGCTGCTTTCCAGGAGGCTCTCGGCGTTCCCAGTGTGAAGGAAACCACCAGGCAGGCGCAGAACAAGTTCACGCTCTGGACCAGGAAGCCGCCCGCCCAGCGCAAAACTCGCGATCTCATCCACGAACTCGGCAGCGATTTCTTCAAGCTCCTCGACGGCCTCTCCATCGCCCGCTCCCGCAGCCAGATAAAGCGCTACTACGCCAAGGAGCTCGCCAGCCTCGGCGGCTTCCCGGATCGTGACAAGCCGCGCTCCGAATACCCGGCCATTGATGCCACCGGGCACTTCCTCACCTTCCAGCAGCTCGATGAAAAGATCGGTGGCCTCACCCTGAGCCTCTACCACCCGAGTTCCTTCTTGAAGGACGACCTCCCCGCCGCCGTCCGCGAGGCCTACGCCGTCAAGATTGGCAACTTCAACCAGGAAGGCCGCGAGCGCATCCTCATCGCCATGATGAAGGTGAACTTCCTCAAGCGCCTCGAAAGCTCCATTGACTCCTTCCGCCTCACGCTGGAGCGCACGATCCAAAAAATCGACACCCTTAAGGCCAAGATCGCCGCCTTCCAGCAGGCCGAGCAGGCCAATCCCGCCTACGACTTCGCCAGTCTCAGCGGCGAAGACTTTGATGATCTCGACCTCGATCCCGCTGATCTGAAGATCGGCGGCAAGCACAAGATCAACCTCGGCCATCTTAAGCTCCCCGAGTGGAAGCTCGCCGTCGATCAGGACCGTTCCCAGCTTCAATATCTCCTCGATCACGCCCGCCCCGTCGGCCCGCTGCGTGATGCGAAGCTCCTGCGCGTGCGCCAGATCATTGAGGAAAAAATCGCCCGGCCCTCCACCAACCGCGGCGGCGAGGCCATCCGCAAGGTCATCGTCTTCACCGCCTTCGCCGACACCGCGCGCTACCTTTGGAAGCATCTCGCCCAGCCGCTTCACACCGCCCGTTCCGTCCACGCCGCGCTCATCACCGGCGGTGGCGACTGCCACACCACGCTTGGCAGGTCTGAGTTCGACCACATCCTCACGAACTTCTCCCCGCGCTCGAAAGGACGCGAGCGCCAGCCCTCCCTGCCGCAGGATGCGGAGATTGACCTCCTCATCGCCACCGATTGCATCAGCGAGGGCCAAAACCTCCAGGACTGCGACCTCCTCATCAACTACGACATCCACTGGAACCCCGTTCGCATCATCCAGCGCTTTGGGCGCATAGACCGCATCGGCTCCAGAAATGCCCGCGTCTCGCTGGTGAACTTCTGGCCCACCCAGGACCTCGACGCCTACCTCAACGTCAAGCACCGCGTCGAGGCCCGCATGGCCCTCGTCGATCTCACCGCCACCGGTGAGGACAATCTCCTCAACACCGACCAGTTCGAGGATCTCATCGAGGCCGACCTGCACTACCGCAATCAGCAGCTCAAGCGGCTCCAAAACGAAATCCTCGACCTCGAAGACCTCAATGAGGAGTCCATCTCCCTCGCCGACTTCTCCCTCGCCGACTTCCGCATGGACCTCCTGCGCTTCCTGGAGGCCAACCGTGAAGCCCTTGAGTCCTCCCCGCTCGGCCTCTATGCCGTCGTCCCGCCTGATCCCCAGCTTCCCGCCTCAGCGCCCGGCATCCTCTTCTGCCTCCGCCAGCGCGGCGAGGAGCGCCCTGTGCAGGTGAATCCCCTCGCGCCTCACTACCTCGTCTATGTGCGCGATGACGGCAGCGTCCGCCTCACCTTCGCTCAGCCAAAGCAGTCCCTCGAACTCCTCCGCACCCTCGCCGCCGGGCATCCCGCCGCCTTTGAGCAGCTCTGCGATCTCTTCGATGCCCGCACGCAAAACGGCGCTGACATGGCGCATGAAAACACCCTCCTCGACCGCGCCATCGAGTCCATCCAGGCCACCTTCGCCCGCCGCTCCAGCGCCAGCCTCCTCTCCGGCCGCAGCGGACTCCTCCCCACCGCCAGCGAGACGCCCGCCGCGCCCGATGACCTGGAACTCATCACCTGGCTCGTCATCATGGACAAACCCGCATGAAAAAGAAGTCCTCGAACTCCGCGCCGCACTCACGGAAGTCGGCCAGTGGCAAAACTCGTGACGCTGTTGCGAGAAAGTCACCTCGTCCTCTGCCTTCCTCCAAAAGTCTCACCACTGGTGAGACAATTTCACATGAGTTCGACGGAGTTCTTCGCCTCATCGAGTCCGCCCGCCATCACGCCTATCAGGCGGTGAATGTGGCGATGATCGAACTTTACTGGACTGTCGGCGAGCACATCAGTCGGAAAATCGAGGGGGCGGAATGGGGAGATGGCGTAGTGGGTGATCTCGCTGACTTCCTCGCACGCACGCAGCCAGGATTGAAGGGCTTCACTCGTCGCAACCTGTTCCGCATGAGGCAGTTTTATGAGGCATACCACGATCACGAAATTGTGTCAGCACTGCTGACACAATTGTCCTGGACCCAGCATCTCATCATCCTCGGCCAAGCCAAACTCCCGGAAGAGCGCGAGTTCTACATGCGCATGACCATTCGAGAAAAGTGGTCCAGCCGCGAGCTGGAGCGCCAGTTCCGCACCGCCCTGTTTGCGCGTGTGGTGCTCTCCCCACCAAAAGTGTCACCACTGGTGACACAAACTCACCCGGACGCCTCGTCTGTTTTCAAGGACAGCTACGTCCTCGAATTCCTCGGCCTGCCGCTGGACCACTCCGAGTCTGATCTTCATCGCGGCCTGCTCAGGAAATTACGCGACTTCATCACCGAGCTAGGCAGCGACTTTTGTTTTATCGGCTCCGAGGTGCCTCTCCAGGTCGGCAAGCGTGACTTCGCTCTCGACCTGCTCTTCTTCCATCGCGGCATGAACTGCCTCGTCGCCCTGGAACTCAAGATCGAACGCTTCGAGCCCGAGCACCTCGGCAAACTCGGCTTCTACCTCGAAGCCCTCGACCGCGACATCCGCAAGCCGCACGAAAATCCCTCCATCGGCGTCCTGCTCTGCGCATCCAAGGACAGCGAGGTCGTCGAGTATGCCCTCAGCCGCTCCCTCTCCCCCGCGCTCATCGCGGAGTATCAGACCCAGCTCCCCGACCGCGCCCTTCTCCAGCGCAAGCTCCACGAGTTCTACCACCAGCTTGCCCCGGCGGAGAGTCCCCAGCCCTCCAAAGTCAAAGCCCGCGCCAGGCGCTGACCCCTTCGCCATTCCCCATCATGCCCGCCGACCTCCGCGACTCCATCCAGTCCGCCCTCGCAGCCTTCGCGGACAAATCGTTGCGCTTTGCCTCCACCGATCTGCTCCGCACCCTCGGTTACCAGAGCGACCGCACACTCGACTTGGCAGGCTCAAAGCCCCAGTCCTTCCTCGATCTCATCGTCTCTCAGAGCGCCCAATCCCGTTTCGATGAAGCCAAGGCACTCTTTCCCGAATGGAAGTCCGCTGACATTCTCTTCCAGCTTACCGATGACGAACTCTCCCGGCACACCAGCCTTTTCAAAGAGACCACCGTCAAGACCAGCCTCCTCCAGTCTTACCTCTTCTTCGCCATCGAGCTGAAGGGCAGGGACTACGCTCGCGGAAAGCTCACCGGCATCGCCCGTCAGATCAATCGCGTCTTCCCCATGCCCGTGATGGTCATGCTGAAACATGGCGACTTGCTTTCCATCGCGGTCATCAATCGTCGCCAGAACAAGGTCCATGCCGACAAGGACGTTCTCGAAAAAGTCACCCTCATCCGCGACATCTCGCTCGCCAGCCCCCATCGCGGCCATCTCGACATTCTCGCCTCCTTCGCGGTCCAAAACCTAGTCCACCCGCAGAAGAAGCCCATCCAGGACTTCGACACCCTCCACGCCGCCTGGGAGCAGATCTTCAACATCGAGCTGCTCAACGAGCGCTTCTATAAGGAGCTGTCGAACTGGTATTTCTGGGCGCTCCCGCAGGTCGATTTCCCCGCCGATCTGGAGCCGGACGACGAGAAACGCCGCGCCACCGGCCTCATCCGCCTGCTCACCCGCCTCATCTTCTGCTGGTTCCTCAAGGAAAAGGACGGCCTCATCCCGGAGAAGCTCTTCCACCCCGCCGATCTTGCGAAGCTCCTCAAAGGCTTCGATCCCGAGAGCGAGACCAGTTCCACCTACTATCAGGCCATCCTGCAGAACCTCTTCTTCGCCACGCTGAACCAGCGCATGGGCAAGGACGGCAAGGGCAATCCCTACCGCGTCTTTGCCACCGACGAGGGCTTCCAGAAAAACCGCGCCACCTACGACGTCAACAACCTCTACCGCTACGAAAAGCTCTTCGCCGTCCCACAGGAGGAAGCCCTCGCCCTCTTTGCCGACATCCCCTTTCTCAATGGCGGCCTCTTCGAGTGCCTCGACCGCACCGAGGACGGCACCGACAAGAAACGCTACCTCGACGGCTTCTCCCGCAATGCCAAGAAGCGCCCCCACGTCCCCGACCGCCTCTTCTTCGACAGTGGCGAGACTGCCGACCTCTCCGAAGTCTATGGCGACAAGAAGCGCAAATCCGAGCGCGTCACCGGCCTCATCTCCATCCTGAACCGCTACAAGTTCACCATCGTCGAGAACACTCCCATCGATCAGGAAATCGCCCTCGATCCCGAGCTCCTCGGCAAAGTCTTCGAAAACCTGCTCGCCTCCTACAACGAGGAAACCAAGACCACCGCCCGCAAGCAGACCGGCTCCTTCTACACCCCTCGCCCCATCGTGGACTACATGGTGGACGAGTCCCTCAAAGCTCACCTGGAACGAAAATTAACCACGGATGACACGGAAAACACAGATTCCAGAAGGGCCGGTTCACCATCCGTGAATTCCGTGAAATCCGTGGTCAAAGAAAAGCTCGACCACCTCTTCACCTACACCGAGGAACCCCACCCCTTCACCGACTCGGAAGTCGCCGCCCTCATCACCGCCATCGACGAGGTGAAAATCCTCGACCCCGCCTGCGGTTCCGGCGCCTTCCCCATGGGCGTGCTCCACAAGCTCGTCTATATCCTCGGCAAGCTCGACCCCGACAACGCACGCTGGAAACAAACCCAGCTCGCCAAGCTCGACTCCGCTCCCATGCGCGAGGCCCTGGAAGCCGCCTTCGAGGACAACAACGACGACTACGGCCGCAAGCTCTACCTCATCGAAAACTGCCTCTACGGCGTGGACATCCAGCCCATCGCCATCCAGATCACCAAGCTACGCTTCTTCATCTCCCTCGTCTGCGACCAGAAGACCAACCGCAGCAAAAAGGACAACCACGGCATTCGCCCGCTGCCGAATCTGGAAACCAAGTTCGTTGCTGCCGATACTCTCATTGGTTTGCCCATCTCCGACAAAGACCTCTTCATCGAGTCCCTCATCGCGCCCATCGAAAAGGAAATCGAAGCTGCCTACCACAGCCACTTCACCATCCAGCGGCGCGACCAGAAGCTTGCCTTGCAGAAGAAGATCAAAGTCCTGCGCCTCAAACTGGCGGAAACCCTCGCGGGCAGCCTTGGAGCTGTGAACTCCAAGAAAGCCAAGCACCTCGCCGATTGGGATCCCTTCGATCCGCAATCCCGCGCCGACTTCTTCGATCCCCACTGGATGTTTGGCCGCTCCTTGAAGGACGGCTTCGATGTGGTCATTGGCAACCCGCCCTACGTCCGCATTCAAATGCTGGCACAGGCCGACCCGAAACAACCAGCCCGGATCAAGCAGCAGTATGTCAGCGCCAGCAAAGGCAATTACGACCTCTACGTCGTGTTCGTGGAGCGCGGCTTGCAGTTGCTCCAGCCGCACGGACAACTCTCCTACATCCTCCCGCACAAGTTCTTCAACGCCCAATACGGCGAGCCGCTTCGCAAGTTGCTGGCCGACGGCAAAAACCTCCGCCAAGTCGTCCATTTCGGCGACGAGCAGATTTTCCCCGGCGCGACCAACTATGTCTGCCTGCTGTTCCTCGACAAAGGCGGTGCTGAGGATTGCCGCTGGTATCGAGCAGATAATCTTCCAGCATGGCTCGCAGATGGAGCCGCCACCGGAACAAGCATTGATTCAGGCCGATTCACCAGCTCCGAATGGAATTTTGTCGTCGGCAAAGGCGAAGACCTATTTGAGAAGCTTCAACGGATGCCAATGAAGCTGGGAGATGTTGCGAGTCTATTCGTCGGCCTCCAAACCGATGCAGACGATGTGTTTATTGTGGAAGTAGTGTCTGAGAAAAACGGCACGCTCATTGCTCGCTCAAAATTTACCAAACAAGAGCATGAGTTTGAAGCAGGCCACTTGAAGCCCTTTCTAAAAGGTTCGCTGAACGTCAGGCGCTACGCCCTGACCGATTTAACCAAGCGTCTGATTTTCCCATATGAGACTCGTGACGGTTCCTCGCGCCTCATCACCGAATCAGAGTATGAACGACAGTTCCCCAAGACATGGAAGTATCTCCAAACTTGCCGCAAACGATTGATTGCAAGGTCGGGTGGGGAGTTTGCGGATTACTGGCACGGCTACGTTTACAAAAAGAACCACACACGTTTCGATCAATCTAAGTTGGTTGTGCCCGCGATTGGCACTGGGGCGTGCTTTGCTGCGGATTTTGAAGGGAAGTATTATTTCGTGGGTAGTGGGGGTGGAGGTGGCGGAGGCTACGGTGTCGTCCTAAAACCGGAAATGCACTTTGAGCTTCGATATTTACTCGGTGTTCTCAACGCACAGGTTTCGACTTACTCACTGAAGCAAGTCAGCACGCCGTTTCGCGGCGGTTATCTTGCACTTACGCGCCAGTTTATCGAACAACTTCCCATTCGCCCGATTGATTTTGCAGTCGCAGCGGAGCGAGCGCAGCACGACGCCATCGTTAGCCTGGTCGAGCGCATTCTCGCCGCCAAGCAGCCAAACCCAGCCGCCGACACGAGCGCCTTGGAACGCGAGATCGACCAACAGGTTTACGCCCTCTACGGCCTGACGCCGGAGGAAATCGCCATCGTGGAGGGCACGGGCCAATGACCACCGCCAGCCTCATCGACGCCTGCGTGATGGAGTGTTACTTCCGCGAGCACATGGCGGAGCGGGACTTGCTCTTCCACGACCTCGTGGCCCAGCACCTCGCCGCCTATCCCGCCGATCGCGGGACCGCCAGCGAAGCCAAGCAGCGCGACGTCCTCGCCCACCTGCACGCCACCGTGAACGCCCCCAGCCACCCCGTGCGCAACCGCCTCATCCGCCTCACTGCCGACAGCCCCGACCTGCTCGCCATCATCAAGGAGGAAGGCAGAGTTTAAGGATGAAGGATGAATGCAGAAGTATAAAAATCCGAAACCATGAGCAACAGCATCACCCCCTTTGAAACGATCCGTCGCACCAACCCGGCAGGCAATGAATTCTGGTCCAGCCGCGACTTTGCGCGTGTGCTGGGCTACAACGATTACCGCAACTTTGAAGCCGTAGTCGAGAAGGCACGAACCGCCTGTTTCAACAGCGGCCAGCGGGTGGAGGATCATTTCGTTGGAATCACCGAAATGATCGAAATCGGCAAGGGTGGACAGCGTGCGGTGCAGACCGTGATGATGTCCCGCTACGCCTGCTACCTCGTCATCCAGAACGCCGATCCGTCCAAGGAAATCGTCGCCCAGGGCCAGACCTACTTCGCCATCCAGACCCGGCGGCAGGAACTCAGCGACGAGGAGCTGGAAGCCCAGCGCCGCCTGACCATCCGGGGCGAGCTGCGCCAGCACAACAGCAAGCTGGCTGATGCCGCGAAGGGTGCCGGAGTCATCGAACCGCGCGACTACGCCATCTTTCAAAACCACGGTTACATGGGCCTCTACGGCGGCCTCGGCGCGCAGGACATCCACCGCCGCAAGGGCCTGAAGAAGAGCGAGCAAATCCTCGACCACATGGGCAGCACCGAGCTTGCCGCCAACCTCTTCCGCGCCACCCAGGCAGAAGACAAACTGCGCCGCGAGAAGATTACGGGCAAAGACAAGGCCAACCGCGCCCATCGCGAAGTCGGAGCCAAGGTGCGCCAGACCATCAAGGAACTCGGCGGCACCATGCCGGAGGAACTGCCCGCCGTGGAGAGCATCAAGAAGCTCGAGTCCAAGGCAAGGAAGGCGCTCAAGAAAGGCAAGCCATGAAGCCCATCGCTCTCGCCCTCCTATCGCTCGGTGCTTTGCTTTGCCTCGCACAGACCAATGACGTCCCCAAAGACCGGCTCGGCGAATTGCCGCAGCCTTGGAAGGAGCCGATTCATCGCATCAGCTTCGAGGAATATGACGCTACGCTGAAATACTGGGCGGGACAGCATCCTGGAATCTTCACGTTCGAGAAACGCGGCGAATCGCATGACGGGCAGCCGGTGTATCTGGTGAAGATCACGGACTCGGCGGTGCCGAACGAGGATAAGCAGGTGGTGCTGGTTTCCGCGCTGCATGGCGGGCCGGAGCGCTCCGGGACGACGACGACGCTGCATTTGATCGAGTGGCTGCTCGGCGGCTCCGACCTCGCAAAGGAGACGCGGCGGAAGCAGGTGGTGCTGATCGTGCCCATCGCCAATCCGTATGCGTTTTTCACCACGGACCGTTTCACGAACAAACAGAAGATCGACCTCTATGATCCACAAATCAGCTACTGGGATCTGCCGAAGCTCAAACTGGCCGTGCCACAGCGCACGCCGGAGCTGGCGGCCTTTCTTGGCATTGTGGATGAATACCAGCCGGAGATGCATCTCGACCTCCACGGCACCGGTTTGCAGGCCTTTCCAGACGACAAGCTCGGCGACCGCACGATGCGGCAGGGGCAGACGATGTTTGAGATCAGCGCCTGCTCGTATTCGAACTGCGGCGTGCGGCCATGGGATCCGCGTGTGACGGAGGCGATGGTTCAGGCGGGTGCAGCAGCGGGTTTTGGATCGGACCGGGCCGAGGCGGATGCGCAGCGCTGCTTTTACAATCCCGATCATGACGTGTTCCGCAGCCGCTTGTGGAATGCACCGAGACCGCAGCGCTTCCGCACGATGTTTTATGGCTACATGAAGTATCACACGATGATCTCGACCACCGAGATCGGCTGGGAGCAAAGCGGTGTGGCTCGCGTGTGCGGCATCCTGGCGCTGGGAAACAAGCAGTGGGTGGATGAGAAGTTCAGCGGCTATCCCGTGACGCGCGTGCGGGCTCGTGCGGGCCGGTTTGTCACCGCCTACGGTCAGACCGCGACGCAGCGCCGCCAGAGCCGTGTGGAGCTTTGGAATCGCCAGCCCGCCTTTGCCGATGGCATGATGTATCCCGAATACGAGGGCCGTGCGACCTACGTCTGCGCTGTGACGCCCAGGGGCATGGCCGCGCTGGACAATGATCCTGCGAAATTCATCGCGAACCTGCGCCAGCTTCCCGGTGTGAATGCGGATGCCATCGAGCGCTTCGTCAAACTCGGCCCGGAATACGAGTTCACCTCTGATCCCCGTGAAGCCACGAAGGGAGACCCCATTCAAAACGGCATCGGTTTTCGTTTCCGCGTGCCCTATCGTTCGCCCACCTTGCTGAATGTCGCCGTGAACGGCCAGACACTCGCCGAAAGCGCCACCGACGGCTATCAGGCCTGGTATGCCGACGGCTACACGCAGGTGCAGATCAATGTCCCGCCCGAGAAAACGAGGACGATGGACCTCTACGTCGTCACCTGCGCCTACAACGGCAATGAAAAGCGCAGTTACGGCTGGGAGCCGCCCGCGGCGGTGAAGGAGAAGCTCAAGGCCAAATAACACGCTCCCCGAAGCATGACGTCTCCTGATTTAGGCATAGCCGCGAGAGTCCGCTCACGCGTGATGTGGCGGTTGATGCCCTATCTGGTGGTGCTGTATGTCATCGCCTATCTGGACCGGGTGAATGTGAGTTACGCGGCGCTGGAGATGACGGCGGACCTGGGGTTCTCGGCGGAGACCTATGGGCTGGGCGCGGGCATTTTTTTTGTGGGTTACTTTCTTCTGGAGGTGCCGGGGGCGGTCTTCGCCCAGCGCTGGGGTGTGCGGCGGCTGGTGTGCCGCATCATGGTGTCCTGGGGTGTGCTGGCGATGCTGATGGGCTTCATCCAAAACGCGGCGCAGTTTTACTGGCTGCGCTTCCTCATCGGCGCGGCGGAGGCGGGCTTTTTCCCGGCGATGATCGTGTATCTCGGCCAGTGGTTCCGCGCGGTGGACCGGGGAAAGGCGGTGGCGTGGTTCATGTCGGCCATCTCACTGGCGATGGTCATCGGCGGACCGGTTTCCGGAGCGCTCTTGAAGCTGGACTGGCTTGGGTTGGAGGGCTGGCGCTGGCTCTTCATCCTGGAGGGTCTTCCTGCGGTGGTGCTGGGCGTCTCGGTGCTGTTTTTCCTGACTGAAAAGCCGCAGGATGCGAAGTGGCTGCCGGAGGATGAAAAGGCCTGGCTGGTGGCTGAGCTTGATCGCGAACGCCTCGCCCGCGAGGCCATGCAGGCGCGAAAGCCCACCGTGTGGCAGGCGCTGCATGATCCGCGTGTGCTGCTGTTTTCGGCGGCGTATTTCTTCGGCCTCATCGCCTCGAACGGTCTCGGCTACTGGCTGCCGACGATGATCCAGTCGCTGTCCGGGTTCTCAAACCTCACCGTCGCGCTGCTGGTGTCGCTTCCCTATTCGCTGGGTGTGATTGCAAAAATCGCCGCAGGCTGGTCCTCCGACCGCATGAGGGAGAGGCGCTGGCACACGGCCGGGCTGCTGCTGCTTGGAGGCGCGGGGCTGGGTTCGCTGGTGCTGTGGCAGGGGCATCTGGGGATCGCGCTGGCCTGCCTGTGCATCGCGGTGACCGGCCTCACCGGCTACACGCCCAGCTTCTGGGCCTATGCCACGAGCTTCCTCGCTGGCACGGCGAACGCGGCGGCCATCGGCCTCATCAACAGCATCGGCAATCTCGGCAGCTTTGCCGGACCGTATGCGATGGGCTGGCTGAAGGAGCGCACGACGGGCTACGCGGCAGGAGTGCTCGTGCTGGCCGCGTCCTGCGTGGTGACGGCGCTGCTGGTGCTGGTGGCGCGGCGTTTTGAGCGGCAGGATGGCAAAAGTCCATCCTGAGTTTCAATTTTCCGCACACCTGTTGCCGCAGGCTTGAGAGGCACCGCAGGCACGTCACAAGACGGGCGCGACAGTCATGTCGCTGACTCCGCCGGCTGCGGGCGGACGGGTGAGCAGGCCCTCCGTTTTGCCCTCGGCAGCCTCAAACCTTCCTCCCGGCGTGGTGCGGGACTGGCCGTCACGCAATGTGACACGCACGGATTTGCCACGATCCTTGCCGCCACTGGCGGCGGTGAAAGTGGGATCAAAAAAGATCACGACCGGATAAGGGTTCGAATTTTCCATTTTGAAGTCGCATTCGACCTCGCCTTCCGGTCCGTGGGTGAACCGCCACCAGACTCGGACACCCGCAAAGTCGCCGACAGGCGACCAGCCGCCGGCGCGCGCTGCTGGAACGATGCTTGTGTGCGGGCCCGGGTCTTTGCTGAAGGGGGGCGGCGCGGGCGGTTGCGCGCCAGGCGCCGCATCCGGGAGAGGGCCTGCATTGCGGGCATCCGCCTGAAGCGGTCCTGCCCCGGGTGTTTCGATGACCGAAGGATCTCCAACAGGAGCCTCCATGCCCGGGACGCGGCTTCGCGAAGGTTTCTCGCGCGGCGGACTGTTCTGCCTGCGCGCGCGGCTCAATTTGTGGAGGTTGGTGCCTGTGTTGCGCCCGCGGGTTTTCGTCAGTTTGAAGCCGGACTCTTCAATGTCCGCTCCAGCGGGGTCTGAGGGGCCGGACGCGGCGCAGCCGGCCAGCAGAAGACAAGCAAGGGGAAGAATGAGGCTGAGGCGGGGTTGCATGGAAGTTTTGGGTGAGGGGGAGGCACCTGGTCTTGTCCAGAAGACGGGCGTGCTTTTCATGATGACAGCTTGGAACCAGCCCGGATCAAGCGGCATTTGAAGGCATGGATAAATCGCCTGGCAAAGGCAGCCACTCACCGCTCTCCCAGACAAGGCGGGACAAGCCCGCAAACTGCTTTTTGTAGTCGTAAGGCCCCGGCTCCAGAGTGGCGTAGCCGGGATAGTAAAAACGGCGCCCCAGGGCGCGGCTGTGCTCGATCTCCCGGAGCATGGTGAGCATGCCAAGGCTGCGCCGCGAGCGGGCGGGGTCAAACATGCCATACACGGCGGAGGTGGCGGTGGCGCCGATGTCCAGGAAGCTGATGGCGGCCAGTTCATCACCGATCCAAACCCGGCATTCGAGGCAGGTGCAGGGGACGATGGCAGGCTCGGGGGAAAGGAAGTCACCGAGGTCGTCAGGGATGTTGGTTTTGAAGCGCGCTTTGTGCGCGTGAAACATGGCGCGCGCCTCGGGCGAGAGGCTTGCCTTGAGGAACTCGCAGCGCGTGTCGGCATTCCTGCGCAGCACACGCCGATGGCTTTTGGAGGGGGTGAATTTTTCCAGGTCCAGCCGCAGGGGTGTGATGGTGACGGGGCGGTCATCCATCATGTCGAGGCTGTAGCGGAAAAAGCGCGGGCCGAAATGCCTCCACCCGGCCGCCCATAAGCGGTCCATCGTCTCTGGCGGCACGGAGCCGCACTCGAAGGCCTGGTGGATCATCGCGAGGATGAATGGCGCGCGGCGGGTGCCTGCCAAGAGGCTTTTCGAGGTTGAATCCACCAGACGCACAGGCACGTTCACCCCCCCAAACATGAACCCCAAATTTGCCGAATACTCCCAGCCCGATGTCCTGGTGGACACCGAGTGGCTCGCCGCCAACCTCGACACCCCCGGCATCCGCATTGTCGAAAGCAATGAGGACCTGCTGCTCTATGACGTGGGCCACATCCCCGGCGCGGTGCATATTGACTGGCGGCGCGACCTGAATGACCAGACGACACGGGATTATGTGGGGCCGGAGGCTTTCGCGGAACTTTGCCGGCGCAATGGCATCACCCCTGACACGACGGTCATTTTCTACGGCGACAAATCGAACTGGTGGGCCTGCTACGCCTTCTGGGTCTTCCAGCTCTTCGGCCACACCAAGGCGAAGGTGCTCGATGGCGGGCGTGACAAGTGGGAGGCTGAGGGCCGCCCACTGACGCGTGCGACACCGAAGCCGGAGCCGGTGGACTATCCCGTGCCCGCGCAGAGGGACGACGCCAGCCACCGCGCCTATTTCCAGCAGACGCTGGAGCACATGCGCGCGGGCGGCAGGATGGTGGATGTGCGCAGCCCGAAGGAATACAGCGGCGAGATGACGCACATGCCGGAGTATCCGCAGGAAGGAGTGCTGCGCGGCGGCCACATCCCTGGAGCGCGGAGCTGTCCATGGGCGCGCGCGGCGAAAGAGGACAAGACCTTCAAAACTCGCGCCGAGCTGGAGGCCATCTATGCCGGCGAACTGGGCCTGAAGACGGACGACGACATCATCGCCTACTGCCGCATCGGCGAGCGCAGCAGCCACACATGGTTTGTTTTGAAATACCTGCTCGGCTACCAGAAGGTGCGCAACTATGACGGGAGCTGGACGGAGTGGGGCAACATGGTGCGCACCCCGATCGAGAAGAGCATCTGAGCCTGCCGCCGCATGTCCTACCCCGCCGCCCTGCAAGAGATCATCGAATTCTTCGAACTGCTGCCCGAGCCGGAGCGGCGGGAGAATTTGATCCACTACTCGGATGCCGCCGCCTCCTGTGTGAGAAAGGAAGGCCAGGTCTTCGATCTGGAGGATGTGCGCAAGGACGAGGAATGCACGGACACGGTGGGCGTCTTCCTGCATGTGGACGAGGCGGGCGCGGCGCGCTTCGCCATCGAGCTCGGCCCGAAGGTGCAGACGCTGACCAAGGCCATGACCGCCATCCTCTGCCGCGGACTCAATGGCAGCACGCCGGAGGAAGTGCTGGCCGTGCCGGCGGACTTCGTGCCGCGCATCGTCGGCGCGGACCTGGTGCGCCTGCGCAGCCAGACGGTTTATTATGTGCTCAGCCGCATGAAGACCGCCGTGAAAATGCTGCTGGACCGCAGACGCGCGCAAGCTGCGGATGCAAGTGACAGGAATACTTCGCTCCCAGCCGCGTAATCCTCAGCCGCCATCTCCACCACGCCATGCGCGACTACTTCATCCGGCGTTTTCTGCTCATCATCCCGACCATGATCGGGCTGACGCTGCTGGTGTTTGCGATCACCCGCTTTGTGCCCGGCGGACCGATGGAGAGGGCGATGATGCAGTTCCGCATGGCCTCCTCGGAGGGCCGCTCCAGCGGCCCCGGCGGCGGCGGCGCCTCGCTCTCGGAGTCGCAGTTGCAGCAGCTCAAGGCTTTTTACGGTTTCGACAAGCCCTGGCCGCTGGCTTATGCGGACTGGCTGGGAAAAGTCTGCCAGGGTGATCTCGGCACCTCCACGCGCTACACGGAGCCAGTGTGGGATCTGATCGCGGAGCGGCTGCCTGTCTCGACTTACTTCGGGCTGATGACCTTCCTGCTCAGCTACGGCATCTGCATTCCGCTCGGCGTGCTCAAGGCGTTGAAACATCAGCAGCCGGTGGATACCTGGTCCTCGGTCTTCATCTTCGCGGGGTATGCCATTCCATCGTTCGCTCTCGGCGCCTTGCTCGTCGTGTTTTGCGCGGCGCGCTGGCAGTGGTTTCCCGTTGGCGGCTTCACCAGCGATGAGTTTGAGGACCTCTCCCTTTTGGGCCAGGCTTGGGACATCCTGCAACACACCGCGCTGCCGCTGATCTGCTACCTCGTCGGCAGCTTCGCCTTTCTGACGATGATGAAAAAAAACAGCCTGCTGGACAATCTGGCCGCGGATTACATCCGCACCGCCGTGGCCAAGGGCTGCGACTTCAAACAGGCGGTGCGCCGCCATGCGCTGCGGAATTCCTTCATCCCCATCGCCACCTCGCTCGGGCATAATTTGACGCTCTTCATCGCTGGCAGCTTCCTCATCGAGAGCATCTTCGACATCAACGGCTTCGGCCTGCTCGGCTACCAGTCGCTGCTGGACCGGGATTATCCCGTGGTCATGGGGCAGTTGGTCATCGTGGGGGTGCTCACGCTGCTTGGAAACATCCTGTCCGACTTTTTTGTGGCCCTGACCGACCCGCGCGTCCGTTTTGAGTGAACTCCAGAAGCCATGTTTCGACTGAACCCACTCACCGCGAAAAAATGGCAGCGCTTCCGGGCGCTGAAGCGGGGCTGGTGGAGCTTTGTCATCCTGCTCATCCTTTGCCTGCTGGCCCTGGTGGCCGAGCTGTGGATCAACAAGCGGGCGCTCTTTGTCAGTCATGAGGGCCAGTGGCATTTCCCCACCTATGCGGGCTTCAAATCCGGCCGCACCTTCGGGCTCGACTACGATTACGAGGCGAACTACCGCGAACTCCAGGCCAAGTGGAAGGCGGAGAAAAGCGCGAGCTGGCTCATCATGCCGCTCATCCCGTGGGACCCGTATGAGAATGACTTCCGCGATGATGTGCAGCACCCGCAGCCGCCGGATGCGGCGCGCGGTCACTGGCTCGGCACGGACAAGATCGGGCGGGACATCGCCGCGCGGCTTTTTTACGGCTTCCGGGTGAACATGACCTTCGCCCTCTGCTACGCGGCGGGGGTTTATCTGCTCGGCATCATCGCCGGCTGCACCATGGGTTACACCGGCGGCAGGACCGACCTCTACGGCCAGCGCCTCACGGAGATCTGGTCGCTGATTCCCTTCCTCTACATGGTCATGATCGCCATCTCGCTGCTGCCGGCGGACATGAAGGTGGTGCAGCGCATCGTCATCCTGCTGGTCATCATGATCGTCTTTTCCTGGACCGGCCTCGCCACCTACCTGCGCACGGTGACGATGAAAGAAAAAGCCCGTGACTATGTGGCCGCCGCCAGTCTGCTCGGCGCGTCCAACATGCGGCTCATCTTCCGCCATGTGCTGCCCAACACCCTTTCCACCCTCGTCACCTTCCTGCCCTTCACCATCATGAGCAGCATCAGCGCGCTGAATGCGCTGGACTACCTCGCCTTCGGCCTGCCGCCGCCCACGCCGAGCTGGGGAGACATGCTGCATGAGGGCGTGAGCCAGCTCAGCTCACCCTGGATCGTTCTCTCCGCCTTCTCCGCCATCACCTTCGTGCTCCTCCTCGTCGCTTTCATCGGCGAGGCCGTGCGCGATGCCTTTGATCCGAAAAAATTCACCACCTACCGCTGATGAAACCCATGCCCAAACTCGCCCTCCTCCTGGCCGCTGCCTTTCTTGCCTCCTGCGGCGGCAAGAAAGAAGCCGGCAGCACCGCCGACATCACCCCCGAAGTGCTGAAGTTTTACGCGGAGACGAAGAATGAAAAAGGCGAGCCATTCTTCGTCACGAAAACCGCCACGGATCTGCCCGCCGACCTCAAGTGGGAGGACGGCAGCGAGCAGGAGGAGTTTGGCTCCCCCGACGCGAAGAAGGGCGGCACCTACCGCTTCTTCCTCACCGACTATCCCCGGACGCTCCGCCACATCGGCCCCGACGCGAACAACGAGATCCGCGACTATGTGCAGGACACCGTTTTGATCAAAATGCTGGGCCGCCACCCGAACACGCTGGAGATGTTTCCCGGCTGCGCGAAAGAGTGGGCGCGCGGCGCTGACAAAAAGACCTTTTACTTCAAGCTCGACCCCGACGCCAAGTTCTCCGACGGCGAGCCTGTGCGCGCGGACAACTTCTTCTTCAGCTTCTTCTACTACCGCTACCCGCACAACCAGGCCACCTGGTATCATGACTTCTTCTCGAAGAAGTACGAGCAGATCATCAAGTATGACGACCTCACACTCGCTGTCGTCGTCGCCTCCGCAAAGCCGGACGCCATCGAGTATGCGGGCGCGCTTCAGCCCACCGCCATCGCCTTTCACAAGGAGATGAGCCCCGACTATCTCCAGACCTACAACTGGCGCTTCATTCCCACCACCGGAGCCTACGAAGTGCGGGATGGCGGACTCAAAAAAGGCCAGTCCGTGACCTTCACCCGCATCAAGGACTGGTGGGCGAAGGACAAAAAGTTTTACCGCCAGCAATACAACCCCGACCGCGTGGTGCTGGAGGTCATTCGTGATCCCGAGAAGGCCATCGAAGTCTTCAAAAAAGGCGACCTCGACGCCTACCGCCTGAACCTGACCGAGCGCTGGCACAAAAGCGTGGCGGATGACGATCCAATGGTGGCGAAGGGCTACCTGCACAAGGCCACCTTTTACAATCAAGTGCCGCGCCCGACCTACGGTTTCTGGCTGAACACCGCCAAGCCGCTGCTGGGCAACCAGGATGTCCGCGAAGGCCTGCAACATGCCTGCAACTGGGATGTCGTCATCCAGCAGATCTTTTATGGCGACTACGAGCGTCTCAATCTGGCCGAGGAAGGTTTTGGCGAGTTCACGGATACCAGCATCAAAGCGCGGCCCTTTGATCCTGTGAAAGCCGCCGAGTTCTTTGCCAAAGCGGGATTCACCCAGCGCGGCAAGGACGGCATTTTTGCGGATGCGAAAGGCCAGCGGCTCTCCTTCACCATCACCAACAGCTACAAAGTGCTGGAGTCCGCCCTCGTCGTCATCAAGGAGGAGGCGCGCAAAGCGGGGGTGGAGTTCAATGTTGAGACTCCTGAAAACACCGCCGGGTGGAAGAAGTTCAACGAGAAGCAGCACGACATCGCCTTCACCGCCTTCAATGTCAGCGTGGAGATGTATCCGCGCTTCTGGGAGATGTGGCACAGCGTCAACGCCTACACGCAGGAAGGCAAGCTGGCCGTGGACAACAACAACTTCACCTCCTTCAACGACAAGGAAATGGACGCGATGATTGACACCTATGACAAGAGCGAGGACATCGCGGAAATGAAGGAGCTGGCCTGGAAGATGGAGCGCCGCATCCATGACGCGGCGGTTTTCATTCCCGGCTTCAAGTCCCCGTGGTATCGCACCGGGCACTGGCGCTGGATGAAATTCCCAGCCCTTTTCGATGCCCGCACTTCCCGTGACCATGAGGAAAACTGGCTCTTCTGGATTGATGAGGACGAGCGCAAGGCCACCCAGGAAGCCATGAAAAGCGGCAAGACCTTTGAGAAGAGCGTGAAGGTCTATGACCAGTGGCGGCAAAAGTAACTCCTGACCATGCCCGAGCCTCTTCTCCAGGTCGAAAACCTCGTCACCGCCTTCCAGACGGACAGCGGCTTGATGACCGCCGTGGATGGCGTGAGCTGGTCCGTGACCGCCGGGAAAACTTTGGGCATCGTTGGCGAGTCGGGTTGCGGAAAAAGCGTCACCGCCTTTTCCATCAACCGCCTTCTGCCGCAGCCTCACGGGCGCATTCTCAGCGGTCGCATCCTCTTCGAAGGGCGCGATCTCGTGACAATGCCGGATGAGGAGCTGAGGAAACTGCGCGGCAGCGAGATCGGCATGATCTTTCAGGAGCCAATGACCGCGCTGAACCCGGTCCACAAGATCGGACGTCAGCTCACCGAGGCGCTTTTGCTGCACCAGCCGGACCTTTCTCCCGCCACCGCGCAGCAGCGGATCATCGAGATGCTTCAACGCGTGCGCATCCCCTCGCCGGAGAACCGCATTCACGAATACCCGCACCAGCTCAGCGGCGGCATGCGGCAGCGCGTGATGATCGCGATGGCGCTGATCAACAAGCCCAAGCTGCTCATCGCCGACGAACCGACGACGGCGCTGGATGTCACCGTGCAGGCGCAGATTTTGGAGCTGATCTCCGACCTGCAAAAAGAGATGGGCATGGCCGTGGTGCTCATCACTCACGACCTCGGTGTCATCGCTGAAGTTTGCGATGAAGTCGCCGTCATGTATGCCGGACGCATTGTGGAAAAGGCCGGCGTGTTCGATCTCTTCGCCAACCCGCGCCACGCCTATACCCAGGGCCTGCTGGAAAGCATCCCGCGCCTCGACAGCACGCCGAAAACCCTGCTCAAAGCCATCCCCGGCAACGTGCCCGGCATCGCCGATTTCAAGCCCGGCTGCCGTTTTGCCGAACGCTCCGGCCGCGAGCACACGAGCGAACATCTCACCACACGCCCGCCGGTCACCGAGATCGCCCCAGGTCATTTTGTTGAGCACTGCCCCATCTGCGTCGCATGAGCCTTCTCACCGTCAAAAATCTCCAGCAGCACTTCCCCGTCCGCGGCGGCGTGCTGCGCCGCGCCCTGGCCGCGTGCAAGGCGGTGGACGGCGTCAGCTTCACGCTGGGCGAGGGCGAGACGCTCGGCCTCGTCGGCGAATCCGGCTGCGGCAAAACCACGCTCGGCAAGGCCATCGTGCGCCTGCTCAAACCAACGGAGGGCAAAATCGTGTTCGAGGGGCAGGACATCACCCATGCCTCGATGCGCGCCATCCGCCCGCAGCGCCGGCACATGCAGATGATTTTCCAGGACCCGGCGGAATCTCTGAACCCGCGCCACACCGTGCGAGACATTTTGGAGGAGCCTTTCATCGTGCAAAAGATCGGCTCCAAAGAAGAGCGCCGGAAGTGGGTGCTCGAACTGCTCGACAAAGTCGGCCTCAGCGCCGCCTCAGCCGACCGCTTTCCCTTCGAGTTCAGCGGCGGCCAGCGCCAGCGCATCGGCATCGCCCGCGCCATCGCCCTCAAGCCGAAGCTCATTGTCTGCGACGAGCCCGTGTCCGCGCTCGATGTCTCCGTGCAAAGCCAGGTGCTGAACCTGCTGCTCGACCTCCAGCGTGAGATGGGCCTGAGCTACCTTTTCATTGCCCATGGCTTGAGTGTGGTGAAGCACATGAGCGACCGCGTGGCGGTGATGTATCTCGGAAAAATCGTCGAACTCGCCCCGTCGGAGGAACTTTATCGAAATCCGCGCCACGCCTACACCAAGGCGCTGATGGATGCCATCCCCGTGCCGGACCCCGCCAAAAGACGGAAGCGCCAGTTGCTGCAGGGCGATGTCCCCAGCCCCATCAACCCGCCCGCCGGCTGCGCCTTCGGCCACCGCATGAAGCATCCGAAGTGGGAGGAAAGCACGCGCATGGATCTGGCCCTCAAGGAAGTCTCCCCCGGCCATTGGGTGCAGCCCTGCCCGTGCTGCACATGATGGGGCTTGCCTCCCTCCGCTCTTTCGGGAGCATGTCGTCCTGCTTTCTGAATGCCTGAACGAACGATCCATGTGCAAGCCGTCGCGCTCGTCCTGGGCGATGACCTGGAGTTGGTGGAGTGTCATGGATTTCCCGAGGTTTCGAGCCTGGGCGACAAAGCCGGGCGCGCGGCGGTGGGCTTGCGCTCGAAGATCACGGCGCTGCTGAAAGACCCTGAAGCCGTTCCTGCACCGACGCTGCATCGTCGCGTCACAGGCAAAGACGCGCGCGTCGAGCGGATGACGCTCACTTTGGAAGCGCCGAAGAAGCGCGCCGACTGGAAGATGCCGGTGGAGCTGAGTCTGGATTATCTCACGTGGACGGAGGCCGATGATCTGCATCTCGCTTTCATCCCCGTGCTCGGCGTGCAGGTGATCGCGGCCAAGGCGGAGCAGATCCCCGAACGCGTGGAGGCTCATGCGCGGCTGTCGCTCGTGGACCGTGTGAAGCGCGTGACTCTGGCCGGTCTGGCGAGGACGCAGATCGTGCGTGAGCTGCGGGTGGACGAACTCAGCGTCACGGCGGACATCAAAACTCCGCGCGAGCTGGAGGAGCAGAAGGACGGGGAGAAAAAGGAGAAGTCCGTGCTGCGCACGGTGGCCGTGAAACTCACGCGGCAGAACACGTCGCCCGCTTTTGAGATGGAAACCACGCTGCATCTGCTGCGGGAGGCGCTGGAGTCGCGCCAGCCTGCCAGCGTGCTGCTCGTGGGGCCTCCCGGTGTGGGAAAGACGGCCGCCGTGCGGGAGCTGGCCCGCATGTCTGGAATGAACATCTGGAGCACGAGCGGCGCGCAGCTCATCGCCGGGCAGTCGGATTTCGGCCAGTGGCAGGAGCGCTGTCGCGACCTCTGCCGCGAGGCTTCGAAGACGAAGGCGGTGCTGCATCTGGGAAATCTGGTCGAGCTGATGGAAGTCGGCCAGCACAGTGCGAATGCGCAGAGCATCGCCAGCTTTTTAAGGCCGTGGATCGCGCGCGGCGAGCTTCTGGCCATCGCGGAATGCACGCCGGAGCAGCTCTCTGTCATCGAGCGGCGTGATCCGCACATCGCGGGCGCGTTCCTGCACGTTCGGGTGCCGGAGCCGGCTCCTGAGGTCACGCGGCTCATTTTGGAGCAGGTGTTTCTGCATCTGGCACGGAAGGACAGCGACCACGCGCGCTCGGCGCCCGCGCTGGACTGGCTGCACCGGCTGCATCGGCGCTACGCCACCTATTCGGCCAATCCCGGGCGTCCGGTCCGGTTTTTGACGGCACTGGCCACCGAGCAGCCAGTGAAGCAAAAAACGCTGCTCACTGTGGAGATGGTCACCGCCGCTTTCATGCGCGAGACGGGGCTGCCGGAGGTGCTTTTGAAGGATGATCTCCCGCTCGATCTCGATGCCACACGGCAATGGTTCACGCAGCGGGTGATCGGCCAGCCGGAGGCGGTGGAGGCGGTGCTGGATCTGCTGGTGACGGTGAAAGCCCGGCTGAACCGTCCCAAACAACCGCTGGCGTCGTTCTTGTTTGTGGGACCGACAGGCACGGGCAAAACGGAGTTGGCGAAGTCTCTCGCGGAATTCCTCTTTGGCAGCGCGAACCGGCTGGCACGCTTTGATTTGAGCGAGTTCAGCGACGCGGCATCGGTTCAGCGTTTGATCGGCGGAGCGGGCCAGGCCGAGGGGCTTCTGACCTCCCGCGTGCGCGAGCAGCCTTTCAGCGTTCTGCTGCTGGACGAGTTCGAGAAGGCTGATCCGGCGTTTTTTGACCTGCTGCTGCAAATCCTCGGTGATGGACGGCTCACCGATGGCGCGGGACGGGTGGCGGACTTTTGCAACACGGTGGTCATCATGACCTCGAACCTGGGTGCGCGTGACTTTCAGCGGGGCACCGTGGGTTTTCCCGGCGCCGTGGAAAGCGACGACAGCGGCCATTTTGACGAGGCGGCGCGCCAGTTTCTGCGTCCGGAGATTTACAACCGCATCGGGGCCATCCTGCGATTCCGCGCTCTGAGCCGCGACCTCATGCTGCGTGTCACCCGGCGTCACCTCGATCTTTTGCGGCAGCGCGACGGCATCCGCCTGCGTGATGTGGATCTGCGGCTCGGTCCCGGTGTGGAGGAGCATCTGGCGGATCGCGGACATGACCCGAAGTATGGCGCACGGCCGCTGAAGCGCGTGCTGGAGCGTGAGCTGATGGTGCCGCTGGCCGAGGCGCTGAACGACGTGCGGCACCGCCAGCCGCTCGTCGCCACGGTGAATGCCGCGAAGCAGACGCTGGTGATCGAAGTGCGCCAGCGTCAGGCCAGGGAGGACGCCGCCGCCACGCAGCAGGCGCTGAAACTCGCCGACGAGGTGGTGGCCCTGCGGCGAAGCCTTTCAAAGCTGGCACGAAGCTCGACCGTGAGCGCGCTGGACAATGAGGTGCCGATGCTGGCCGTGCTGGAACGACGAAGTGCGAAACGCGGCTGGCTCAGCAGCGAGGAGCAGGAGCGCATGACACGGCTGGGGCATTTGCGCCGCTTGTTGGCTGAGCTGACCGCGCTCACACAGCGCATGGACGGCCTGGAGACGGACACGCTCGGCACCTTTCATCTGGCGGGTGGTTTTGACGCGGCGGCGCTGCACCGGTGCCTGTCCGAGATTCAAAAGGATCGTCAGCAGCTTCAGCGTGATTTCTTCCGCCTGAGTTTCACGCAGCCGGACGACATTGTGATCGCCATCTACAGCGAAGATCGTGGCTGGATGCAGCAGATGATCCGCATCTACCTCGACCACGCCGCCGCTCTGGGTGGAAAGCTCGCTGGCTTTGAATTCGTGCTGCCGCCCGAGGGGCGCGACCTGCCGGAGAGCAAGCCGCGCCGTCTGCCGCCAAAGAGCCTGAGTGACCCCATGGCGAAACCTCCCGGCGGCTGGGTCGGCGCTCTTTTGCATCTGCGCGGCGAGCTGTTTCATCCGCGCTTCCTTCACGAGGCGGGCCTGCACAAGCACATCAGCAAAGGCGCGCACCGGCTCTGCCTGGTGGAGGCTGGCGCGACAAATCTGGCCGGCTATGTGCCGCCCGCCGGCATCCACCGCGCCGGTTTCATCACGGACAAGTCCGGCAAGCCGCGCCGTCTTTTCAACGCCGACGAAAACAAGATCGCCGACAGCATCATCGGCGAATCCGCATGGGCGCGCTCCGAGCCGGACGCGGCGATGCGACGCCTGATCGAGGCACGCCTGACGAAGGCCGTGGAGGAGCTGCCATGACCGTCACGCTGCCCATTTACATCGAAGAGCACTCACGCGGAGCGGGTGAGGCGCCGCTGTTCATGTTGCGTCCGCTGCATCGTGATGAGCCGCTGCGCAGGTCGGAGAAACTCGCCCGCGCCCTGGCGCAGATGCAGTCGGATCTGCAAACGAAGCTCCTGGAGATGTCGCAGGACACCCGGCACGACGAGCTGGCACGCTGGTGCCTGCTGCCGGATTACGAAAGCACCACGCTTGAACTGCGCATCGAGTTGAAGAGCGGCTCGCATCACCGGCGGTTCTTTTTCGCGGGTTATGAGGCGCTGGGGCGCAAGCTCTGGTTTACTCCGAAGCTGTCCGATCTGCACTTCGAGGTGCTGAAGGACCAGCGGCTCAACGAACGCGCGCTGGAGGTGCTGACGCAGCATTTTCGCGGGATGGAGAAGAAGGGCGACGAGGTCGATCTCGACGACTACGCGCTGCCGCAGGAAGGCAAGGCCCGGCTCACGGTGCTGGAGGTGAAATTCAAACCGGCGCTCAATTCGGCGAGAGCGAAACCGGCCAAACGAAGCTCCATTTTCGGCGGCAGCGGAAAAAAGCCCGATGGCGAGGCCGAGCTGCGCAAGGTGGGCCGCCTGCTGAACTCGATGCATCCCGATGATCTGCCGCGAGCAACGGGTCGTGATACCGAAGTGGCGGATCTCGATCGCTGGCTGCGACTGCCGGACAAACGCGCCATTTTGCTCGTGGGGCCGCGTCAGGTGGGGAAGACGGCCATCGTGCAGGAGCTCGTCTGGCGCATGATGGCGGACAAGACGTGGACGCGGCGGCGGAATGTGTGGCTCGTCTCGCCGATGCGGCTGATCAGCGGCATGAGCTACGTCGGCCAGTGGCAGAATCGCGTGCAGGCGATCTGCAACCATGTCGAGAAAAACGATGCCGTGCTCTATCTCGACGATCTGCCCGGCCTTTTCACCGCCGGACAAAGCGCGAACAGCGACTTGAACGTGGCGCAACTTCTGAAGCCGCGTCTTGAAAAGCGGAGCCTGCGCCTGCTGGCGGAGATCACGCCGGAGTCGTGGCGCGTGCTGCGTGAGCGCGACCGGGCGTTTGCGGACCTGTTTCATGTGGTGCCGGTGACGGAACCGGGGGAGGCGGACACGCTGCGCATTCTGGTCAGTGTGGCGCGTGAAATGGAGCGGCAGCATGGCTGCGCCTTTTCTCTGGAGGTCGTGCCTGCGGCGTATGAGCTGCATCGCCGCTTTGCCAGCGACGCGGCGTTTCCAGGCAAGGCCGCCGGCTTTCTCCAACGTCTGGCGGTGAAACATGCGAACAAGTCCTGCGACAGGGCCGCCGCGCTGGAGGAGTTTCGCGAGCGCAGCGGCCTGCATCTGGCGCTGCTCGACAGCGCGCAGGCACTCGACCGTGAGGGCATCGTGAAGGATCTGCAAAAGCAGGTCAGCGGGCAGGACGGGGTGCTGCATGCCTTTGCCGATGTGCTCATCAAGCTCAAGGCGCGCTTGAACGATCCGCGCCGGCCTCTGGCGGCGTTTTTGCTGCTGGGACCGACGGGCGTGGGCAAGACGCAGTGCGCGAAGGCGCTGGCGCAGCACCTGTTCGGCAGCGCGGACCGTCTGCTGCGCTTTGACATGAACGAGATGGTGGACTCGGCCGCCGTGCAGCGGCTCACCGGCACGCCCGGGCAGCCGGACGGACTGCTCACGGGTGCGGTGCGCAGGCAGCCTTTTTCCGTGGTGTTGTTTGATGAGATCGAAAAAGCCGCGCCGGAGGTCTTTGACATGCTGCTGGGCGTCCTGGACGAAGGACGGCTCAGTGACGCGCTCGGTCGCGTGGCGGACTTCACGAGCTGCGTGATCCTGCTCACCTCGAATCTCGGCGTGCGTGAGGCGGGCTCGCGCATCGGCTTCAGCGGCGCGCAGGAGACAGAAATGGAGGCGGCCTATGTCACGGCGGCGGAGAAGTTCTTCCGCCCCGAGTTCTTCAACCGCCTGGACCGCGTCCTGCCTTTCCGCGAGCTGACACGCGGGCATCTGGCGGAGATCGCAAACCGCCTGCTGGCGGATGTTTTGCAGCGCGATGGCTTGCGGCAGCGACAGTGCCTCTTCGATGTCACGACGGCGGCGACTGAACGTCTGGTCGAGCTGGGGCATCATCCGCAGCTCGGGGCGCGAGCCTTGAAGCGTGTGATCGAACGCGAGGTGGCGCAACCACTCGCCGCCGACCTCGCCGCACGCGCGCCGGGCATTCCGCTGCGGATCGAGCTGCGTTGTGGCGGCGGACAGTTCACGCTGCACACGCGCGAGCTGCGTCCGGTGGAGCGCACGGTCTTTTGGCCGGAGAAACTCTCCCGGGGTGAAATTGCCGCATCCGTGGTGCTGGATGCCGCCTTCGACGCGCTGGACCGGCTGACGGAACGCATCGAGGCACACGCGCCCGGCGGAAAGCTCGAACTCGACGCTCTCACCGTCACCCAGGAGCGCTACTTCCACTGCCGCGAGCAGGTGCGCAGAGTGGAGCGCCTATTGCAGGCGGCGGAGAACAGCCTGAAGACCAGGCCCGCGAGCAGCGGCCGTGCGCTGTCCGTTTCCCGGGCGCGCCCGGTGAAAATCATCGTCCGGCAGTATATTTCCGGCAATCCGCGCTTTGACCGGGCTCGCGAGGCGGAGCTGCATCAAAGCCGCCTCGCCGAACTGGACGCCGCCGATCATGACATCATCGAAACGCCCGTCTTCGCGTGCGTGCGGGAGCTTTCACTGCTGGAGCTGATGACCCGCGAACCGCACGACGATGCGGCGGCAGGCCTGGTCATTCGAGGACAGGGACCGTACGCGATGGATCATGCCACGGCGCTGCAAGAGCGCGTGCAGCGGCTTTTGGACAGGCACTGGGGCTCGGAGGTGAAGACGGCCGGCCGTGTGACGGATCATTTCCGCCCGTTTCAGATCGGCGTCTGGACGGCGGGACTGAATGTCGCACGATTGCTGGAGCCGTTGCAGGGTTGCTGGCTGCTGAACGACGACGGCGGTTCATTGCAAACACTGGAGGTGCAGATGATCGCCTGCGCCACTCCCGACGAGTTCGCGCAGCGCATCACACAGGCCATCCCCGCGCAAGAAGCGCCCGTGGTGATGACCGTCCGTGCGGATCGCCAGATCATCAGCCACCAGACCGGCCTGGCGGTGCCGCTCAATGCGGACGACGAAGAATTCCGCGCCTTTCACCTCTCCGCCCTGCCACTGCCCGAAGAACTTGAGAAGCTCTTTGAGGGCAACCAAACTCCGCCATGATCCTCAGCCAAGAACTCATTCATATCGTCAATGCGATGGCGAACGAAGGAATCGCTTACGCTGTGTGCGGCGGATTCGCTGTCGGCTTGCACGGGTATCCCCGCATGACGTTTGATCTCGACTTGCTCATTCAGGAGTCGGATGTCGGGAGATTTGCCGCTGCCGTCCGCCCGCTGGGCTTCGACGTCGTGGCGGGAACGTTCGCGTTCAGGCGCGGCACTCCGCAGGAGACCCGCTTCTGGCGGGTGAGCAAGCATGACGGCCCGGATCACCTGGTTTTGGACGCTTTGCTTGTCACCCCGGTTTTTGAAAAGGTCTGGCAGACCCGCCAGCGCATGGAATTCGACGGCCACGAAGTGTGGGTCGTCAGCCGTGACGGACTCGCCATCATGAAGACGCTGTCCGGTCGGGCAAAGGACTTGGCGGATCTGAAGAATTTGGGTATCCTTCCCGGCGATGAAGAACAGCCCGAACCAGTTTAAGGACGCTGCACGAGGAGTCTCAGCCGACATGTCGCCGCAAGCGATTGCCAAGCGGGTGAGAATCATGGATCTCCTGTGGACAGAAGGACGGAAGATGATGCGCCAAGCCGCGAAGAATGCTGTCGCGGCCAAATAGAAAATGGCGACGCACCTTTTCCCCGTCCTGCTCTGGCGTGATGCCAGCGGCGGCGTCACGGGCCTGCTGGCCGGAGACTACCGCAATGCCTCGGCCTGCGGCGGCACGGCGCAGGAGGTGCTGAAGCAGCTCGGCGAGGCGCTGGCATGGCGGGCGGAGCATGAGTCATGGAGCATTGATCCCGAGCTGCTGGAGCCGCAATTGCGCGAGGTGAAGGTGGACGTGCGGGCGCAATACAAAGACGAGAGCGGCCGCCGTCTCATCCCCAGCCCGGAGACGGTGACGCTGCGCGTGCCATGCGTCACCGGAAAGGCGGAAAACGGCCTGCCGGTGTGCGAGGTGCCGGTGCTGGAACTGCGCTTTCATTTTCACAACGAGGCGCAGCTCAAGGAACTGGTGCGCCACTATGTGAAGGACCATCTCACCGGCATGACACCGGCGGACCTGGCGCTGAAGCTGCCGCCACGCGGCGCGTGGCTCGATCAAGTCAGCGTGCGCGAGGTGGCGGGCTCCACACGCCAGGTGCTGATGCGCGAGCGCGAGGACATGCGGGTGCTTTTCACCGTGGCCGATCCATTGCTGCATGATCGCGGACAGGGCTCCGCCGCCTATGGCCGCGACGCGCAGGTCGCCACGGTGCTGCGCAAGCTCACGACCGAGCGCGCCCACGTGCTGCTCGTCGGCGAGCCTGGCTGCGGCAAAAGCACGATCATCGCCGATGCCGCCCGCCGCATGGCGCGGCTGACCCGCGATGACGAAGGCGACCCATCCATGCGCACCTGGCGCTGCTGGCGTGGCAGTGGAGCGCGCATGATCGCCGGGATGAAGTACCTCGGCCAGTGGGAGGAGCGCTGCGAGGAGTTCATCCAGAAACTGAGCGAGATCGAAGGCGTCTTTTGCGCGGAGAACCTGCTCGAACTGCTGCGAGTCGGCGGTGCGGAGGCCAATGACAGCGTGGGCGCGTTTTTGCTGCCGTTTTTGCAACGCCGCGAGCTGCGCATGATTGCGGAAGCCTCGCCGGCGGAGGTGGACGCCTGCCGGCGGCTGATGCCCGGCCTGCTGGATGTGTTTCAGATCGTCCATGTGCCTGCATTCGGTGACAGCGAAGCACGCGGCGTGCTGGATCGTGTCGCCCATGCCTGCGCGACCTCCGGCAGACTCGAATTCACCCCCGGCAGTGTGGCGCTGGTGTACCGGCTGTTCCGGCGCTTTCAGCCCTATGCCGCGTTTCCCGGCCCCGCGTCGGCTTTCGTGCGCAAGCTCGCTGAAAATGCAGGGCGTCGCCCTCCAGATTCACGACGCGTCTCTACGGACGATGTGCTGGCCTTGTTCATCCAGCAAACCGGGCTGCCGGAGCTGCTGCTGCGCGATGAGCTGCCGCTGCCTCTCGAAGAGGTGCGCGAATCACTCGCCGCACAGATCATCGGCCAGCCATCTGCCGTGGACGCCGCCGCTCGCGTCATCACCAGCATCAAGGCTGGGATGACCGACCCGGCGCGGCCACAAGGCGTGCTGCTTTTCTGCGGACCGACCGGTGTGGGCAAGACCGCGCTGGCCAAAGCGATGTCCGACTTCTGCTTCGGCTCTGGAACGGAAAAGGAGCGGCTCGTGCGTCTCGACATGAGCGAATACGGCGGCTGGGGCGCCGCGCATCGCCTGCTGCACGCGCCGGATGGCGATGCGGCCTCGTGGATCCAAAAACTGCGCCTCCAGCCCTTCAGCGTGCTGCTTTTTGACGAGATCGAAAAAGCCGCCGCCGAAGTCTATGACGTGCTTCTGGGCCTGCTCGACGAAGGCCGGCTCACGGACCGCTTTGGCCGCGTGACCGACTTCCGCAGCGCCATCATCGTAATGACCTCCAACCTCGGCGCCACGACCCGAGGCGCGATGGGATTTGGCGCCGATTCCACGCCGCCTGAGTTCGAGGGAGCCGTGAAGAAATTTTTCCGCCCCGAGTTCTTCAACCGCCTGGACGCCGTCGTCACCTTTGATCCGCTGGCGCAGGCGCACATGCGCAAGATCGCGCTCAAAGAACTTCACGACCTCAGCCGTCGCGAAGGCCTGGCCGCCAGCGGCCTGACCCTGAACTGGTCCGAGGATCTCCTCGCCGCGCTCGTCCGTGACGGCTACGACCACCGTTTCGGTGCCCGGCCCCTCCAGCGTGCATTGGAACGACTCGTCGTCACTCCACTAGCAAAATGGCGGCTGAAAAACACCGCCGTGCGGGATGCGGCACTCGCAATCGGCTTGGAAAACGGCGCCACCACAATCCGGACACGCTGACTGATGCTCGCGCCGTGCGCGAGACATCGCGCAAGGTACGCTTCGATTTTTCGAATTTCGGATTTTTGGAAAAAAGGTGGGCCGGCCTTCATAAGCCGGATTCTGTTCCTTCGGCCTTGCGGCCTCCGGTGAGGTCATTTGTCTGCCAGCGCCTTGCGGCGCCGGCCTCCGCTCGCGCGGGGTGCGACTATTACCCGGAGTCATCCACCCGCCCGCCGGAGCGGACAGGTTTGCGGCCAGGCGGGCCTTTCTCCTGTTCTGTCTTGCACCGCATGGGGTTTGTCGTGCCTCCTTCCTCGCGGTTGGAGCGGTGGGCTCTTACCCCGCCGTTTCACCCTTGCCGCCCGTTGCCGGACGGCGGTTTGTTTTCTGTGACACTTTCCGTGACGCCGGATCTCTCCGCCGCCCCCACGCTTGCGCGTGGCATGCTGCCTTGCGGTGTCCGGACTTTCCTCCCGTCCGCATAATGCCGGAGCACCACCGACGGGCGACCCCTCCGGCCGACCCGCCGCCAGATTACATCCCGCGCAGGTCATGCCAAGGGCGATTTTTTTCCCCGTCCGGGATTCAAGCGTGCTTTTCAACTCCGGACTCCGTATTGATGGGCAAAATGATCGGCGTCTATGACTTCTGCGGCCACTATGAGTGGACCTTTGACTGGCTGGAAAAGCTGGGCGGCCACGATTTGGTGCGCGCCTACTGGGACGAGGCCATCCGCCAGGACTCGCAGCGGCACGCGGAGGCATTGATCATGGCCGGTGGTTTTGACGGCATGGAGGAATACTGGGGCCACACTTTGGGCGAGGAGGGCGGCGAGTGGGAGGTGACGAAAACTGAGGCCGTGTTCCGCATAGACATGCACCACTGCCCCTCGAAGGGCTTTTTGCTGCGCAACGGCCTGGAGCAATACCCGGACTACTGCGACCACTGCATGGGCTGGATCGGCCCGCTGATGCGCGAGGCCGGCTTTGTGGTGGACCACGAGCACAACCACTGCGGCCAGTGCTGGTGGGAGATGCGCCGCGCCACGGATGAAAGCCCCTCCCCAGCTCCGGGCGCGGTCTCCGGAGCGGCGGATGCGCGGCTGCAAGCCGGCTGGAAAACGGCGGACACGCGCATGGATTGTTACACACGCGCCAATGACCCGGATGACAAGCGGCGCGTGTCCGGGCCTCATGGATCGCCGGCTGGCGAATGATCCTTTGCTGTCGCGCCGCGCGGAGTGACGGCTGCGCCTGACAGTCAACGCGCGGCTGCTGAGCGGACTTTTTGATGCTCCAGGATGGCTTGGCGGGCTTCAGTGGCTTGTCCGGCTTTTTTGTGCGCGTGGGCCAGGTTCAACCATGCCTGCGGGTGGTCGGGACGGAGGCGGACGGTGTTGCGCCAGGCTTTGGCGGCGGAGGCTGGGGCGCCCTTTTTGTCATGCAGGAGACCCTGGTAATACCAGGCTTCGGCGTGTTTCGGATCAAGTTGGAGGGCGCGCTGGATGGAGGTTTCGGCGCCGGCGTAGTCGCCTTTCCGCCCGCGCACATACGCCTGGAGGTAATGGGCCTGCGCGTAGGCGGGGGAGAGCACGGTGACACGGCGCAGCGCGGCATCCGCCTGGTCGAGATCCCCCGCGCGGGCAAAGTGGCTCGCCAGCAGCAGCCAGGCCAGGGCGTCGTCCGGGCGCTGCTCGACCGCGCGCGAGAGGGCTTCGCTGTCCTCGCCAGTCAAAATGCCCGTGCCGGGAGACTCGCGCATTTTGGCGAAGGCGAGCTGGTGCCAGTAGAGGCCGGCTTTGGGGTCGAGGGCCACGGCTTTGCGCTGGCAGTTCACGGCTTCCGGCCCGGCTCCGAGGCGGGAGGCGGCGAGACCGAGCAATGCCCAGCATTCGGCGCTGCGGGGATATTTGCGGGTGATCTGAACGAGCTCGCGCATGGCGGGTTCGAGTCGCTTTTGCTCCAGGGTCTGGAAGGCCTCCACAAAGGCGGGATCCTGCACGACCTGGCGAAGTCCGGGCGTGCGTGGCAGCTCGCTCAAAGGGCGCAGCGGCGCTCGCTTCTGGCGCAGCGCGAGCGCGGCCGCATCCACTGGCAGGGCGAAGTTTTTCCACTCCTTCAAAGGCACGACCATGCCGATGATGGCGATGGCTTGGCCTTCCTCATCCAGCACGGGCGAGCCGGCGGCTCCCGGGGAGTCGTCACCGCGCACGTTCAGCCAGCCGAGGGCGGTGATGGCCGGGTCTGCCTGGACGCGGGCTTCGGCGAGGACGAGGCCGCGTTTTTCCGAGACGGCCAGCACATGGGCGGCGCGTTCCCGGCTGAAGTCCGCAGTTGGAGCCAGCTCGATCGGTGTGGTGTCAAAGTCCTCGCTTTGCAGCAGCGCCACGCCGCTGGCCTGGTCCACGAGATAAAAACCCGCGGCGCGTGTGCTGGTGCCGTCAGCGCGTACGAGGGTGATGTAGCCGGTCTTTTCCGCGATCTCAGGATGCAGCAGGCCGGCGTCGGTGAGCAGGATGCCGTCGGTGGTGACATAGGAGCCAATGCCGGACGCAAGCTGCACGCCGAGGCTGTCCCAAACGCGGATGCCAACCACGGCGGCAGCGACTTTTTCACCCAAAGCCATCAGGCGGAGTTGCGCGGCAGTCGGAGGCGGAGCGGGAGCCGCGTCCTCCTCAAGCATGGGCAGGAGCGGAGGCAAAAGGTCGGGGTTCATCTCGTCCGGAAGCGGGGGTGAGGCTGGTCCTTCCGTGAAAATGATGAGCGGGTTTTGGTAATTCCCGGAGTCCATTGGGAAGCCTTCCCTGGGCAGTGGCGGTTGCGCGGGTTGCGCGCGCGGAGCCAGAGGAAAAAGCACGGCATCCGGCTGGGCGGCTTTGTCCTTCTCCCCGCCAGCCGCCATCATGACGCCCGCGAGCAGCACGCCGAGGGCGGGCAGGGCAGGTGAGGCGGTGATGCGGCGGCCAGTGAGCTTGTGAGGCATGACTCACTCATAATGGGCGGATCACGGGCTGCCGCGTCGCGCGTGTGACGAATTCTTCACATGGAACTCATTTCAGGACCAAGTCGGCGGCGGTATTTGAAACGCGTTTTTTTGCATCATGCGTCTCCGTGTCATCCTCCCGCCCGCTTTTTTAATCCTGGCCATTGCCGCCGCTTGTTTGCACCCCAGTGGCGCTGCTGAGCTTGAGTTAAAATCCCTTGGCGCTGTGGGTGAGGCCAGGGAGAAACGGAAATTTGGCCCTTTTGTCAGCGTGATGGCTGGTGAGACACTTGGTCAAACCGGCACGGCCAAGGTGGGGGAGCGGAATTTCCCGGTCGAGGACATTGACGGCAGCGCCATTTTCAGTGTGGAGGTGGGCAAGACCTGGAACATGCGCCGGGTGCCGGTGGAGTTCTCGCTTTCCGCCGAGGCAACCTTCACCTCCACGACCCTGCAGGGCAGCGTGCCTGCCGCGAATCTGAACAACGACCAGATCGCAGAATACCAGTCGGACATGAATTCGCTGATCTTCAGCTTGAACGGCACCTTCGCGCTGGACCTCTACCGCTACCGCGCGCGCATCGGCAAGGTTTGGGGAGGCTTCAAACCTTATGTCGGCGGCGGTCTTGGCGGAGGCCAGGTGTGGTTCCGCAATTCCACCGCCAAGTCGGCGGACCAGGTTCAGGGCGGCACCACAGAGCCCGGCGAGGCTGTGCCCTTCTCGATTGACGAGTTCATCAATGTCTGGAACTGGCGCGCCGGCCTCGAGTGGAGCTGGGAGGAACGCTACTCTGTGTTCGCCGAATACCGCAAAACCTACATGGGCGATCTCGATGACCTGCGCGGCTTCCGCAACGATGGCTACCTTGTCGGCTTCCGTTATCGCTATTGATCACCTCCATTCACTCACTTCAGACTTCCGTCCAAATGATCCCGCGCTTCACCTCACTGATTCTGGCCGCAGCGATTCTCGCCGGCCTGTCCTCCTGCAAAACGATGACGAGCGATCCCGTCGTGATCGGCGACTCGCCCGTCACCTACAGGCTCGTCAGCGAGATCGTGGACGAGGAGACGCTTGAGCACAGCGTCAAGTTCCGAAACATCGGCCAGCAAGTGGTGAGCTTTGACTACACACTGGCCGACGACGCCTCCGTGCCGCATCTCGACTGTCTGGGGCCGAACTCCGGCCTCGTCGAAAATCTCTACCCCGGGGCCGAGGCCACCGTGAAAAACACCCTCGGCAAATCGCGCGGCGTGCATGTGGTGCTCGGCAGGATCACGGCCGGCAAAAAATCCGGCGAGCAACTCGCGCGCGTTTACAAGCCGTCCACGCTGCCGCCCCCGATGCCTGCCTCCGGCAGCGGCGGACTCCTGCCCCTGCCGACGCTGGACAGCGCCTCCACCTCCAGCGAGTAAGGTCATGCGGGCGGCGCGCCATTTTTTCACCAGCCCCGTGAAAGCGGGGCTGCTTTGTTTGCTGGCTGCGATGGGTATTCATGCCCAGGACCAGGACGCGCGCGCGGATGAGACCGCCGCCTTGCTTCTGCAACGCGCGCAAAAAGCCCTGGCCGCCGGAGATGACCGGGGCGCCCTGGAGCGCTGCGCGGTCATCCAGAAAAAATACCCGCGGACAGAGTGGTCCGCGCAGGCCTTGTGGCACACTGCGGCCATTCATCAGAAGCACGCCGAGCACAACGCGGCTTTTGAGGCGCTGGACCAGTTGGTGAACCGCCAGCCCGGCCATTTCACACGCGCGCACGAGGAGCAGCTCCGGCTCGCGCTCCGCCTGCTCGGCCTGGCCCGCGGCCAGCGGCGCTCCCTGGAGCCGGTGAAAAAAGCGGACATGGCGCCGCAGGAGGACATCATCGCCATGCTGGCGCGCGTCATTTTGAATGGCCCGCACTCCGAGACCGGTGTCCAGGCGCATTACTGGCTGGGCGTGGCTTTGGAAAAAGCGGGCCGCATCGAGGAGGCGCGCGCGGCTTATGAGGACTTCGTGGAGAAGCATCCGGCGCATGAGCTGGCGGACGACGCCGGCTATCAGGCGGCGGAAATCGCCTTTAAACATTGGAAGGAAATGCGCGGCGCAGCTCCCAAGGACCGCGAGCGCGCGGCGGTCCTCATGACCTGGTTTCTGGCCCGCTTCCCGGAGAGCGAGAAGACCGCCCAGGCGCGCGCCAGCATGGCCGAGCTGCGCGTGGCCGAGGAGCGCGAGCTTTCCTCCCTCGCCGCCTATTACGAGGCGCGCGGCGATGCCAAAGCCGCCGCCATTTACTATCGCGAGCTGGCTTTGAAATTCCCCGGACTCGCCATGGAGGGCAGCCCTCTTCGTGACAAGCTTGCCTCGGTGATCACGAGCAAGAGCCCGCCAAATGACGCGCTTCAGACAGTCGGGCCGGAGGCTTCCGAAGCTGCGGGAAAGTGACTCCGGGCGACCGCGCCGAGTGACGGAATTGTGACGTGATTCGTCTTGCCCGCGCAAGAGTCAAGCTGGCGTGGTGAATGGACGCGCAAGTCGCAATCTCAAGGTGACAAAAGTGTTGCCAGCGAGGTTTTGGAAAATGCGGGTGAGTGGGTTCAAATCGGCGGTGTGAGGACGCGCGGCTCGCCGCCACTTCGCAAGACCACCTTTCTTCATCATGATCAGACCATCCCACACAACTCTCGCCCTGGTGACGCTTCTGGCACTCGGTGCCACACAAGCTTCCGGCCAGGCGGACAAACTCCCCATGAGCCGCACCGCGGGCACAGTCACCGTCGCCCTGCCTGGAGGAGCAACCACCCTGGTTGGCATTTCTAATGTGAAGATCGTCGCCTCCGGCACGGTCGGAGCCGTCGCTGGCGGCGATCTCACGCTGGTGTCGAGTCCGGTCGCTCTGTCTGATGTGCTCGCAGCGCCTCATGCGCTGAAAATCGTCAGCCGGGCCAATCCCGCGGGCAACAATGCCTATGGCAAGTCGGCCACGATCACCGCGCAGGCCGGCCAGGTCGTCACCGCCGCGCTCTCCACCGAGCCGAACGTGGGGGATGAGTTTGTGATCTACCAACTGGCCGCTCTGGGCGGCCTGCTTGGCGCGGGCAATGAGACCGGCCTCACTGGCGCCGCCGCTCCGGGCGCTGCGGACAAGGTTTATCTGACCGACGCCGGAGTCTTGGTCGCCTATTTCTTTAACACCACCGCCGGCAAATGGCGTCTCGCCAGTGATCCCGGCGGTGCCGACCAGGAAAACACGGTCGTCAAGCCTGGCAGCGGTCTCATGATCACACGGGTTGCCGGTCCGGATCGCACCTTGCGCCTCCAGGGTGACACGCTTCCTGCGCGCCACGCCGCCGATGTGGCCGCTGGTCACAACATCGTGAACAATCCCTTCCTCATTGCCACCAGCCTTTCCGCCAGTGACATCCAGTCAAACATCACCGGCGGCACCGGTCCCGGCGTGGCGGACATCGTTTACCTGGAGGAGGGCGGAGTGCTCACCGGATACTACTTCAAAACTGGCGGCCCTGGAGGCACCGGCTGGCGCGCGCTGGGGGACAGCGTGACAGACGCTGGCGGCGCGCTCATCCGGCCCGCCAAAGCTCTCTTGTTCAAAGAGCAGGCCGGCACCGCCGGATTCGCCCTGCCCGAGCCTTTCGCTGACTGAACCCCGCACCCCATCTCAACCTGACTCCACTCATGAAAAAAATTCTTCTAACCGCCGCTTTGATGCTGTGCCTGCAAGGAGCTGTCCAGGCGGCTCCGGCCAGGCTTTTCGCCAGCAACCTCGGCAACGGCATCGCCCCCAGCAACGGCCTGGTGGGCATCAGCACTGCCACAGTTCGCTTCGGCTACTTTCCTGACGCCTATGATTTCAGCGGCAAGACATTTGCCCAGCTCAATGCCGATTTCACCCAGGTGGCGCAATCCACAGCCCCTCTGTTTGTGGATGGCCAGCGCGGCTTTTTTGATCTCGACTTCGACTACGAAACGGGATCCATGGACGGCAAAAAGATCCATGTTTGGATATTGAATGGCGCGACCGCGGCCACTGCTCCCCAGCAGGCGGTCTTTTCCACCAGCCAGACCTTTGTCACTCCGGATGGCATCTTTCCGAACCACAGCTTCGTCAGCCCCGACACGGGTGTCATGGACCTTGTGGCCCATGTCGGCGATCTGGCGGACGGCGCCGACATCGGCGGCGCGGCCAACGCCCATACGACCGTGGGTGATGACTATCGTGTTACCGATGCCACCGCCTCCCGCACACCGGAGGATGAGGTGATCTTCCAAGGCACCGCAGTGACGTTCACAGCCATTGCCGATTCGTCATTCAACGGCATCAAATACCAGTGGCGTCTGAACGGGAAAAACATCTCCAAGGCGAACAGCGAGACATTGGTCATTCCCTCTGTCACGACGAAGAACACGGGAAATTATGACTGCGTTGTCACCGATGACACTGTGGTCGTCACCACCAACGTCGTGCCGTTGCAGGTGCTTGGGATCAAACCCACATTCACCATGCAGCCCGTGTCAGATGTCGTGGCCATAGGATCCGCCATCACTTTGAACGCGCTGGCTGTCAGCCCAAACGGGGTCAACTACCAGTGGAAAAATAAAGCCAGCCTCCCGGGTGCCACAGACCCGCAGATCGAAATTGCCAATGCCCGCCCGGATGATGCCGGTCCCTACATTTGCGTGGCGACCAATGCCGCTGCGATCCAGGGCGGTGGCTCCACAAACAGCCTCGTGGCTGAAGTGGTGGTCATTGACGTCCAGACGCGCGAAATCGGGGGACCCGTCGGTGGAACGGTCAAAATCAATGCCATCTATTTCGGCAAAGCCGCCCGGTTCCAGTGGAAACGCAATGGTGTGGATCTCACGAACGGCGGCCAGTTCTCCGGCGTCACCACCAAAAGTCTCGGCATCAAAGGTCTCACTAACGGTAACGATGGCGACGTCTACACCTGCCAAATCTTCGCTGGCAATGCCGTGGCCGGCTTTGACTCGCTTGAATCTGGTGATTTCAATCTCTCCGTCTTCAATGGCGCGCCCACATTCACCACCGTTGACAATCTCATTGTTCTGCCGCCCGCCACCATCGGCCAGGATTACACTCCTTTTCAGATACCTGCGAACGGAGCCTCCCTTTTCGCGGTCAGCGGCTTGCCCAAGGGCATGGTTTGCCATCCTCAGACCGGGTTTGTGAGCGGTCGCCCCATGGCGTTGAACAAGGACCCGCTGGTTCCCTTCAACCTCACAATCACCATCACGAATGGCAAGGACAAGGTTACGCGTCCCGCGACGATTCTCGTGAACAACATCCTGGCCAATCTGAACGGCGCTTACACCGCCTGGATCGCGCGCTCCACGTTCTCGGGCGGGTACTCTCACACCAACAATCTGGGTGGCCGCATTGACATGCTGATCACCACGCTTGGCTCCCTCTCAGGAAACCTTTTCCTTGGGGATGCCAAACCCATCAAATTCACTGGTTTCCTTAACAACCCCGGCGCGGCCTCGCCCACGGCCACCATCCTGATCCGCCGCCCCGGTCTCAACTTCGTTCCGCTGGAGTTTGTCTTCACTATCCAGACGCCGGATAACGGTGACACGGCGCGCAAGGTGCTCTCCAGCGCTGTCTTGCGGGATGCCTTCCTTGTTCCCGGTCAGACCGGGATCCGCTCCACCACGGTCACAGGCTGGCGCCGCAAGTTCGACTCCAAGAACCCCACGGCCACCTTCCCCGGCATTTACAATGTGGCCGTCACCGCCAGCGGCGACTCCGCCACCCGGCCCAAGGGCGCCACCCTGGCCACCCTCACGATCAAGCCTGATGGCTCCGTTACCATCGTCGGCACCACTGGCGACGGCGAGAAGATCACCGGCTCCACCTTTGTCGGCCCCACCGGACAGGTGCTGCTTTTCAATCTGCTCTACACGCCGCTGAGAGGCTCCATCGTCGGCAACCTCCAGCTCAATCCTGGTGATGCGGTCATCAAGGACACCGTCGGCGGCACGCTCACCTGGAGGCGCCCTGCGAATACCAGCATAAAGACGCGCGCCTATGCCGCCAGCTTCAACCTGGCCTCGGGCGACCTCACGATCGCCGGTGGCCGCTACGCCATCACCGACAAAAACCGCCGCATCCTTGATCTTGCCGCGGACACAGCCGCGCTACTCGAATTCAGTGACGCGGGTCTCAGCCCCGCCAACACACCCGCGCGCCCTGACATCAATGTCACTCTCCAGGCGGGCAACAAGGTACAGGTCAACACCGCCAATCCGCCGCGGCTTACCAAGCTGGTCGTGAACGCCGCCAAAGGCATCTTCAGCGGCACCTTCACCTATGACGGGGTGGCGAACAAGACCGTGAAGTTCCAGGGGCATGTGATCCGCAATGGCGGGGAAATGGGATCCTGGGAAGGATTCGGCTGGTTCATGCTCACCCAGGTTCCTGGCACCACCACCAGCCCGGTGCAGTCCGGTTTGGTTACTCTCGGAATCCCTTGATGAGCACAGGTTCGAGCAACGCACAAGAACTCGCATTTTGAAACATATCATGAAACACACGATCAAAGCCACCTTCCTAGCCGCGGCGTTTGCCGCCGGGACGCTCAACGAGGCCCGGGCCGACTTCATTGTCGTCGGTTCGGCGACTGATAATCGCATCACCACGGACACCCGCTGGACGCGCGACAACGTGTACATTCTCGGACGCGTCATCATCGTCTCCAACGGCGCCAAGCTCACCATCGAGCCGGGCACCATCATCCGCGGCCTGCGCGCTTTGGAGTCCGACATTGCGGAAGAGCCCGGCTCCCTCGTCATTGCGCGGGGCAGCAAGCTGGTCGCCAACGGCACCGTGGACGCCCCCATCATCTTCACCTCGATTGATGATCCCAACGTCCCCGGCGGCGCCGCCACGGTTCCCGCTTCAGTCACCAACCTGCTGGGCCGCGTCATTGACGTGACAGCGCTCGCCAACAACGACTACAGCCCTGGCGGCCCCAGCGGCAACAACGGCTTCGCCAAGAGTGGTCAATGGGGCGGCATCATCCTTTGCGGCCGCGGCCACGTCGCCGCCAACACCGGCAACACGGATGCGGACGCCAACGGCATCTGGGACGCCCACGGCGACAGCCTGACGGAAAACTTCCGCCGCATTCAGAACGCGGGTGTCGGCACGGACTACCCCGAGGGTCTATCCAGCGGCTCCGGCAGCAACGTGCTCAACAGCGAGCTTACCATTTACGGCGGCACGGACGACGATGACGACAGCGGTGTGATGCGCTATGTGGTGAACCGCTACGGCGGATTCGTGATCGGCGCCGCCGCCGTCGGCAACGAGATCAATGGCATCACCATCTGCGGTGTCGGCACGGGCTTCACCTTCGAGCATTGCGAAGTTTACCAGAACAAGGACGACGGCTTTGAGTGGTTCGGCGGCAAGCACGACACCCGCCACCTCTTCTCCAGCGCCAATCAGGACGACGCTTTCGACGGTGACGAGGGCTTTCGCGGCGACCATCAGTTCTGGACCGTCATCCAGGGCACCATCAACACCTCCGGCGGCGCCCTGCGCAGCGGCCACACCGGCAGCAACGGCACCATCGGCCAGATCGAGTCCGGCTCCGACTACCAGTATGACAAGCTCATGGAGTGGGACGGCGGCGAGCCTGACAACGGCGACCGCCTGCCGATGACGGACATCAGCCTTTACAATTTCACCATGCTCACCGGCGGCACGAAGTTCGAGGGCCTCAACCCCAAGCTGGAGGCCCATGTGGCGATGCACAACGGCGTCATCGAAAATGTCAACGCCGTCAGCCGCGCGGCGGAGACCGGCGGCGGCGCCATCACCACCCTTCTGACCTGGAGCAACATCTTTGCCTACCGCGCCACGGCCACGGCTGGCAACCCTCTGCCCGCCAGCAGCACAGTGAGCGTGGGCGCGACCACCGCCACAGTCGGCGGGGTAGTCATCCCGATTCTCAGCCAGGTCAACGCGCTCACCTTCCCAGGTGTCTCCCAGATCCGCACTCCGTGGCGCTTCTCGGCCGTCTCGAACCCGGTGGTGCCGTGCCCGCTCTACACCAAGAACGGACTTGATCCCCGCCTTGATCCCGCCGCCGCCGCTTACGGCAATGTGCCCTTCGCCGTGGCCCTGCCGGGCGGGCTTGTCAACGCGGCCTTCGCCGGCTCGATGCGCGACAACAACCAGATGTTCGGCTGGACCTCGCTTCACGCCCTCGAAGCCTTCGTGGATGACAATCTCGCACGTCCGGAAATCAGTCTTGGCGTGTCTGGCGGCAATCCGACGGTCAGCTTCCAGTCCGTGGGCGGTGTGCGCTATGTGGTCGAAAAATCCGCCGATGGCAAAAGGTGGGCCGTGCTCACCACCGAGCCTCTGGTCGGCACCGATGGCATCGTCGTTCACACTGACACCACCAGTGATGAGGACGACACTGTTCTCTACCGTGTCTATGGCCTGTAAGCGACCTCGAACCCTTTGAATACCCCCGGTGGGACGGTGCCAGGCATCGTCCCACCTTTTCCGTTTCATGAGCTTCATTTCATTTTCCCTTCGTCCCGCTGCCAGCGCCGCCCTTTCGGTCCTGCTTTTTCAAGCCGCCGCAGCTCATGCGCGCGGGCAGGACCAGGCCGGCATCGAAAAAGCGCTGGAGGGGCTGCCTCCCGAGGTTCGCCAGAGTGTGCGCCTGCAGCCAGACGGCATGGATTTGCCCTCCGCCTCCGCTGACGATCCACTGAGCCTGGCTGTACGGGCCGCCTCCCTGGTCAGCGGCGACACCGAGACACAAAACCGGCTGCTGCATGATTGCGGTCGTCAAGCCGTCCGCCAGGGCAGAACCGGCACCGCCCGCGCGCTGGCGGCGCGTCTCACGGATTACCGGGCCGCCCTGCTGCTGGTGGAGATCGCGGAAAAAGAAGCGGGCAAAGATCGCGGGCAGGCACGCGGGCTGGTGATGCTCGCCGCGGGCATGACAGGCATGATCAAACCCTGGCAGGCGGAGCTGGTGCTGGCCCGGCTGGTCCATGCGGGAGCCTTGCTGGAGATCGATGAGGATGTCACGCGCGTCTGGTGGGAGAGCATTCGCGATCCGGAGACACGCTTCGCCTCGGGCGCGGCGCTCATGACGCTCGAGTCCGCGAAAACCGGCGTCTTTGACCTGGCCCGCCTGCGCTCCGGCCAGGATGCCAAAACACGCGGGAAGCCCGTCCCCGCATTGCTGGAGGTGTCACGCCGTTTGTTCGGCCAGGCGTTGGAAAGGCTCGCCTCCACGGATGCGCGCCAGCAGGCGCTGGGCACGGCGCTTGTGGAAAGCGGCATTGAGGTGCTGGCCATCTCGAACGTGCCCAAGGCCGAAGTGCTGGTGGAAACCGCCGTCGGATTTTTCCAGGCCGGGCACGAATACCTGGCCCGCCGTCTATTTAATGTCGTCGAAGATCGGCTCGCGGCTCCGCATGAGGAGCAGGCCCGGCTGATGTGGCATGTGGCGCGTCTTTGGGCGCTGAGGGGCCGCGCCTCGGACATGCCGCCCCTGCTGGCTGAGACGGAGGCGGCGGTGCGCCGCATGGACGGGATGCATCACCCGTTTGCCTTCGCCTGGCTGGCCGCGGCGCAGGAGCTGTCGGGTGAGAGAGACAAAGCGGCGGCATTGCTCAATGAGGCGGTGACAAGCGCGGCGGAAAATCCGAACCGGCGCACGGGCCTCGCCGGCGCGGTGGAGATCAGCCTCTGTCATGCGCGCACCGGGCGCGTTTTGCCGGAGAATGTGAACAAAAAATTGGCGGAAATGGCGGGACTGCCGGCGGCGGCAGGTGAATGAGCGGGCGGATGCGAGCATGAACTTCGAGCGGAACTCCTTCTTTTTCCTCTGTCTCACCGCCGCAGGCTTTTGTCTCTGCTGCTGTCCTCCCGCACGCGCCCAGGACTCCCTGCGCGGTGGTTTGCGCGGCTCGGTGAAGGACGCGGACTTTTATGTCGGCGTGCCGGAGGTCGTCATCAATCTTGAGCCTGGGGGGCAAAATGTGCGCACGGACAAGGATGGGCGCTTTTTCGTCAATGATCTGGCACCAGGCGTGTATCGCCTGGCGGCGACAGCGGAGGGTTATATCCGCACCAGCCAGAGCGGCGTGGTCGTCAGCGCCGGCAGTGTGCGGGAGCTGGACATTGAAATGACGGCCGAGGTCGTTGAGCTGGATGAGTTCACCGTGCAGGACCTCATCACGGATGAGAGCAATGTCGTGCCCCTGAGCATCGGCGCGTCCTTGCAGTCCTTCGCCAGCGCCATCTCGCCGGAGCTGCTGAAAAGCGCCGGCTCCTCCGGCGACATCGGCGGCGCGCTCAAGCGCCTGGCCAGCACCGCCGTGGTGGACAGCCGCTACGTCGTCGTGCGCGGATTGAGCGACCGTTACAACGTCGTCGTGCTCAATGGCGCGCGCCTGCCCAGCTCGGACCCCGACAAGCGCGCGGTGAACATTGACATCTTCCCCACAGGTCTCATCGAGACGGTCGTCAGCTCGAAAACCGCAGTGCCCTCCATGCCTGGCGAATCCACTGGCGGCTACCTGAACATCATCACCAAGCGCATTCCGAAAGAGCCCTTTCTTAACATCTCCATGTCTTACGGCTACAACACGCTGTCCACCGGCAGCGGCCAGTTCTTGAGCTACAAAGGCGGCGGCACGGGCTTTCTTGGAGACGCGGGTTCCCGCGAAATGCCCTCCATCATGCAGGACATCAACGCCATGCCCAACAGCTCCGCCGCGCTGACTTTCAACGATCCCGCCCTCTCGCCCGCCGACATCGAGGCGGCGCGCCTTTCCGCCAACTCCCGCGCCGCGGCCATCGCCTTGCGGGACCGCGCCATGGGCACCAGCTACAAGGACGCGCCCATGGACTTCAGCTTTAGCGCCATTGGCGGCACGCGTTTTGAGGACTTCATGGGCGGCACGCTCGGTCTGATCGGCGGCTTCACCTATGGCAAAAAATACACCGCCGAAGTGGGTGAGCGCGGCTTTGCCAACATCGGGGCCGGTGTCGCCCAGCCTACGCAGCAGTTCGACTTCCAGCGCGGAACGGAGAGTCTGCTCGCAGGTGCTTTGCTCAGCGCCTCGCTGGAGTTCAATCCCGAAAATAGTGTCACCCTCACCTGGTTCGCCAACCTCTCCGCCCAGGATGATGCCATCTTCGCCTTCGGCCCCTCGCTCACCCTCACCGAGTTGATGATCTTCCGCGAGTTCATGTTTTACACCGAGCGCCGTCTTCAGACACTTCAGCTCACTGGCGAGCACGTCATGCCCGGCATGAGCGATATCAAAATGGACTGGCTCATCGCCTACAGCATGTCGTCCCAGAACCAGCCCGACTTGCGCAAGGCCAACTATGCCTTCAGCACCGACCCCAGCATCAACGCTTACGTCGGCCCCGGCGACCCAGCGCCGCCCGACTTCGAGCGCACCTGGCGCCGGCTCGACGACACGAACTACAATGTGGCGTTAAACTTCGAAATCCCGCTCGACGAGGAGGCGAAGAACGGGGACGGCGGCACCAAGTTCAAATTCGGCGGCAACTTCGACCACAGCACGCGTGATTATAAAACCGACAACTTCGAGTATGTGGGTCTGCCGGATGGTCTGCTGGTGGCCAATTTCCTCGGCCTGGCTCCAGGCACTCCTCTACTCACCCTTCCACCCAGCCCTGACGACCGCCGCATGCTTACCCTCGGTGACTTGCTTGGCGGCATTGACCTGGTTGATCAGACTCGTGATCCGAATGGTCTTGGTGGGGACCTTGTGCGCGACAACTTCTTCCTGGCGCGCGCTTTTAACATTCCCGCGCGCGAAGTTTACACTGCTTATCAAACGATACCGGCGGCATACGGCTCTTTCACGTTCAACCTGAACAAAAAGTTCGAGACCACCGTCGGCGCGCGCGTGGAAGCCACGCGCATGACGGTCAGTGTGGAGCGCATTGGTGACGGGGGCAGCAATTTCGCCAGTGGCAAGTCGGACAACTTCGAACTCAACCGCACCGACCTTCTGCCCAGCATGTCGAACCGCTGGGAGATCGCCGACAAAATGTCCATCCGCTCCTCGGTCAGCCGCACCATCGCGCGCCCCACGTTCAAGGAGATCGCCCTCGTTTTCTCACGCGACCCGGAAACCGGGAACTTCTTCGTCGGCAATCCCGCGCTGCAGATGTCCTCCATCATGAACTACGACCTGCGCTGGGAATACAATCCCGCGCCGGGGGACCAGTTTGCCATCTCCCTCTTCGCCAAAAGCATAGACAAGCCCATCGAGTTCGTGAACCTCGGCGTCTTCAACACGGCGGAAAACGAGGAGCGCGCCGTGGTCTATGGTTTCGAGATCGAGATGTACAAGGACCTCGGCCGGCTCATGGAAACTCTGGAGGGCTTCTCCTTCGGGCTGAACTACGGCTTTGTCTTCTCCAAGGTCGAGCTGAGCCAGAACAGCCGCGAGATCCGCGAGCGCGCCGGCCTTTCCCTGGACCGCCCGCTCCAGGGCCAGCCAGACTACACCTTCAACGCCAACCTCACCCACGAGATCAAGGACTGGGGACTCACCAGCGCCATCCTGCTCAACGTCACCGGCCCGCTGCTCTACACCGTCGGCGGCCAGTTCGAGTCGAACCTGACGCCGGACATCTACCAGCGTCCCTTCACCTCTCTGGATCTGGCCTTCAGCAAGCAGATCACCGAGCACTGGTCCTTCAATCTGCGTGTGAGCAACCTGCTCAACCAGCCGCGCGAGCGCTATTTCGAAGGCGGCCTGCCCTTCGCCGTCACGCAGACCGGCACCACCTACACCATGGGCATGACCGGGAAGTGGTGAGCGCGCTCCGGGGAATCGTGGTGGCAAACACGGCGGCAGATGCTTTCATCGCGCAGCCATGCGTTTGCTGTTCGCCGCCGATCTTCATTATTCGCTCAAGCAGTTCGACTGGCTTCTTGCCCAGGCGCCCGACTTTGGCGCGGTGATCATTGGCGGTGATTTGCTTGATCTGTCCTCGGCTCTGGACGCGGATGTGCAGATCGCGATTGTCGAGAAATACCTCGACCTCATCCGCCAGAAGACAATGCTCGTCGTCTGCTCCGGCAATCACGATGGCGACTGCCGCAACGAGGCCGACGAGTCCATCGCCCGATGGGTGCGCGCGGCGCGGCATGAGGGCCTGCATGTGGACGGCGACAGTTTTTTCATCGGTGAAACGCTCGTCTCAGTCTGCCCGTGGTGGGACGGTGAATTGACCCGGTCCTTGATCGAGCGGCAGCTTGAACAGGACGCCGCAAAGGACAAAAGCCGCTGGATCTGGATTCACCACGCGCCTCCGCTCGGAGCGCGCACCTGCTGGACCGGGCGCAAGTTCATAGGCGACGAACATCTGCTCGGCTGGATTGAGCGGTTCCAGCCCGGCATGGTTTTCAGCGGTCACATTCACAACTCCCCGTTTTACCCCGAAGGTTCATGGATTGACCGGCTGGGCGGCACCTGGGTTTTCAATCCCGGCCGTCAGATCGGTCCGCAGCCCGCTACCATCATCCTCGACCTGGATGAGATGACCGCTGAGTGGAGTTCGCTGGAGGGGCACTCAGTCCGCAGTCTCAGGATCGCGGAGGGTTGACGCCTTCGGCGCCACGTGCGCGCGCGGCTGGCGGTGCATGAGCGTGTCGAGCATGCCGTCCACCATCGCCAGATGATCATGACCGGCGAACTGCTGCTTCACATCCACCAGGTATTTGTTCACCGCGTCCAGACGCCGCGCCAGCAGCCGGCACAGGTGCAGGCACACCGCCGGATTGCGCTCCAGAAAGGCGGCGGCATCGGCCACTTCATAAAAACTCGCCGCTGACACCGTGCGCACCTCCGCCGTGTGCGGGACGGCCAGCAGCGCCGCCAGATCGCCGAACACCGCGCCCGGATCTGCGCAGCGGGCCACCGCCATGCCGTCCTTAACCACCTCCACGCGGCCTTCGATGAGGATGTAGAGCATGCCCGTGCTGTCACCCTGGGCCAGCACGGTTTTTCCCGCGTCGAACCGCCGCACGGGATGATCTTGAAACGCGGAGAAAATGTCAGCCATGAAGCCCATGAAACGCCTTTGCCGCCCAGTGAAAAGCGGATTCTGCAAGGAATGGCCGCCAGGAAATCAAGCCGCCTCGCCATGACACAGCATGGCTCGTGCCATGACACGGCGTTGATAAGCCGGGTGGACGGTGTTCTACCGAGGAGGGGATCAGCCCTCGTTCTGGCCCACTTCCTTGACCGTCATCGCCTGCTTGCCGATGCGGCCGCGCAGGTAATGCAGGCGGGAGCGGCGGACTTTTCCGGGCTTGGTGACCTCGATTTTGGCCACTTTCGGGCTGTGCAGGGGGAAGACGCGCTCGACGCCCTCGCCATAGGAGATTTTGCGGACGGTGAAGGCCTCGTTGATGCCGGCGCCTTTGCGCGCGATGACGATGCCTGCGAAAATCTGGATGCGCTCCTTGTCACCCTCGACGACGCGGGTGTGGACCTTGACCGTGTCGCCCACATTGAAGGCGGCCACGTCGGGCTTGAGTTGCTCGGATTCGATTTTGGAGATGATGTTGCTCATGGCAGGTGTCTTTTTCCCTCTGCCTCCCTGTTCCCATGAGGGGCGAACGGTGAGAGGGGCGCGCATTGTGGATGCGATCACCCTTTTGGCAAACGGTTTTTGGGCGGACGCGGGCCCGTCTTGAGGGCTTCCGTGGCTGCAATCATTTGCCCGGCAGGCTTCCGGACCCTGCGTGGCTGCGGAAAGACGGTTGGCAAAGCGGATGGCGCGGCTAGAGTCGGAGCATGAATCGAACTGCTGTTGGCTGCCTGATCGGCGCGCTGGTGCTCGCCCTGCTCGTGAGTGTGGGCCTGAACATGGCGCAATCCATGCTCCTGCTCGGACAGGAGGCTGCGGGCCTGGACGGGCGTGAGAAATTGACCGAAAAACTGGAGACACCGGGCGGCAAAAATGCGACTGACAAAATCGCCCGGGTGGACCTGGAGGGCATCATCGCCTCCACCGAGGAGGGCGGGCTGATGGGCATGGCCGTGGCGGGGCCGGACTTCATCAAGCGCGCGCTGGAGCAGGCGCTGGAGGATACGGACGTGAAAGCCGTGCTCCTGCGGGTGAACTCGCCCGGCGGTGAGGTTACGGCCTCCGACACGATTTATGCGGCGGTGAAGAAGGCGGCGGAGAAAAAGCCGGTGGTCGTTTTCATGGACTCGATGGCAGCCAGCGGCGGATATTATGTGGCATGCGGCGCCACGAAGGTGGTGGCCGCGGAGACGACCCTGACGGGCAGCATCGGCGTGATCATGGAGTCCATGAGCTACCATGACCTCTTCGACAAGGTGGGCCTGGCCACGCGCACCTTCACCAGCGGCGCCTTCAAGGACACGCTCAGCGGCGCGCGGCCGATGCGCGAGGACGAGCGCGTGTATGTGCAGGGCCTCGTCAACGAGATGTACGAGCGCTTTCTCGGCATCGTCGCGCAGGCCCGCGGCAAGCCCGCCGAGACGCTCCGCGGCGGCGTGGCCGACGGGCGCGTGCTCACGGGCCGGCAGGCCCTGGAGGCCGGGCTGGTGGACCAGGTGGGCTACATTGAGGACGCTTGCGCGCTGGCAAAGGAACTGGGCAAGGCTCCGGAGGCCAAAGTGGTGAGATACCGCGCCACCCCGAGCCTGCTCGGCGCTCTCGGCCTGGCCTCGGCGCGCGCGGAGAAGCCGCTGAAAGTGGAGCTGGATGTGACGGGCGGCACTCTGCCCCGCCTCACACCCGGCATGATGTACTTCCTGCCTCCATGGCTGCCGCGCTGAGCATCTCCGCCCCGCTTTTTCGCCATCATGGACGCGCCCACCGCCGGAGTCTTGAGGGATGTGACCCTGCTGGCCAGCCTGGCCATGCTGGCCGGCTCGGCGGCCTACAAATGGCTGCGCGTCACGCGCCCTTCCGAGTGCTGGCACTGGAGCGGGCGGGTGGACGCACGCCCATACACAGGCGTTGACGCGGTGGTCGTGGCGGCGCTGACGGTGATGATCTTCGGTGTGCTGGGCATGCCGGAGACCGCCGAACCGGCGGAGGCGGCAAAGCAGCATTCGGAACTGAGCGCGCCGATGGTGATGGCGGGCATCGTGGTGCAGCTCATCGGCGGGGCATTGCTGCTTTTTTATCTGGGCGGTGTGCGCGGTCTGTCGCCGGCGGCTCTTTTCGGCCTGCGCGGCCGCTCCTGGCCGCGCGTGCTGGGCGCGGCGGTGCTGCTCATGCCGCCCACGCTGGTGCTCGTCAACGCCCTGGCGGAGGGCATGGCGGTGTGGATGCAGTCCTTCTGGCCGGAAATGCAGGCGCAGGAGGCGGTGCGCGCCTTCCGCGACTCGGATGACCCGGTGGCGCGCGGAGCGCTGGTGCTGGCCGCCGTGGTGGTGGCGCCGCTGGTGGAGGAGCTGGCATTTCGCGGCTTTATCTACGGCTTCCTGAAGCGCTTCACCGATGGCTGGTTCGCGGCGTTGTGCTCCTCACTGCTCTTCGCGGTGGCGCATTTTCATGTGGGCAGCCTTTTCCCCCTGGCCCTGCTGGCGCTCATCCTCTGCGCGGCCTATGAGATCACCGGCAGCCTGCTGGCGCCGATGCTCATGCACGCGCTCTTCAACACGACCAGCCTGCTCCTGCTGGTTTACGCGCCGGAAATGACCACGCCATGAAAACCCTGGCCGACACTGGCGAGGACGCGCTCATCCGCCGCCTGGTGAAAAACCTCCCGCACGATCCGGACGTGCTCGCCGGTCCGGGCGACGACTGCGCGGTGGTGCGCGCGCCGGAGCGCGGGCGGCATCTGCTTTTGAAAACGGACACCGTGGTGGAAGGCGTGCATTTCACACCGGAGACAAAGCCGGGCCTCATCGGGCGCAAGGCGCTGGCGCGCGTGGTGAGCGACTTCGCCGCCATGGCCGCCGTGCCCCGCCACGCGCTCGTCACACTCATCGCGCCGTCCGGCACGCCGCTGCGGCGCGTGGAGCAGCTTTACCTTGGGCTTCGCGCGGAGGCGGCCAGGCACGCCGTGAGCATCGTCGGCGGCGAGACCTCGCGCGGGCCGGCGCTCATCGTCACCGTCAGCATGACAGGCGAGGCGCCTGCCGGACGCTGGATCCCGCGCAATGCGGCCCGCGCGGGGGATCTTCTTCTCGTCACGGGCCGCCTCGGAGGCTCCATCCGCGGGCGGCATCTGCGCTTCGAGCCGCGCCTGGCCGAGGCGCGCTGGCTGGCCCGGCACCTGCCTGTTCATGCCATGATGGACTTGAGCGACGGACTGGCCAAAGACCTGCCGCGCATGGCTGCGGCAGCGGGACTCGGCTTCGAGGTTGAGATGCAAAGCCTGCCGCGCGCGCGCGGCGTCACCACGGAGCAAGCCTGGGGGGACGGCGAGGACTACGAGCTGCTCCTGGCTGTCTCGCCGCGCGTCAAACCCGCCGCCCTTGCGGCCTGGCGCGGCGCTTTCCCCAGGCTGCCCCTGACCCGCATCGGCACTCTGACGCGGAAGCCTTCCACATCCTTGGCTCCGGGCGGATGGGATCACTTTGGTTGAACTTCACCCCATCCTTGCGCGCCATCACTCTTTGCTCAGTGCCTCGTCCAGGTTGAGCACGAGCTGGGCGAGAGCGGTGAATGCGGCGTGATCAGGGGCGGGGAGTCTTTCATCGCGAGGCAACTCGCCCACCTGGAGCAAAGCGGCGGCACCGGCGGGATCGGCGCGGAATTGCTCCTTCAAGATGCCGAGACGCCGGAGCAGGATGGCGCGCTCTTCCTTCGAAGGCATGCGCGCAAGCACGAGCCGGTGCAGATGATCCACGCGCGCGGTGTCATCGCGCGCGGCGAGCATGACCCGCCGGGCCAGCGCGCGCGCGGCCTCGATGTAGGTGGTGTCATTGAGCGTGGTGAGGGCGTGCAGGGGAGTGTTGGTGCGCTTGGCTTTGACCTCGCAGACCTGGCGGGCGGCGTTGTCAAAAAGCATGGTGGGGCCGACGATGCGCCGCCAGAATGTGTAAAGCGTGCGGCGGTAGAGTGATTCACCGTGGTCCTGGACGTAGCTTTTTTTGCCAAAAGTGGCCTCCTCCCAGATGCCTGCGGGCTGATAGGGCTTCACAGCAGGGCCGCCCTGCGCGGGACTGAGCAGGCCGGCGGCGGAAAGCGCCGTGTCCCGCAGCATCCAGGAGGGCAGGCGGTGGCGCGGACCGTGCGCAAGCAGGCGATTCTCAGGATCGCGCTCGACGAGGCCGGGCGGGGTCTTTGAACTCTGCCGGTAGGCGCGGCTGGAGACAATGAGGCGCAGCAGGTGCTTGATGTCCCAGCCGCTGTCCATGAGTTCGACAGCGAGCCAGTCGAGCAGTTCCGGGTGGCTGGGTTTTTCTCCCTGGAGACCGAAGTCCTCCACGCTCTTGACCAGCCCGGTGCCAAAGATGGCCTGCCAGTAGCGGTTGACCGTGACCCGCGCGGTCAGCGGGTTTTCACGCGCGACGAGCCAGCGCGCCAGATCAAGCCGGCTCGCGCGATCAGGGAGAGCCACGCCCCCGGCAAAGGCGGCGGGCACGGCGCCGGCGACTTTGACGGCGGTGGGCTTGTCATAGGCGCCTTTGTCGAGGATGAAAGTGTCGCGCGGCTCTTTGAGATGGTCCATGATCATGACCTTGGTGACGCTGCTCTGCGCGGAGTCGCGCGCGCGGACGGCGGCGAGGTGCTTTTTCAATACAGCGACATAGGCGGGGTCCGCGCCATCGGTCTCGAAATAGCCGACGGCTTCCAGAATGGCGTCCACACCGCGCCGCTCCGGGGGTGTTTTGGCGAGTGTGGCGGGCAGGTTGCCGGGGAGCTTGGAGGCGTCCGACTGCTCCAGCGGCGCGCCTTCGGGGCGCGGGAATTTTTTCAACTCAAAGGCTTCGACCTCCTTGATGATGGCGGCCAGTTTTTGCCGGGCCGCCTCCACCCGCCCGGTCTCGGCGGGCGTGGAGAAATCGAGCACGGGGGCGGCCTGGCCGCCGCGTCCCGCGCCGGTTTCTGACATCTGGTTGAAGATGTCATAGAGCGCGTAGTAGTCGCGCTGGGGCAGCGGGTCGTATTTATGGTCGTGGCAGCGGCAGCAGTTGAAAGTGGCCGCCAGCCAGAGAGTGGCGGTGGTCTCGACGCGGTCGAAGACATTCTCCACGCGCGTCTCCTCGGCGATGCGACCGCCCTCGCCGTTGTGCATGTGGTTGCGGTGGAAACCGGAGGCGAGCTGCTGGGAGCGGGCGGCTCCAGGCAGGAGGTCGCCGGCGATCTGCTCGATGGTGAACTGGTCGTAAGGCATGTTGGCGTTGATGGCGTCCACCACCCAGTCGCGCCATGGCCACATGGTGCGCTCCGGGTCGCCCTGGTAGCCGTTCGTGTCCGCGTAGCGCGCGGCATCCAGCCAGTCCCAGGCCCAGCGCTCGCCAAACCGCGGACTGGTGAGCAGGCGGTCCACGATGGAGTTCAAATCGAAATTCGAAGTTCGAATCTCGAAGTCGTGGGCGCTGGGTGGCAGGCCGGTGAGGTCGAGGGAGAGGCGCCGGGCAAGCGTTTCGGGGGAGGCATCGGGGGAGAAGGTGAGTTCTTCTTTTTGCAGTCGCTCGGCGATGAAGACGTCGATGGGGTTTAGAATTTCGAATTTCGAGCTTCGAATTTCCGGCACGGCCGGCCGCATAGGCGGTTCGTAGGCCCAGTGTTTGCCCCAGGGCGCACCCTGGGCGACCCAGTCCTGAATGAGTTTTTTTTGTTCGGCGCTGAGTTTGCGCAGCGCCTTCAGAGGCGGCATCGCATCATCGGGATCGGTGCTGAGAATGCGCGCGATGACCTCGCTTTTGGACAGGTCGCCGGGCACGACGGCGGTGGCGCCGCTTTTTCCCCGGCCCAGCGCGCTTTCCTGAAGATCTAGCCGCAGCCCTCCCTTCCGCCCCGCTTCATCGGGGCCGTGGCAGGCAAAACAAGTGTCCGAAAGCACGGGCAGGATGTCGCGGGAGAACCGTATTTCATCCGCCACGGTGGGTGTGGCGGCGGCGAGAAGCAGCGCAAAGATGGAGGCTGTTGTCTGAAAGGCGTGGGAATCCATGCGGTGGCACTCAATACGTCGCGTGAGGGATGGATTATCCGGCCCTCGCCGTGTTCTCCACCGGTCAGCGCCAGGTTCACAAAATGCCAGGTTCAGAAAATGCCTTGCAACTTCTAGTCTTTGGGGCGCACGGCATATTGGGGGCAGGGGCATGTTGCCTGTGCGGGAAGGCGAGATGGGTTTCCCATGCGAAAAGCAGGTCCAGAGGGTGCCTGGGTCAGAACGCACACGGAGCAGCACAAATCACCCCGCACCCGCATTCCTCACCCTTTTGAGC
>DDQZ01000094.1:130199-146823 GCA_002343505.1 Verrucomicrobiaceae bacterium UBA2429 | reverse complement strand
ACCTTCCATGACTCTCGACGCCATTGCCCGCCCGCCCTCCCTGGTCGAAACCGTCTGCGGCAAGCTTGCCGCGCTCGCCCGCCACGACCTGCAAAACGACGATGGCTGGCTGCCCACCGAGCGCGAGCTTTCCACGCAGCTCGGCGTCAGCCGCAGCGTCGTGCGCGAGGCCGCCAAGCGGTTGGAACTGCAAGGGCTCATCGAAATCCGCCAGGGCAGCGGCATGAAGGTCGTGGACAAGCTGCACAAGCCGCTCAGCAGCGCGCTCAACCTCCTCGTGCCCGATGAAAAGCGCCGCCTCGCCCACCTCACCGAGATCCGCCAGGCTCTGGAGCCGGAAAACGCGCGCCTCGCCGCCACCCGTGCCACGGCAGCACAAAAGCGCGCGCTGCGCCAGACGCAGAACCTCCTGGAGCAGACGCTCGACTTTGAGGAGCAAATCCAGGCTGACATGGACTTCCACCGCCTGCTTGCCGAGGCCTCCGGCAACCCCATCGCCGCGCTTCTCATGCACTCGCTCTCGGACCTCATGCAGGCCAGCCTCGCCCACGGCTACCGCCGAGTCACCCCAGCCCAGGCTATCAAGCAGCATTCAGGCATTCTCCAAGCCATTGAAAAACGCGACCCCGCAGCCGCAGCCCGCGCCATGCAGCGCCATCTGCTTTCGGCTTTTGCCGATCTAGGCCTCGAACACTCCCATTGATACCGCCATGAACGCATCCCTGGAATTTTCCCGCCGCCAGTTCCTCGGCCAGATGACCACCGGACTCACCGGTGTGGCCCTCTCCCGCCTTTTTTCCGCCGAGTCCAAAACCCAGCCCCACTTCACACCCAGGGCGAAGCAAGTGCTGCAAATCTTCTGTCCTGGCGCCGCCTCCCACGTGGATCTGTGGGATCACAAACCGATGCTGGAGAAATATGACGGCACTCCATTGCCTGGAGCGGCGGAAGTCACGTTCCAGGGCAAAAACGGCAACCTCATGAAGTCGCCCTGGTCTTTCAGGGCCGCCGGCCAGAGCGGCAAAAGGATCTCCTCCATGCTGACGCACATGGCGCGGCATGTGGACGACATCGCCTTCATCCACTCAATGTCCAGCCGCACCAACACCCACGGCCCCGGCTGCATCAACATGAACTCCTGCTTCACTCGCGAAGGCTTTCCTTCCGCCGGCTCCTGGGTCAGCTACGCGCTGGGGTCACTGAATGAAAACCTGCCCACCTACATCGCCATTCAGGATCTCCGTGGCGAGCCGCCCAACGGCAAAGCCAACTGGTCCAACGGCTTCCTCCCCGCCCAGTATCAGGCTGTCGCCATGGCGGCACAGCAGCCTTTGCGAAACCTTGCGCGCCCCGCCGCGATCAGCAGCGATGAGGAAAAGGCCACGCGTGATTTCTTGCAGTTCATCAACAGCCAGCACGCCGCCGCGCATCCCGGCAACAGCGAACTCCAGGCCCGCATGGCCGCCTACGAGATGGCCGCGAAAATGCAGCTCACCGCCCCCGAAGTCAGCGATCTCTCCGGCGAACCTCAACACGTCCACGATCTTTACGGCACCGGCGACCCCAACAAACTCAAGGCCGCCTACGCGAAGAACTGCCTGCTCGCCCGCCGCTTCCTGGAGCAGGGCGTGCGCTACGTCAGCCTTTATTGCGCCTCCCGCGCCAGCGCCGTGGACGGCCTGCTCAACTGGGACGCGCACAAGACGCTGAAGGCCGACTACGAGCGCCATTGCCCCATCTTCGACCAGCCCACCGCCGCCCTGCTCACCGACCTCAAGCAGCGCGGCATGTTGAATGACGTGCTCGTCGTCTGGTGTACCGAGTTTGGCCGCATGCCCACGCACCAGCAGGGCACCAGCGGCCGCGACCACAACCCCGACGCCTTCACCACCTGGATGATGGGCGCCGGAATCAAAGGCGGCATCAGCCACGGCGAAACCGACGAATTTGGCCGCCGCGCCGCCGTGGATGTCGCCACCGTCTATGACTTCTACGCCACCGTGCTGCACCTGCTCGGCCTCGATCACGAAAAGCTGACCTACTACCACAACGGCGCAAAGCGCCGCCTCACCGACGTCCACGGGCACGTCCTGACACCCCTGCTGGCATAAAGCACGGCACGCATCTCTCAAGCATCCCATGACTCTCAAACTTCACTTCATCCTCTTTGCGTTCCTTGCGGTTGTTTGCGGCCAATCCGCCGGCGAAAAGCCCAACATCCTGCTCATCATCACGGATGACCAGGGCTACGGCGACCTGTCCATCCATGGCAACCCGCACCTGGCTACTCCGCACCTCGACAAGCTGGCTGGATCCGGCGTGCAGTTTGAGCGTTTCTACGTCAACTCATTCTGCGCCCCCACCCGCGCCGCCTTGCTGACAGGGCGCTGGCCGCTGCGCACCGGCTGTCACGGAGTCACCCACAACCGCGAGGCCATGCGCCCGTGGGAAACCACCCTCGCCGAGGCGCTGCGTCCCACGGGCTATCGCTCCGCCTGCATCGGCAAGTGGCACAATGGCGAGCAGCATCCGTTCACCCCGCAGGGCCAGGGATTCGATGAATTCTTCGGCTTCAACAACGGCCATTGGAACGATTACTTCGACGCTGTCCTCCTGCGCGGCACCAGGCACGAAGCCACCCAAGGGTACATCACCGACGTGCTCACCAATGAGGCGATGAAGTTCATCTCGGCAAACAAATCCAAGCCTATTTTCTGCTACCTCTCCTACAACACCCCGCACTCACCCTATCAGGTGCCGGACAAGTACTTTGACAAATTCAAAGCCAAAGGCCTCGAAAACACCCTGGCCGCCTTTTACGGCATGTGCGAAAACATTGACGACAATGTGGGCCGCCTCCTCGCGCATCTGGAAGCGGAGCATCTCGCAAAAAACACCATCGTCCTGTTCCTCACCGACAACGGCGGCACCGCAGGTGTGAAGACCCACAACGCAGGGATGCGCGGCGGCAAGACCAGCGTGCATGAGGGCGGATCGCGCGTGCCGCTGTTCATGCGCTGGCCTGCGGCCAACTGGACGCCCCATGTGGTCAAGCCCATCACCTCCCACACCGACCTTTATCCCACCCTGATGGACCTCTGCGGTGTGCAAGCCCCCTCCGGTCCGCCTGTGGACGGCACCTCGCTGCGCCCGCTGCTGGAAAAACCCGATGCCGCCGGCTGGCCGGAGCGCACCCTGTTCACCCACAATCCCATCAACGAGACCAACAAGTATCCTGGAGCCGTGCGCACCCAGAAATACCGGCTCGTGCGTGAAATCACCGGCCCCGCCGGAGGCTCCAAAGCCAAGGCCAACGACGCCAGCGCCAAGCCCTGGCAGCTCTACGACATGGAGAATGATCCCGGCCAGACCAACGACATCGCCAGCGAGCATCCCGAAATCGTCAAAGACCTTGCCGCTCGATACGACGCCTGGTTTGCCGACATCTCCAAAGAAGGGTTGCAACGCTACCCGTTGCCCGTCGGCCATCTCGAACACAACCCCGTGGAACTGCACGCGCCGCAGGCCTACTTTGATCCGCCCTTGCAGTTCGCCAGCGGCCCCGGCTTCGCCAACGATTGGCTCACCGCCTGGACCGATGCCGAGACCAAAGTCTGGTGGGAGATCGAAGTCAGCGAAGCAGGCGACTACGAACTCGAACTCGCCTATGGAGCTTCCCCAGCTGACGCTGGATCACGCATCCGGCTCTACGCTGGGAACAGCGCCATCGAAGTCACCTTGCCAGCCGCCGAAGCCAAAGAAATCCCGCTTCCCCACCGCGACGAAGCTGGCAAAGCCCGCTACCGCAACCGCGACTGGGCCACGCTGAAAGCAGGCACCCTCACCCTCCCGAAAGGTCCTGCGAAGATCACTCTCGAACCGCTTTCCAAACCCGGCGCCCAGGTCATGGACCTCAAACACCTCCAGATGAAACTCCAGCCAAAAGCCCCCGAGAAATGAAGGCCCTCCCTTTCCTTGTCGCGTTCTTTGCGATCCTTGGCGGCCAATCCTCCGCTGCAAAGCCCAACGTCCTCTTCATTCTCGCCGATGACCTCGGCTGGGGCGATCTGCGCTGCTATGGCAATCCGAGGATAGACACCCCCGTGCTCGACTCGCTGGCACAGGAAGGCGCGCGATTGACCGCGCATTACTCGCCCTCGCCCCTCTGCTCGCCCGCGCGGGCAGGTTTCCTCACGGGCCGTTACAACCACCGCACCGGCGCGGTGGATGTGCCGAGCAATCGCGGCCTGGACCGTCTCGATCTCTCTGAAAAAACCTTTGGCGACTACTTCCGCCATGCGGGCTGCGCCACCGCGCTCATTGGCAAGTGGCACAATGGCCTCTACTGCCGCGATTATCTGCCTCATCAGCGCGGCTTCGATCTTTTCCACGGCTTTCCCAATGGCGGCCAGGACTACTGGAAATGGAATCTCCTGCGCAATGATGACGCCGTGCCGCACGACGGACGCTACCTCTCCGACGCGCTCAACGACGAAACCCTGAAGTTCATCACCGCTCACAAAGAGAAACCCTTCGCCATCTTCCTCGCGCATCATGCGCCGCACAGCCCGCTGCAAGCGCCCGAACCGCTCGTGGAAAAATATCGCCAGCGACTTGGCAAGGAGGCCAGCGAGGCCGTGGCCGTCACTTACGCCATGATCGAGGCCATGGACACCGGACTTGGGCGTGTGTTTCAGACCCTCAAAGACAACGGGCAGTGGGAAAACACGATCATCGTCTTCACCAGCGACAACGGCCCCGTGCTCACCAAAGACCCCAAGCTCGGCCCGCAGCAACGCTTCAATGGCGGCTTCTCGGGAGAAAAGCAGCATGTGCTCGAAGGCGGCATCCGGGTGCCCTGCATCGTCGCCTGGCCCGGCCGCATCCCGGCAGGTCAGGTCATCGCCACGCCCGTGCATGGCTGCGACTGGCTGCCCACGCTTTTTTCCCTCACCCAAACAGACGCGCCCGCAGGAGCCAAGCCCTTTGATGGTCAGAACATCATGCCGCTTCTCATGGGCCAGCCCGCACCTGCGCTGGCCGGGCGCACCCTCCTTTTCCAACGCAACCGCTACGCTCCCGTCGCCCACTGCAACGCCGCCATTCGCCAGGGCCGCTGGAAGCTCTACTGGCCCGGCGACGACTCCTCACTCAAAAAAGACAGCGCCCGGGACAACCCCTCCTACCAGCGCGGCATCACTCATCCTCACTGGGAGATGCCGCTCGACAGCCAGCTCGACGCCCCCACCTCCGCGCCGCAGCCAGCCCCGCGTCTCTACGATCTCGATGCTGATCCCGCCGAGCAAAAAAACCTCGCCTCTGAGCATCCCGAAATCGTGCGGGCACTCGCACAAAAGCACGATGCCTGGTTCGCGGTAATCATCCCGGAATGGCGGCAATCCCGCGCCCGCCTCCTTGAGCACGACCGCGCCTACTGGGAAGACCGCCCCACACCCGACCCCGCCGCCATTTTCGACGGATTCTGGCTTTGGAAATCCGCGCCGCAGCCCGTCAACCCCAAAACCGCCGACCCGCTCAAAGTCTTCCGCGGTTACTGGAACACTTCCCAAAACGACGAGTAACTCCCCGCGAACGAATGCTTCCTGGCCTCACCATTTGCTTCCCTCGATTCATGAAATCTGCCATTCCAGCGATCCTGATCATCGTCGCTTGTCATCCTTCTTTCGCCGCGGACGAAGGCATCGCCTTCTTCGAGCAAAAAATCCGTCCCGTGCTGATCGAGCACTGCTACTCCTGCCACAGCGCAGAAGCAAAGAAGCTCAAAGGCAATCTCTACCTCGACTCCAAAGCCGGCTGGGAAAAAGGCGGCGACAGCGGTGAGCCTGCGATCATTCCCGGCAAACCTGAGGAAAGCATTTTCATCCGCACCATCCAGCATCTGGAAGAGGACCTGGAAATGCCGCCGAAGAAGCCCAAGCTGCCGGATGCGGTCATCGCTGACTTGGTGGCCTGGGTGAAGATGGGCGCTCCAGACCCTCGTGAAGGCGTGAAAGTGGAGGCCAAGCGCGCGGACAAAACTTGGTGGTCTCTGCAACCCAATAACACTGATCTTAACACGGCTGGTGACATTGACGACTACATCGCCGCCAAGCTCAAAGAAAAGGGACTCGACTTCAACCCACCCGCCGACCCGCGCACGCTGATCCGCCGCATGACCTACGACCTTCATGGCCTGCCGCCGACGCCGGAGGAAGTGGAGGTGTTTGTCAAAGATTGCGAGACCAACACCCGAGCCAACAAAGACCTCATTGACCGTCTCCTCGCAAGCCCGCGCTACGGCGAACGCTACGGCCGCCACTGGCTTGACGTGATCCGCTTCGGCGAATCCAAAGGCTTCGAGCGCAACGTCGTCATTGATGACCTCTGGCCCTTCCGCGACTACGTAATCCGCTCGCTCAATGAGGACAAGACCTTCGACCAGTTCATCACCGAACACATTGCCGGCGATGTCATCGGCAAGGACAACCCCGATGTCGAAGTCGGCAGCGCTTTCCTCGTGGCCGGTCCTTATGATGACGTGGGCAATCAAGACCTCGTGGCACAGGCAAACATCCGCGCCGCCACGCTGGATGACATCGTCACTGCCACCGGCGGCGCCTTTCTCGGCCTTACCATCAACTGCGCCCGCTGCCACGACCATAAATTCGATCCCGTCCCCGCCGAGGATTACTACCGCATCAAGTCCGCCTTTGAAGGTGTGACACACGAGCGCCGCGTCATCGCCACCGCTGAGGCGCGCAAAGCGCACGCTGACGCGCTGCGCCCGCTCAATGCCGAACTCGCCAAACTCAATACGGAACGCAATGCCCACGAAAAGAGCATCGAAGCCCGGGCCAAGGCCGCCGCTGCCAGCTTCACCCATACCCGGCCCAAAGTGGACGCGCACGGCACGGAGGAAGTCTTCGCCCCGGTCACCGCGCGCCACTTGCGCCTGGTCATCCGCAACTTCACCACCTTCGACCAGGGGCAAACGCCAAGGCCCAGCGGCGGCAAGCTCACTGAGTTCGAAGTCTATGACACCAGCGGAAACAACGTCGCGCTTGCCAGTCATGGCACCACGGCGGAAGGCGCGCGCTCCGCCGTGGCTGAGGATTTCCCAGAAGCCTACGGCCCGCAATACTGCATTGATGGCAAGCTCGGCGAAGCCTGGTTCATCGGCAGCCCGCCCATTCTCACGCTCACCTTTGCCAAGCCGGAAACCGTCACCCGCATCAACTTCATCAACGCCCGCGGGGAGCGAGGCACGGACGAAAGCAAGGTGCGCGGAGCCACGCCCGCCGAGTATGAAGTCCAGGTCTCCATGGACGGTGAAAACTGGACCACCGTGGCCTCCGACGAAGGCCGCGAGCCTGCCACTCCCGCCCACGCGCTGGCCAAAGCCCGCCAGTCCGTCATCACCGCCGAGGAGAATGCGCGGCTCGCGGACTTGCAGAAACAAACCGCCGCCGTGCAGGCAAAAATCAACCGCGTGCCGCCGCTGCCACTCTTCTGGGCCGGCACCTACTCCCAGCCCAAAGAGCCCACACGCCTCCACAAAGGCGGCGACCCCATGAAACCTGGCGATGTCATCGTGCCCGCAAGCCTCAAAGTCCTCAGCGAAGTCACCCCCGCCTACGAGCTGCCCGCCGACGCCCCGGAAGGCGAGCGCCGTCTCGCGTTGGCAAAATGGATCACCCAGGACAATCCCCTCACCGCCCGCGTGCTCGCCAACCGCGTCTGGCAGTGGCACTTTGGCACCGGCATCGTGGATACTCCAAGTGACTTCGGGTTCCTCGGCAGTCAGCCCACACATCCCGAACTGCTCGACTACCTCGCCGCCCGGCTCGTCGCCAACGGCTGGCGTTTGAAGGAACTGCACCGGGAGATTTTGCTCTCGAAGACGTATCAGCAAAGTGCCGCGCATCGCCAGGACGGCGCGCAAGCCGACGCCGCCAGCCGCCTGCTCTGGCGCTTTCCGCCCCGCCGCCTCAGCGCCGAAGAAGTGCGCGACACGATGCTCGCGGTCGCGGGCAAACTGCAACTCGAACCCATGGGCGGTCCCGGTTTCCGCCTCTACAAGTTCACGCAGAACAACGTCTGCACCTACTTCCCGCTCGATGTCCATGGCCCCGACACCTACCGCCGCGCCGTGTATCATCAAAACGCCCGCGCCAGCGTGGTGGACATCCTCAACGACTTCGACCTGCCCGACATCGCCTTCGCCGCGCCGAAGCGCGCCAACACCACCACCCCGCTGCAAGCCCTCACCCTGCTCAACCACAGCTTCACGCTCGACATGGCGGACGCGCTTGCAAGGCGGGTGGACGGACCCGAGGCGGTTGTGACCGCCTATCACCTTCTTTTCCAGCGCAAACCCAACGCCGCCGAATCCAGCGCCGCCCAAGCCTTGATCGCCAGGCATGGGCTGAAATCACTCTGCCGTGCGCTTCTCAACTCCAATGAACTGCTGCATGTGGATTAGCCGCGCGAACGGGCAGCCGGGGACCGTACTCCTGCCCCCATGAAATCCGCCCTCTGTCTCCTCCCGCTTATCGCCGCCCTGCACGCTGCCGAGCCGCCTGTCTGCGAATGGGTTTTCAGTGCTGGCGGCAGCGTCAATGACAAGGCGCGCGCGGTCGCCACGGATGCCGCCGGCAATGTCTTCGTGGCCTCCGAATGCACCGGCGACGCGTCCTTTGGCAGTCTCCAGCACAAGAGCGCGGGCGGCATGGACATGTGCCTTGTGAAGCTTGACCCGCAGGGCATGCCGCTGTGGGTCAGCAGCATTGGCGGCAGCAAGACCGACCGCGCTTACGGCGTCATCGCAGATTCGGCGGGAAATGCCTATGTCACCGGCCACTTTGAAAGCACCGACGCCGTGGTGAATGGCATGACCCTGCCCAACGCGGGCGGTTACGATGTTTTCACCGCCAAGTTCTCCCCTGAAGGAAAAGTGCTCTGGTTGCGCGTGAAAGGCGGAGAAGGCTACGATTACGGCCACGGCATCGCCATTGACTCAGAGGGACACCTCGTCGTCACCGGCGCGATCAACCGCCAGATTTTCTGCACCAAATACGACGCGGATGGCAATGAACTCTGGCACCGCGTGACTTCAGGCTCAGTTTCCGGCAGCGGCCACGGCATCGCAGTGGACGGGCAGGATCACATCATCATCGGCGGCAATGCGGCGGGCTCGGGAGCCTTCGGCAAAACAGCCATCGAATCCAAAACGACCGCCGCGCTGGCGCTGAAACTCACCCCCGATGGCGAGTCCGTCTGGGCCAGCCTGATCCCGGGCGCGCCGAGCGCGCTGTATCATGAGATCACCTGCGATTCGCAGGGCCGCGTCTGGGGTGTTGGCATGTTCAAAGGCAGCGTGAGAGTGGCGGGCGGGACGTTTCAAAGCACTGGAGAAAATGACAACGACGGCCTCATCGTGCATCTCGATGCCGCGGGCCGCGTGCAATGGGCGCGACATCTGCGCGGCCCTGGCACCGACTACTGCCTGGGTGTGGCCGCGGACAATCAGGGCACGGCTTTTGTGTGCGGTGATTTCAACAAAGACACCTCCCTGGCCGGTCACGCCCTGGCCACGCGCGGCAGCGGCGACATCTTTATCGCGGCCTTTGATGCCCAAGGCGGCCTCACCTGGGTCGTGCAGGCAGGCGGCAAGCTCAACGACAGCGCCTACCCTCTCACCTTCCGCACTCCGGCCGAACTCATCATCGCCGGTTCCTGCGCGACATCCGCCTTGTTCGGGCAGCATGAAGTTTCACATGCCGGAGCAGGCGACCTGTACGCCGCGAAGTGGCGTCACGTCTCCAAACCCTGATCTCGCGGCGTCCCGGACAGACCGCGTGACCGGGCACGTTCATCTCGATCCGCCTTCAACATCCACCAACCATGCCCGCGAACACGCCATCCGATCCCGCCAAGCTCAACGGTTATCTTCTGGGCAACTCCCTCATCGCCGCGCTCGGCGGCCTGCTTTTCGGCTTCGACACCGCCGTCATCTCCGGCACCACCGACGCGCTCAAGGCGGTCTATGATCTGGATGACAACCTGCTGGGGTTCACCGTCGCCAGCGCCCTGATTGGCACCATCCTCGGCGCGCTCTTTGCCAGCCGTCCGGCGGACGCCATCGGCCGGCGCGGCACCCTGGCCTGGCTCGGCGTGTTTTACTTCGTCTCCGCCGCCGGCTGCGCGTTCGCATGGGATTGGTGGTCCTTCATTTTCTTCCGTTTCCTCGGCGGCCTGGCGGTGGGCGGCGCCTCGGTCGTCTCGCCGCTTTACACTGCGGAAATTTCCCCGGCATCCTGGCGCGGGCGCATGGTGGCAGTCACCCAGTTCAATGTCGTGCTGGGCATCCTGCTGGCCTACCTCTCGAACTGGATGATTGGCCGCCTGCAGCTCGGTGGCACGGAGTGGCGCTGGATGTTCGGCGTCGAGGCATTCCCCGCGCTTGTGTTTTTCCTGCTCGTCTTTCGCACGCCGCAGAGTCCGCGCTGGCTCGTCGCCAAAGGCCGCCTGGACGAGGCCCGCGCCGTCATCGCGCGCTGCGGAACCGACGGCGGCGGCGTGGATGAGGAGATCAGGGAAATCCAGCGCTCGCTGGATCTGGAGCACCACAGCTTGCGCGAGCGGTTTTACAGCCGCCGCTATCTGAAGCCCATCCTGCTGGCGGTGGCGCTGGCCGCCTTCAACCAGCTTTCCGGCATCAATGCCGTGCTCTATTACACTCCAAGCATTTTCAAAATGGCCGGCGCCGGCATGGACTCCGCCATGCTCCAGTCCGTCATTGTCGGCGCCACCATGTTTGTCTTCACCATCGCCGCCATGCTCGTCATTGACCGCGTCGGAAGGCGGAGGCTGATGCTGCTGGGGTCAATCGGCTACATTCTGGGACTGGCCGGCGCCGCTTATGCTTTTTACGCCCATGTGGAGGGGCCGCTGCTGCTTTGCAGCCTGCTTGTGTTCATCGCCGCGCACGGGTTCGGCCAGGGCGCGGTGATCTGGGTCTTCATCAGCGAGATCTTCCCCAACCGCGTCCGCGCCCGCGGCCAGGCGCTCGGCAGCTTCACACACTGGGCCATGAACGCCGCCATCTCCTGGACTTTCCCGCTCATCGCCGCGCAGGCGGGCTGGATGGCCTTCGCCTTTTACGCGCTGTGCATGGCGGGCCAGCTCGTCTGGGTGGTTTTCATCATGCCCGAGACCAAGGGAGTCTCGCTCGAAAAAATCCAGGAAAAGCTCGGCATCGAGTGATCCTCCACCGCCCTCGCCAACCTCCGCATGACCGCATATCCAGCCGCCGCTTTCATCTTCCCGCTTCTCTTTTTGCAAGCGCTGGACGCCCAGCCAGCCAGGCCGAACTTCCTCGTCATTTTCACTGACGACCACGGCTACGGCGATGTCTCCACCTATCACGAGTCCGATGTCCGCACGCCGCACATTGACCAGCTTGCGGCGGAGGGAATGCTTTTCACCACCATGCGGGCGAACTGCACCGTCTGCTCCCCTTCCCGCGCCGCCCTGCTCACCGGACGCTACGCGGACCGCGCCGGCGTGCCCGGCGTCATCCGCACGCAGCCGGAGAATTCCTGGGGCTTTCTTGACCCCGCCGTGCCCACGCTGCCCGGCGAGCTGAGGAAGGCCGGCTACCACACCGCCATCATCGGCAAATGGCACCTCGGCCTCGAATCCCCGAACACACCCAACGAGCGCGGCTTCGACCACTTCCACGGCTTTCTCGGAGACATGATGGACAGCTACACCACGCATCTGCGGCATGGCCGGAACTACATGCGGCTCAACCAGCAGGCCATCCAGCCGGAGGGTCATGCCACCGATCTTTTCACCGAATGGGCCGCCGCTTACTTGAAAGGCGGGCACCGCCCGCAGGGCAGGCCCTTCTTCCTTTACCTGGCCTACAACGCGCCGCACTTCCCCATCGAGCCTCCCGCTGCCTGGCTCGCCAAAGTCAGGGCGCGCGCGCCGGGCATGGACCCGAAACGCGCCGCCAATGCCGCCTTTGTCGAGCATCTTGACGACCGCATTGGCCGCGTGCTCGCCGCGCTCAAGGAAGCCGGGTTGGAAGACGACACCCTCGTCGTCTTCACCGCCGACAATGGCGGCTCCCTGCCCCACGCTCAAAACAACGACCCCTGGCGCGACGGCAAGCAGAGCCATTACGACGGCGGCCTGCGCGTGCCTTTCATGGTCCGCTGGCCGGGCCATGTCGCCCCAGGCTCCCGCAGCGATTACGCCGGGCTCAATTTCGACATCTTCCCCACCTTCCTGGAACTCGCCGGCCTCCAAGCCTCCGCGGAGCTCGACGCCGTCAGCCTCCTGCCCGTCCTCAAAGGCGGCGTCATCGGGAAACCGCGCGATCTGTATTTTGTCCGCCGGGAGGGTGGCTCGGCCTACGGCGGTAAAAGCTACGAAGCCCTGATCCGCGGCGACTGGAAGCTGCTGCAAAACGATCCCTGGTCGCCCCTCGAACTCTACAATCTCAAAGACGATCCTCTGGAGAAGAACAACCTGGCCGGCAAAGCGCCGAAAGTGTTCAACGAGCTTTCCACCGCTTTGCGAACGCACATCCAGCGCGGCGGAGCCGTGCCCTGGCAGCGTCCCTGATCACTCAGCCGGTTTCAAAACACATGACGAAACCGCCCGGACGCTCCAGCATGGGCTCATGATTCCGGGCTGGCGCTCATCCATTTTCCATCTCAGCCGCGACCGCGAGTGGCTCAAACGCGCTGCATTGATCATCGTCGCCGGCGGCTTCGCCCTCGCGCTGGTCATCCTCGGTGTCACCCCCGCGAGGCATGATGCGGAGACACCCGACCCGCTGGAGCAGGCGCTGCGCGCCGAGTGGCAAGAGTTGCGCCGCGCGCCGGAGCCGCGCCCGCGCGCCCTGGCAGGGTGGCTGCGCAGAGTCACCGGGCAGATGCGGCATCTGAGCGAGGTGCTGGAGACCGCTCCCGCCACCTGGGAGTCGTATCAGAAAAAAGGCTGGCTGCTTGACTACGACACGCGTCCGCTGCTGGAAAAACACACTCCGGAGCCCGGTCAGCGGCGGCTTTTGGAGGACTTTCTCAGCGCCAGGCTCGCCTCCGATGACTCCGGGCGCGCCACAGCCGGCGCACGCCTGGCGGAAGCGGCGGAACTCGGGCAGCCGCTGGCGGGCGAACTCCACGCCGCCCTGCTCATGCGCGACCAGGACGAGGCCGGCGCCATGCGCGCCTTGATGCGGGAAGGCCGTCTTTTTGCCGATGCCTTCGAGGCGCGCGAGGACGCGCTCCGCCTGGCGTTGCGGCTCAAGGACGCTGACGCGCTGCGCGCCATGAAAGCCGTGCCGGACTGGCTGGAGACCTCTCCGCCCGCGCTCCAGCACCAGGCCGGGACGCTGCTGCGCGACCCCTGGCTGCAATGGCGCGGACTGCTGCTCCACCGTCTGGAGCATGTGCCCTATGGCGCGCTCGGAATGGCCTTTTTCGCCTGCCTGATCTGGTATGCGGTCTTTGTCCTGCACGGCGGATCCGGCTCCAGACGCTGGCTGTGGCCGGTGCCCCCCGTCGTGGCTGGCGTGCTCAGTGTCTGGCCCGTGCTCACCGTGGCATCCTGGCAGGAGACGGCGAACGGAATGTCAGCCGACGCCCCTTTCCCGCATGATCTTTGGTATTACGTCGCCGGTGTCGGACTGCGCGAGGAGCTGGCAAAGCTGGCCGCCGCCGCCCTGTTCATGCCCTGGCTGCTGTGGAGCCGCGTGCCGGGCCGCGCGCTGCTCACCGGCGCCTTCGCCGGCCTTGGCTTCGCCCTTGAGGAAAACATCAACTACTACACCGAATTCGGCGGCGGAGTGGCGCTGGTCCGTCTTTTGACCGCAAACTTCCTGCACGCCGCGCTCACAGGCATCCTCACGCACGCGCTCTACACCGCGCTGCGCTCGCGCTTCACGCGTGTGGACGGCTTTCTCGCCGCGCTGCCGGCCGTGGTGGCCGTGCATGGCCTCTATGACTACACCGCCTCCTCCAGCATCGGCGGCATGGACTTCGCCGCCATGGTAATCCTGGCGTTTGTCGCCTGGCATTTTCTGGATGTCATGGAGCAGGAGGCCGCACCCGCGCGCCGGTGGGTCTCCCCGGGCTCGGTGGTTGTGATCGGAGCGGCGCTGCTGATCGCCATCATTTTCATCAGCACCGCGCTGGAAAACACCGGCCGCGCCGGACTCGCCGCTGCCGCAATCGAATGCGTGGCCGTGCTGCCGCTGATGTTCATTTACTGGCGCAGGCTGGGAGGTTGATGACGCATGGAACAAACATCCCCGGTCATTTTCAACCTCGCCAGCCTGATGGCGCCGCGCGTTGTCAACGGATGAGCGGGCTGCCCGCGCTGTGTGCAGGCCAGCCTGCCTCATCCACCAAGTCTGCCGCAGCCGCGCGCACCATGGGCATCAAGTGCCGCCAGTCCTCCGCAAGACGGCGGGCAACCTCCGAAGGGCAGAAGCTGCGCTTCCTCTCTGCCGCCAGCGCCAGCAGCGCGAGGCGAATTTTTGCAGGCTCGTCTCTCATGCTTTTTTGCCTCGCCGGCATCTCCCACTGCAATACAGCACGCGTCCCCAATCCCGCTCCCACTTTTTCCTCCAAGTGAATGGACGCGAGCAGCGAGCGCGGATCCTTGTCGGTAGATGTTGTTTGCTGACTCCGTGCATGCTCAAGCGGGGGATGTGAATTCACACGGGCTCCCCACCGCCTCCCACTCGGCGCGCTCCTTCTCTACTTCGGCGCCACGGCGACGCGCTTTTTCATTCGCATATCTGCCGAGCACAAGCCGCATTGGCGGCTTGTCGGACGATGCAGCGGCCATGATGGCCCGCGCCGCACGCGCTGGATCACCCGGCTGGCGCCCATCCATGCCTTCGATCAAGCGCGCAAACTTGCCCGAACTGGCCGCATAGTCGCCAATTTCATGCTCCGCTTTTTCGAGGCTGCGGGAGATGAATGCCGTACGGAACGGCCCCGGCTGCACCAGCGTGACGTGGATGCCCAGCGGCGCCAGTTCCAAGCGCAGACTCTCGCTGAGCATCTCCAGCGCCCCCTTGGCGGCGCCGTAGATGCCAAAGCCCGCATAGTTCGAGATGGCCGCGGCCGCGCTGATGTTGATGATGTGTCCGGAGCGCCTGGAACGCAGCCCTGGCAGTGCGGCTCGGATCACATTCAACGGGCCGTGGAAGTTGGTCTCCATGCATCGCCGGATTTGCTCCTCGCCGCACTCCTCGACAGCACCGAGCAAGCCTTGGCCCGCATTGTTCACGATCACGTCAGGCTTGGACGCGGCCACCACATCGCGCGCCTGCGCCTGGTCGGTGACATCCAGTGTCATCACCTCGCACATGCCGGGCTTTTCCAGGTCGGCGATCACGCTCGCATCCCGCGCGGTGGCGATGACCCGCTGGCCCGCCTCCAGCGCGGCCTCGGCGATGGCGCGGCCGAGACCTCTGGAGCAGCCGGTGATGAGCCATGTTTTTTGTTTCATGCCGGGTTCAATCTCCAAAGGGTGAAGTTCAGCACGGAGGCGAAAGAAACCCACGCCAGATAAGGCGCGAGCAGCCAGCCGGACACGCGGCTGACCTTGTGGAATGACAGCAGCGTGGACAAAATCGCCGCCCAAAGCGCCACGATGACCACCAGCGCCCAGCCAATTTCGCGTGCTCCAAAGAAGACCGGAGTCCAGGCCGCGTTCAGGACAAGCTGCGCCAGATAAAATCCATGAGGTTTCGTCCAGCCCGCCCGCCGCCACACCAGCCACGCCGCCACGGCCATCAAGGTGTAAAGCAGCGTCCACACCGGACCGAAGACCCACCCGGGTGGGTTCCATGCGGGTTTGACAAGCTCCGCATACCAGTCCCCCGGACCCGGAAAAAAAGCGCTGAGCGCCGGCGCGGCAAAGGTGGCGAATAGGAACGCGGCCAGGACGAGTCCGCCGCGCAACCGTGAATGGGGAGGCTTCATGACGGGGATGAATACGCCGCGCGTATTTCGCCGGCCTGCTTTTGAATGGCGGCTTTTTGTTTCCCATCCAGACGCGCGAGATTGCGCACCTGCATGGACATGCGGGGATTTTTCCCCAGCACAGGCTCGTGCCGGAGCAGGTAATCCCAGTACAGAGTCGTGAACGGGCAGGCCGAGGGTCCCGTGCTTTTCGCCGGATCAAACCGGCAGCCCGCGCAGTGGTTGCTCATGCGCTGGATGTATTTGCCTGAGGCGATGTACGGCTTGCTCGCCATCACGCCGCCGTCCGCGTATTGGGACATGCCAAGCGTGTTTGGCAGCTCAACCCACTCCACCGCGTCCACATAGACCGCCAGATACCACTCGTGGACGCGGCGAGGATGCGCGCCGTATAGCAGTGCGAAGAGGCCGGTCACCATCAGCCTCTGGATGTGGTGCGCGTAGCCGTGACGCAGCGTCTGTTTGATGACCGCGCGCAGGCAGGCCATTTCAGTCTCGCCAGTCCAGTAAAAGTCCGGCAGAGACAGCTCCGCGTTCATCACGTTGCGCTCCAGATAGCCGGGCATGTGCAGCCAGTAAATGCCGCGCACATACTCGCGCCAGCCGAGAAT
>DDQZ01000094.1:129530-130102 GCA_002343505.1 Verrucomicrobiaceae bacterium UBA2429 | reverse complement strand
CACATACTCGCGCCAGCCGAGAATTTGCCGGATGAACCCCTCCGTGGATTCAAGAGGCGCGGCGCCGTCCCTCCAGGCGCGCTCCGCCGCCTCGATCACCTCTCGCGGATCGAGCAGCTTCAGGTTCAGTGCCGCGCTCAGCCGGGAGTGGAACAGCCACGGCTCGCCCTCCCACATCGCGTCCTGATAACGGCCAAAATCCGCCAGCCTGCGCGCGATGAAGTCCTCCAGCGCCAGGCTCGCCTCCGCCGCTGTCACCGGCCAGTCGAAGTCATCCAGCGTGCCGGGATGCGCGTGGAAGGTGTCATTGACCAGAGCGATGACCCCGCGCGTGATCGAGTCCGGCTCGAACTTGCGCGGCGGCACGCGCAGTCCGGGGCCTTCCCTGCCGAAGGATGCGCGGTTGTCATGGTCGTAGTTCCACCGCCCTCCCACCGGCTTGCCTTCCTGCATCAGCACTCCTGTCTTCTGCCGCATCTCGCGGTAAAAGAACTCCATGCGCAGTTGTTTGCGGCCCCGCGCATGGCGGGCAAACTCCTCCGTCGTGCAAAGAAAGTGCCCGTCCTCGCGCA
>DDQZ01000094.1:129141-129409 GCA_002343505.1 Verrucomicrobiaceae bacterium UBA2429 | reverse complement strand
AAGAAAGTGCCCGTCCTCGCGCACTTCAAGCGGTGTCCCCGCATCCGCCGCCGCAGCCTCGATCTCCCGCTGCACACCCCACTCCCCCGCGCGCACCATGGCGAGCTTTTCCGGCCTGCTCCGCGCGATCTCCGCGCGCAGCGCGCTGCCGAGGGACTCATGCGCGCCCATCTCGTGATAAAACACCCGCCATCCGCGCCCGCGCAAAGCCTCGCGGAAATGCCGCATCGCGCTCAGAAACATGGCGATGCGCGCCTTCGTGCTCCAC
>DDQZ01000094.1:110975-129001 GCA_002343505.1 Verrucomicrobiaceae bacterium UBA2429 | reverse complement strand
GCGATGCGCGCCTTCGTGCTCCACACCTTCACAGACTCCGCCGCCGCCTCCGCCATCCACACCGCATCCTCCCCCGCGTTGAAGCCGTCAAATGCCTCCGACTCCAAATCGAGCTGGTCACCGAGAACAAGAATGAGGCGTGAGACGCGCGGCATGAGAGCCACTACGCGCGCCGGATGGAAAGGGAGGCCGCCGCCTCATTCCGCCGCGGCCTTCCCGGTGGCGCGCGCAGCCTCGAAAGCGCGAAACCTTCCCGGCGACATGCCCGTGTGGCGGCTGAAATGGCGGGTGAAGGCGCTCTGGTCGCACCAGCCCGTCTCAAGCGCGATCTCGCCCAGGCTTTTGTCCGTCTCACGCAGCAGCCGCATCGCCTCGTCGAGTCGCATTTTGTGCAGCAACTGCAGCGGACTCATCTGGAAAAGCCGCCGGATTTTCTGCTCAAACTGATGCATGCTCATGCCCGCCTCCCTGGCGATTTCCTCAATGCGCAGGCTCGTGGCAAAATCCCTGCGCATGCGGCGCAGCGCTGCGGACAGCTCGGCGAATCCTGGCGCCTTGTCCCCAGGCGCGTTCAAGTCCCGCGAAATGCCAGCCACACCGATGACATGGCCCCGAGCGTCGCGCAGGGCATGCTTCGTGGTCAGGCACCATCCCGCCACACTGCGCGGGTAGATGTGCATCTCCAGCTGGTCGCGCACCGTGCGGCCTGTCCTTAGCACCTGCTCATCCTGGCGGCTGTAACCGGCCGCCAGCGCGGCGGGAAAGACCTCGGCGGGGCGTTTGCCGAGCAGGCGCTTCTTGTCGCCGCCTGCGCAGCGGTCCGCCAGCGTCTGATTCACGCGCGCGTAGCGCCCGGAGGTGTCCTTGATGAAAAAGACCACGTCCGGCAGCTCGTCGAAGAGCGCCTCGGCGACTTCATGCGCGGCAAAAGGATCATTCATCGCGGTCATTTTGCCTGAATTGGCAGCCGTCCTGCCAAAAAGCAATCAAGACCCCTCGCTGACGGGCGGCCACCCTGCGCGCATGTCCCAGTCCTCCATCGAATGGTCAGGCGTCTTCCCCGCCGTCGTCACCCACATGCATCCGGACCAAAGCCTGGACCTTCCCGCCTGCGCCCGTCACTGGGAGGCGCTCATTGAGTCCGGCGTCTCCGCCCTTATCGTCTGCGGCTCGCTCGGCGAAAACCAGACGCTTCTGCCCGAGGAAAAACGCACCGTGGTGAAACACGCCCTCGCTGTGGCCGCTGGCCGCGTGCCCGTGGTCTGCGGCGTGGCGGAGATGAGCACGCAGGCCGCCATCCGCTACCTGCACGACTGCGAAAAGCTCGGCGCCGCCGGTTTCATGGTCATGCCGCCCATGGTCTATAAGCCCGACCCGCGCGAGACGCAGCACTGGTTCCGCACCCTCGCCGCCGCCACACCGCTGTCCTGGATGCTTTACAACAACCCCGTCGGCTATCACACCGATGTGACGCCGGAGACGTTCGTCGAGCTTGCTGACATCCCGAACCTGCTCGCCATCAAGGAAAGCAGCGCCAACACCCGCCGCATCACCGAACTTCGCAATCTCGCAGGCGACCGCTACCGCATCTTCACCGGTGTGGATGATCTCTTCCTGGAGTCCGCCATCCTCGGCATTGACGGCTGGGTCTGTGGCAGCGGCATCGCCTTTCCGAAAGAAAACCAGCAGCTCTGGGACCTCGCCCAGGCCGGCCGCTGGGACGAATGCCGCGCGCTCTATCGCTGGAGCCAGCCGCTCATGAAGCTCGACACCCACCTGCACTTCGTCCAGTACATCAAGCTGCTCTGCCAGGAGACCGGCCTCGGCAACGAATGGGTGCGCGAGCCGCGCCTGCCCCTCGCCGGAGCTGAACGCGAGCAGGTGCTCAACATCATCCGTGATGCGTTGGCGAAGAGGCCGGCTTGATCCGTCGCATCACCTCGCCGACACCCGAATGTGAAACACCTGCTCTTAGCGCTCATCATTGGATTGCCGTTGCTCTCCGCCTTGGCGGAACGCCCGAACGTGCTGTTTATCGCCGTGGACGATATGCGTTGTGATCTCGGCTGCTACGGTGTGGAGCACGTCATCTCGCCGAATCTCGACCGCCTCGCGGCTTCCGGCGTGCTTTTCAGCCGCGCGTACTGCCAGCAGGCGGTTTGCAATCCTTCGCGCGTCTCGCTCATGACTGGCATGCGGCCGGATTCGACCAAGGTCTGGTATCTCTCGACCGAAATGCGCTCCGTCATGCCGGACGCGGTCACGATTCCTCAGCATTTCCGCAAGCACGGCTACTACACGCTTGGCTTCGGCAAAATCTTCCACAATCCGTGGCCGGACAATGTGTCGTGGGACGAGCCGCATGTGTGGCCGGAAAAACCATCATGGTCTAAAGCGGCAACCGGGAAGCTTGCGGAGTTTCGCGAGCAAATGCGGGCCGAAGGCAAACCAAAGGCTCGGATCGAACGCATGCGCGCCGCGGCCACTGAGGTGCTCGACATTCCTGACGAGGAACACTTCGATGGCGCAATCGGAGAACAGGCCGTCACCGCCATGCGCAGGCTCGCATCTGAAAAGCAGCCCTTTTTCCTCGCGGCAGGCTTCATCCGCCCGCATCTGCCGTTCGTCGTGCCGAGGAAGTATTGGGATCTCTATGACCGCTCGAAGATTCCGCTCGCGACGAACGACCACCTGCCCCACGGCGCTCCAAGCATGGCCTTTGGCGAATTCCAGGGCGGATTCTATGAGCTGCGCGACTACATGGACTACTCGGACGCCCGCTGGCCGAGAGAGGGACCGCTTTCGGAAGCGCAACAGCGCGAACTGAAGCACGGCTACTACGCGGCGGTGTCCTACATCGACGCGCAAGTCGGCCGATTGCTCGATGAGCTTGATCGCCTTGGTCTCGCCGGCAACACGATCGTCGTGCTGTGGAGCGACCACGGTTGGAAGCTCGGCGAGCACGGCGGCTGGTGCAAACAGACCAACTACGAGATCGACACACGCGCGCCGCTGATGATCCGCATGCCCGGTGCCAAGGCGAACGGCACCAAGTCGAATGCGCTCGTCGAGTTCGTGGACGTTTATCCCACGCTCGCCGATCTGGCCGGCCTGCCCGTTCCTGAAAAGCTCGAAGGCACCAGCCTCAAGCCGCTGCTTAACGGAACCGCCACAAAGGTCAAAGACGCCGCCTTCAGCCAGTTCCCCCGTCGTGAAAAGGATGGCCACCACATGGGCTATGCGATGCGCTCCGAACGCTATCGCTACATCGAGTGGCTGGAGCTTTCCTCACGGAAGATCACCGCGCAAGAACTCTACGATCACGAAAATGATCCCGACGAAAACGAGAACATCGCCACCAAGGCGGAACACGCCGACCTTCTCGCCAGCCTCAGCGCGCAGATGTGGAAGACGCTGCCGCGTCCGACCTTTCAATGGCAGGAACCCGCGACAATGGCCTCCGCCGCCGCAGCGCCCACATCGCTGCCATGGCATCCGGCCACCGGCGCTGCCTTGCCGAAATCGGAACCCAAAGGACCGAAGCTCGCCGTCACTTTTCAAAATCAGAGCACGGCTGCTGTGGAACTCATCTGGATCAGCCCCCAAGGGGCCGAGAAGCACTACAAGACGCTTGAACCAAAAGATGCCTTCAGCATCCGCAGCAGCGGCGGCGCCGTGTGGGTGATCAAAGATGCCAACAACAAACCTCTCGGTCATTTTCAGATCCATGGAACCGCAGACAAACCTGTGAAAGCCATCATTCCTGCACCATGAAAACCTTGTGCTTCATCCTCGGAATCTTTGTCGCTGCCTCGTCGGTCTGCGCCGCTGCATCTGAGAAACCCAACGTCCTCTTCATCTCGGTGGACGATCTCAACGACTGGATCGGCTGCCTCGGCGGTCATCCGCAGACGAAGACGCCGAACTTCGACCGCCTTGCGAAGAGCGGCACGCTTTTCACCAACGCGCATTGCGCCGCGCCGCAGTGCAACCCGTCGCGCACGGCCATTCTCACCGGCATTCCGCCCTATCGCTCGGGCGTGTATCACAACGGCCAGAAGATGCGCGATGTGCTGCCGGATGCGGAGATCATGCCGAAGTTCTTCTCCCGGCACGGCTACTGGAGCGCCGGTTCCGGCAAGCTGCTGCACTACTTCATTGATGCCGCTTCGTGGGACGACTACTTCCCCGCCAAAGAAAAAGAGAACCCGTTCCCGCCGACCTTCGATCCGCCAAATCGTCCCATCAGCCTGCCTGTGGGTGGTCCTTGGCAATATGTGGAAACCGACTGGGCCGCGTTGGAGGCGAGCGATGAAGTCTGCGGCGGCGATTGGAGCGTGACAAAGTGGATTGGCGGGCAGCTTCAACGCCCGCACGACAAGCCCTTCTTCCTCGCCTGCGGCATCTACCGGCCGCATGAGCCGTGGTTTGTGCCGAAGGAGTATTTCAAACCGTTCCCGCTCGAATCCATTCAGCCCGGACCCGGCTACAAGGAGGATGATCTGGACGATCTTCCGCCCTCGGGACAAAAAATGGGCCCGAACCGCTACTTCGAGCACATTCAGAAGCAGGGACAGTGGAAGCACGCCATCCAGGCCTATCTCGCCTCCATTCACTACGCGGATGCGATGCTCGGTCGTGTGCTCGATGCGCTCGAAAGCGGCCCGTATCGCGACAACACCATCGTCGTGCTGTGGAGCGATCACGGCTGGCATCTCGGCGAGAAGCAGCACTGGCAGAAGTACACCGGCTGGCGCATCTGCACGCGCGTGCCGCTGATGATTCGCGTGCCCGGCGGAAAATCCGGCGCAATCTGTGATCAACCGGTGAGCCTCACGGATCTTTTCCACACCGTCACCGATCTTTGCGGCCTGCCCGCACCGCAAGGCATCAGCAGGAACAGCCTGGTGCCGCTGCTGCGGAATCCAGATGCCGCGTGGCCGCATGCCGCTGTCACCCAGCTCGGCGTGCCTGATGAATACGCCATCAGCACCAAGGCGTGGCGCTACATCCACTACCGCAACGGCGATGAGGAACTCTATGACATCGTGAACGATCCTCACGAATGGACCAACCTCGCCGCAATGCCCGCGCACGCCGCCAAACTTGCCGAGCTTCGCGCCCTTGCGCCTGAGAATCCCGTCCCCGTGCCGCAAGTGCCCGTGGCATCATTGCCAGAATTGAAATGGCATCCATCCCGTGATTCCGCCCCTCCCTCGAAACCGGACGGCGGCACCTTCGATGTCGTCTTCATCAATCAGCACACACAACCCGTCGAGCTGTGCTGGATGTCTCCCACTGGCGAACCCAAGTCCTATGGAATGATCAAGCCCAAGGGGCAGAAACGCCAGTCCACACGGCCGGGTGCCGTCTGGCAAATCCGCGATGGCAAACAGCAACCGCTCGGCCATTTCAAAATCGGTGATCGCACGTCGAAAGCCATCATCCCCGCTCCATGACCCGCATTCCCATCATTGACTCCCACACCGGTGGCGAGCCCACGCGTGCGGTGCTTGGCGGCGTGACAGCGGAGAACTTGGAAACGTATCGCCGCGCCATCATCTGCGAGCCGCGCGGGCATGAGGTGATCGTCGGTGCGCTGCTGGTGGAGCCGAAAGACGCAAGCTGCGCGGCGGGAGTCATTTTCTTCAACAACGCCGGCCTGCTCGGCATGTGCGGGCACGGCATGATCGGCCTCATCGCCACGCTGAAGCATCTCGGACGGATTTCGGCAGGCGAGCATCGCGTGGAGACGCCCGTGGGCGTGGTGACGGCAATGCTGCATGAAGATGGCCGCGTGAGCATTCGCAATGTGCCCTCCTATCGCAAAGCGAAGGGCGTGAAAGCCGGCGGAATCACCGGAGATGTCGCGTGGGGAGGAAACTGGTTCTTTCTCGTCGCCGATCACAGCCTTGATCTCACACTGAAAAACGTGCATCAGCTCACGCAGGCCAGTCTGGCGATGCGCGAGGCCGTGCGCGCCGCTGGATACCCGGAAGTCGATCACGTCGAGCTTTTTGGTCCGCCGCAGAATGCCGCGAATCACAGCCGGAACTTTGTTTTGTGCCCTGGGGGTGAATACGACCGCTCGCCCTGCGGCACGGGAACCAGCGCAAAGCTCGCCTGCCTCGCCGCCGATGGAAAACTCGCCCCTGGTCAGGTGTGGCGGCAGGAAAGCATCCTCGGCAGTGTTTTTGAAGGCAGCTACCAAAACAGCAAAAGCGGCATCATCCCCACGATCACCGGAGAAGCCTTCATCACGGCGGAGACCACATTGATCCTCGACTCTGCTGATCCCTTTCAGTTTGGAATTGCGTGAGCACCTTTGGAGTGCGGGGCTTTGCACCGCTTTGGATTCTCCCACTGCTCCCGCAGCCCTCCCGACGTCCCCATCCAAAGCGGCGGGAACCGCCGCACTCCATGTTTCACGCCATGAGCCCGGTCTCGTGCGCGAATCGGACAAGGTCGGCCATATTGCGGGAACCGGTTTTTTTCATCAGGCGACCTCGAAAAGTCTCCACCGTTTTGTCGCTGAGGTTCAGGCTGTCGGCGATCTCCTTGGTGATCTGACCCTGGGCGATGAGGAGGAGGATGCTCCTCTCCCGCGGACTGAGCACAGGTGTCGCACCGGAGTTGTCCGGCAGGCTGGCGGGCTCGACGAACTCCTCCCCGGCGGCCACGGCCCGCAGCGCGTCCGCCAGTTCGTGAAAGGCCTCGTCCTTGATGATGTAGCCGGCGGCTCCGGCGCGGCGGGCGTCTTCGGCGATGACGGCGTGCTTGTGCATGGTCAGCAGCACGGCGGATTTGCATAGTCGCTCCGCAAGCGCGGTGCGGATGGTTTCCAGGCCGTCCATGCCGGGCATGGCGAGATCGGCAATGAGAATGTCAGGCGGAGTGACGCGGCATGATTGGAGCGCTGACGGCCCGTCCTGCATGGCAGCGAGGACGGTAAAGTCCTCGTGCTGCCGGAGCATGGAGGCCAGGCCCTCGCAGAACATGCCATGATCATCCACGATGACGACGCTGATGGGGCTGTTGTTTTGTGAAGTCATGTGACAGGCGCGGCTGGAAACGGGACGGTGACGCTCAGTTCGGCGCCGTCAGAACGAATGGCAAGAGCCAGATCTCCGCCGAGGAGATGCGCCCGCTCGTGCATGTTGAAAACTCCGCGCCCGCCGCGGGACGAAGCGGTTGCTTTCGCGCCGCAACCGTCGTCGCGCACGATCATGCCCAGCCGCCCGTCCTTCTCGTGCAGGCTCACTTCGATCTGCTGTGCCTTCCCGTGACGGCTGGCATTGGTGAGCGCCTCCTGCAGGATGCGGAAGATGTGCTCCTCCGCCCGTGCCTCCACCGGTCGCGTGACATTGCTTTCAAAGCGGACCTTTGCTCCCGACTCGTCGGCATACTGCTCGCACAGCGCACGCAGCGCCTCTGCCAGTGCATGGCGGCCGAGGAAGACGGGGCGGAGGTGCGCGGCGACGTTGCGCAGTTCCTGGATGCATGCATCGACTGCCGCGATCTGCGGTTGGCATTCTTCCGCCCGCCCGGCTTTTTGCGCATCCATTTGCAGGCGGAGCTTCAGCGACTGCATGGACTGCCCCACACCGTCATGCAGGTCCATGGCGATGCGCCTGCGCTCGTCTTCCTGAGCTTCCAAATTGCGACGCAGCAGCAGTCGGCTGGACTCCCGCAGAATGTGCAGGCGCACGACGAGCAGCACGTAGAAGGCGATCGCGTGGCAGGTGACCGTCACATGCAGCGCTGTGCGCGAAAAGAGTGTGAGGCCAGTCTGTGCCGCGATGAGATGCAGCGCCCAGGCGAGTGAAAGAACCGCCGTCGTGGCGAGGAAAAGGCCGATCCCCTTCTCTACCCGGTGTGTGGGAAAGCGGCAGGTAATGACGAGGCAGACCGCCGACCATAGAAAGGCCGCGGCCGTGATCCAGTGCGCCCATACGAGCGTCGTCACCTCCCGCGCCAGCAGGAGCAGCAGCGCGGCCATCACGCCCGCCACACCGATGACGCCGACCGTCACGCGTGAAATGACCGGCGACGGCCCACTGGCTGCGCTTTTGCCGAGGAAGAGCAGACAAACCGGAATCAACGCCGTGCTGAACCACCCCAGCCGCATCAGGCCATGCGTCAGCCTCGCATCGAAGAAGATCGAGTAGCCGCCGAGCAGCACCGCCAGCCCGATGGCGAAAAAGAGGACTGCATTCCACCGGTGCCAGGCGTCGCGCCGGTCTCCCCAGGCCATCAAAAGGGCCGTCAGCATGCCCAGGCAGCACGCGGCGAGGGCTGCATACTCCCATGCCACGAGGCGGCGATTTTCCGGATGCACGATGCCGGACATCCACAGCGCAAACCCCAGCCGGGCGGCGCCTTCCTCGATGCCGCCCGCACGCGGGGCGCGTGTCACCCGCAGGCAGAGCGTGTTGTTGCCCTTTTCGTTCCAGTGGGGTCCCTTGATGGTGAAACCGGCGGGCGCACCCGGCGGCGGGAAAACGGTGCGCTCCCCCGGCACGCCGTGGGTGACGCGTGCGACGCCGCCATATCGCGCCCGCAGCGGCATGCCCTTCATGAAGGCCTCCACCGCTCCGCCGATGCCGTCGAACTGCACCTGTAGCGCCCCTCCGTTCGGATACCGCATGGGCGGCAGCGTGATGCGATACCAGCCGACGTGTGCGTCGAAGGCCACGCCCTGACGGGCAGGCGGCAGGGTCAGCCGCACCTCATGCCAGCCCGTCGTGTCCAGTTCGTTTGCGGCCCAGGCCGGATCGTCGCCCTCGCGGAAGAGCGCGGTGGCCGGCATCTCGGCAAAGGCGTCCTCAGGCATGTCCGGCATCTCCTGCGCCTGACACGGCAGCGCCAGCACGGCGATGCCGAGCAGCATCGTCGTGCCCGTCAGCAGGATTGCCCGGTGCGGTGTCATGGGTGGGAACAAAACGTACTCCCAAACCAACGGAGCGCTGGCCGCTTCGTCAAACACCGAGCTTCATCCATCTGTAGGTGTTTCCCCCGACATGACGAAACTCCGGGCGTGCCTTTTGATCGCGGGCGTCATGGAGCAGGAAAAAAAATCAAAATCTGCACAAGTTCCGCCGCCGCCAGGCATCAGCAAGTCCCGGCGCCTTGGATTCGTCAGCCGGACAATCGCACAAACGTCCCACACACTTCCGTCCCCGATGTCCTCCTCACCACCCGATCCAAAGCGGCAATTGGACTGCGGTGCTCCGCACCGCTTTGGATTCGTTCGCCTGACAGACGCACGAGCATCCCTCCAGCTCCCGCAGCTTACTCACCGCCCGATCCAAAGCGGCGGGAACCGCCGCACTCCGAACTTGGACTGCGGTGCTCCGCACCGCTTTGGATTCGTTCGCCGGACAGACGCACGAGCATCCCTCCAGCCCTCGCGGCCCCTTCACCGCCCGATCCAAAGCGGCGGGAACCGCCGCACTCCACATTTAACGCCATGAAAATCCACGCCATTCTCCTCCTCCTCGCCGCGCCGCTGCTGGCGAACGACCCCATCCCCGACTTTTCGAGCGGGAGCACCAGCGGCTTAAGCGGCGGGGTCACCGGCTCCGATGCCGTCAACCTGATCAACGCCACGCTCGACGCCGCCGATCCGGTCAACATGGCCACAGGCGAGTTCTATTTCACCAAGCGGCTGCTCTCGCTCGGCGGTCCGCTGCCGCTCTCGTTTGGCATCGCGTATTCCTCTGGCGGTGGGGCTGCGCCGGGTGCCAACACCACACCGCAAGGGCTCGGCGGCATGGCAGGGAAGTTCCGCCGCTCGCATCATGCTTTCGTGCAGCGGGTGAACATTGATTTCGGCCCCGGCTTTCAGTTCACGCAGGCTTTTGTGCGCATGGGACTCGGCGAGGATCTCGCGTTTCAGCTCAACACGACGACCTCGCTGTGGGAGCAACTCTCCGATACACCGGAGCGTCACGAGCTGATCGAGACGGCCACGCATTACTACCTCGGCGAGCCGGGGCGCGGCGTCGTGCATATGTTCGTGAAAGCCGCCGGTGAAGACGCCGCGCCGCGCACGCACGTCATGGATCGCAATGGCAACACCCACACCTACACGCTGCCCGCGAATCACGACGAGGCCACCACCACCGGGCCGCTCTCGGTCAGCGACGGGCTGGGGCGCTCGCTCACGTTTGGTTACACGACCATCGGCGGCGTGAAGATGCTCACCAGCGTCACCGACCACACGGGCCGTGCGTGGACGTTCCAATACGAGAACAACACCGCCGACAATCCGCCCGCCGACGCCACGCCGCTCGTCACGCTGCGCTCGATCACCGATCCGATCAGCGGCGTCTGCACCTTCACCTACCAGGGCGCGAACCGCATCTCCGCCAAGCAAATGCCGCGCGGCAACACGCCTTACTCGCAGACCTATCCTGCCACGCTCACCGACCGCGCCGTGCTCACGCAGACCGACGCGCTCGGGCGTCTCTTCACCTTTGCCAGCGAGGCACCCGTCATCGGCCTCGGCGACCGGCACCGCGCCATCACGCATCCCGACGGCTCGCGGCGCGGCTTTTTCCACAGCGGGCAGGGCACGCTCATGGCCGGCGTGCTCGATGAAGCCGGCAAATACATGACCTTCGAGGCCGATCCCGACCGCCGCGCCATTGCGAAGACCGTGGATCGCGATGGCGCACGGTCTTCAATCATCTACGACGAGGCCAGCGGCTTCGTGAAAAGCATCACCAATGCGCGTGGTGACACTTCGACCGCCACTTTCACGCCTGTCGTCCAGACGATCACGAATCCCGCCAACGCCGAGACGGTGAACGTGACCTTCTTCGACCTCACCCGAATTGATCACGTCGATGGCACGTTCTCCGCCTTCGTCTTCGACACGAAAGGAAACCCCACCTCCAGCACTGACCGCGATGGCGACACCACCACGCGCACCTTCAACACGCGCGGTCAGCCACTCACTTCCACCAACCCCGAGACTGGCGTCACCACCCTCACCTACGATGCGGCGGCGAATCTCCAGACGCTCACCGATGCCGACACCGGCGTGACCACCTTCGGCTACGACACGCTAAACCGCCTCACCTCGGTCACCCATCCCGACACCAGCGTCATGGGCTACACCTACGATGCGCTCGACCGCACCACCACGCGCACCGACGAGCGCGGCACCGTGACGAAGTTCGACTACGACGCGAACAGCAACCTCACCGCGCTCACCCGCGACTTCGGCGGCGCATTGGAGCAACCGTTCGCCTTCGCCTACGACGCGCTCGACCGCCTCGCCACCTCAACCGATCCTGCGGGAAACGCCACCGCCTTCGAGCATCCCTACTTCGATTCCGTTTCGAAAATCACGCTGCCCGATGGCTCCACCATCCGCTTCGAATACGACGCCCGCCGCGCCCTGTCGGCGGTCATCGATCAGCTCGGCCACCGCACCACCTTCCAGCGCGACGAGGTCGAGGATATCATCGCCACCACCACGCCCGCAGGCCGCACGCTCTCGCTCGGGCGGGATGAAATCGGCGCCGTCACCTCCGTCACCGATCCCAGCGGCGACACCTCGACGCGCGCTCTCGACGCCTTTTCCCGCACCACGCAGTCCACCGATCCGCTCGCCCGCGAGCACTCGCTTCAGCGCGATGGCGAGGGCCGCATCACGGGCCGCGACGAACCCGTCTCCGGCGGCACGCAGTATGAATACGACGACAATGGCCGCCTCACCAAGCTCACCGACGTGCGCGGCAAACAGTGGAATCTCACCTACACCGGCATGGGCCGCCTCGACACCGTCACCGATCCGAACGCGAAAACGTGGGACTATGATTACGACTCGCGCGGGCGGCTTTCGCAGATCACGCATCCCGACACCGTCGTCGAGACGCGCGCTTATGACGCGGAGTCGCATCTGACGGCGCGGAATTTTTCGGACGGGCTGTCGCTGACGATGGCGTTTGATGCGTTGGATCGTCTATCCGCCGAATCCAAAGCGGCGCAGAGCGCCGCACTCCAAATTGGCTACGACTCACGCGGGAATTTGACCACCACCACGCTCCACGGCCAGACCTTCACCGCCGCGCACGACTCGCGCAACCGCCTCACCACGCTCGATTACGCCGGGCAGATGACCGTCACCTACACCTACGACGCGCGCGGCCTCGTCACCCGCGTCACCGATTCGCTCACCGGCGCGCAGATTGATCTCAGCTACGACGCCGACCGCCTGCTCACCGGCATCACCCGCTCGAACGGCGTCGGCACCACCCACACCTACGACGCGGATGGCAAGATCAGCCAGATCGCCCATGTCGCGCTCGGCACCATCGTCTTCACCTACAACGCCGCCAACGAACCCACCGCCATCACCGACACCGGCTTCCCCGTCGATGGCGGTGCCTTCCTCACCAGCGCCAGCGTCGAGACGCAGACCTTTGACGATGCCAACCAGATCACCACGCACACCTATGACGACCGTGGCCGCCCCACCTCCGACGGCACCCGCACCTTCACCTGGGACAGCGCCGACCGCCTCATCGGCGTCGTCAATGGCGGCAGCACCCTCGCCTACGACTACACCGCCACAGGCCAGATCACCTCCCGCACCCTCAACGGCCAGACCACCGACTACTGCTACGCCTACTCCGTCGCCAGCCAGCCGATTTTGGCCGAACGAAAAAGCGCCGCCTTCACCCGCTTCTACGTCGCCCTGCCGGATGGCCGCCTGCTGTATCAAATCGATCTCACACCCGCGCCCGCCGTCCGCTTTTATCATTTCGGCAAAGTCGGCGAAACCCGCTTCCTCACCGACGCCGCCGGAGCCGTCACCGATGCCTACGCCTACGACGGCCATGGCCGCCTGCTCGGAAAAACCGGCGCCAGCGACCAGATCTACGCCTTCACCGGCCAGCTCGGCGTCCGCCACGATCCCGATGCCAACCTCGTCCACATGCGCGCCCGCCACTACGACCCCGTCACCGGCCGCTTCCTCAGCCGCGATCCCATCCACCTCTCGCTGATGGGAAGAAACGGCCAGCACGCCAATCCGTATCACTTCGTCGAAGGGATGGTGACCTCGGTGGTGGATCCGAGTGGGTTGAGGGGAGCGATTGCGTTTGGATTTGGCACCCAAAGTCGAGAGCTCCTCGAGGATATTGGCTTTACAGAACAACAGATCAAAGACTCATTCGTCGTTAGAGTCGTCGTTAATTCACTTGCACAACAGGTTGGCATTCAGTTTGACCTGTCCGCCCTTGGAGCCTCTGACCAGTTTGCAATTGCAATACGTCGGGAGGCGGACAGCAACAAATTTTTCCCCGGCGTCAATTTTAGCGAGGCCATCTTCGAATCCGCGAATCGCCTTGGAAAAGCCATCGCAAAAGCTGCGGTAAAGCAGGCTGAAGAGGATGTTGTCGATGCTGAGCAGGATCGGATCGGCGAGTTAAACCGACGTTTGTCTGAGCTTCAGATGCAATTGTATCATGTGGGTAACCAACTCACGATGCCAGGCGATGATCCAGTGGGACGAATCCAGGCGGAGATTGATGACATCCGCAGGGTGTTGGGATTCGATGTGGATGCCGAAAAGGCTGAGTCCGAGCAACGGTGGAACGAGGCCAGGGAAAGAGAGCGACGATACGAAGAGGAGCAGCGTCGGAAGAAGGAAAACCGCTCCTGGTTCAACTTCTTCTTCCCATGGTGATGAATAAGCAGCAGCACCTTTTGGACTGCGGTGCTCGGCACCGCTTTGGATTCGCCCGCCGGACGGACGCACGAACGTCCCGCCAACTCCCGCAGCACCCTCACCCCCCGATCCAAAGCGGCGGAAACCGCCGCACTCAAAATTCTCAAAACTCATCCAGCACCTTCACGTGATCGGTCTTGAATCCATAGATGGTCTTCACCATGGCGGGCGACGCCTCGCGCTCGAACCACGCGGCGCTGCACCAGCGATACTGGTTCGCCACCGGCACCAGTCCGTGCTTCACCGCGTTCTGATGCACGTAGTTCAGCCGCGCGAAGTAGCTCTTCTCAAAGCTCAGCCGCGTCTCCCAGAAGTTGTGCCACACCTTCCGCCCCTCCGCGCCATCCAGCCCGTTCACCCACGACGCGCTGTTTTGATGCAGGTCGGCCAGAAACACACTCAGCGACCCCGCCCCGTCCTCCGCACCCGCCGGCGAGTGCGCCACGAAGTGGTAATGATTCGGAAACACCGCCCAAGCCTCCAGCCGCCAGCCATACTTCGCCGCATACTTCAAAAGCCCGTCATGCAGTCCCTTCAGCCGCGCATCCCCCGCGAAGAAGTGCTCCTTCCGATAAGTCCCCGCCGTCACAATGAAGGTCCCCCCTTCACTCAGCCGATGCGCCGGAGCGTGCGGCCAATATTTTGGAGTGCGGTGCTCCGCACCGCTTTGGATTTCAGGAGAGGGTTCGTCGGATTTCACGCGGTCATCTTTCCTCAAAACTTCCCGCAAGACCAATCCAAAGCTGCGCAGAGCGCAGCACTCCAAATTTGGAGTGCGCCGCTCCGCGGCGCTTTGGATTCGCCCGCCGGACAGACGCGCGAAAGTCCCTCCAGCTCCCGCAGCCCCCTTACCACCCGATCCAAAGCGGCGGGAACCGCCGCACTCCAAATTTGACGCCATGAAACTCCACGCCCTTCTCCTGATCCTCGCCGCCACCACGGCCCAAGCCGTGGACTACACCTACGACGCCCTCGGCCGTCTGCGCGCAGAGTCGTTTTCCAACAACGCGCACATCCTCCACAGCTACGACGCCGCCGGCAACCGCACCGAGCGCCGCGTGATCCCTGCGAATGCCACGCCGAACGCCGATCTCCTCACGACGCTGACCTTGACGCCCGATCCGGCTGCCCAAGGCCTGCCCGTCACCGCCACCATCACGGTCCAGAACCTCGGCCCCGATCCCGCGCCGAACGTGCAAGTCACCTCCGCGCTTCCCGCTGCCTTCCTGCCCGAAAGCGCCACGGCCACGCAGGGCAGCGCGGCTTTGAGCGGACAAAATCTCACCGCCTCTCTCGGCACGATCCCCTCCGGTGAAACAGCGACGATCACCGTGCAGGGCATCGCCGACGGCACGGCCAATTTCATCACCGAAGCCACCGCCACCTCGCCCGCTGACTCCACGCCCGGCAACAACACCGGCAGCGACGACACCACGCCCAACGCCAGCGCCGATCTCGTCCTGCTGCGCCTCCAGTCCGGCCCGCAGCCCGTGCTCACGATCGGCACCGTTCTCCTCTCCTTCACGGCGCGCAACGAAGGCCCCGCCACCGCCACCAACGCCGAGGCCACCGTCACCCTGCCGCCGCAACTCGCCTTCGCAGGCGTCTCCGGCGGCACCGGCAGCAGCGCGGCGGGTCAGGTCGTCACCATCACCCTCGGCAATCTCGCGCCGGGCACCGAGACCAGCGTCTTCGTCTTCGCCACACCCACCACCACCGGCGATTTCACCACCACTTTCTCCCTCGATGCCACCGAGGCTGATCCCGACGCGACGAACCACAGCGCGGATCTCGTCACCAGCGTGATCGCACCCACGCTCACCGTCACCAATGCCAACGACTCCGGCGCGGGCTCGCTGCGCCAGGCCATCCTCGACTCCAACGCCGCGCCCGATGCCGACACCATCGGATTCGCCATCCCCGGCGGCGTGGTGCCCACCATCGCGCCCGCCACCCCGCTGCCGGACATCACCGCGCCCGTGATGATCGATGGCTGGTCGCAGCCGGAGTTTGGCGTGGAAATCAATGGCGCCGGCCAGGGAGCCAACTCCAACGTGCTCGTCATCCGCAGCGATGACGTGACGGTCCGCTCCCTGACGATCAACCGCAGTCCGCGCGACGGCATTTTCATCTCCGCCATCGATTCCGCGAGCATCATCGAAAACGTGCAAATCTTCTCCTGCAGTGTCGGTGTGGACCCGTCCGGCACGCTCGACCTCGGCAACACGGGCGACGGCATTGAGCTCGTCTTTGCCGATCGCGTCACCATCGGTGGACCCGAGTTCTGGCAGGGCTGTGTCATTTCCGGCAACGGCGCTGACGGAATCTTTGCCCAAAGTGGTTCCGGCCATGTGATCCAGGGCAACCGCATTGGCTGCAACTTCGGCGGCACTGCAGCCATCGAGAACGGAAGCGAGGGCATCACCTTCAACGCTTTCAACAGTCTCATCGGCGGCACCGGCTTCGGAGAGGGCAATCAGATCTCCGGCAACCGCGAAGAGGGCGTGCAGTTGGGCGGCAGCAACAACAAGGTCTTCGGCAACCTCATCGGCACCGACGCGACCGGCACCGCATCCCTGCCCAACGGCACCAGCGCGCTCGCCGACCGCCAGGCCGGCATCGTCGCGGGCGGCTCGAACTGTCAGATCGGCGGCCCCGATCCCGGCCAGCGCAACATCATCTCCGGCAATAGAGTCGAGAACGTCCGCATGCAGAACCGCTGCCTCGTCATCGGCAACTACATCGGCCTCGACATCACCGGCACGCAGGCCGTCGGCGGGCTTGACCCCAACGCAGTCGGTGTGCGCTTCAACTTCTCCAGCGCCACCTCCCCCTGCGTGCTCGGCAGCCCGCTTCCCGGTCACGGCAACGTCATCTCCGGAAATCCCAGCCATGGCGTGTTCCTCAAAGCCACCGGCGTGAGCGGATCGCACATCGTCGGCAATTTCATCGGCACCAGTCCCGATGGCAAAACCGCCATCCCCAACGGCAGCAACGGCATCCTCAGCAACTCGCGGGAAACCGCCGGCAACACCATCGGCGGCAGCCTCCCCGGCGCGGGCAATCTCATCGCCGGCAACACCGGCAACGGCATCCGCCTGTTCCGTTCAGGCAGCAGCGCCGCCCGCCACCACACCGTCCAGGGCAACCGCATCGGCGTGAACGTGGACGGCGCGCCCCTCGGCAACGGCAACCACGGCATCCAGCTCGACAGCGCGCAAGACAACGTCATCGGCGGCACCACCCCCGGCGCGGCCAACCTCATTGCCCACAACACCGCCGACGGCGTCAGCATTCTAACCACCAACGTCTCCGCGCCCGCGTTCAACAACCGTATCTCCGGCAACTCGATTCACAACAACGGCGGTCTCGGCATCGACCTGAACGACGACGGCATCACCGCCAACGACGCGATGGACGCCGACCCTGGTCCCAACAACCTGCAAAACTTCCCCGTCGTCACCCTCGCGGAGGCCACCGGCGGATCGCTCATCGGCGCGTTCAACTCCACGCCAAACACCACCTTCCACGTCGAGTTTTTCTCCAATGCCGCCGCCGATCCCTCCGGCAACGGCGAAGGTGAAACTTTCCTCGGCCACATCGACCTCACCACCGATGCCAATGGCGACGCCGACTTTGCCCTCATGTCACCCATCGCCATGACCGCCGGGCACTTCGTTTCCGTCACCGCCACCGATCCCGATGGCAACACTTCCGAGTTCGGCCCCGCGCTCACCATCGCTCCCGGCTTCACCTTTGTGGACACGGACGGCGATGGCATGAGCGATGACTACGAACTCGACAACTTCGGCACCATCACCGGCGGCGACCCGCTTCTCGACGACGACTTCGATGGCATGAGCAACCTCTTTGAGTTCACCGCACTCACCAGTTCAAAAGACCCCAACTCCCGCTTCAGCGCCGAACCCAGCAAAAACGCCAGCGGCTTCACCGTCAGCTTCAAATCCGAAGTTGGCCGCCTCTACCGCCTCTTCATCAGCGACAACCTGACTGCCTTCACTGGAGTCGGTCAGGAAATCGCTGGCACCGGCGGTTTCCTCATCTTCACTGACACCACCCCGCCCAACGACCGCCGCTTCTACCAAATCCAAGTCCGCCTCGCTCAGTAATATTTGGAGTGCGGTGCTCGGCACCGCTTTGGATTCGCTCGCCGGACAGCCGCACGAACGTCCCTCCAGCATCCGCAGCCCCCTGATCCAAAGCGGCGGGAACCGCCGCACTCCAAATTTGGAGTGCAGTGCTCGGCACCGCTTTGGATTCG
>DDQZ01000094.1:2294-110853 GCA_002343505.1 Verrucomicrobiaceae bacterium UBA2429 | reverse complement strand
AGCCGCACGAACGTCCCTCCAGCACCCGCAGCCCCCCCCCGATCCAAAGCGGCGGAAACCGCCGCACTCCAAATTTGGAGCGCGAGGCAATGCCCCCCTGAAATCGAAAGCTCCTCCAAGGACAGCCTCCCCAAGACCCGCCTTGTCTGATTTAAGCCATTCAGGTTTCAGGAAGGGCAAGAATCCAGACAGGAGCCTGGTTAATGAGATGAATGATGCGCACTCTCCTTTCCGGCCTCGCTCTCTGCAGCCTCTTCTGCGAGATCCCCTCCCTTCAAGCCGCTGATTTTGAGGCGGCGCTCAGTTTTCCCAAGCGCACCGAAAACAAAGTCTTCCGCGACCGCGTGCAGGCGAACTGGCTGCCAGATGGCAAAATGTTCTGGTATCGCGTGCAGACGGGGCCGGGGAAGTCGGAGTTTGTGTTGATCAATGCCACAAACGGCAGCCGCAAAACGGCCGCGACGCTCAAAGAGCTGGGTTTGCCGGAAAAAGAGGCCGCGAAGACCTCCACGATGAAAATCGAGCTGCGACGCACGCGGCGCACCGGCAAGTCCTCGGGCCTGAAGTTCATCAACCAGCTCAGCGAGGACGTGGAGCTTTACTGGATCAACCAAGAGGGCGGTCACGTGCGCTACGGCGGCGTCCGCGCAGGCACGGAACGCGAGCAGCACACCTTCGAAGGTCATGTGTGGCTCATCACCAGCCGCACGGGCGAGCACCTCGCCGTTGTGGAAGGCGCGTCGCAGCCGCAGACCTTCATCATTGATGGAAAAGGCATCTCGAAAGCCAATACGGAAGCATCAAAAAAGCCTGAGCGCGGTTTCCGTGCGCCGGATGGCTCGTGTGTCGTCTTCACCGAGGCGGAGAAGGTGGAGCGCCGAAAGGTGGCCATCGTCGAATCAACGCCGGACGGCAGCGTGCAGCCCAAGCTGAAAGTCTTCGACTACATCAAGCCCGGCGACCCGCTCCCGAAGCCGCAGTGGGTCATCGAAAAGAGCGATGGAACAAAGCTCCGCGTGGCGCGTGACATTTACGAGAACCCGTTCACTGAAAGCGGCGAACTGGATGCCGTGTGGGCGCCGGACAGCAGCGAGTTTTACTTCAACTACAACCAGCGCGGCCATCAGCTCTACCGCATCCTCGCGGTGAATGCGAAGACCGGCGCCGTGCGTGTCGTTGTCGAGGAGACCTCGAAAACCTTCATCCACTACTCCGGCAAAAGCTGGCGTCACTGGCTGCATGGCAGCGGCGAGCTCATCTGGATGAGCGAGCGTGACGGCTGGTGCCATCTTTACCTCTGCGACGCCAAAAAAGGCACGCTGAAGCATCAAATCACCCAGGGCGCGTGGCCCGTGCGCGAGGTTTTGCATGTGGATGAGGCAAAGAAGGAGATCTGGTTCCTCGCGAGCGGTCTGCGGGAAAAGGAAGACCCCTATCACACGCATCTCTGCCGCGTGAACTTCGACGGCAGCGGCTTCAGGCAGCTCACGGAAGGCGATGGCAACCACCGCGTCGAGTTCTCGCCGAACCGTGCGTTTTTCATCGGCACCTGGTCGCGTGCGGACAAGCCGCCAGTGATGGAGCTGCGCCGCAGCAGCGATGGCGGCCTGGTCTGTGAATTGGAGAAGGCGGAGGTCTCCGCGCTGCTCGCCGCGAGCTGGACGATGCCGGAGCGCTTCGTCGCAAAGGGGCGCGACGGCAAAACGGACATCCACGGCGTGATCGTGAAGCCCTCGAACTTTGATCCGGCGAAGAGCTATCCCGTCGTCGAGAACATCTATGCCGGTCCGCATGGTTCGTTCGCGCCGAAGGAGTTCAGCCGGCTGATGGGGCATCATGTGATCGCCGAACTGGGCTTCATAGTCGTGCAACTGGACGGCATGGGCACGAATCATCGCGGCAAGGCCTTCCACGATGTGTGCTGGAAGAACATCAAGGACGCGGGTTTCCCGGATCGGAAGTTGTGGATCAAAGAAGCGGCCAAAACGCGTCCGTGGATGGATTTGAGCCGCGTGGGCATCTACGGCGGCAGCGCGGGCGGACAGAACGCGATGCGCGCGCTGCTCGACCATCACGATTTCTACAAAGTGGCCGTGGCCGACTGCGGCTGCCACGACAACCGCATGGACAAGATCTGGTGGAACGAGCAGTGGATGGGCTGGCCGGTGGATGAATCGTATGTGAAAAGCTCCAACAGGGAGGACGCGCACAAGCTGCAGGGCAAACTCCTCCTCATCGTCGGCGAACTCGACACCAACGTTGATCCCGCGAGCACGACGCAGGTCGTCGCCGCGCTGCAAAAGGCCGGCAAACCCTTCGACTTCATGCCCATCGCCGGCAGCGGCCACGGCGCAGCGGAGACGCCGTATGGATCGCGTTTGCGCATGGAGTTCCTCGTGCGGCATCTTTCCCCGTGAGACATCGCGCGTTCAGATGGTCGCTTTGCAGCGTGCGATGGTGCCTCCGGGCACGAATTCGGCTGGGGTGAGGGTTTGGATAAGGTCGGCTTTGCCGCGGCTGACGTTGTCGGCCCAGTTCACGATGCGACGGATCACGGGGCGCATGTCCCAGCGCATGCAGGCGGCGGGTGGATCGCAGTGTGACAGGGCCACATCGTCGTCGGTGGAAATGAGGGAAACGTCTCCAGGCACTTTCAGTCCGTGGCGCAGGAGAAACTGCATGGTGGCGACGAAGTAAGTGACCTCATCCACGATGAGCGCGGTGGGCGGGGTGGCTTTGAAAAGGGAGCGCAGGCACTCGTGGAAACCGGCATTGGTTTCCTCCCAGTCGGGCAGGTTGAATTCTCCGGCGTGGAAGCCGTGCTCACGCAGTGTTTCAAGGTAGGATGCGATTCCGGCGGTGGGCTGCGGGAGGCGCACGGCGCGTCTGGCGAGCAAAACGATGCGTCGATGGCCGAGCCCGATCAGATGGCGGGTGGCCTCGGCGACGACAGGGGGCTTGTCCGGCGACACCGACGGAATTCTGACGCCAGCCCGGTTGCCGAACACGGCAAAAGCGGGCACCGACTGGCTGGCGAACCATTCCAGCACGCCGCGCGAACCGGCGAAGATGAGCCATGCATCCGCCTCGTTTTTGCGCACCATGGCGGCGACGCGCTTGGGATCGAATTGCAGCGTTGCGAGAGACTTTGGCGCTTTGATGATCGTGTGTCCGGCGGTTTCGAGAGCGTGCCAGACCTCCTGAAGCAGCTTGGTTTTCTCATCAATGACATGATCGTTGAGCAGCAGCGCGATGCGCAACGCCCGCGTGGTGCTTCGACGGCGCGTGTTGATGAGACGCTTGCGCCCCGCGCCCTGCGCCAGGAGCAGGCCGGTCTTTTCGAGCTGCCGCAGGGCGCCCTCGACGGTTTTGTTGTTCACGCCGAGCTCGGCGGCGAGCTGGTGCTTTCCAGGCAGCGCACCGCTCCAGCGTCCGCGCAGGATTTCGCTGCGGAGATGCTCGGTGACCTGGTCGGCGAGGGTGAGGAAGCTCGGAGTGCTCATGCAGGTGTCGCTGTTCGCCCACGGCGTGGGTGGCGTGGTTCAGGAGACTTCAATTTAGGTGCTGGTGGCGGATCAAAGATCAGTCCGGCACGCGTCAGGAGCTTTGCCTTCTCCTCACTGAGCTTACCCAAGCGGTGGAGATTGCGCTGCGTTTGCTCCCATTTTGCCAGATCATCGTCTGCATCGCCGATGGCAGTGAGGTGACGTGTGCGGCGGCGCTGTGTGGCGGCTTCCCAGCGTCTGAACTGCCGCAGCCAAAAGCCTTCTTTGCCATTCCAACTGAAACTGATGGACTCAAGCCGCTGGATCTGGTCCGCGCTGAGTTTGCCCTGATGGTAATACATCCGCTGAGTTTTTGCCCAGATGTCGAGACTACGATGGCTTTTGTCTGCCTTCGAAACATGTGGATGCCCGTGCTGCCGACGGAAGGCCACGAGTTCGTCAAAACGCTGGTCCCAGGATCGCAACAAACCAGCCTGATACTCTGCCTTCCCCCACTTGAGGCCGATGGATTCGAGCTTCTGCGCTCTGTCTGCCTGGAGCGTTCCCCGGCGGTGCTTCATCCTCTGGGAATTGACCCAGGTGGCAAGAGCGTGGTGGTCTGCGTCCGTGGAGCGCACATTGGCGTGACCATGAACTCGATGAAACTCCAGCAACATCGCAAAATTTTCCTCCCAGGTGATGGTCAGTATGGGGGCGTTGTTTCTTTCCCCCCTCCAGCGGAATCCCAGTTCTTCCAGCTCCTGGATGCGGTTCGAGCTGAGCTGCCCCTTTCTGTAGCTGATGCGGGTGTTCGAGACCCAGTTGCCCAGCAATGGATTGGGCGGATACTTGGTGGGCACATTGGCGTGGCCGTGCCGGGCATGAAACTCACGCAGCTCTGCCATGCGCTGGTCTGAGGTGCGGCTGCTACCACCACTTGCACGGTTCCCTGGCCCTCTGCCGCCGGAAGGATTCCATTCCACACCGAGCTCATCCAACTGCCGCACGCGATCTGGTGGCAGGCGTCCCTGGCGATGCAGCGCACGCTGGCGCACCAGCCAGCCGCCCAACTTTTTGTCGGGTCCCCTGTGATGCAGCACACGCGTGTGGCCTGTCCGTTCTTTGAAGGCGATGAGTTCCCGAAGGTGCTTATCCCAGCTCTGGGAGGGCTGTCTCTGCCGTCCGCTCTGGTCCCGCCCAGGCTCCCATGGAAATCCCACAGCATCCAGTTTCTCCTGGCGCGCGGACGAGAGGCTGCCACAGCGCCGATACACCCTCTGCGCCACGACCCAGCCGCGTAGCGTTTTGTATGCCTGTAGGCTCTTCGGCACGCGGAAATGCCCATGCTCGGCCACAAAAGTCTGCAACTCGGCGAAACGCTGGTCCCAGATGCTCGGTCCCCTTTCCCTCTGCACTGGCGGAACAGCCGGACGCGGATTCGGTGTCACCCATAAGAAGCCGAGCGCCTCCAAGCGGGTGATCTGGTCTGGTTCCAGATTTCCCTCGCCGTATTTCTTCCGCTGCTCCAGCACCCATTTGCGCAGGAGTCGGTCTGGATGCCCTGGAACATTCGAATGGCCGTTGAGCCGATGAAATTCAACCAGTCGGGCATAGCGGCTCTCCCACTTTGCTTTGGGGTCGGCAGGTGAAGCAGCAAATCCTTGACGGTGTGGCGGTGAAGGCGGCGTCTCGAGCCATTCCACACCGAGCGCGTCCAGTTTCTCCTGCCGCTCCGGCAGCAAACCTTCCGCACCTGATCCCTTGCGGAACTTGCTTCGCTGCTTTTGCAGCCACTGCCCCAGCGCAGGATTCTCTTTCCAGTTTTTCGGCACACGAGAGTGCCCGTGCGCCTCTTTGAACGCGGCCAGTTGCTCATACTTGCTCTGCCACTGGGCTTCCTGGATCTGTAGCAGGACATCTGTATGCCAGCCGGGCGGTTCCCATTCAAAGCCGAGTGCGTCGAGCTTCGCCTTTTGCTCAGGTTTCATGCTCCCGTTGCGGAGGCGGATGCGTTGATTGTCGCGCCAGTGAGACAGTCCGGCCGAGGGCTCATTGGTTTTGGTGATTCGAAGGTGTCCGTGCTTTTCTTTGAAGGCCACCATCTCCGCGAAACGCGCTTCCCATCCATCAGCGAAGTGCAGTTTGTCCGAATGCCACACGAAGCCGATCTCCTCCAGCCGCAGCCGACGCTCCGGCAGCAGCGAGTTCTTCCGCTGGTGATAGCGCTGCCGCTGCACCCACTTCCCCAGCATCTGGTCCCCGGTCTTGCTGTGCGGCACCTGACAATGGCCGTGTGCCTCGCGAAACGCCAGGAGCCTGGTGAACATGCTCTCCCACAGCGCCACGTTGTGCTCTTCCATGGAGGGGCTCAGCCGTGCAGGGTTCTCCCACTCAAAGCCGAGCGCTTCGAGCTTCACCCTCTGCGCAGGCGGCATCGCACCGCTGCGAAAGCGAATGCGTTGATTGTCCCGCCAGTGCATGAGCCCGGGAGATAATTGGTTCTTCAGCGTGATCCGCAGATGCCCGTGCTCTTTCTTAAAAGCCACGAGCTCGGTGAATCTTGCCTCCCAGCGGCCTTCATTGTGGTTTTCGCGGTCGGGTTTGTCATCTATGGCATCCAACTCCACGCCGAGCGCCCCCAGCTCCCGCTGCCGATCTTGCGAAAGCCTGCCCTTCTGAAAAAGCGCCATCTGTTTCTCAAGCCATAACGCCAGCTTGGGATGTCTGCGGTCGTGCCTGGGAACATGGCAGTGCCCATGCTGAATACGGTAGCAGACCAGTTTGTGAAGCATGGCCTGCCATTCGATGTCATCCGGCGCATTCGACAGCAACTCCCGGCCAGCCTCGTGAGAAGCATCTGGCAGTGGTTCATGAAATGGGGCTTCACCACTCATCATTCATATGAAACGCTTCTGAGCACAGTTTTGCAACACGCAGGGTTATTGAACTGGCAGCGAGCTGGTGCTTTCCCGGCAGCGCACCGCTCCAGCGTCCGCGCAGGATTTCGCTGCGAAGATGCTCGGTGACCTGGTCGGCAAGGGTGAGGAAACTCGGGGTGCTCACGGGGCGAACTTGGCCGTTTGGCGGCCAGGGGGCAAATGGAGAATGGATTGCCGGGAAGGGGTGAAATTCAGAGAATGAAGGCACCCCAACCATGAAATTGCTTTCCCTTCTCGCTTTCCTCATCGCGACCTGTTCGGCGGGCGCGGTGTCGATTGATGCGATCTATTTTGGCCAGACGCACCTGCACAAGCCGGACAATCCGTATTTCGGCACGGTGGCGGATCGTGATGTGTTCATCAAAGCGCATGTGACGGACCCGGCGGCGATTGCGTCGCCTTCGGTGTTCGCGACGCTGAGCTTGAATGGCAATTTCCTCACGGTGGCGCTCACGGGGCCGGCGAATCTGCCGACCTCGATCCCGGATGGTCTGGGTGTGGTGCAGCACAGCACGGCGAACACGTTCACCGGCGTGCTGCCGGCGGCGTGGATCAAAAAGGGGCTCCAAGTGACCGTCAACGCGGGCAGTGTGGTCTCGACGGTGACGGACATGAAGATCAATGCGCCGACGAAGGTGATCATGACGATGACGGATGTGCATTACTTTGCACGGACGCCGAGCGATTACACCGCGGGCACGTTTGCGGAGCTGGAGCAGAAGTGGCCGGTGACGGATCTGGAGGTGCGGAGGCTGAACAACGTGGTGTTTCGCGAGCTGGTGATCCCGCCGCGTTCAGACGTGAGTGCGCAAGGCGTGCGCATCCGGTCGAAGGCGGAGTATCAGGGACAGACGGGGCTGGCCTTTGATGGCGAGCAGGCGGCGGCGTTGCAGTGGAATGGCGCGTTGAAAGCAGCGGCGGGCCGCTCGGGGCGCTGGAGTTTGTATTATCTGAATGTGTATGGGGCCTTTGCGGGTGGTCAGGCGGGTGGTTACGCGGGTGTGGGCAATGGCAACAGCATCGGCATCTTGAATCATGAGCTGGGTCATGCGCTGTCGCTGCCGCACTGGGGTGACAATGCCGCGTATCCTTACAAAGGCGCGATGCATGGCATCTCCGCGCCGTCGAACTACAACGGCACCCACGTGGGACCTGCGTGGGCGATTGATCAGCGCACGAATACCTTCATCCCATGCACGACAGTGGCTGGAAACGTGGGCGGCAAGCCGGTGGGCACTTACACGGTCGATCCGATGCAGGGTGGCGGCGAGGGCTGGCAGCCTGCGGGCTTTTTGATGAATCACTTCTCTGATTACTCGGTGAATCAGATGCGCAACTACATGAACAGCCATGTGGTGGTGTGGAATCCGGCGCTGAGCGGTGGAGCTGGCAGTTGGGCGCAGTGGAATGCGACCACGGGTGACTACACGACAGTCGTGACGAACAACGGGGTGCAATACCCGCAGCAGCGCGATGTCCAGGTCATCAGCATCCTCGCGACGATGTCGGGCGCCAAACCGGCCATCAACATGGTGTATCCGCCGATCGGGCCTTACACGTCGGGATTGATTCGCTTGTTTGATGCCACCGTGGCGGCGGATCGCACGGCGGCTAACACGCTCTTCAATCTGGCGAACAACTGCGACTACTGCGTGCGAGTGGTGCAGGGCGGTGTGACGAAGACCTACATCATGCCTGCCTCCGCACTGACCTCGCCTGCGCTCACCGATTTGGCCAGCATCGAAACGGAGGCGATCAATTTGCCTGCGGCCGATGGTGCGGTGACGAGGATCGAGCTGCTCGCCACGCCGAATGTGGAGGACGTGGGCCTGCCTGCGAATCCGACCGTTTTCTACACCTGGGGTCCGCTGATGCCTGCGGTGTCCACCTTTGAGCTGACACCCGAGACCAATGGACCGACCGCCGTGACGATGACGGCGGAGATGGGTGAGGTGGAATACGGCTACACGGGCGGCACCGTGGAATATCAGTTCACCGAGACCTCCGGCAATCCTGGTGCGACCTCGAGCGCGTGGCAGACCTCGCGCACCTACACGGACACCGGCTTGCAGCCGGGAACGAGCTACACTTACACCGTGTCGATGCGTGCAGGCACGCTCACGAGCGCGACCTCCGCGCCCGTGACCGTCACGACGACACCGACCACGCTCGCGGGCACGATCACGGTGAATGCCACGCAGCAGTTCGCACTCGCGAGCGGCAGCGGCTACAAAGCGGTGACCGGTCTCGGCACCTTCAATGCATCCACGGCGGACAAGCTCGTCGTCGTTATCGCCATGGAAAACGCGAACAACGATCCCTGCATGTGCTACGGCGTGCGCTACAACGGCATCCAGATGATCGAGGCCGTGCAGTAGACCGGCGGCAATGCGGACGGCACGATCGCGATTTACTACCTCGACAATCCGGGCGCGGTCGGCACCGGTATCACGGTTTCCGGTTACAATCCCAACGGCGGCCTCGGCGTGGCGTATGCGCTCTCCGGCACGGCACCGGGCATCGGAGCGATCAACGGCAGACGAGGCAATGGCATCACCCAGGTGCCGCTCACGACCTCCGCGAGCAATTCGCTCGTCATCGCTGGATTGCAAAACTCTGGCAACGGCAACAGCGCAGGCACACCCACCGCGAACGCGCCGCTCACTCAATCCGCGAGTGGCAACTGGGGCAGTCAGTGGGGCAGTTTGGCCGTCGGGCATATCCAAGTCGCCACGCCGGGCGCTGTGACGCCCATTTTCACCACGAGCACCGGTGGCAGCTACAGCATCAATGCGGCCTCCATCGAGGTTTTGGCCGAGACGCAGCCTCTCAGCACATGGACGCAAACCGCAGGCGGTGCGCAGAGTTGGAACACGGCGGCGAATTGGATCGCCAACACCGTTCCAACACCGCTCGCGGGCGACACGGTCGATTTCAGCACCGTGGACATCACTGCGAACACCACGCTCACACTTGAAGCGGATCGCACCGGAGCCGTGTGGAAGTTTGGCGACACCACTGGCACCGAGACGTGGACCGTGAATGCAGGCAACACGATAACGCTCGCGGGCACCACGCCCACCATCGAGGTTTTGCAAAACACCGCCACGCTGAATTGCCCTCTCGCAGGCACCGCAGGCCTCACAAAGACCGGCGCGGGCATTTTATCACTCGCGGCGGCCAGCACTTACTCAGGCGGCACCATGTTGAGCAATGGCACGCTCGCCATCGCTCACGCCAACGGCCTCGGCAGCGGCACACTCACGATGGGCGGCGCGAACAACCCCTACCTCAACAACACCAGCGGCAGCACCATCGCCTTCGCCAGTGACCTCACCTGGGCGGGCAACTTCCGCCTCGGCGGCAACTGGAATTTCAGCGGCGATGTTTCCATCACCGCCAATGCCACGCAGGAACTCTATGGCACCGTCACCATCGGCGGTGTCATCAGCGGCTCCGTCGGCATCAACAAAAACGGCACCGGCAACCTCGTGCTCAACGGCCTCAACACCTTCACCGGCGGCTTTGTGTCCCGCCAGGGCACCATCACCGTCAACACGCTCAAAAACTACGGTGTGCCCAGCTCGCTCGGCGCACCCGCCACCGGCAGCATCACGATTGCCACGAACAACTCCACCACACTGGCCTACACCGGCACCGGCGACACCACGAACCGTTCCATCCAGATCGGTGGCACGGGTTCCGCAGGCACCACCGCCAGCGTGGCCAACAACGGCACCGGCCCGCTGATCTTCACCGCCGCCGCCTTCAACACACCCGTCGGCATTACCACAGGTAGCGCCGCGCGTTCGCTCACCCTCGGCGGCAGCTTCGGCACCACCGCCACGCCGAACGAAGTGCAGGGCGTCATCGCTGACAACACGCTCAACGGAGCCACCGCGCCTGCCAACCGGATCAGCTTCGCCAAAGGCGGCACCGGCACCTGGAAAATCTCCGGTGCCAACACCTACAGCGGCACCACCACCATCAGTGGCGGCGGAGGCTCACTCATCCTCGGAGCCAGCAACGTCCTGCCAGATGGCACCGCCATCTCCATCGGCAGCGCCACGCTCGATGCCGACACCCGCACCGACACCGTCGGCACGCTCGATGTCACCGCCGCCACCGCCACGATTCGCTTCGGCACCGGCGGCGCACTCGTCTTTGCCGACAGCAGCGCCATCGACTGGACCGGCGGCACACTCACCATCACCGGCAGCTTCGTCAGTGGCGCATCCCTCCGCTTTGGCACCACCGGCAGCGGTCTGACTTCCACTCAACTCGCCCAAATCACCTCCGCAGGCGTCACCAGCTTCTCTTTGAATCCGAGCGGCTATCTCATCGCCAACACCGCACCCACCTTCACTAATTGGCAGACCACTAATGGCAGCGCCGGAGCCTTCACCGCCGATCATGATAACGACGGCGTCGCCAACGGCATCGAATACTTCCTCGGCGGCAACAGCAACACCACCGGCACCACGCCGCTGCCCGCTGTCACAAACACCAGCGGCACTCTGAGCATCACCTGGACGAAATCGAGCACCTACCCCGGCACCTACGGCACCAACTTCTGGATCGAATCCACCGACACCCTCACCGGCACCTGGACCACCGAAACTGTTGGCGGAAACGTCACGCAAAACGGCAACGCTTTCACCTACACCTTCCCCGCAGGCACAAGACGATTCGTGCGGCTGAAGGTGGTGGCTGATGAAATTGGGATTCACCGCTTACTTCGAGAAGGGATCGGAGATTTAGCCAAAAAGGCATGAATCACCGTGAAAAGTTCTTTTCACTGCTTTGCGTCCTCTGGGGCTTTGGGTTTCTTCTTCTTCTTCGGTTTTTTGACCTCGGGTGCCGTTGTGACCTTGGGCAAATTCGCTTTCAGCTTCGCTTTGATGGCTTGGATGCCCGGATCATCCGCCTTGGCCAGATTGGTCCATTCATGGATGTCTGTTTGGTGATCGTAGAGCTCCTCGCCGCCATCCGGGTAGTGGATGTAGCGATGCGTCTCACTCTGAACGGCATGACCATTCTGCCACTCTGTGATGGCGGTGTAGGGCCACTCAAGATCAGGTTTTTCAATGAGCGGGGTCAGACTGCGCCCTTCGTTTTTCGGATTGGCCGGCAGGCCGCACAGATCGACCAGCGTGGGGTAAACATCCATCAAGCTGACGACCCGGTGGCTGCGCAGACCCGCCTTCACGCCGGGGCCGGCAAAGATCAGCGGCACATGGGAACTGCGCTCCCAGAGCGTGTGCTTTTGGAAGGTGTTCTTTTCCCCCATGTGATAGCCATGATCCGACCATAAGACGATGATCGTGTTTTCAGCGTAAGCACTGGCCTTGAGCGCATCGAGGACGCGTCCGACCTGGTGATCCGCATAGCTCATGCAAGCGAGGTAGGCATGCACGATGTCGCGCCACTGGTCTTTTTCGATGGCCCAGTCCGTGCGAGGCATCTGTGACAGGACGTTGAACTTTTCCGCCCCCTCAGGCAGGTCATTGAAGTCGTCTTTGCGATAGGGCGGCAGGCTGATTTTGTCCCGGTCATACAGATCGAACCATTGCTGCGTGACATACCAGGGATTGTGCGGGCGCAGAAAGCCGACCATCAGCATGAAGGGCTTGTCGTGGGTGGACTTGAGCTGCTCCACGGCCCATGTTGCAGACACATGATCCGGGAACTCCTCCTCGGGGAAATCAATCGCGGCCCAGTCCGTCTGAGTGCCCTTCTGCGGCCAGTTTTTCCTGAGCAGACCGGCGGGCGATCTGAAACCGCCGCGCTTGCCATTGTCACCGCCTGCGGCATCCACCGTGCCTTTGGGCACGCCGTCGTGGAAGAGTTTTCCCACGGACATGGTTTTGTAGCCGTTTTTGGCAAAGTAAGAATGCAGCGCCTCCGTGCCGAGTTCGCGGGCACGCTCCACCACCTGCTTGTCATCCATCTGTCTGCTGCCGAAGCCCAGAGTCGAGTCAGGCAGCATGCTGGTCATGATGCTGGCCCGCGACGGCCCGCAGAGCGGGGCCTGGCAGTGTGCGTTGCTGAAGACGATGCCCTGCTTCGCCAGCGCATCCATGTGGGGCGTCTTCGCGTCTGGATACCTGTTGGAAAAGGTGGGAAAGTCATTGAGATCATCGACAGCGATGAAAAGGACATTCGGCTTCTGCTGCGCCTGAGCGACGGAGCCAATCAGCAACAGGGTGAGGAGGATCGTTGGGTATTTCATAGAGGTCTGCTTCGAGCCGTGAACGACTCTTGCTGACTCATCATGCATTTTTTGAAAGCCCTACCTGGCCTTGTTCCGGCCAGGTGGCGGATATGGGATGCATGGTCGGAAAGAGCGCCTGTCTCCAGGCCGGCCTAACCGTGCGCTACCGCCGCAGCGCATTGATCAGCTCATCCACCTTGTTGATGAGGTCTTGCATCTGCGACTGGTTGTAGCTGCCATCGGCCCCTTGGCCGAGGGTGCTCACGCCGTTGCTGTTGTTGCTCGTTTGCTGGAGGGTATTCGAGATGTAGCGGCGACTTGCGCAGCAGTGGCCTGCTGCTGGATGTCGGCATTGAGCGAGGTGAGTTGCGAGCGCATCTCCGCGCTGGAGGCAGGCGAGTTGTTCGCGGGTTTGGTGGGGTCGAAGGGCATGGCGTTTCAGAAGACAAGGGGACTGGGAGACTGGGAGATGAGGAGACACTTCCAGAGACCGCTGCGGGAGCGATGAGTCAGTCTCCTTGTCTCACCGTCTCCCCATGGCCTTTCGCAGCGGCCAGCGAAGGCAGCGTACTTGGGTAGAAGACGGACATGGCGACGAAGGTGCCGGTGACGCCGGCTTTTGGAAACAGCAAGAGAGCGTAGCTGCTCATGCCGCTGGATGACCAAGTGAGCGTGAAGCTATAGCGCGTATCTAGCTTGCAGGCTTTTCCACCTCGGCACGCACAGCGAGGAAGGAATCGGTGGTGATGAACTTATCTCGGGCTCGCCGGACTTGTCGCTGGGCCAGACGATGTCATTGGTTTGTTGAGCCGTCCAGACGGGGGCCACGAGCTGCACGACGAGATTGCCATCCGGCAGTGCGTTTTTGGCGATGCGAGTCACAAAGGGCTGGAACTGCGCGTCGCCCGAGCGCCGGGCAGCACGAAGAGTGTGCGCCATCCTTGATCGGGAGGTGGCGCCGGCTTGTGGATGACGAAGTAGCGCATCTTCTCATCGCCCCCGGAACGCAAGTCGTGGGACTGCATGTCCGAGATGTCAGGCTGCACAACGGCGGCGACTGTGGACGATGCAGCAGAAGCTAAAAAGCATCGCCGCTGTGAGGAGAGCGCAGGTGGCTGAGTTCATGAGAGATTAAAGCGTGTGATGACGGGTGCCGGCAGGTCAGGACGGCGTTTGATCGTCGAAAGGCTCGTCACTGCGTGGCTCCGTGCCCAGCCAGAGGATGTTTCCGTCGAGGTCTTCAAACTTCATCTCATAGGCCCAGGAGCAGTTCCTGGGTTCCTGGTGAACCTTCACTCCGTTTGATCTCCACATCTCGAAGGGCGACTCGTCTTCACAGCCGATCCATACCCACGCAGGTTCGGAAATCATGTCGCGCTGCGAAAGCATGATGGCGCAACCATCTCTCGAAACAGAACAGATGCAGGAGTCTTCCCCGCCGCCCCAGTCGAGCTTGAAGCCGAGCGGGCCGGTGTAGAATGCCACGCTGCGGGCGAGGTCGCTGACGGGCAGGATGGGGATGGCGCATTCGATTTGGTGCGGAGAGGTGTTCATGGAAGGATGATTTGGATGGACACTCAGTTTGAGGGCGAGATCACCACGTCGTCGATCCACATCCGGTAGTCGGTGGAGGCTGGCTGGCCGCCGCCGTGGTAGAAATGGAACCAGGCATTGCGGATTTTGAGCGTGTCCACGTCGCGGAAGCGGATGTCCCGTTTCTCGAAGACCTGGCGGCCATTCAGCCATCCGCGCAGAATGCCGTTGGGGCGGCCTTTGCCGCCGGGCTTGGCTGCGGGTGTGTTCAGTTTGATTGCGAGGCGGATGTCGTGCCATTTGCCGCGTTCGAGCGCCTTGGAGAAATACCAGGTGTCGCCGAAGTCGCTTTTCATATCGGCGTGATAGACGTAGAAGCCGATGGGGATGTCGCCTTTGGCATCGGGCTTCCAATATGCACCACGGGCAGACCACGAGTCGCTGCCGTTGACACGCCTGCCCGCCGCACCGGCATCGCTGCTGTAGATGCCGCCGAAGCCGGGCAGCTTCCCGCCTTGCACGGTCTCGGCGTTGAAATCGGGAGCAAAACAGAGCTTGTAGGACAGAACGGCTTCCTCGGGTTCAGTGCCGGTTTGCGCGGCGAAGTCGAAGCCGAAGTCCGCTCCGTAGTGCGTGCCCTGTTTGAGCGTGATGACGAGCGCGTTGCCTGCGGAAGGTTTTCCTGCTCCGGCCAGCAGTGGTGGCGTGTCAGGCCCATAGTGCGGCTTGACCGGCCCTGTGGTGCGATGCGGCACGATGGCAAGGTTTCGCGGCAGATTGGGATTGCCCATGTTCCAGCGAGTCTGCCAGTCGGGCTGCTCGAAGTCGCAGGTGAACCAGGCAGCCTTCGGATCGGCGGCGTGAAGCGGCAGCGTGACGAAGATAAGTGCGAGCAACGAATAGCGCGTTTTCATGATGAGCGTGGATGGAGTTTCTTGTTACTGACCGCGGACGGTGCGGAAATCCGGCGTGTTCTCCCGCCAGGCCGTGATGGCCTGGGTGATGAGTTCCATCTGGGCCGCCGTGCCCTTGGCGATAAGGCTGTTGGAGGAACCGTGAAAACTGAGTTCCGGCATGGTTTTGTCGAGTCTGGCCATGGCCATGCTGGTGCGAATCTGGCTGATCAAGGCATCCGTTTTGGCGGTGCGCTCTTTGTGGTGGGCTTCATCGCCTGAATCAGCGACCCCAAAAATTCGACCGAGTGCGTAAATGCGAACGATGGAATTGGCTGGAGCAGGTGCAATGGCTGCGGCCGGCCTGTCAGGCATGTTTTCACTCAAGATGCGAAGGATGTCGTCAATCCGGGCAAGCTGGGCGCTGGTGGCACGGGCCATCAAAATGCCAGTGTCGCCCTGCATGACGGCTTTGGCCTCTTGTGCAGCAGGAGCCAAATCGGGTTTCAGCGCCAGCGAGATTAGGTCCAGCGCCGTCTTTTGCATGCGTTTGGCCTCAGATGCATCGTAACCCTGCGAGAGAAATCCAAGCGAGTAGGATCGGGTATAGAGAGACTCGTCCGTAGCTTTTGACTTCAACAGGAGTGCCGGATGTGGCATTTCAGCTTTCTTGGGAGGCTCCTGGGCATTGAGAACGCTCACGAGTGTGAGAAGAATCAGGGCGTGTGATTTCATGATGTGGGTGGATTGCAGGTTGGAATGGAAACTTTATGGATTGCGTTTTGCAGCAGAATTGGGCTTCGCCTTTTTTCTCATGGCCTCGATGAGTTCATCGACGCGTTTTAGCTGCTCAGGAGTGGCTTTGATGATGAGCGCGCGATCAACCACATGCAGGGAGATGTCCGAATCCAAGCCCAGCTCCCTGATTTGCTCCAAAAGATCGCGCAGATCGGCATACTTGAGCGTGGCCGTGCTTCCATTGCTGGCAAAGTCGAGCGAGTAAGTTCGGACGAAAGCCTCGCTTTTGCTGGCGGATGATTCGGCATGTCCCTTCATGGCCGCAATCATCCGGGCTACTATCATGTGCTCCTCCAGGGTCGCTTTGACGATCAGTAGTTTCGATTCTGCATTGAGCGTGAACTCCGTCAGGCGGGCTGTTCCTGGATACGCCTTCCACAGGGCATGTTCGGTCACTGCGCGGAAACCATCCAGCCAGTCAGCGTCCTTCTTGGAGCCTGTGAAGGCAAAACCTACCGCGTAGGACTGCACGAATGTTTTCGCTGGAGGCGTTGCTTGTTCTCTGACCGTGTGAGTAGCACCCTCGTTCCTGGTGGTGCCGTTTTGCCCCAGACTGGCTTCATCACTATAAATCATGCGCGATACCGCCGCAGGATCGCGCGCCACATCGAGCTTCGGGAAAAAACGAAACTGCTCGACGGTGCCGTCATCTCTCAGGGCAAAGACGCGGCCTTCGCGCAGATCGTGGCGTGTGCCGTTGATGTGCAGTTCGTGGGGATGCAGCGCTTCGCGCCGATAGCCGAAGGTGCGCCCGTTCTTCAGCTTCACCGCGCCTTCATCCTTCCATGTGTTAGTCGCGAGGTTTTGTGTGCCGGTGGACGTGGTGCCGAAATCGCCTTGGTAGTAGAGAACGTAGTGCAGCGCCGAAAACGCCTGATCGTGCGTCACCAGCACCGAGTGACCATCGCGGCCAATGTGCGCAGCGGTGGGGAATCCGGCACGCCGCACCTCCAGCCGCACAGCGATAGGAACAGGCACACCGTTTTCAGGCCGGAACTCGCCAATGACATAGGCACCCTCGGAGTCGGCCGCGGGAGCGCCGGGATGGAAAGCAAGCTTGCCCGGCATAATGCCCGTCGGGCCGTCCAGTTGATAGGTCCATCGGATGTCGCGTCTGGGTGTGATACTCCAGCGCACACCGGGCTCGAAACCGCCCGAGGTGAGGGTGACATTGAACATGGCATCGAGATAGAGTGACTTCGGCGTCCAGCGCATGGCCGGGTTTCCAAACAGGAAGACAAGGCCCGCATCTTTGGAACCGTGTGTCTGGACAATCGCTTGCTCGCTGGTGACATCGACTCGGTCGATCTCGGAACCAGTGGGGATGATGGTGGACGTGGGCAGCCGTTTGATGAGCGGGATGACAGACCACAGCGCGGTGACGGCCAGCATGGCGGTGGCAAGCACAGCGAGCATCAAAACGCACCTGCCCCGGCTCCACGGGCGAACCGGCATCGCGAACCCAAGGCGACGGCGCACGGTGGCGCGTCCCGCCAGCAGAACACACGCGATGAGGGCGGCGAAAACCCCGCTGAGAAAGGACGGCGAGCGGAAGTTCCACGCCAGCGCACGGACGATGCGGTCTGGGCGGACATGTTGTGGATAAACGATGAGCCACGGACTCGAGAGGCCGATGGTGACGGTCGATTGGGTGTTGTTGCCCAGGCGGGTGACATGGGGGGCCGCGAAGTTCAGCAGGAGAACGAAGAATGCCGCGCCCAGAATCAGGCGAAGCCAAAACGGAAACAGAAGGTCCGCTTCCATCGCCTGCCGTGCCTTTGACAAGCGAGTGGCTGGAGAGCTTGGCACCCCGGCCTTGGGGCGATGTCCAGGCATGAAAATGAAAATAAGCGCCGGAATCACGATGCCAGGAATCACGGCGGCAGCCCCCATCACGATCAGCTCACGCCCTGAAACACCTCCACCCAAAGCCAGCACCAATCCCGCTCCCGACAGCGTTACGACAGGAAATGCAACAAGCAGACCGATCCAAAAACTGCGTGGGATGGTCGAATGCTTGGAAATCGACGCTGACATCGCGGGCGGCACAGATGGACCAGCATCATTTGTCACCGCCTCCACCTGCGTGCGGAACTCCGCGGCGGTGGCGAAGCGCAGCTCCGGCGTCTTTTCCAGCGCACGCAGCACGATTTCATCAATGCGCACGTCCACCTGCACGCGCTTGGAGGGGGCTTCGAGTTTTTCCGTGGGACGCTCGCCGGTGAGCATTTCGTAGAGCACCACACCGAGGCTGTAGATGTCCGCACGGTGATCGGCGGTGCCGTTGGCTTGCTCGGGGGCGGCGTAATCGGGAGTGCCGAAAGGCATCGTTGCCGCATCGTGAGAGGGAGTGCTTTGCTCCTCTCGCGGAGCGAGAGGGCTGCTATAAATCTTCGCGATGCCGAAGTCGGCGATCTTCACCGTGCCTGCTTTGTCGATGAGCAGGTTCTCTGGCTTGATGTCGCGATGCACGATGCCGTGATCGTGGGCGCATTGCAGCGCATCGCACACAGGTGGAACGATGCTGAGGGCTTCCTTTGGCGTGAGTCGCTTGGTTTGTAGGAGTTGGCGGAGATTCACGCCATCCACGAATTCCATGAGGAGGAAGTAAAACCCGCCCGCCTGACCGAAGTCATGCACGCCGACGATGTTCGGGTGATTCAGCGCGGCGAGCGCATGAGCTTCCTTTTCAAACCGTGCGGCGAACTGGGGATCATCCGCACGCTCCGGTGCGAGCAGTTTCAGTGCGACGAGACGGTTCAGTGATTTCTGCCGTGCCTTGTAAACCACGCCCATGCCACCGCGACCGAGGCACTCAAGGATTTCGAGCTGCGCGAAGTGCGGGGCGAGTTCTTCGGGAGTGAGCGGTGGCGCGGTAGATGTGGCATCCCCCGGCTGAGTGGGCTGCATCAGCTCTGCCATGAGGTTTTTCGGCGAGAGACCTTCCAGCAGGCTCTGGGGGGGCGCGGTGGAGGTCGGGGTGGGGGTGGAGTCGCTCATACTTGTAATCTGATGAAACGACGGCGAATGCTTACACTCTTTTTTATCCGCCCAGGGCCTCAAAGAGGATTTGCATCTCATCGGTCACGCTGGCGGCGTCCTCCAGCGTCCCGGTAATCTCCGCCTTCATGCACTGCCGGAGCTGCTTTTTCATCCGGTGCAAGGCCACGCGGAAGGCCTCAATGCTCATCCCACAAGCAGCGGCAGCCGCCCCCTGGTCTCCGTAAGCCGAATCGCCGGTGAGAAAGGGCCGCGAGTGATCAAAGAGACGCTCTTTGCCTCCAGAATGACATTCCGCTCGCAGAGCCTCCAAACTGCGTTCCAGCACCGTGAGCGCCCATTGGCGGTCAAAAGCGGCATCAGGTGAGATGATGCCGCTGTCACGCACCTCCACCACACCCTCCTCATCCATTGAAACAGCCTGCAAACCTGCTCCACGCTTCAAACTGAGCTGCATCTCCCGCTGGCGCGAGACGAAATGCTTCACCGCGCCCAGCAAGTAAGAGCGAAAGCGTCCCCGCTCACGATCTGCGGTGTTGATGGCTCCACCGCCGAGCATCTCCGCAAAGAACGCATGACTCATCTCCCGCGCCGCGTCCGCATCTCGGAACACGCTGCGAAGATAAGCGACGACTGGCTCATAATAGGCGTCGCAAAGGTCCGCCAAAGCCCGGCGTCCATCCTCGGAGTCCGCCTTCGCCAGACAAACACGAGTCCAGCGAGTGGTGTGAAACGGCGCTGCGTGAAGTTTCAGTTGAGGAGTGGATGTCATCGTCGCGGGCTATGCTGCCACAGTTCCATGACGTTTTGGAAGGGAAAGGTGACGGGGGATTTTGCCTCCTGAATCACATCCTCCGCCGCATGAGCATCCCGCAGCAGCCCGGTCGCAAGCGTGCCGTAGTGCGGCTTCGATAACGATCATGGCATTCTTTAGATACCCACTCCCCAGTGCTCGCTCCCAGCCTGCGCGTCTCAGCGCGGACATCGGGAGGTGCTTTGTCAGCCAATCGTGATGCTCAGCAGCCCAGGGTAGTGAGCATCCAGGCCCAGTCGCTGCATTTCACCGATAGAGGCGGCCGGGGTGCGTGTGTTAAGCAAGGGCTGTTTTTAGCTTTATGAAATTACCATCCGCCTCTTCTCCCATCTGGTCACGTCGCCGGTTCGTGCGCGAAAGCGCCGTGTTTTCCGCCACCTGGCCGCTGGCCTGCCGCGCTCTCGCCGTGCCTGCTCCGGCGACTCACCAAGCCACCGGGGTGAGGGTGGGCGAGGCAACGGATCACTCCGCCATCGTGTGGGTGCGGCTCACTGAAAACGGGGAGCGCAACAACGAGGGCTTCGTCTTTCCCAAGAAGGGGAAGAAGGCGAAACCGGTGCCCGTGAATCTGCCGGTGAAAGACATCGAGGGTGCCTGCCCTGGCATGGCCGGGCGGGTCAGGCTGCGTTACGGGCTGAAGGAGGATCTCTCCGATGCCGTGGAGACCGAGTGGGTCGGTGTCTCGGCAGCCACGGATTTCATCCACCACTTCCATTTGGCGAATCTGAAGCCCGGCAGCACCTATCATTACATCAGTGAAACGGCCGGAGCGGAAGGCGAGCCTGCGCACCGCGGATTCAGCGGCCAGTTCCGCACCGCCCCGTCGCCGGACTCGACCACGCCCGTGAGATTTTGCGTGATGACCTGCCAGGGCTATCCTGATCGCGATCATGCAGACGGGCATCCGATCTACCCTTCGATGAGCGCACTCGACCCGCAGTTCATCTCGATGACAGGTGACCTGGTTTACTACGACAGCAATGAGCCGCGTGCCACGTCGCCCGCGCTGGCGCGGCTGCATTGGGAGCGCATGTTCAGCCTGCCGCGTCTCGTGGATTGCCTGCGGAAGACCTCGACCTATTGGCTCAAGGACGACCACGACACGCTGACCAATGATTCGTGGCCGGGCCAGAAGGCCGGTGAGCTGACTTTTGCCGAGGGGCAGGAGATTTTTCACCAACAGGCCCCGCTCGGCGCGGACAGCTACCGCACCTTCCGATGGGGGCGCGATCTGCAAATATGGTTTACGGACGGGCGTGACTTTCGCTCTCCCAACCGGATGCCTGACGGCCCGGAAAAAACGATCTGGGGTGCGAGGCAGAAGGAGTGGTTCAAGAGGACGGTCGCGGAGAGCGATGCCACCTGGAAAGTCCTCATCAGCCCGACTCCGCTGGTGGGGCCGGATCGGAAGGGCAAGAACGACAACCATGCCAACAGCGGCTTCGCGCATGAGGGCGATGAGATCCGGTCCTGGCTGCGCGAGAATGTGGCCGGGCATTTTTTCGTGATCTGCGGCGACCGGCACTGGCAGTATCACTCCGTGCATCCCGAGACGGGCGTGCAGGAGTTCAGCGTCGGCGCGGCCAGTGACTCGCACGCTGGAGGCACGCCGGGCTACGATGCCAAGATGCACCGCTTTCATCGCGTGAAAGGCGGCTTCTTATGCGTCAATGTCAGGCGCGAGGCACGGGAAAGCTCCATCGTCTTCCAGCTCCGAGGCGTGGATGGCACAGTGGAATACGAGGCTGGATTCCAACGGGCGGTTGCCTGAAAGCGTGCTAGCCCAACCTGGCCTTTTGTCGGCCAGGCAGCCGCGAAAGGGATGTTTGCCGAATGAAACGATTTTGGGGACGATGCGGTGAAATTCGTCAGCCCTGCGGCTGAAGGATCCATCCCAACCCGCCCCATGAAACCTGGAACTTTTTGCTTTTCGTTCGCGCTGGCTCTGTCGGCCTCGCTCCCGGCTCTTTGCCAGGCGCAGTCGCCCTATTACACGGACACGGGCAGCCCGGTGAATCCGCCCTGGAGTGAGATTTATCCGACGCTGAATTTCCAATCAGCAGACCCCGGGCCTGTGGCGGGTTCCGTGATCGACGTGAACAACACCCTGACCGAGGTGGGGCTTTTTGGCGGGCGTCCGCTTTTGGTTCCCTCGCAGCGGATTCATGTCTGCTGCAACACTTTCACGAACGATTTCCCCAATTTCACGCGCTGGTTTCAGACGGATGGCAACACACAGGTCTTCCGTCTCTTTGTGAATGACGAAAACACGGTCAATGACCGCACCGGGACCGCGCGCACGGAGGCCTTCCATACGTCATCGGGCTGGAACTTCATCGATGGCAAGACCTTCGAGTGGAGCGGACGCTATACCATCGCCCGCCGGAAACAGGGCTACTCCATCTTTCAGTCCAAGAATGCTGACGATGACTGGTCGGTGCAGCTCAATATCACCGGCAGCGGCTTCTTGCTCATCAACAACCGCCGCCACGCCGCGGATGTGTTTGTCACCAACCCCGATGGCAGCAACAAGGACTTCGACGGCCTCGGCTTCGATGCGCGCATCCTGGATGACGGGCGCAACTACAAGGTGTGGATCGATGGTGTGCTGATGGCGGACAATTACTTTGACCGGCCCACTTCGGACACAAACTTCCGCTGGGGCATGTACTTGGGCAGCAGCATCCTGGTGCCTCCATCGGACAACTCGGTCATCCTCGTCAGCGGCGCGCAGGTGAAATCCTGGACGGGCATCCTGACCTCCGCGAAGACGGACATCATCAAGGCGAACAACAACAACGGTCCCGGCAATACCACGAGCTGGGTCGGCGGCGTCTTGCCGGGCCTGCACAATGTGGCCACCTGGGACAGCACCGTCACCGCCGCGAACACCATCTCTGTGGGCAGCGATCAAGTCTGGGGGGGGCTGAAAATCACCAATCCCGGCGGCAATGTGACCTTCAACGGCGCCTCGCTGCTCGGCCTGGACAGCGCAGGCGTGAACATGAGCACCTCGACGCGAAATTTGACCGTGAATTGCCCCGTCGAGCTGCGGGTCACTGCGCCGTGGAACCTCGGGCCATCGGCGACCGCGATCTTCACCAACGGCCTGCGCGGCTACGGCGGTCTCACTCTCATTGGCGGCGGCGTTTTGACTCTGACGGGTGCGAATGAATACACAGGGCCGACAGTCATCAACGCAGGCAGGCTTCGTCTGGGAAATGGCGGCACCACCGGTTCGCTCAGCCCCATGAGCGCAATCAACGTGGGTGCCGGGGCTTTGCTGCACTTCCAGCGCAGCAACGATGTGCTTCAAGGCACCGACTTCTCAGCTGCCCCGATCACGGGAGATGGCGGGGTGCTGAAGTGGGCGGCAGGAAAACTGATCCTCACGGCAGACAACAGCTACACCGGCCCGACCACGGTGATCGCGGGCACGCTGCAGCTCGGCAATGGCGGCACGACGGGCAAATTGAGCACGAACAGCGCGATCAGTTTCTCTGGCGGCACCACCTTCGAAGTCAATCGCTCCAACAACACCATTCAGGGCTCCGGCTTCAGCGGGGAGGCGATCACCGGCAACGTGGCAGTGACCCAATCGGGAACGGGAAAACTGACCCTGACCGCAAACAACACCTACACCGGCGTCACCACGATCAACGCGGGCACTCTCCAGGTCGGCAATGACGGCCCGACCGGCTCCACTGGCAGCGGCAACATCATCAACAACGGCACGCTGCGTTTTGACCGCACTGGCGCGTTGGCAGTGCCAAACGCCATCAGTGGCAGCGGACAAGTCATCGTAGATTGCCCGGCAGCCGCCGACACCATCACCCTCAGCGGAATCAACACCTTCACAGGCGCCACTTCGGTAAACAGCGGCACCTTGCTCGTCAATGCGCCCGGCTCGCTTCACGCCGACAGCGCGGTCACAGTGAACGCCGCCAGCCTCGGCGGCAACGGCCTCATCGGCGGCAGCGTCACCATCGCCTCGTCCGGCCGGCTGACGCCCGGCGCGGCTCCCGGAGCGACGGGCGTCCTTGCCATCGGCGGCGACCTCAGTGTTTCGGACCTGGCTGGCGGCAGTGGAAAGCTCTTCTTCGATCTGCGCGCACCCAACGACAGCGACAGAATCACCGTGGGAGGCACTCTCAGCATGGGCAGCGCCCTTCTGGGTTTCGATGATTTTGTGTTCACCGGCCTCGGTGGTTTGACCGCAGGCGCCTACAAGCTCATCACCGCCGCCAGCATCAGCGGCACGCTCGATCCCGCCCATCTCACCGGCACCCTCGGCGGCTTCAACGCCACGCTCGCACGCAATGGCAACGACCTCGAACTCGTTCTCGAAAGCCCCGATGGATTCACCTCCTGGCTGACCGCAAACGGCGCCAGCGGAGCGATCACAGGCGACCACGACAATGACGGAGTGCCGGATGGAATCGAGTACTTCCTTGGCGGTCCGAGTGGCAACACCACCGGGCAAACACCCCTGCCAGGCATCATGAACAACGGCGGAACGCTGAGCATCACCTGGGTCATGGGACCCGGCTACACCGGGATCTACGGCACCGACTTCACCATCGAAACCTCCGAGACCCTCACAGGCATGTGGCATACGGAGCCCCTTGGAGTCCGGGTCATCATCAATGGCAGCTCTGTCACTTACACCTTCCCAGTACCGCCCGTCACTTGCACATTCGTGCTGCTCAAAGTCAATTCGCCCTGACCTGGCGTGGATTGTTGGCCGGATCAAGTCCCCAAGTCCTCCGTGGTGCGACAATCGCAAATGTTTGAAGCGATGTGTCTTATCGGCCACTCTTGATCGTTGGCGAACTCGATACCAATGGCGACCCCGTAAGCGCCATGCCGTTGGTCGGCGCTCCGCAACGTGCGAAAGACTTCATGCCCGTCATCGGCGCCGCCCACGACGCGGCATAGAAGCGCTTTGGCTCACATCTGCGCAGGAAATTTGTTTTACCTCAACTGAAGAGCCGAAAAGATCAGACGCGGCAACACCTCATGCCGCATCCACAATGATCTTTGTCCCGAGCACCTCACGCACACGCACGGGGGTGCCGCGGGCCAGATAGCCCTGCTCCACCATGACCTCGACCCTGTTGCCGGCGAAGTCCGCCGTGCCATAGGGGCGCAGATCGCTCACCGCCACGCCGCAGGCCCCCACGCGCACCGAGCGCGCGGCCCTGACCACCGGCGTGTCCTCCGCCGAGCCTCCTGCGGCGCCGGCCAACACCAGCTTCTGAAAAGGGGCTGTCTGCGGCAGGAAACGAAACAATACCAGCACCAGCACACCCGCGCCGATGATGCCGAGCGCGAAGTTTCGCAAGCCCGTGGCATAAGCCGCAAGGTGAAACTTCCAAGGCTGCGGCTCCCCCTCCACCACCGGCAGCACCGGCACCTCCCAGTGGGACATCGTGTAGACCAGCGCCACCATGATGCAGGCAAAGCCAAGAATTCCGGGAATCATCATCCCCGGCATCACCATCAGTTCCACTATGACCAGCAGGATGCCCAGCACGAAAAGCCCAGCCATCACCGCCGTCTCGTGCCCCACCAGGCTGCCAGCCACATAATGCCCGAAGAAAAACAGCAGGAACGCCGCCACCGACACCAGTCCAGGAATCCCGAACCCCGGAGTCTGCATCTCCAGGTAGCCGCCCGCCACGCCGATGATGATCAGGATCGTGGCATACATCGTCACCCAGATGGCGATTTGCTCAAAGGTTGTGGGCTCCGCCGTCACCGTCTCGCCATTCAGCCCCTCGGCCTTTTTGATGTCGTCTATGCTGTGGACGATGCCTTTGGCAAAGAGCGGCTTCCCGTCCAGCAGCATCACCGCCTGGTCCGCGTCCAGTGTCAGGATCGTCTCCTTGGTGTCCAGCTCCACATCCCCCACCTTGAGTTCCTTGCTCATGTCAATCATCGCCTCGATCACGCGCGGGTCGTGCCCCTTGCTCTTCGCCACCGCGCGCGCCATGCCCATCGTCGCGGAATTCATCTTCGCCCTTTCCGCGTCATCCATCTGCACCCCGCCGCTGTAAACCGGCGTGGCCGCGCCCGCCGTGCCCGCAGGGGCCATGTAAATGCCGTCCGTGGCCACCGCGATCATCGCCCCGGCGGAGAGGGCGCGTTTGTTGACGAAAGCGAAACTGCGCGGCTTGAGTTTTTGCAGATCGTTCATCATCAGATCCACCGTGTCCCAGAGCAGGCCGCCTGGAGTGTCAATGTCGAACACCACCGCCTCCGCCCCCTCCGCCGTGCAGCGCTCCAGCGTGCGGCTCATGAACTCAAAGCGCGCCCGGGAGATGAGGTCGTCCTTCCCCACCGGGATCACCACCACCCTGCCGGAGTAGCTCTCCGCCCGCTCACCAAGGGCCGGCAGTACCGCGCCGAGGATCATGACAAGTATCGCAGGCAGGAAAGAAAGGTGTCGGATCATTGGCGGACGTTGCTTGTTTTTAACAACTACGCATGGCGCGCGGGATGGCAACGAGTCGTTGCAGCTCCTCCAGCCATGCATCCTGCGCCGACTCCTCGTCCGTCCGTGTGGCGCGGATCATGCGGCTTGCGCGGAACCTGGACACGGGTTGAATGCGCGCCGCGCGCGTCTGGAAAAAATGACGCGCAAATCTCCCGACGACATGGCCTTCAACACCGCGATTTTTTATGATGTGGAGAACCTGCTCAAAGGCTACTCCTTCTCGTCCCACCTGCTCAACAACCTGTCCTTGAGGGAGATTCTGGAATCGGTGGACAAGACCGGTCTGGTCAAAGGCATCGCCGTCCAGCGGGCCTATGCGAACTGGAGCGACGCGCGCCTGGCGGTGATGCGCGGGGAGATCAGCGAGCTCGGGATTGATCCGGTGCAGGTCTTCGGCTTCTCCAGGGACCAGAAAAAGAACGCGGCGGACATCCAGCTCGTCGTGGACGCGGTGGACCTGGCGCATGTGCGTCCGGCCATCGAGGTGTTTGTGATCGTGTCAGGCGACGGCGGATTCGCGGCGCTGGCGAAGAAGCTGCACGAATATGGCAAGACGGTGATCGGCTGCGCCTACCCCACGGCGGCAAACCGGGTTCTGCGCTCGGTATGCGACGCCTTTGTGCCCATCCCGGACCCTGAGGATGAGCGCGAGGTGATACCACCGGCGCGTCCGCAGCCGCCGCCAGCCGCGAACGGCAAGCCGCCGAAGCCAAAAGCGCCGCAGGCTGCTCCGCCTCCTCCAGCTTCCCTGGCGGCGCCGTCCGCGCAGACGACGCCGGCCGCTCCTTCCGTGCATCCGGTGGTGAGGAGGATGGCGGCACAATTCACCCGGCGCGAGCCAAAGGACCGCCAGGACATGATGCGGATGACGCGCGAGGTGATCGAGTGGCTGGGCAGGGAGCAGGCCGGCGCTCTGGGACGCGGCCTGCACCTGGCCACGGTGGGCGAGGCGCTGCGCCAATACATCGCGGACTTCGCGCCGGAAAAAGCGGGCTTCGCCAAGCTGGCGGACTTTTTGCAATGGGTGTGCGCCGGCACGCAATACCAAGTGGCGCGCCTGCCGGGCGGGGTGCCCGCGGTGGCTGAGCGCGCCCAACCACCGGCGGACGCGGAGTTGCTGCCGGACCTGGACGAAACCTGGCTGCACAGCCCCGAGCATTACCGCTCGTGCCTGCGCGCGGGCCTGCCCATCTACAGACTGCCGGAGATGGAGGCTTTGCGGCTTGCGGGCGCTTTCCTCCTCACAGAAAAGCCCGCGCCGTTGGAGCTCGGTCCGCTCATCGAGATGGTGTCAGCGCGCCACGCGGACGAGCTTTCCCTGGAGTCGGTGAAGCGGGCGCTCCTCTGCTTTCATTCGGCGGGATTTTTCCTGCGCGACCCCGAAGGCGCGCCGCTGGCGGAACAGCGTCTGTCATTGAAGCCTGAACTCCAGGAGACCGGCGACCTCGTCGAACCCGTGAGAAAGGCGGTGCTGTCCAAGCTGGCCTCCATGCTGGGCAGGGTGGATGACGCGGTTTTTGAAGAGATGCTCGCCCGGCCTTCCTGAGCGAACGGCGGCGGTCATGCCGGCAGGAGAGCCGTCTTCCCCCATTTCACAGCCCGGCAACCCGCTTGCTTCAAATGCCACAGTGTCATTGACAAGGAATGTGGCGGTCGGGGCTTGATTGGAACCAGCGCAGCCGCTTCATCCTTCAAGCCTGCTTTTTTTGCGGAATGGAGTTCATGAAAGTGGAGAGTAGCTGCGAAGACTTTCTCATTTTGAAATGCGACGCTATCTTTTCACGATGTCCGCCAGCAAAGTCCTGCCCTATGAAGACAGCGCCAGCGCGCGCGAGGAGTTGATCCCGTTTTTAACCGGGGCCTTCCCGGGCGGGCCGGACGCGGCGCGCTGGCGGCTGCGGCTGGCGCATTGGTGGGATGAGAACCCTTTCTGCGAGCCGGGGTCGCCGCGCGGCTGGGTGCTGCGGCATGAGGGGCGGCTGGCGGGTTTCCTGGGCCTGATCCCTGCGCGGTACGCTGCACAGGGCGCGCCTGTGTCCGCCTTGCTGGGCACGAGCTGGTACATCGTGGAGGGCCACCGCAACGCCGCCCTGCCGATGGCCATGCAATACCAGCGCCAGGCAGGCGCACACCTGCTGGTGGAGACCACGCCCAGCCCGGAGGTGCGCGCCATGCTGGAGCGCGCGGGTTGGACGGGGGAGACGCGCGCGCGCCGCCTGCTGCTGCCCTGCGGGGCGGTGGGCAGCGCGCTAGTGGCGCTGCGCGGCAAGGCCTGGCCGTCCCTGCAACCCGGCCGGCGCGTGGTAACGGACACGGCGGAGGTGCTGGCGGTGGCGCGCGCGTGGCAGAGGCCGGACCGGCTGGAGAAATGGGTGTGCCCGGACTCCCTGCGCTGGTATGCGGCCTCGACCATGCGCAGGCATTTGTTCGCCGGGGTGGTGGACGGGGCGGGCTGCCTGTCGAGCTTCGCGTGGCTGACTCCTCATCACTCCGGCCAGGCGCGCCTGGCGGTGCTGGAGGGCTTCACCACCGAGGCGGATGACACGGAATGGCGCGCGCTGATGGGCGCGGTGGCGCGCGGGGAGGCGGCATGGCCCGGCGCGCGCGCGTGGGCGCTCACCTGGCTGGCCTTCGACACGGACGAACTGGCGGCCGGGGCGCCCTTTCTGCGCGCCGGTTGGGTGGATGTCTGCCATTACCACAAGAAGCCGCCCGCCCAGGCAGCGCTGCCCAAGCACAGCGTGATGGCGGAGGGGGACTTCGGTTTGTGAGCCAGGGCGGGGAGTGGCTGCGGCTTTGCTTTCTCCCTCCCGCTGGGATCAGCCTGCGGCTTCCTCGATGACGCGCAGCAGATTGGCGGCGGAGGCAAAGGTCTCAACGGTGATTTTTTCCTCCGGGACTGGCGCGCCGAACTCGGACTCGATGTCCATGAGCAGGTCTATGGACTCCAGCGAGTCGAGGCCCAGCCTGCCGAGGTCCGCGTCCAGGGGTATCTCCGCCCCGGCGGCCAGCAGGCGCAGGCGCGGGCGGAGGATCTTGAGAAGACGTACGGTGGTGTCTGCGGCTGCGGTCATGGATCAGGAAAGGGCGGCTCTATTTAACCGCTCATGCCCGGTGCGCCAGCGCCAGACCTCCAAAACTTCACCCCCAAGATGGGCGATCTCCAGCGGCGCCTGGTGGCTGAGGAAACCGAGGAGGCTGGCGGTGAGGCCGTAGGCGCCCACGTTCGGGATGGCGAGCAGGTCGCCGGGGCGCACATCCGGCAGGGGCATGCCGCGCGCCAGGCTGTCGAGCGGTGTGCATAAGGGGCCGACGATGTCGGCGGGCGGGGCGGCGGCGTTTTCCGGCGCGCCGGAAAGGTTCAGAAACGTCACCGCGCCGCGCGGGATGCGCCCCAGGCCGGCCATGCCGCCCAGGTGATGGATGCCGGTGTCCAGGATGACGAAGCGCCGCGCGCGGGAGTGCTTCACCTCCAGCACGCGCGCCACCAGCGTCCCCGCCGCCGCGCTCAGGTAGCGCCCGGCCTCGAACCACAGCTCCGCCGTGCCGTGCAAGGGACTCTCCGCCCATGCCTCCTCCAGGCCCTCGCGCAGGCCGGTGAGGCAGGGCGGGGGCGCGTCATTCGCATACGGCCAGGGGAAGCCTCCGCCTGCGTTCACCACCGCGCAAACGAAACCCAGTGCCCGCTCCAGCCTCTCCGCCACTGCCAGCGCGCGGCGCGTGTTCTCCACCAGCGCCTCCACGCCCGCCACCTGGGTGCCGAAGTAAACATGCACGCCGCGAATGCGTGCGCCGGGGAACTTTGCCAGCGCCCCCGTCCCCGCCGCCAGCAGCGCCTCCTCGTCAAAGCCGAACTGGCTCTCGACGCCGGTCATCGCCAGCCGGGCGCTGGGCGCCTCCGCCGGGTTCACCCGCAGCAGCACCTGCGCCGTCGCGCCCGCACGCGCCGCCGCCTCCGACACCCGGCCCAGATCCGTCCACGACTCGCAGGAAAACCAGCGCACTCCCGCCGCCAATGCCGCCATGACTTCGGCCTCCGTCTTGCCCGGCCCTCCGAAGAGGGCCTCGCGCAGGGCATGCCCCGCCAGCCGCGCCGCTTCGATTTCGCCCTCGGAGGTGATCTCCGCCACCGCGCCGCCGAGCCGCGCCTGCCGCGCGACTGCGGGCAGGGGGTTCGCCTTGAAGGAGTGCAGCAGACGCGCGCCCGCAGGCAGCTCCGCGCGCAACGCGGCCGTGCTGGCTGCGACGATGTCCAGATCATAGGCGTAAAGGGGCGTGCCGTGCGCGGCTGCGAGGTCTCTCAAGATGTCCGACATCAGGAAACGTAAGAGCGGGATGCGCGGTTCGGAAAGCGAAAGTCTGCCCAGGGGAGCGGCGCGGAACCCCGTGCCGCTTATTTTCGGAAAACCGCATAACAAACGGAATGGCACCCTCATACAAGAGATGAAGCGGCCCTTCCAAGTCGCGCCAACCCGCCATGAAAACGATCCTTCTCATCTCCGCCTTGTCCGCCGCCACCGCGCTGGCCCAGCCCTTCGGCATTTGTTTCGGCCCCTTCACAGGCAATCAAGACCCCGCGACCGGTGTCGTGCTGCCTGAGTCCCAGCTTCGCGGCAGGTTGACCCCGCTGAGGGGCAAGTTCCGCTGGGTGCGGTCCTACGGCTCCACGCACGGCCTGCAGCTTGTTGGCAGGCTCGCGAAAAGCATGGGCTTCAAAACCGCGATTAGCGCGTGGATCGGCCCGGAGGACACCCCGGAGGGAATCGCCGCCAACCAGGCCGAGATCGCCTCCCTCATCGCCGCCGCCAACGCCGGGCATGTGGACATCGCCATCGTGGGCAACGAAGTGCTCCTGCGCGGCGATCTCAGCGAGGAGCGGCTGCTGGAGATCATCGCGGAGGTGCGTGCCGCGATACCGTGGTGGGTTCCCGTCACCACCGCGGAGACGCACGACAACCTGCTGGCTCATTCCGCTGTCATGGCAGCCTGCGATGTCATCTGCGCGCACTTTCATCCCTACTGGCAGGGCATCCGCATAGACGAGGCCGTCTCCTGGCTCGATGACGAGTACCAGGCCCTGCGCCTGGCAGCGGGCGGCAAGTGGTGCGTGATCGGCGAAGCGGGCTGGCCCAGCGAGGGCGACCCCGAACAACTCGCCGAGCCTGGCTTGGAAAACGCCGCGTATTTCTGGAGCGCGTTTCAAAGCTGGGCCGTCCGGCGCAACATCCCCAACTTCTATTTCTCCGCGTTTGACGAGGCCTTCAAGGAAGCGCTGGAGCCGAACCGGGTGGGTAAGAATTGGGGCATCCACACGGCCAAGGGCGTTTTAAAGCCCGGCTTCAAGAATGTCTTCGACGACAAACTGCTGCCGGAGGCAGCCGTGCTGCGAGCCGCCGTCGAACCCCCGGCTCTGCCTCCCCCGCCGTCCGTCGCCTTGACCGCGATCCCCGCCCACGGAGTCAAGGCGCAGAAAACACTTTGCGGAGTTGTCTCCGACTTGGGCAAAACTGCTGCCAATCGCCGGCTCGCCTGCTACATCGAAGTGGACGGCCTTTATTGGACAAAGCCGTTTTTTAACAAGCCGCTCTTTCCCGTCCTGCCAGACGGCGCCTTCACGACGAAGATCGTCACTGGCGGAGTGGACCAGAATGCCTCTGAGATCGCCCTGTTCCTGGTGCCTTCCGACTATAAGGCTCCTCTCGCCGCCGGTGTGCCATTCATTCCTGGCAGCATTGAACAGGACGCCCTGGCATCCGCCTTTGTCTCGAGACCCGAAGGCTCGCCTGCGGGCGGCGATGGCGAGCCCGGCTTCACGGCCTCGGCCTCAGTCGTGCGCAAACTGATAGCCGGCTCAGCTTCCGAGAGCGCCTCCCTGAAAGGCATTGTGGTCCTGCCTGCCGACTTTGAGGCTGCGGGCGTTGTCGTCGGCATCTCGCTCTGCGGGCTGGAGTGGTCCTTCAATCCGCTGGGCAAGTCCGGCTCCTCTGTCGCTGCTGACGCGTCTGCCGAGAAGGCCGTTGGCTCGCTGTCATTGAAGCGTGACGCCAAATACGGCTTCTGGCGCTGGAGCGCCGCCCTCAAGCGCTCCGCCAGCGCCAGCCTGGATGCCTATGGCATGATCAACGCCACCATCTCGACCGGCAGCCCCGTTTTCCTGCCGCTCGCCCTCGACCTGGACGGGCAGGCGTTTGAAACGGTCTGCCGACTCCACTACACCGCCGCGCAAAATGGCACGGGCACGGCGAAATAAATTTTTTTATTAACAGTCACCGCTCAGCGCGCATATCCCGTTATGCAGAGTCACCGCGCATCCATCCATGTCCTGGCCTCCGCGATAGTCGCGGAGGCCCTTTCCCGTACATTCAACCCGCCCGGCAAGACTAGCGCTCATCCCCAACCTCAACCTGCTACTGCCATGCCCTGTCCGTATTTGCCCAGCCTCAAAGCAGCACTGAACGCTCAACTGCCCGTTTGGCTGGATTGCCCCCTCAAGGATGCCGGTGGCGACTCGTTGGCTGAATACCTCGCTTCAATCGAAATGATTATTCGCGGGCTTGGCGAAGAGGAATCCGCTGCCCGGAAGGAAGCAAGGCAGGCGGGTGAAGCCGCCGAGGACGCGAGCATTTGCCCAGTACTCTTTCCGCGATTGACTCTTGGGGTTGCCAACTTGCTGGATGCCTTCGTTTACGCTAATGGTCATGCCCCGAAAGATGCCTGCAACGCACTGACCGGGGCATTCGATGACAGCGCAGGTGTCACCAATCTCCTGGTGATTTACGCCTCAATGTGCCGGCTACCTGACGAAAAAGCAGAAACTGACGCATGGCGGCTGCTGCTTCAGCGAATGCACGTAGTCGCCAAGAGGCGAGCAATAGGCGCTCTGAACTCTGATAGCATCGCGGAAGAAGCAACCAGTGAAGTGGCAACAAAGATCTTCGAAGCGAAAAACAATGCCGCGTGGCCTCCGAGGTGCGCCCCTGCGGCGTGGGTCGTGAACTCGCTCAACAAGGCAGTTGTGAGCTTGCTGAATAAGGCAGCCAACGTGAAAAACCGACCTCCATCCGGCTGGCCCCGAGGCATCAGCGCCCTCTCCTGGCTCCTTCTTGATTTCCTCGATAAGGTTAAAGATATGCGAAGTGCTGAGAATGAGTTATTGAACCCGCGCGAGATAGAACATTTGGAGTGGCGAATCCTTTATTGCGTGACAGCCAAGACCGCAGCAGTCCGCGCAGACGCTGCGCTAGCGAGAGACATCGTGATCCGGTCACTGACTGTCGCTGGCTGGACTTTTCGCACCGCAGGTTTGAGTTGGGACAAACTGCCAGTCACCCTGGAAGATGTGGCTGAGGGCCTCGGAATCGGATTAGCGACCGAGGCCGTATATTGGCACCACTTGAGGAGGAAAATCAGGCGCATCATCAACCCATAGTATGAGTCACAAAATCCATCAAAAACCCCTGACTACACCAATCCAAATGAATACCGAAAACGACCTTCCAGAGGAAGATTTCATCGAAACCGCATTCCAGGATCTCGCCGATGCCGCCGCCTTCGAAGCGGCCGCGCTTCAAGAAGCCCGGGCCATCTACACTCCCGAACGGGTGCGGGAATTGCTGGCCAAGGCAAGACTGACTGCAGTCCAGCAACCCCGGCTGGACCAGTCAAGACAGACTGCGGAGAGCAGTGCCGCCACCATGAGTGTGCTAGCCTTGGCAGCCTCAGCCGGCGAGTCCGTGACTGAATTGAAAAAAAGTCTCGAAACTGACGGGTTCTGATGAAGCCGTCCCTGTTTCAACGCTGGTGCTTCCGTTTTCTGCCGGGCTTTGGCTCGTGGCGGAAAGCCTTCAGGAGCCACCTCTCCGCGTCTTCTCTGTCCACTCTCTCGGCTGACGAATGGCGCGACTTGCTCGTCATGGAGTGTGAGACAGCACAGAAGGGATCGCACGGTGATCCTTGCTCTGCCCAAATCCAAAGAACTATTCAAAACGATAAATGGCGCTGCCTGCTGCGCGCCTACCCTGAGGCGGCCATTTTTCTTCATGACAAAGGATACGAGCACAGTGATTCGAAACACAAGGCTGAGCTGGTGGCGGAGTGCACGGGTCTTCTTGAAACAACCGGCCTAGCCAGAGCGGATGCGTCCGCCGTTCTGGTGGAGTTTCTGGGCACGCGTCCTGACTGCCAGGTTCGCATGCAGGTGGTACTGGTTCAGGAATCTCCAACCAGGGCTGTGCTGGCTGAACTGGTTTTGACCCTGGTGGATGATGGTGTAGCCGGGCACACGGCGTGCTCGCTCGTCCCCTCGCCGGCCATGCGCCTGTGGCTTGGATGGGATGAGGAACTTCAGATTCTGGCGGATGACTTCAAGGCAAGCCTGGTTGAAGCATTCAACCAGGCTAGCGTGCTTGCCGAGTGGCCAAAGTCCTGTCACATCATCTGGAGCCTCTGCTTCAGCCATCAACACCCCGCCGCCAGCAAGCTGAGCGGGAAGTCGCTGCAACTCCCCGCCGCCCTTGGACTTTCCCTGCTCGCCGCCCGCAACTCCAGCGTGAAATGGAAGGACAAGGTAGATCGTGATGCTGTAGCCCGCCTTGATCCTCTTTCATTGCTGGCCACGGGCTGCTTTGGGGCTTCCACCGTCGACCTTAAAGCAAAGCTGGCCAAATTTTTCGATTTCACTTCGAATGACCGCGAGTCGTTTCATGCCGTCCTCCTTCCTGAAGACGATAATAATCTCCTGCATTTGGGTGAATCCCCCGGCAAATATGTGCGGACATCTCATCCGCTGACCTGGCTTTGCCGGCAAAGGAAAACCATTCCCATCGTGGCCAGGCCGGGCCTAAGCGAGCTTCTCCAGGCCGTGGTGGTTGAAAAAATGATTCACGAGACGTGGGCGCCTGGATTCCAAGGCCGGTTGGTCACGCCCCCTCTCGCGTCTGATTCCTCGGCGGCTGCGCCTGACCCCGATGCCGATTGGATGAAGACTGCATCCCCTCGAGTCCTCGTCATAGAAAACGATGACGCTGACCAGACGGCCGACGCGCTTACCCTCGCAGCCTCCAATCCCGATTGGACAGTCATGGGCTACTGGCCTGACAGCAATACCGCCGACCCGCTGGTGGTGGTGCAGTCCCTGGTGGCCCAGGCGCGGCGCGCCACCCAGAATTCTGACGCAGTATCATCCGAAGGTGCGTTTCACTCCGATCCCGTTGAAAGGGAACTGCAAATGCTGGCGCACTGCCTGGACAGTCTGCCTGAGGGTTCCAAAGCTTTGATGATTCTGGCCGGTGTGGATTTCATCTCTGACCACCATGGCCGCTCGAATCTGCCAGCGCGGCTGGCTGGCATTGTCAGGCGAAATCACATTACCAAACCCGGACTGCGCCTGATCCTCCATTCTGGCTCGTATGCAGGAGTTACCAGAACTAAAGACGTTAGGTTTCTGGAACTTGCCAAAGGCAAAGCCGGGAAAGGCAGTGCCTTGAATGCCGCTGGATTTTGCGAACACTTGCTTGCACGCCATGATCTCAATGATCCGCTGGGGTGGCTGGTCTGCGCCAGGAGATTGTTTCGCTGGGACAAGACCTGGAAGAACCTGCTGGGCGAATCCGAGTCTGATTCTTTGGAGAAAGCCATTCGGAATGCGTCCGCAGCTTTGGAAGTGCAGGAGGAGGACTTGTGGCGAATGTCCATGATCACAAGGCGGCAGATCATGGAGCATTTATGCGAAACCGACACAGGCAAAGAGCGGGTGAAAGAATGGCACTGCCGGTGGGGTCGCCGGCTTTTCATGTTGCTTCACAACGAGCCTAGCCCCCAGGCTGCTGCTGGTGACATGCCCGCCGCGAGAGAAGCCAGACAGTACATGCTCGACCATGTTCTGGGTCACTTGCGCCTGGGGCGCCTCTGGGACAACTTTCACGAAGCCCTGCAAAACCCCGGGTTTATTCTCGACCACCTCGCCCAGCCCAGGGGTGTGAGGCGTTTGGCCAAGAGTCTCGAAAAGGCACTGTCCGGAAAAACCTGCCTGCCCGTTGACCATCCTGCGCGCCCGCGCGTGGCTGAGCTGGCTTTTGTCATCCATCCGCTGGCTGATCACGTTTTGAAAATTGACGAAGCGCTGGCCCGGCAGTGTCTGCACAACTCCATCGTGGAGCAGAAGGAGACGGGTCTCCGACACTGGCTGAAACTGTTTCTGGCAGCGACGGACAGACTGGAACAACCCAGGCAGGCCGGGCAGACCGGGCAGACCGGGCAGGCCTGGCTGCGCCTGCTGCCGACTGCCTGTGGCAGCAGCACTCTGGGGTTGCTGCCGAGCCATACCCTGCGCAAACCCGCGCCCATGGTCGCCGCAGCCTTCTGCCCGCAACTCACGGCCCAAGGCAGGCCGCAAGTGCTGACATTTTCGAGTGACACCGTTCAACTCACGAAACTGGGGAACACTGATTGCGATCTTGAAGCGGCCATTCGCAAGCCCGCCGGCTCAAGTTGCAGCCAGGTGCCGCTGGGCAATCGTGCTCCGCTTGTTGTGCCGGGCTTCGTCAACGACCGATTTGCCATCCTTGTGGCAGCCGATCATGTTTCCATTTTCGACACAATAAATGGAACGTGCCACTTGGACCAGTTGGTGCTTGGAAGCAGGGCGCTCTCCTCGGCTTTTTTTGCCTCCCGGCTTTACCTGAGCGTGGACTCAGATCCCCCCCGGGTGCAAATTTATGAGGTTGTTGAAACCGGAGACAAGGACCCTCCTGTGTCTTTCAAAACCTTGAGGGGGTTAACTTTTCGCGAGGGAAAAATATTGGGCCAGACTCACGCGAAAAAAACTGCAGGTGGAAAACCGGACGAAGGTTCATCCGGCAAAGACATCTACCGGGCTTTGGCTCTGTCCCCGGATGGCTGTCTTCTGGCCTTGGCAAAGCAGGATGGAGTGATTGAGATCTTTAATTCGTCTAAATTGGAATTAATACACCGCCTGCCGGCCAGAGACCGCCGGGTGGATTCGATGACTTTCAGCCCAGACGGACGCCACCTTGTCGCTGGCGGAGGCATGAGGACCGGGCATGTGGAATTATGGGATCTGAACGAGTGCCGGGCGACGATTGCGCGGGTTCATATGAATTCGATTTGGTCACTGGGCTTCGTTAGGCATGAAAACGAGGACTATCTCGTCTCTGGCGGCTACGACCGCTTTGTCAAAGTCTTGTCATGGCCGGCGCTTCTAAAGCTTCATCAAGAGCACAAGCCCAACCCGGCGCGGCAGGAATTCAAGGATGGCTTGTTTAATTCCATCAATAGTACCTACCATCTTCACTATCTGGATTTACCCTCGGGTGTGGTCCGCTCGCAGCGCAAAACTTCGGACATTGGCATGTCTCTGGACACAGTCGGCGGCTGGCTGCTCGCGGGGGCGGCGGGGCACCCCTTCGCTGTTTACGAGATGGGCGAGCTTTTGCGTGATCCAGGATCGGGTGTCACAACGGCGCCGGTTCACACGGCTGTTGTCACCTCCGTTGGCGCGCCGGAGCATGCGCCCAGATTTGTCTGGGCTGGTGATGACGGTTGCATCTACTGTCGCGCTGGTCTTGATGGAGCCATTCAAGTTCATCAAGTGGGCCTTGCTGAAATCCACAGGAATGACGTTTCACAAAACTGGATTGCAGCGGCAACAGTAAACGGAGTGGCCGTCATTGACCGCCAGACCGCCGCTCCGTCAGTCATTTGGAATCCAACCACTGGTATCCGGTCCGACGCGGTGCGCATGTTCAAAGCCGGCGGGCGGGACCTGCTCGTCTGCGGTGACTGCAAGGGCTCTGTGAGTCTGCATGATCTGTCCGCGCGTAACAGACTCTGGAGCAATCTAGAAAGCGATCTCAAGAGCAAGAGCAAGATCCGCGACCTTGCCGTGCGCGTTTCAGACGACGGGAGCAAGATCTGGATCGCCTCCTGCGGGGATGATTCGAGTGTGCGGATTTCGGTGTTGCGATTCTCATTGGACTCCGCAACTGAGCCGGTGGAGGAAGTCGCAACCATTGAACTCTCAGACCCGGGTTTGAAGGGGGCCAAAGCTCACCGCGGCCGGGTTAAAAGCCTGCTCTGGTGTGGTAATAGCCTGGTGACCGGCGGGCATGAATTCATCAAGGTCTGGCGGCTGGAAAATCCCGAGGGCAAGTCGCCTGTTTTTTTTCCGCCGCTGAAGCTCGAAGGCCATGTGGGTGAAATCTGGAGTCTGGATTATCAGCCGGAGCTTGACCTTCTCGCATCAGGCTCGCAGGATCAGACGGTCAGGGTGTGGCGACTGGCGACCGCGAGCCTGCTGACGAGCGAGCCGCGCAAGGCGCCTGTCGTGTGTGTGGCTTGGCAAAAATGCCCGGAGGCTGGCTGCGGCCCCATTCTCCACGTCGTTGACACCGGCGTCTCCGCCGACCCCCAATGCAGCTCTTATGAGTTAAGAGGGCTGCGTTAAGCGCGATCCACTGTGGCATTCCATCCATTCCGCATGTCACCTTGTAGCGCGTGCACGAACGGGCAATCTATCTGCAATCGCGGACCGACAGCGCAGGCCAGGCAGGTTCCCTCCACTGCTATGCGGGCATCCGCGCCGAGGTCCGCGGCGCCGATAAAGTCCACCCGATGGGGGGCAGACACGGTGAGCTTCTGACCTGGCGTGTCGAGACTCACTTGAAGCCCGCCTTGCCCGCGCACTGGCTGGAACTCCCAGCCGCAGGACTGAAACTCACTTCGCAAAAAGGAAATGGTCTCAGATCTCCCGTCACACACCAGCAGCACGGATTCGGCGTCTCCCGCCCCTGGATGCTTCCAGCCCGGCAGCCTGTCCTTGCCCGCGCGAGAAACCAGGGAAGACATGCGACTTGCCACAGAGGGGGAAAGATAGCTTTTCGACCACGCTTGAAACTCGCGGTTGTAGTCCAGAAAGCCCTGGCCGCAGGCCCTCCAGTCCTGTTTTTCCAGGTTCCGCGTCATTTCACCGGCAAGCGCGGAGAGAGAACGCACGCGACAGCCTGCAACGGGATCGGAAAAGCAGTTGGAAAGAGCGGCGGAGACGCTGTGCATTTTCCCGTTTGGATTCCATGCCAGAAAGAAGTGACGGGAGAGGAAGTCGCTGTCCGCATCCACAACCCGCGTCCGCATTCCGCCGAATGCCAGGTCCACCGAGGCGGAGACAACCCCGCCGTGAACGATGGGATAAACGTCATTGCCGGCAATGGCGGCACCGGCAGCCCGCCTTTCGTCGTCGAGCGCGGTGCGGGCAATGACGCTGCGGAAATGCTCAGGCGGGAGGCGGCCCGCAAGCAGTTCAAGAAGCAGCGGCCGCACTCCAACGGAGACAGCGGTCCGCAACACGCTCTCCACGCTGCTGCTGGAGAATCCAAGACCGCGAAGCGGACTGGAGGGGATGGCAAGGCTCGAAGACATGGCGGTCTCAAGTGAGGATTTGTTCATTGAACCAGATCGCGCAGTGCCTGATCCTGCGCGGAGGCCAGCCATTCCCAAAGCCGCTGGTGGCTGGCCTCGCGCGCGCTGGTCTCGTCTTGGAAAACCCACTCTCCCAGCGCTTCGAGGCAAGCCACAGGAAAAGACGCATGAACCCGCGTGTCGCGAGGAACGACATAAAGATTGCCGTTAGTGGCGATGACGCTGGCTGCCGCATGGCCGGGCTCATCGAGCAGGTCCAGCCAATGTTCTCGCAACGCAGCCAGAACTGCGACAGGGGACAAGGCCCGGAACACAAAGAAAGCCACGGGATAAGCAGACGGCACGTTGAAAAAGCCGGCATCGTGCCGGGCAGCAAACTCTAAAGGATAGACCCGCCGCCAGCGGGGCAGCGCCTGGTAATGCAGATGGTGGGGCAAAGAAGCGCCGGCACCGGCATTGTGCAGGATGAGGTAATCCGGCAGTTCGGAGGCCAATTCCATCAAGTCTGCCAGACGCGCCCCCAGAGTGAGGGCGACTTCATTCACGCAAGCCGCTGAGATGCCCTGAGGCACATGCCCGTTCTCCTCGCGTACGATGGTGAAGTGGCGCTCGGAGAAGGGGAACGGATTGATCAAAAATCGAAACCTCCCGTGCAAAACCCCGACTTGGCGGCCCTGACTCAACAAGGAGTAGTCACACAGCGGACAGCAGCCGTTGGCGGAAGACTTCGGTCGGCGAACACGATCAGGAGCGACGGAGGCGAAGAACGAGGGTTTCCCCGGCGCGCAAAACTGCAGCCGCTTAGTGGAAGGCGAGGCGACATCCAACAACCTGATCTGGGCATGCCAAAAAAAATCGAGAGCGGCGCACAAAGACTGGTTGGAACGGATGGCACTAAAGTCAGCCTGGGTCTTTTCTTGGATGAAGCCGGACAATGCGTCCACGAGACTGTCCGCGGCGGAGGCAGATTGTGGCGGGAAGGACGTTGCGGTCATGCCCTTGTATGCCGGCGAAGGAACGAATGTTATGTTTTTCGCGCCCGGCGAGGCTCAAAAATCAAAAAGGGATGTCGTCATCGGAGGTGTCGTGCTTGAAGCCTCGCCAGATTTCAAAACTCGCATCCACGAACTTCCATGCGGTTGCCGGCTGCTCAGCCGTGCCGAGCCAGCACGAGTTCAGGCGCTCCATGCAGGCGGAGCGGACTGAGTCAAACAACGCGCCCTCGACTGGGCGGCATAATTCACGGATTTCAGGCATGTGTGACAACACGCCCGGCAGGCGCGCCGCCAGCTCACGCATCTCCAGACTGCCGCCAGCCTGGGCTGGTCCGCAGCCGACACCGAGGAAGCGCGCCCTGTCCAGCATGTCCTTCATCCAATCCTGCCAGTGAAGATAGGCATGAGTCATGACATCCCCGTCCTCGCTTTCAAAGCTGTAGGGGGCGCGGACGTGTTTGCAGTAATCATGCGGTGCGGCGGCGACACCAGCGAACAGGATGCCAAGCAGGCCCTCCATCAAAGCAGAGAATTCTCTCACTACAGGCTTGAAGAAAACAAACTCGGCAGGCATCCCCGGCCAGGCCAGGATGTGCCGCAGGAAGCCCGTGCCGCGAATGAATCCGGGACGCCGCCAGCGTGTCAGTTCGCACACCCTTCCGCTCAACGATTTCACGGACTCCTGCCAGAGCAGCGCAAATTCCTTCGAAGCCTGCAGCCCGTCCTTCCTCCCAGTCAGGACATCCTCCCTCATCCCACGCATCAGATCATGGAGGCGCTGATTGTGGATTCGCGCCTCAATTTCGAGAGCGGATTGGATTTCGGGGTTCAGCGGCATGACGGCCGGCGCCTCCTGTTGATCCGGCCCATGCTCTTGCGCGCCCTGCGCGTGTTGCAAGTCATGAGGCAGAGGGTGAAAATCATTCCTGCGCATGCCTGGAGGGTGGCAAGCACCATCCCTCCAGCATCATGCCTCCGGGCCAGATATTCCCAGTGTCTGGTGACGACGGCGGCACAGGCGAGCGCGAGTCCGAAAACAGAGGCCGCCCAGACCGCGCGCCGCAATGAGACCGGTGCAAAAAGCATCACACTCATGCCACAAGCAAACGCGAGCGTGCCGGAACCCGCTTCAACCGGCAGCAATGCCAAACTGGAAAGCTCGATGAGCCAGGTGACGGCGCAACTGAATGCAAGCGCTGCCGCGGAGGTGAGACAGCGAGCCTCCCATGTGGAGACACGAACCAGGGCAATGATGGAGACGACTCCCGGCAGAGCTGCAGGAATGAGGAGGCCGGCTGGGACTGGATGCAGGAAAACCGCCGCGAGCAGCACCGCGGAGGGCAGCCAGACAGCCAGGCACCCGCCACGCAGAGGCGGGGGGCGTTTGATGCGCGCGTTCACGGGCATGGCAATGACGGGCACGGATTCACAAACCCCAGAAGCACGGGTCATGTCTGGCCGCGGGCAGCTTGGAATGGAGGGCGTCGGGCAGCGGCTCTCCCGACACCCACTGCGCCCAGCAGTCCTCCAAAACCAGCAGGCCAGGGTCACTGGCGTGGCAGGAGGGAACGTCCCCGGACAGCAATCCATTGACAGCATCGAAGACCGAGTCCGCCTCATTGTCCATGACGCCCCTGATTCTGGCTTCAAGCACACGAACCCGCAAAAGTGCCGTCCGGGCCTCGAATGCGGCAAGCATCACCCTGGAACGCTTGAGGGCATCAAGCGCCAGCGAGCGCTCCCCGCGCATGTGCGCGAGCCGAGCCAGAGTGGGCAGGCCAAACTCTGCCCAGTCGCCGAAAAAGCCCCTCGACTCCAGCACACTCGCAGCCTCCACCACCTTCGAGAAACCAGGCTCCAGCGCGCCTTTCATGGCGAGGCATCTGGCAAGATCGCAGCGCGCGCGCGCGCCGATCCTGGTACAGGCAAGTGATCCGGCCGCCATGCGCAATTTTTGCTCGGCCGCATCAAGCTCGCCCATGCGCAGGAGCGCCGCCCCGGCACCGCTGGCAAAAACCGCGGAGCGCCGACTGTCCGCATTGCCGCCGACTCGAATCCAGAGGGGAGCCTCGGGACGCGGCCCGAACCCGAGAAACCGGGAGACCAGCAGATGGTCTATGGACAGGAGGAGTTCATCCGTCATATGCAGGCTGTGCTCGTCCAGAGTTTCAATCGCCTCGCTGGCGCGGCCCAGACGGGCGAGAATCCACACACGTTGAGAGCGCGCATGGTCATTGTCCGGGTATTGGCTGTCGAGTTCCGCCAGTGCTTCCGTGTAGCGCCCAAGCTCGTAGAGCCGCATCGGCGGATAGCTTTGGGATGATTCAAGAAGACTTTTGGGTGAGTCCTTGAAGACAGGCCGCCAATGCGGCGTGAGACATTGCGTCTGGCCAAGATCCAGCGCGGCGTTTCGATGCGCGTCAAAAACGGAGGTCCACGAGGCATGGCTGCCATCGCCCCGGCGCAGGGGGCCTTGAATGATGATCTCCGAGATGGCATCACCCCTGAGTTTCGCGCGAGTGTCCTGCGGCGGAGTGATCCTGGCTCTGTGAACCTCCGTTTCATCAAGCAGAAGCTGGCCGTCAGGCAGGCAGCCAGCGGCGGCCATCTGGTCAAAAACTCCCGTTTCATGCCTGCCATACGCGCCGTATTTCATGTCGAGCGCGAGCAGGGCGGGTTCGTTGGGAAGGGTGAAAGCCCCCTGCGTCTCGAAGATCATTCTCTTGAGCGGCCACTGTAGGTACATGGCCCGCTCCCAGCCGTGGCGCAGGTCTTGCAGGGCGCTTTTCCAATCCTGAAGAAAGGCGCCCGCCCAGGGGGGCAGTTGATCAAGGTGACGCTCGCAGGCATCCGCGTACGCCTCCTGAATGTCGAGTGCGGACATTTGCGCGCCGTTTCTCAAATTGATCAGCGCCCTCAGGGAAGGATCCCAGTTCACGACGCGCAGCGCGTCAGCGGGAGAGTCGAGCGCGAATTTCGAGAAGGCCGCGCCGCGCGTCAGCTCCGCCACGCGCGCCACGAGCATCGTGGAGCCGCGGTCCAGCATGTGGGCGCGGTCGGAAAGCAGGCAGGCGAAGCCGATGAGATGGAGGCGGTGATGATGCAGGCTATGCCGGTCACCTTTTGTGCAAATGAGCGGCCTCTCGCGCGCGGACTCTGAATTGCCTCCGGTGACGTGGCCGCCGAAATGAAACATGCGAGGAGAGAGCAGATATGTGGGTTCGCCGGGCTTCAGGGGATCACTCCTCGGAACAAAGCCGCCTTCGCCACCGAGAAGCATCTTCGTCACCAGATGCGGCACCAGCCCGTTGTGCTCGAAGTCGTCCGGGTGGGCCGAGGATTGAATGTTGAGATGAGTCCCCCAGGAAGCGGCGGCGGCCGGATCGCAGTTGGTGCGCAGAAAGCTGGCGCGTATCCCGTCGCCGCCGGGCATGGATTCGAGCGTCCTGTCGAGAATGTCGAGCATGAGCTTCTCCATGCCGCGCACCTGGAGGCGCAGATCGCGCGGGTTCGTGCATTCAGCGGTGGCAAATTCGAGATGCTGTCCGCCCCGCGCGCGCGCGCCGCCGCGCGCGGCGTCCCGGTAGATGCTGCCGCCATTGGCCACAAAGACTCCCCCGTGCCAGCCTTCATTCGGAATGCCAAACCGGCGGGCATTCTCCAGAAACGCGGGATAGATTTCGTCCTCGCTGACGCGACTGCCGCCCAGGAACGCGGCGAAGCCAAGCTCCTGCTCCTCGCCGCAAATGATGGCCGGGTCTCTGGCGGTTTTCATCACTGGGCGCTTTTTTGTTTGTTGGCCTGCAGAAACGCGCCCGCGTCCAGGCCCTGGAGCGCTTTTTTGAGGATCTCCTGGCTGGCCTTGGCGAGCTGGGCGTTTTCCTGCGCGGCAGCAGCGAGGATGCCTTCGTCCGCGTCGTCGTCATCGCAGGGTTGCTGGGCGCGGGTGGTCTGTTCTGTGCGTGTCTGTTGTGTCTGGCTCATGGTGGTGGTGGGGTTCGAATGACGCGCCGGCATTCACCGCCGCGCAAAGTTTGGAATAGTCGCCGGCGCGTCCGGCGGGCGTGTCCAGTCCGTGCGCCCAGGGCGGGGGCATGGCCAGCCGGACGGGGCGGCCGCCGGGGTCGAGGTCGAAGATCACCTCGCCCCAGTCCAGGCTGCGCAGATGATCGGCCGGGATGACTCGAATGAGGCGGGCGCGCAGGGCGGCGCGCGTGTTTTTCGGAGGCTGCCGGATTGCGGCATCGAGATCGGCTTCGGAGAAAAACGTCATGGCCTTGTCAGCGCGCTCCATTTGCAAATACAACCCCTCCTCGTCCAGGGAAGCATACAAATGGTCCAGCGCCTTGATCTCCGGCGAGGACCAGTCCAGCGCGGGATCGCAGGACATGGCGGACTTCAGCAGGCCGAGTTTGCTCCAGCCGTCCAGGTGCGCGGCCAGCCCGGAGTGATCCCGCGCCCGCAGCGCTTCCGAAAGCCAGCGGGCATGCAAGAGGATGCTGCCGGCGCCGGGCACCGAGTCCTCAAAGCCTTCCTTCCATCCCTCAAGCAGATCCAGAAATCTCTCGAACCATTCGATGATGCCCGTCTCGCTGCCCGACTGCGCGGGCACGGCGGCTTTCAGGGCCACGTCCCGGCTGAAGCGCTGAAAGGCAGTCACGGGATCGCGCAGAATCAGCGCCTCCGGCAGGGGCGCGCCCGACTCGATGAGAGCGAAGAGCAACTGCAGCAGTCCGGTTTTTATCAAATGCGCGCTCTGGGAAAGTGCGAAGTCAAAGGGGATGATGTGCATGCGCTCCACACCGTGCCGCGCCGCCGCGTGCGGCTCCTGCCGCGTGTTGATGAGGCCGCGGTTCGGCCACTGGGTGGAGAACTCCCGTGTCACGTTGAAGAAGTCGGCGCGCTGGGAGAGCTGGTATTTGCAGGGGGCGCCATAGGCCTCATGCCCGGCCTTGCCCTGGCCGAACAGAGCCGCCAGCACCGCGAAGGCGGAGGCGGTGAAGGCAGCAGCAGGGCCGTTTTTCAGGCAGACAGCGGACCAGCATTCGTCCGTGACGCAGATGTTGATGTGGCTGCCGTAGGAGTTGCCGCGCCCGTCCGAATTGTTGGCCAGCAGCCGTATCCTGCCGCCGCCCTCCGCTGCCAGCCCGGCATTGGCGGCGAGCATGGCGCGCCGGCAGATTTCGAGGCCGGCGCGCGTCCACGTCAGATGATCGAGGGCGGAGGCGCACTCCGGCACGCAAATCTCGGGGTGGTCGGCGTCAATGTAACAGGAGCCGCCATTGCCGAGGAACAAGCGCCCCCAGTCCACTGGGTGGTAGTATTGCAGCCCGCGCTGGGTGGTGTCGAAGCCGGGCGTGTCCTCGTCCAGCGCGCCAACGGGGAACTCCTGCTGGCCCGCCGCCGCGCGAACAGAGGCATGGACGGACGGGATGGCGGTGACGACGCCGGGCACTGCGGCGAGGATGAGGCGCGCGCTGACGGCGTTGACATCAAGGGCGTAGTCCGCCGGCAGGCCGGTCATGAAGTTGGCCAGTTCGACATCACCGCCGATGGTTTTGGGCACACTGCGGAGCTTGGGTCGCGCGCGATAATTCATGGCTGTGATTCCGGGTCGAGAAGTTGAATGATCCAGTCATCATCCTGGATGGGGCGGGGCACGATGAGAGGCGGCCCCTCCGCCGCGCCGGGAGGCATGACCGGATCCACACTGAGCACCTGGGTGGTCTGCGGCAGGTCCGTGAGATAGTGGTGGATGTTTTCACGCGTGAGCAGGCGCCTCATGCGCTCCGCTGTTTCATGCGCGGCCCATTCGATGTCCTCGACGCGGATGCCGCCGCCGCCAACCTGGATGAAGCGGTCGTGGGCGCGGCGTTTGGCGGCGTCGGCAAGGCTGGCGAGCAGGCGTCCGCTGACCAGCTCACGCGCGAGGACGACACGCTGTTTGCCGTCAGTGAAGGTCACCTTGGCAATGGCTGACGCGGGCGCGTTGTCCGCATACAGCAGGGCGACGGCGGCCTCGATCAGGGCGGAGCGTGTGACATGCCTTTCGGCTCCATTGGGGGAGAATGGCATGTGCTCAGGCAGGTGGACTTTGAGCATCTCCGCCGCGGTGCGCGCGTCCGGGCGCGGCACATGAATGATCGAGCCGCCGATCCTTTCCACAAAGGCCGGGTCGAGCATTTCGACACGGTTGGTGGAGGCGATGACGGCCACGTTGGACAGACTCTGCAGTCCATCCAGTTCGGCCAGCACGCAGGCGAGCACTTTGTCGTCATGCACGCCGCCGGGGGCGAAGCCGCGAGTCCTGCCCAGGCACTCCACCTCGTCGAGGTAAAGCACCACAAGCCCCCGGGCGGCATGGGTGTTGAGGTGCTTGAAGGCGGCGCGCACTCTGGCCTCCGCCTCGCCATACCACTTGGAGGCAAACTCACCCGGCTTCACCGAGGCGAAGACGCAGTTCCCGTGCCCCGCCTTGAGTTCCGCCGCGAGCCGTTTGGCGATCAATGTCTTGCCCACGCCGGGGGGGCCGGCAAGCAGCACGCCGGGCCGCGCGGACAGGCCAAAAAGGCGCGCACTGTCACCATGCAGGAGGCAGGCGCACAGCGTGGTTTTGATCCTCTGGTAGAGGTCCTCCATGCCGCCCATGTCGGACCCGGAGACGGAAGGCGGCTCCTTGAGTATGCTGAAATGGTCGCCAGCGGCCTTGGGCAGCAGTTCGAGAAAAATCCGGGCCTCTCCGTGGCAGAGCACTTCGCTTCCCGCCTCGATGCCCGCCACAGCCGGGTCTTCGAGAGCGCCGGGAGGAACCTCCAGCAGCTCTTTCTGGCCCGCGCCGTATTCCACCAGCATCCTCGCGCCAGCCCAGCGGACAAACCCGGCCACGACGCAGCCGTTCAGAGACGCGGCGCATCTGCCGATGATGGCCGCGCCACCTTTAGCCAGCAAAACGCCGTCCCCCGGCTTGAGCGCGCGCGCGTCCACGCCTGCGTCCACAGCCACCTGCTGCCTGTGACCGCGCGCAAACACGACGGCCTTGTCATTCTCCGCTGCGCGGATGAAGACAGCCTCGATCAACGGCTCGCCGGTCAGCAGCTTGTTCTGCTCGGAGAGCCGCTCATTGATCCCCGCCATGCGCCGAACGCACTCCTTTTGCCGGCGCGCTTCGGTGGCGCAGAGACGCAGCAGCGGGGCGCGCGCCTCCTCGTCAGCGCAGCTCGCAAGCTGCTCCACGGAGACGGGGTGCCCTGGATCGGTGAGATCGGTGGCGAGTTTGATGATTTCGGCGAGTTCCTCGCGGGAGGGGTGCATGGTGCGTGGCATGGGATAGGGGGGTGAGATTAATGGCTAGACCAGACGGTAAGGCCGCCTGACGACGCTGCCGCCAGCCCAGCCGAAACAGGCCAGCGTGGGGCCGCTGTCAGCCATGTTGGCCAGCAGGAAGACGGAGTAAGCGCGTGGGAAGACCGTCTGAATCATGGCCAGGTCCGCCGCGCTCAGCACCGCGCGCTGGCGCGGGCAGAGGGCGCGCCGCTCCGGCGGGCAGGAGGGCGGGCAAAAATGAGATGAAGGGTGGCTGTGCGCGAAACCGATGAGTGAGTCGGCGCATGGCTCGCGCACCAGCGTGTCCTGCACGCACGCGAAGTGCTCGTCGGTAAAAGTGAGCGTGGTCAGGGTGGCGGGGGCGTTGAACGCGGGCACATAGGCCAGGACCTCAGCCGCCATCGTACCGCGCGCCTCGTCCCGCAGCAGCCGGCCCAGCAGGGTGCCGCCTGTCTCCACCGCGCCCGCGTTTTGCGCTGCCTGCAGGATCCTGCCCGCGATGACGCGCGGGACGAAGACCTCGTCCACCTCATGCTCAGCCCCTGCGTCCTCGTCGTCTGGCACGGGCACCGCCTCTGAGCGCGCCAAAAGCGTTCCGATGTCCGCCGCGTGGAAGCGCACGTCTTCAGGCTCGTCGTTTTCGAGCGCGAATTTTTTTTGCATCGCGGGCGCTCCGCCCTGCTCGAAAGCCAGCAACTCCCAAGTGGTGACGCCGCCGCCGTCCGCGCCGTCCTCGTCGTGGTCAGCCGCAGGCGCGGCAAGAGCGCCGATTCCGGGCACGTCGGAGGCGGAAGCCGCCGCGGCGGTTTGAAAAAACGATGCCGGCAGCAGCACCTCCTGCCCGGCGGCGCGCACACGCACCGCGCGGGCGTGAGGCGCGCCGCCTTTGTTCTCGTCCCAGACGGGCAGGAACTCGGGGTTGAGCGCGCGCGGCGGCGCATGCTGGTGTTTTAGCGCACGCCAGCGCAGGGCTTCGATGGCAGGGGTCCAGTCGGGCTTGATGCCGCGGCGTCCGATCACGGATTGGAGCACCAGCTTACCCTGCTCAAGCGCGTGGCGTTTGAGCAGGATGGCGAAGGAATGCCGGGATGGAGCGAACATGGCGAAATGAGGGAGCGGGAGTCAAAAAGCCCCGGCGTCCACATTGGGCATGAGGGTGGCCTCGCGGCCCGCGAGTTCGGAGGCGGAGTCGCTGCGGTGCAGCTTGCGGCCGTCATCGAGGCGCAGGGTGTAGTGTATGCCGCGGCCGGTGGAGTCGGTGTGGCTGAGCTCGCCGGCCACCTCCTCGATGATCTCGCCAACGGTGGTGTCGGGATCGGAGGGCAGAGGCAGGCTGAAGCGGCGCGCGCCGGTGATGTCGCGCAGTTTGATGCGGGTGTTGGGCAGGGTCGTGGTGTTCATGATCACGGGTGGTGGTGTGGTTTGTTTGGGTGGCCGGCGCGGGCCAGGTAGGCCCGAGCCAGAGAGGGGTCAGCCAGCGCGGCAATCTCGGCGGCGGCCATGCGAGCGGCCGCGGCCAGTGCGCGCGCGGCAAGCGCCACCGCGGGCGAGGAGGGTGGAGCGGCAAAGGCGGCCTCGATCTGCCAGGCGCCATCGGCGGCGGCAGCGCGCACCAGTCGCAGGCGGGACTGGAGGCGCAGCATGAGCAGACTCCGGGCCTCAAGCACGGCAGAGTCGGGCGCGCTGTCCGTGTCGTCATTGAGTAGCGTCACCCACATCCTGGCGCCCTGGGCGCGCCCCGCGCAGCCGGGCAGGGCAAAACGCGCCGCCGCGTCCGGCGCGGCTCGCCGGGACCGTGCCGCGCCGGAGTTCAGCGGCTCAATCCCGGCGCTTTTCACCAGCGAGCGCCAGTCAACCGGCTCCTGACTCCGCACACCGGGTGTCTCCGCGCCTGATATCCATTCAGCACGCAGCACCATGCCGCCAGCCGGCAGCAGCACATGCTTCCAGCGCGGCGGGAAGCTCGCCTGGCGCGCCAACACCTCCAGCACCGCCGGAGCCGGGGATTCCTCAACCGGGATTTCGGCCACGAGCCAGCCGTCACGGGAATCCAAGACAGGACCGTGAGCTTCATAGGCGAGGAAGTCAGACATGGCCGGTATCCTCCTTCTCCGCCGCCGGAGCGCGTTTGGAAAAAAGCGGCCGCGTGTCCAGCGGCCAGAGGTTGCGGTTGGCGCGCGCCCAGTCCAGGGCCTCATCGTCCAAGCCGTGAACGGTGTTGACCGTCTGCCATGAGAGCAGCTCATAGATCACATGAGCCAGGTCCCGCAAACCCATGCCCGGCTTCAATTCGAAGCAAAAGACTCCCCCGCGTAGGTTAGGGTGGAAGACGCGGGGATCAAGCAGCGTGACCACATCCGCGGTTGACGCGCGGCGCAGGTAATCCTGCGGAAACCAAATGCCCGCCATCACCCGGCAGTCCGCCGCGCGGCAGTCGCGCTGATTGGAGCCGATGAGGGTGCGGCATTGAAAGCTAAGCAAAAAGCGGTCCGCTCCAGCTCGGGTCACGCGCAGCACATCCCCCGCCTGGTCAAGCGCGGACGCGAGCTTGTGCTGGGCATTGAGAAAAGCGGCAAAAGGGCCGGTGATGCCGAGGAGGGCGAGTTCCGCCTCCAGACTGTGGATGGGCTGGGCGGGGTTCATGAGGATGTGAGCGTGATCAAGAAACTGGAAGGCTGGCCGTCAGCGGCGGCGAGCGTGATGACATCGCGGTCGCGCAGTCCAAGTCTGGAGAGGGGGATGCCGAGAAGCGGCGGCCATTCGGCCTGCGCGAGCACGGTCTGGCACTGGAAAGCTGCGGCGCCGGCAGAAGGCCTGCCGCAGACCTGACACACGCCGCCGCCGCCGCGCGGGCGGAACCCTGGAGCGAGCCTGCCACCGCATCCGGCGGAGCATGAAAGCGGCGGGTGATAAAACCGGCCTTCAACGCGCATGGCAGTCGCGCCTCGCACGGACGCCAAGTGGAAAAACTCACCCAGGGTGGTGGCATCCAGTGACAGCGGAGCGGTGGAGAGATTCAACGCCGAGTGCTCAAAGCGGCAGGCAGACCGGCGGTGCAGTGCGCTCGAAAAAATCTCGTGCGAGTCCGCGCACACCACCACCTCGCGCGCGACGGGTTCGAGCGCGGAGTCGCGCAGTTTTTCGATCTCCAGCATGGCGAGAGAAGCGGCCAGGGCGCCGAGAGCGGCGGAAGCGCCGGAGGCAGGCGCGGGCGGAGCGCAGGCGTGGCGCGCGGGCGAGTAGTCGGCCTCGGACCACGAGCACTCTAGGCAGGCGGACCCGGCGCGGCAGGGATGCAGCACAGAGACGCGAGCCAGGCGGTTGTCGGCGCGCACCCCCAGGTCCAGCAGCAAGGCGGCGCGCGCGCGAAAGGCGCCGGCATTGAGCACGACCCTGGCCTCGTTGTTGTCCAGACAGCCCGCCACCAGCGCGCCATGCCACTCGCCGAGCGGGATGCGCGCCAGGTCCTGTTCGTAGGCCACGACTTTCAAGCCCGGACGCAGCCCGCGCAGCCGCCGGGCATGCACGCGGGCCTTGGACCTGCCGACATCCGCCGCGGTGAGACCCGCCTGGCAGGCCAGATTGGCGCGCTCAATCCGGTCCCGATCCACAAGCACCACCTCGCGCAAGCCCGGCAGCGCGGCCAGCAAAGGCAGGAGGGCCGAGCCGGTGTTGCCCAGCCCGCAGAGCAGCGCGCGCTCAAAATTCATGACCAGCCTCCTTCCACCGGCGACCAGAGCAGGCCGCGCGCATTCGTCGGCCGAGGGCACAGCGCGCAGGCGGGCGCGGCATCCCAGCAGCCCTCCGCATGGTGCGGCGCGCCGCACTCCGGGCACAGCAGAACGGGAGTTCCCGTCTGCATCTCCGACTGGCAGCGCGCGCAGTGGACGTCCGCCGCCTCCAACGCCGAGACGGCGGCGATTTTTTCGCCGCTGAAAAACAACCGCATCCCCTCAGCGCAGATCATGTCCTTGTGGCGCAGCACCCGGATGCCGGTGACAGCGGCATTCTCGCCATTGACACTCACTCTTGAATCAGGAGCGGCCAGCAGCACCCATTCGGCAGAGCCGGAACCACTCGCGGGGTGGAAGGACAAACCTTGCGCGCCCAGACGCACGGCGCGCCCCGCCGGCAAAAGCACACACTCCCACCGGGGGGAGGCGAAGGACATCAAGGGCTGTAGAGACGGCCCGGCATGAGAGAAGAACAGTTGCGGCATGGCTCGAATTTTTTCAAATTTTAGCCTGCCATCCGGCATCACCGGTGATCAGTGCGCAGAATCACCAAAAAAATCTGACGGTGCCAGATCTTGCCGTGGGCGGTCACCGTGTGCCGTGAAATAGAATCGTTAACAAATCGAGCCATGACGGGATACCAGGTGAATCAACCCCACCTTCAACATGGCCGCACCGTCTCCCCACTCAGCCGACATCAAACGCGCATTTGAACTGTTTTTCGATGCCAGGCGTCTGCTCGAGGAGGGTTACATGACCTACTTCAAGGCCGAGGAAAAACTCGACCTCGCCGAGTCGCTTTTGCGCAACATCGGCGGTGATGCCGTGGCTGGGCAGCCTCAACTCGTGATCAAGGTTTCAGTGATGGAAGCATCCATCAACGGCTCGCACATCCCGCTTTCGCCGGCTCAGCTCAAACTCATGAATTTGTTGAATGAGTCTCCCGGCATGACGGGCAGGGAGGAGTTGCAACGGCTCATGAACCTCAACTCGCACGGCCTTTCCGTGCTCATGAACAAGCTCAAAGCCAAACTCAGGGACGCAGGCTTCCCTGATGTGATCATTCAGGAAAACAACGCCTACCGGCTTCGTAAAATCCAGCCTGTGACTGATGGCTGACCGGTCTTTCGAACCCGCTTTGGCATCCAGACCTCAGTGCAGGCTTCCCAGCTTGCACTCGAGACGGGTGTCATTGCGAAAGAAGTTGATTAAGACCCTCCACTGCGCCGGTTCATCTGCCTGCAGACCGGTTTCATTGCGATTTGTTTTCCTGTCTTCCGGCGCTCACTTGCGCCGAGCTGGGTGTTTGTCATTGATGCTGTCTCTCGAATATGCTTCGCCCGCCCATGAGTTTCATTCAGTCCTTGTCCGCATGTCTTTTCTTGCTGCTTCGAACGCTCATGCCCGCCCAGACATCCACGCTGCCTGATCTCTCCACTGTAGCCGCAGACTTGAGCGTGCCGGAAATCACGGAGGGACCGCCTGCCGCGGGAAAACGGGTGTATGCCACGGCCTCGGGCTGGGAGAACACGCGGGTGCGGCACTCGCTGTATCTCCCAGTAGGCTGGCAGCCGGGAGGCGCGCCACTGCCAGTGCTGGTGGAATACGCGGGCAATGGCGGTTACCGGAACGCATTCGGTGATGCCTGCGACGGCGGTGTGGAGGGGTGCCGGCTCGGCTATGGCATCAGCGGCGGCAGGGGATTTCTCTGGCTGTGCCTGCCCTATGTGGAGCCGCACGAGGACGGCAAACGCAACGCCGTGAAATGGTGGGGCGATGTGCAGGAGAGCAAGCGCTACTGCCTGGCCGCCGTGCGCGAGACCTGCGCGCGTTACGGAGGCGACCCCGCGCGTGTGGTGCTGTGCGGCTTCTCGCGCGGCAGCATCGGCTGCAATTACCTCGGGTTGCACGATGACGAGATTGCGGCGCTTTGGCGCGCCTTCATCTGCCACAGTCATTATGACGGCGTGAGCGAACGCTGGCCGTATGCGGGCGCGGACCGCGCCTCGGCGCTGCAAAGACTGGCCCGGCTTCGCGGCAGGCCGCAGTTCATCAGCCACGAGGGCGGCACCGGCGCCATCGAAGCATGGCTGAACTCCACGGGGATCGAAGGCGCGTGGACTTTCATGCCGATCCCCTTCCGCAATCACAGTGATGCCTGGGTGCTGCGCGACCTGCCGGAGCGCGCCCGCCTGCGCGAATGGCTGGCGCGCGCGCTGGAATGATGGACTCGATGGGCTGGAACGGGCGGCATTCTCCGAGCTGGCATCATCCGTCCTGCCTGCGCAATTCGCTCCTGACCTCCATCAGGATCAGTCCCAGCCGGTTCTCCCCCCCGCCCTCCGCTGTGCGACCCCAGAACAAATCGTTGCGCGAAAGGTGGACCAACTCCTCGTCTCCCGTCGCCAGCAGTTGCTCCCGCAAACGCCGGTTCTGTGTGAACTTGGCCCGCACAGCCTCCGTCATTACCCTGATCTTGTTTTCATCCCAATCCTGCCTCGGAGCGAGGGACCGGTTCTGACCGGCTTTGCGCGCCGCCAGGGGCGATGAGGCTGTCTGGATGATTTTGACGATGGAGGCGTCCTCGTATTTGGCGGCCTGATAGCAGTGCTCCACACTGCGCCACTTCACACCGCTAAGGACGAAGCCATGAGGTGACAAGTTCGAAAGCCAGTCGGTGGCCGGGTTCTTGGAATGGAAAAGCAGTGCCATGCCGGCTGACATGAATGCCGCCCGGCGCAAGATGCAACTGACATGCTCGCCGGCACCCGAGTCATCCGATGGCCCGCTTCAGCGCATTCTTGGTGATGCGCTGCACGCGCTCATCGGGGCCATGCGGCCGTGAATAGTGGCTCCACGGGATCATGTGGCCGGGTGGATCGCTGAGGCCCTGGGACCAGAAGATGGTGGTGGCGTTGAAGACGATGTTCTTCTTCGGACCTTCGAAGATCGTGGCGGCGTATTTGCCAAGGCGCGTGCCGCCGGCCCAGACATTGCCCTCGGCGATGACTTCGAGGCCTGCGCGTGCGGTATCTGGATCGCCGTGGAATTCCCAGCCGACGAGGCCGGGGATGCTCTCGCCCTTTTTCATGCCGGTGCCCTCGAAGAGCCAGTGGTCCGGCATGGCGCAGGTCCAGTCGCCGCCGCCGTTGAAGGGGACCACGGTGCGCGCTCCGATGATGTCGCGCTCGTCGGGGCCGGGATTCTCAAAAGGGCCGAGGACCTTCGAGTAGGCCTCTTTTTCCTCCTCGCGGAACTCGCCGAAGCAGGTCTCGCGCGTGAGGCGGCGATTGGCATCGCCTTTCGCGTTCGGCGTGAAGGGCGTGACCATGTAAACGTCGTTGGCCGATAGCCAGAGCACGCTGAGGCCGTCGGCGATGGCCTGCTTGACGTTGTGGAACTGGCGCACGTCCCAATATTCGTCGTGGCCGGTGCTGATCATCGTTTTGACGCGGGAGAGGTTGGCGGGATCGAGATTGTCCACGTTCGAGCAGTAGGTCACGTCGTAGCCTTCTTTTTCCAGCCAGTAGCACAGCGGGTATTCCCACAGCAGGAACTCGCCGCTGCCCATGCTCTGCGGGTTGTCGAAGATCTGCACGTATTTGCCATAAGGCCGGTCAAAGCTGCAACTGACGCCAGGTGCATGCGCGGCGCGCGGATCGGTGTAGAGCGACTCGTTCACGGGCCAGCGGTTGTAGGCCTGCCACGTGTTGTCGCTGCACTGGAAGAGGATGTCGGCAGGGCGGTCGTCTTTGACGATGAAGATGACGTAGCTCTGCCAGTAGGGCTTGTCGGCGGATTCGGGAAGGGTGGTGAGGCGGCCGAGATAGACGCCGCTGGGCCAGTCGCCGGGGATGGTGAGGGATGAGGATGCCTGCCAGCGGCACTCGCGCAGACGGTTTACGCCGATCTCCGGCACGGGCTGCTCCATGCCGTCGAAGGGGCCGAGCGTGGTCATGAGACGGGCGCCCTCTCCGCCGTAGTAACCCGCGCGGAAAACCTCGATGATGAAGCGCGCGGCGGGTTTGGTGCTGACGAAGATGTCGAGTTTTTCACCCGCGATCAGCGATTGGCGCGAGCAATAGCCCTCGATCAAGGAAGTGCGGTGGGACTTTGCGTCGTCCGGCCTCATGCGGGTGAGCTGGAAACTGGAGCCGGGTCTGGCGTTTTCCGCGCGGATGAGCCCAGGCTGACGCGGTGACACAGCGCCCGCAAACGGCAGCGCGCCTGCCATGCCGGCTGCTGCGGTGGTTTTAAAAAAGTCACGACGGTCCATGAGCAGCAATACGGGAGCAGGGCGGCGCGTATAGCAGGCCGTGATCCGCGCGTCTTGTCGCTTCGGCCAACAGCGGGATGCCCGCAGCGCAGTTAAAAAGAGCAGTTGACGGAAAAGACGCTGGCATTGCCGGCGGCGGGCGGCATGATTCCAGCCTCGTCCATTCATGCGCGTTCCCGCCCTTTTTCTCCTTCTCGCCGCCGCTGCCACCGCCGCGCCGCGCGCCGGCCATGTCATCGTCGTCAGCATTGACGGGGCGAACTGCGAGCTGGTGCAAAAGGCGGAGATGCCGAACCTGGACCGCCTGGTGGTGGAGGGCGCGCACACCTGGCGGGCGCGCACCATCATTCCGTCCAAGACGCTGCCCTCGCACACCTCGATGCTCACGGGGCTGGACATCGCGCGGCATAAAATTGACTGGAACGAATATTTCCCCCTGCGCGGCCTTGTGAAGACGCCCACGGTTTTCTCCCTCGCCAAACAGGCCGGCATTGAAAACATCACGGGGCTGTTTTGCGGCAAAATCAAATTCCGCCACTTGTGGCTCAAGGACTCGCTCAATGTCTTTGATTGCGGAGGCGAGTATGATTACGGCCCCATCCCCGCCGAGGAGGAGAAGAAGCTGGTGCCAGCAGCAGAGGTGGCCCGGCGCGCGGCGGCATGGATTGTGGAGAGGAAGCCGCGGCTTTGCTTCATTCACCTGCCGGATGTGGACATTAACGGACACAAACATGGCTGGGGTTCCGACGAGCAGATGGAAGCGTTCAAGGCCTGCGACCAGGCGCTGGGTCGCGTGATTGAGGCGGTTGGGAAAGCGGGCATCGCGGAGGACACGACGGTCATCATCACCGCGGATCACGGTGGCAAGGACAAGAGCCACTCAGACCCCATCCCGAACAACACACGGATTCCCTGGATCGCCTGGGGAAAGGGCGTGCGCAAAGGGAGCGAAATCACCGGGCGCGAACCCATGACCTATGACACGGCGGCGACTGTGCTGTGGCTGCTGGACATCCCCGCGCCCGATCCCTTGGATGGCCGCCCTGTGGCCGAGGCTTTCGACGAGTGATGCCGCGCGTCCATGCGCATGAGCACACCTCGTCGCTTCCGATGATTCCCACCCGCTCTGGCATGTCCGCGCGGTTCTGGACCGGCGTCCGCTCTTGAACAAAAGCGCCCGTTGTCTTGTCTCATCTCTCAAGAAGGGAGGTATGAAACATGATCACCAATCTCAATCCAATCCGTCCCGGATGGATGCGCAATGCGGAGGATCCGGTATGCGGTGGTGGTGCGCCGCCTTTGGAAAAACAGGCTCCGCGCATCGGGCTTGCGCTCTCAGGCGGTGGCGCGCGCGGCTTGGCTCATGTGGGCGTCATTGAGGTGCTCGAAGAGGCAGGCATCCCCATCGCCGCCATAGCGGGCACCAGCATGGGCGCTTATGTCGGCGCACTTTACGCCGCAGGCTGCGGCCCCTCCGATCTGGAATCCCTGGCGCGCGAGATTCGTGACCGGCGCACACTGCTGCGTCTGCTAGACCCTGTTTTTCCCCCAACGACCGGCCTGATTCGCGGCATGAAAATCCGCCGCCATCTGGAGCGCACGCTTGGCTCGCGCAGCTTCGAGGAGCTCGCAAAACCCCTCCTCGTTGTGGCCGCCGACCTCGACAGCATGGCCGCCCATGTCTTTGACAGCGGTCCTGTCGGGCCGGCGGTCCATGCCAGCGCGGCCATACCCGGCCTCTGCGCTCCCGTTCACATTGACGGACGCCGCTTCACCGATGGCGGCGCGGTGGAGCCGCTGCCCGTGGGCCTGCTGCGCGAGCGCTTCGCCCTGGACCATGTCATCGCCGTCAACGTCATGCCCACGACTGAGGACATACGCTCCTGCCCGAAGGGCATGTTCTCACCGCCTGACACCAAAAGCCCGCGCCCCGGCTACTGGCTGCGCCGCCTGCTGCGCCCCTTCAACCTCCTGGCCTTTGGCAATGTGCTGGACACTTTCCGCCGCGCTCTCATGTGCGCGCAGCTTGGCCTCGTGGAAAAGGAATGCCGCTCCGCCGATGTGGTGGTGCATCCCTTCTTCTGCGAGAGCACATGGTTCGACTTTGAAAATTTCGACCGCTACATCCGCGCCGGACGCGCGGCCGCGGTCACCGCCCTGCCGCGAATCCTCGCGCTGCTTGGGCGCCCCACACCCAACCTGGAGACGCGCCATGAAAATCCTGCATCCCCCTGTCCCGAAGTGGGACTCCACACCGCCTGAAGTCTGGCGCGGGTGGCAGCTCCGCCGCCTGCGCGACTACCTCGCCAAGCGCGTCCTGCCCTACAGCGCTCACTACCGACGCCTCTTCGCCGAGCATGATCTGCATCCCGCGGATTTAAAAACGCTCGCCGACTGGAGTGACGCGCCTTTTACCTCCAAGGGCGACCTCACCGTGCCGCGCGAGCAGCAGCGCGAATTCGTGCTCCTGCCCGATGAGGCAGCGCTCAAGCGCGAGTGGGATGTCATCCTCCACGCGCTCTTGCATGGCCGCGCTTCGACTCAGGCGGCGCTGGACCATGAGTTCCGCCCCGTGCTGCTCACCAGCACCACTGGGCGCTCCTCCGAACCGGTGCCCTTTCTCTTTACGAAGCATGACCTGGCGAACCTCGACATCACAGGCCGCAGGCTCATGGAATGCGGGCGCTCGCAGAAGGACTTCCGTCATTTGAATGCCTTCCCCTTCGCCCCGCATCTGGCCTTCTGGCAGGCGCATCATGCCGGGCTGAGCTTCGGCACCTTCATGGTCAGCACCGGCGGTGGCAAGGCCATGGGCACGGAGGGAAACCTGCGCCTCATGGACAAAATCCAGCCCGATGTCGTCATCGGCATGCCCACCTTCCTTTATCATCTGCTTCGTCAGGGTGTCGAAAACGGCGCGCACTGGCCTAACATCAAGCGCGTCGTTCTCGGCGGTGAGAAAGTGGCCGATGGCCTGCGCGCCCGCCTCGTGGATCTGGCCGCCGAGCTAGGCTCCGAAGGCGCTCATGTCATCAGCACCTACGGTTTCACAGAGGCAAAGATGGCTTTTCCAGAATGCCCTGCCGGCATTGAGGCCAGCGGCTTCCACCTCAGCCCAGACCTCGCCCTGATCGAGATCGTGGACCCAGTCACCGGCCAGCCTGCGGAGGATGGCGAGCCGGGAGAGATCGTCTTCACCCCGCTCGACGCGCGCGGCACCGTGGTGCTGCGCTACCGGACCGGAGACATCGCCAGCGGCGGCCTCACCTGGGAGCCCTGCCCGCACTGCGGGCGTCGCTGCCCGCGTTTGCGAGGCCCCATCGGCCGCGTCAGCGAGGTGCGCGAGCTGCACCTCGACAAGGTCAAAGGCACGCTGGTGAATTTCAACATCCTCGAGCACCTGCTCGACGATCAGAAAGGAGTGGCCGCCTGGCAGATCGAGCTGCGCAAACGCGACGACGATCCGCACGAGGTGGACGAGCTCGTCCTGCACGTCACGCCCGAAAACGGCGTCAACACAGACGACCTCGAACACCGCGTGGTGAACCGCTTCGCCGAAGTCACCGAGATCCGCCCCAATGCCGTGCATTTCCACGACATGCCCGAAATGCGCGAGCGCCTCGGCGTCGGCACGCTTTTGAAAGAGGCCAAGCTCCTCGACCACCGCCCGAAAACACCCGAGCGCGAAGCCGCGCTCAGCTCTTGAAGCCAATCCTTGCCCCATAAAAGCCATGAAACCTCTCCACATCATCTCCGCCATCCGCACTCCTTTCACCCGCGCGGGCACCGTCCTGGCCGGGCAGGATGCGGTGGATCTCGGCAAGGCCGCTGTGTCCGCGCTGCTGACACGCGGCGGCTTTGATCCGCAGGTCGTTGACGAGGTCATCTTCGGCTGTGTCGGCCAGCCGGCTCACGCGCAGAACATCGCGCGTGTCATCGCTCTGCGCTCGGGCATCCCTGAGGCGCGTCCGGCCATGACTGTGCATCGCAATTGCGCCTCCGGCCTGGAAGCGCTGACCACCGCTCATGCCAAGATGTGCGCCGGTCAGGGAGAGGTCTTCCTTGTCGGCGGCACCGAGAGCATGAGCAACATGCCGCTCTATTTTTCACGCCAGGCTGCGGAGAAATTCGGCACGCTTGGCAAGGCGCGCGGCATCGGGCAAAAGCTCGGCGCCTTGACCTCCTTCCGCCCGGCCGACTTCGCTCCCATCATCGGTCTCAAACTCGGCCTCACCGACCCCGTGGTGGAGATGAACATGGGCGAGACCGCCGAGCTGCTGGCGCGCGAGTTCCACATCAGCCGCGACATGCAGGACGCCTTCGCCCTGCGCAGTCATCAGCGCGCCCTGGCGGCGGCGGAGAAGCTGCGCGCCGAGGTGGCACCGCTTTATTTGGCCGATCATGGCTTTCATCCAGTGCTCGCTGACAACGGCGCGCGCGCGGATTCCAGCTTGGAAAAACTGGCGCGTCTGAAGCCCATGTTTGACCGCCATCACGGCACGGTCACGGCGGGCAATTCCAGCCAGATCACCGATGGTGCGGTGGCCCTGCTGGTGGCGAGCGAGGAGGCCGCCTCACGTCATGGATGGCAATCTCTCGGCAAACTCACCCACTACGCCTACACCGGCTGCGACCCGCGCCGCATGGGCCTCGGCCCGGTGCGCGCGCTGGATGCCGTGCTGCACCACAGCGGCATGAGGCTGGAGCAGGCGGATGTCATCGAGATCAATGAGGCCTTTGCCGTGCAGGTGCTCGCCGTTTTGAAATGCCTCAAAGAACCTGTCTGCGCGCGCCGCGCCGGACTGGACGCGCCTTTGGGCGAGATCGCTGACGAGCAGCTCAATCCGCGAGGCGGCGCCATCGCGCTCGGTCATCCTGTCGGTGCCACTGGCGCGCGTCTCGTGCTTTCCGCTCTCGACCAACTCCGCGAGTCCGGCGGCAAGCGCGCACTCGTCTCCCTTTGCATCGGCGGCGGGCAGGGCGGCGCGGCCTTGCTGGAGCGCGATTGATTTTTCCCAACCCTCACCCCGTCCAACCCTCATGAAAATGGAACTTCTCCAATCCCTCGAAACGGATCATGAGGACGCCTTCATCCCGCGCCCTCCCAGCCCCATGATGCGTGCGAAATCCCTGCGTCATTTCCGCCTCGACTCGGACGAGGACGGCACCGCCTGGATCACCTTCGACATGGAGGGCGGCGCGGCCAACGTGTGGAATGAAACCACGCTCCATGAGTTCGACCTCTGCCTGGAGGCCGTGAGCCGTGACTCCACGCTGAAGACCCTCGTCATCCAAAGCGCCAAGGATCACATCTTCATCGCCGGAGCCGACCTCAAAGCGGTGCGCCACGCTCCCGTGCGGCAGCTGGAGACGATGATCGGCCTGGGACAAAAAGTCTTCAACCGCCTCGCCGCGCTGCCCTTGCACAAGATCGCCCTCATTCATGGCGCCTGCCTCGGCGGCGGTCTGGAGCTGGCCCTGGCCTGCGACACCCGCATCGTCAGCGACAGCGACCGCACGCGCCTCGGCCTGCCCGAGACACAGATCGGCCTGGTGCCCGCCTGGGGCGGTTCCACGCGGCTGCCGCGCCTCCTTGGTCTGCCTGCGGCCTTGCAGCTCATCGTCACCGGCAAGCTGCTCAAACCCTCCGCCGCGAAACGCGCTGGCCTCGCCGATTTCATCGTGCCGCGTGAGCGCTTCGAGGACTTCGTGCATCACCGCATCGCGCTCGGCGCGCCAAAGCGCCGCCTCTCTCTGACCGGGCGCATCAGCCTGCTGCCAGGCGCGCGGCACTTCATCGCCAGCCAGGTGAAAAAGGCCGTGCTCACCAAAACACGCGGCCTTTATCAAGCTCCGCTGCGTGCCGTGGAGGTGACGATGCGCGCCTCTGTCGCGCCCTTGCCAAAGGCCATGGAAATCGAGCGCCATGCCATCCAGGACCTGGCGCTCACACCCGCCACGGGGCATTTGATCGACCTCTTCTTCCGCAAGGAGGAGGCGGACAAAAAGCCCTGGCCGCGCGGAGTGGCCCTACCGGTGCATCACGCCGCCGTCATCGGCGCGGGTGTCATGGGCGCGGGCATCGCGCAGTGGCTGGCCTCGCGCGGAGTGCGCGTGCTCATGCAGGACATCAGCACGGATGCCCTCGCGCGCGGCATGGAGCGCATCCACGGCCTGCTGAAGGAGGGTGTGAAGCGTCGCACCGTGAGCCGCGCGCAGATGCGCGACGCGCTCGACCGCCTCAGTGCCGAGCACACGCGCGTGCCCTTGACGCACGAGCAGATCATCATCGAGGCCGCCACGGAGGACATGGCCTTGAAGAAAAAAATCTTCGCCGATCTCGCCGCGCGCTGCGGCCCTGACACCGTGCTCGCCACGAACACCTCGGCCTTGTCTGTGACGGAACTCGCCGGGACGCTTCCTCATCCGGAGCGCGTCATCGGCCTGCATTTTTTCAATCCGGTGCATCGCATGCCGCTGGTGGAGATCATCACCACACCGCACACCAGTGACGATGTCATCGCCACCGCCACCGCCTTTGTGCAAAAGCTCGGCAAAACACCCGTCGTGGTCAGAGACAGCCCCGGCTTCGTCGTCAACCGCGTGCTCATGCCTTACCTCATTGAGGCCGTGCGGCTTTATGAGAGCGGCATCCCGGCGGAAACGATTGACGAGGCCATGCTCGAGTTCGGCATGCCCATGGGGCCGCTGCGCCTGCTGGATGAGATCGGGCTCGATGTCGCCGCGCATGTGGGCCGCACGCTCGTCGCCGCCTTCCCGGACCGCCTCGCCGCCAGCGACCTGCTCGACCGCAGGGTCAGCACGGGCAAGCTGGGTAAAAAATCCGGCGAAGGCTTCTACAAGCATGGAGCCAGGGTGAAGCGCAAAACCGTGAAGCACGACGCCTCCGAGCTGGAGCATGTGCAGCACCGCCTGGCCCTGCTGCTCGCCAACGAAGCCGCGCGCTGCGCCCGGGAAAAACTCACCCAAACCCCCGAGGCCATAGACCTCGCCATGATCCTCGGCACCGGTTACCCTCCCTTCCTCGGCGGTCCACTGGCCTGGCTGCGGGAGCTCGGAGCGGAGAATGCCAAGCTTGAACTGCAAATGCTCGCCGCCTCCACACCCCAGCCGAACGCCTTCGAGCCTGCATGAGAAAAAGCCCACCGCGCAAGCATCAAAGCGCCTCTCTACGACATCGCCGCCTTCGAACCCAATAGGCCCTCTGGCAGGTCATCAAACAATGAATCTCCGCCGATGACAATGAAATCAGCTTCCATGGCAGCACGCCCACCACTGTAACAAATCCCCTGAATGCCCCAAGAAGTTCCACTCGATGAGGACCGCATCCTCGTCCTCGTGCCGAATGAACCCGATTGATCCTCAACAACCCCACAATACCCGCAAGCGAAAAAGTGCTTGGCTCAACGGAAGGGAAAGTTAAGCCCGAATTTCGAAGTTAGGCGACGTTTTTGAGGTTGTTTAGAGGCGGCGTGGCAACAGGAGGTTCCAACTTCGGCGAAGTTCGTTTTCGCCACGCCAAGAGGTTGCCCATCAAGGGCTGGTGCTTCTCAGCACCAGCCCAGCTTTGCGCGATGTGGAGCACCGGCTGCCGTCCCCGCTTGCCGAGGATGGCTCCACCCATGAACACCGTGCTGCGCAGTGTCGCGGGGCCTTGATAGTGCTTCTCGCTGCGCGTGCCGGTGGCTTGTTGGTAGAGGCTCACGAGGTTGAACGCGAAGATCACGCACAAAAACGCCGCCTCTGTGGCGTAGGACCGCCTCATGCAGAATCCGTCAGCGGCCAGGTCGTTCTTGAGCTCTTCGATTCGCTGCTCGATGCAGGCACGTTGGTTGTAATCGCGACACAGCGTCACGTGGTCTTCGTCGCGGTTGGTCACCAAAATGCGGTAGGTGTGGCCAGGCACCCGGATGGACCCAAAAATAATGCTTGTGCAAAAATTACCCGTTCCTTAGCCTTCACCTGCCCCCGGATAAAGCCATTTGAATTCAAACCAAAATCAAAGCCATGACCATCCGATCCACACTGCTTGCCACGCTGGCGCTCAGCCTGCTCATCCCCGCCGTGATTCCCGCGCAGGAAAAATCCAAATCCGAACCCAAGGCCAAGGGGGCCACCTACCCTCTCTACGGCAAAGTGGCGTCCATCACCTCGCGCACGCTCACCATCGTGCGCAGCAACAACGAGGACGCCCAGCAGTCGAAATACACCGTCAACTCCGCCACCGAATATGTGAACGGTGACAAACCCGCCACAGCAGCGGACGTGGTTCCCGGCAAATGGGTCGGCGGTGTGCTCAAAAAAGCGGAAGGCGACAGCAATGACGTCGTGGTCAAAATCAACGTCGGCGTCAAACAGCGCGAAGAGGAAGGCAAAACCGGCGCTTCCAAGAAAACCGGGCCAAAGAAAGCCGAGCCGAAAAAATCGGCCCCCGGCAAGGAGGGCCAGACCCAAAAAGAGGCCGCCAAGAAAAAGGAATCCTGATCACACGGGACTGCCAAGCCAGGCGCGCCTGAAAATCGGCTGGAACGATGGCGCCTGATCCCGGCGAACCAGCATCCCCATCGTCCGCGCCATCCCCTCCAGAGGCAAAAACCGATCCATGGGAGGGGGTGGTCGCGTCCAGCCTGCCGATCTGGGTTTTTTGTCTGGAGCGTGGGCGCGCTGGTGTCCCAGGACATGGCGGGGAAAACCAGGCCCGATCAAAAGGCGGGAGCCGCCGGCAGCACACCGTCAAGGCAATCCACCGCGCCCGTGGACTTGAACTCCGCGACCCGGCCGAGTTTGAGCGGCTTCCCGGCATCGGTCCCGTCCTAGCGCGCCGGCTGGAGGGGCGCCGCCCGTATCGCTTCACTGAGGAACTGGCGCGCGTACCGGGCATCGGAGAAAAAATCTTCTCCCAACTCAAACCCCTGGTGAAAACCGGGGTTGCCACAACGGATTGAGCCAAGGCTCACAACCGCCTGCCCCGCCCGCGCTCCAGCCCCTCGAACACCCCCGCCAAAAACGGCCGCGCCTTCACCGCCGCCTCCCGCCATGCCAGCGTCACCCCGCGCTGATGGCCATTGAGGCTTCGCGGGTGGCGGTGGACCGGCTGCCGGTGACGCAGCAGAGATCGCTTCGCTGCGGGAGTCGGCACGGTTGCTGACGACGCACTACTCGACGCAAATCGAGGGGAACCGACTGACGCTGCCGCAGGTGGAGGAGGTGATCGCGGGCGGCGCTGAAGCGGAAGCTCACCGAGAAGGACATCCAGACGATTCATGGACTGGCCTTCGAGGGTAAAAAGCGGCCCACGCCTTATCGCGACGGTCAAAACGTGATCCGCAACAGCGCCAGCGGTGCCATCACCTACCTGCCGCCGGAGGCGAAGGAGGTCGCGGGGCTGATGGGCGAGCTGGTGACGTGGATCAATGACGAGATCGAGTCCCGCGACCTGCCCGTGCCGGTCATCGCCGCGCTGGCGCACTACCAGTTCGCCACGATTCACCCTTATTACGATGGGAATGGCCGCACCGCGCGGCTGCTCACCACACTGATCCTGCATCGCTGCGGCTACGGGCTGAAGGGCATCTACTCGCTGGAGGAATACTATGCCCGGCATCTGCGCGGCTATTACGACGCGCTCTCGGTCGGGCCCAGCCACAACTACCACCTCGGTCGTGCCGAGGCGGATGTGAGCGGCTTCGTGCAATACTTCTGCGAAGGCATGGCCGATGCTTTTGCCAAGGTCGCCGCCCGTGCCGAAGCCTCCAGCCTGTCCGCGCCGCAGGACAAAGCCGCGCTGCTCCACGAACTGCGTCCGCTGCAACGCCAGGCGCTCGGCCTCTTCGCGAAGCATCGCATCGTCACCTCCAACGAACTCGCCACCTACCTCGGCCTCTCGGCACGCCAAGGCCGCGAGCAGTGCGCCAAATGGGTGTCGGAAGGCATTTTGGCCGTCGCCAATGCGTCGAAGAAGGGACGCAGCTACCGGCTGGCGGAGAGGTTTGAGGGGGCGATTGTTGAGTAATCCAGCCGAAAGGCTAAACAGCCACATGAGCCAAACCTTCATCGTCGAACCTCTCAATCCGGCAAAACACTGCCGGGAGGAGTTTGGTTGTGGAGTTGAGGCATTGAATGACTTCCTCCGGCTTCGCGCCCGCAAGGAGATGGAGGCCGGGACTTCCGCCTGCTTCGTGATAGTGCCGGAGGACAAGCCAACAGTGATTGCCGGTTACTACACGCTGTCAGCAGCCACGGTGCTGCGAACTGCCCTGCCAGAATCGGTGACGAAGAAGCTTCCGCGATACCATGAACTGCCTGCGACCTTGCTGGGCCGTTTGGCGCGCGATTTGAGGTTCAAAGGACAGCAAATCGGCGAAAGGCTCATGGCAAGCATGCTGCATCGGTCGGTTAGAGCTTCTGAGGAAGTCGCCTCGTGGGCCATTGTGACTGATCCCAAGGATGAAAAGGCTCGAGCGTTTTATGCCAGCTTTGGCTTCCAGCCTCTGACGGAGTCCCGCCAATTCATCACGATGAAGTCGGCGGCGCAATGGATCAGCGCTCGGTGACCGTCTTGCGATGCAGGTCCAAAGCCGTGCGCATGCGCTTGGTGGGTGCTTTTACGGGTGCGAGGATGGCTTCCACAAAGCGACGCGACTCGGTTTGACTCAATCTCACCGTGTCATGTCGCCGGACGATTTCTTCCGCCGCAGCACGAACATGAGAAATCACGAACACAGCGACGGAACAACCTTCCAATCCAGCAGCACGCTCCAGCAAAGCCTTATCGTCCGATGTAACTCGGGCAACGAGGCGATTCGAGCGGCGGGCAGTGGCGACGGCAGGCATGGCGTTTGTGTGCCAAAGTGTGCCACACAGTCTGCTGGCCGCAAGAGTGGATTTTGGCCTCACCCCCCCACCAAGATCCCATTCAGCGTGGCGCTCGGGCGGAGTGCGGCATCGGCTTTGGCGTTGTCGGGCTTGTAGTAGCCGCCGACGTCGGCTTTCTGGCCTTGGACGGCGAGGAGTTCGGCGACGATCTTGCTCTCGTTGGTGGTGAGGGCTTCGGCGATGGGCTTGAAGGTCTTCGCGAGGTCGGCGTCGGCGGTTTGGGCGGCGAGTTCCTGGGCCCAGTAGAGGCAGAGGTAGAAGTGGCTGCCGCGGTTGTCGATGGTGCCGAGTTTGCGGCCGGGGCTGCGGTCGTTTTCGAGGAACTTGCCGTTCGCGGCGTCGAGGGTGTCGGCGAGGACTTTGGCCTTCGGATTCTTGAAGGTGTCGGCGAGATGCTCAAAGCTCGCGGCGAGGGCGAAGAACTCGCCGAGGCTGTCCCAGCGGAGGTAGTTCTCCTCGCAGAACTGCTGCACGTGCTTCGGCGCGGAGCCGCCGGCGCCGGTTTCAAAGAGGCCGCCGCCGTTCATGAGCGGGACGATGGAGAGCATCTTGGCGGACGTGCCGACTTCGAGAATGGGGAAAAGGTCGGTGTTGTAGTCGCGGAGGACGTTGCCGGTGACGGAGATGGTGTCGAGGCCCTTGACGATGCGTTCCAAGCTGAAGGTGCAGGCTTCGGCGGGCGGGAGGATGCGGATGTCGAGGCCGGTGAGGTCGTGGTCTTTGAGGTATTTTTCGACCTTGGCGATGATCTGGGCGTCGTGGGCGCGGGCTTTGTCGAGCCAGAAGACGGCGGGGGTCTGCGAGGCGCGGGCGCGGTTGACGGCAAGCTTCACCCAATCCTGCACGGGCGCGTCTTTCGTCTGGCAGGCACGCCAGATGTCGCCCTGCTCGACGCTGTGCTCAAAGAGCACGTTGCCCGCGGTGTCGGTGACGCGGATGACGCCGTCGGCGGGGGCTTCGAAGGTCTTGTTGTGGCTGCCGTATTCTTCGGCGGCCTGGGCCATGAGGCCGACATTCGGCACGCTGCCCATGGTCTTCGGATCGAGTGCGCCGTTCTTTTTGCAGAAATCAATCGTGGCCTGGTAGATGCCGGCGTAGCTGCTGTCGGGGATGACGGCGAGCGTGTCCTGCTCCTTGCCGGCGGCGTTCCACATCTTGCCACCGCCGCGAATCATGGCGGGCATGGAGGCATCGACGATGACGTCGCTCGGGACGTGGAGATTGGTGATGCCTTTGTCGCTGTTCACCATGGCCAAAGCGGGGCCGCTGGCGTAGGCGGCCTGGATGTCGGCCTCGATCTCGGCTTTCTTGTCTGCGGGCAGTTTGTCGAGCTTCGCAATGAGGTCGCCGAAGCCGTTGTTAAAGTTCACACCGATCTCGGCGAGCGTGGCGGCGTGTTTGGCGACGAGGTCTTTGAAGAAGACGCTGACGGCGTGGCCGAAGATGATGGGATCGCTGACCTTCATCATGGTGGCCTTCATGTGGAGCGAGAAGAGCACGCCATCGGCCTTCGCCTTGGCGATCTGCTGCTCGAAGAAGGCGACGAGGGCCTTCTTGCTCATCTTCGTGGCGTCCATGATCTCGCCGGCTTTGAGGGCGAGCTTGGGGAGGAGGACTTTTTGAGTGCCGTCTTTGGCGGTGAAGGTGATGCTGACCTCAGTGACATTATTGACGGTCACTGACTTCTCGTTGGAGAAGAAATCATCCTTGCCCATCGTGCCGACGGTGGTCTTCGAGTCAGCGGTCCAGGCGCCCATCTTGTGAGGGTGCTTCCTGGCGTAGTCTTTGACGGCCTTTGGCGCGCGGCGGTCGCTGTTTCCTTCACGCAGCACGGGATTCACGGCGCTGCCCATGACCTTGGCGTATTTCGCTTTGATCTCCTTTTCCTCGTCGGTCTGCGGGTTTTCGGGCAGATCGGGCAGTTTGTAGCCTTTGGCCTGAAGTTCGGCGATGGCCGCCTTCAACTGCGGCACGGACGCGGAGATGTTCGGCAGCTTGATGATGTTCGTGGTCGGTTCGAGGCAAAGTTTGCCGAGATAGGCCAAATCATCGTCCTGCTGCCCGAACTGGGCCAAAATGCGGCCGGCGAGCGAGATGTCGCGCGTCTCGACCTCGATGCCCGCCGCCTTGGTGAAGGCTTTGACGATGGGAAGCAGCGAATATGTGGCGAGGAGCGGGGCTTCGTCGGTGAGGGTGTAGATGATTTTGGCGGACATGTCTTGTGTGCGGGGGGATGAGCGCCTGAGTGCTAGCGCCAGCGCGCGGGAAGCGCAACGCGGAAGGCGTTTCCGGTCCAAAATGCATCCCGCCACTGGAGATGAAACCCTTCCGCCCCGCCGCTCGTTATTCAGTTCCCATGAAGACACTTCTCACCCTCTCCATCACCGCCGCCCTCGCCGCCACAGCCTGCGCGGACGGACTCTACGACATCCCCCTCAAGGACATTGACGGCAAGGACACCAGCCTCAAAGCCTACGAGGGCAAAGTCCTGCTTATCGTCAACGTGGCTTCGCGCTGCGGCAACACGCCGCAGTACACCCAGCTCCAGGCCCTGCACCAGGAGTTCGCCAAGCACGGCCTGTCCGTCCTTGGCTTCCCCTGCAACGACTTCGGCGCGCAGGAGCCGGGCAGCAACGATGAGATCAAGGAGTTCTGCTCCTCGAAATACAAGGTTACATTCCCCATGTTCGACAAGGTCGTGGTCAAAGGCGCGGACAAACACCCGCTCTACGAGGCGCTCAGCGGCAAGGACTCGCCCTTCCCCGGTGATGTGAAGTGGAACTTCGGCAAATTCCTCGTCGGCAAGGACGGCAAAATCCTGGCCCGTTTTGAGCCGCGCACCAAGCCCGACGCGCCGGAAGTCATCGAGGCCATCAAAGGCGCGCTCGGCAAATAAGAAGCGCAATCCATCCCTCCCCTGCGAAAACGGCGCGGCTTACCTGGCCGCGCCGTTTTTTCCGGCAACCGGGCCACCGCGCCGGCTTTCGCGCAATTTCCGCCCACTGAGGCGCAATCCTTGCAAGACCACCATCCCGCGCCACGGTTACAGAAAGACCTCCGAAGACCGATTCTCAAAATGCCCCGGCTTGAGAATCCCCCCTTGGAGCTTCGAATTTCATTTTCACTCCATGTCCACCGTCGCCGTCCGCTCCGCCGCCCTGCCGCCCGCCATTCCCGGACTGGTGCGCCGCTTTCGGCAACCGAAGAAAAACATCCCCCAGACCAAGCAGGACCGTGATTTTGTACTTCAGTCCGTGCGCGCTTACACGGAGGAAACAAAGCTTGTGCCACCTGTTCCCATCGAGGAACTCCAGGAACACACGGACAAAATCCTCGCCATCCACGGCATAGACCCCGCCTACCGGGACTACACCGGTGTGCTGCTCGCCAACGAAACCTGGCGCGAGTCCCTGGCCACCGTGCCTTTTGAAAAGCGACTGCTGCTCATGCCGAAGTGCCTGCGGGTGGAGAGCAAATGCCCCGCGCCTTTTGACGAATTCGGCCTGCTTTGCAAGCAGTGCGGCCTCTGCTCCATCCAGGACTTCCAAAACGAGGCCGAAAAGCTGGGCTACGCCGTCCTTGTCGCCGAGGGCAGCGCCATCGTCATGTCCCTCATCCAGACGGGCAAGATTGAGGCCATCGTCGGCATCTCCTGCCTTCCCGTGCTCGAACGCACCTTCCCTTATGTCGAGGCCGCCGCCATTCCTGCCGTGGCTGTTCCCCTGCTCCAGGATGACTGCATAGACACCACGGTGGATGTGGATTGGGTCTGGGATTACATCCACCTGACCAGCGAGGACAAAACCCGCCGCCTCAATCTCAACGCCCTCCACGACGAGGTCAAAACCTGGTTCACCCGCGACGCGCTCGATGCGCTTCTTGGCAAGCCCACCTGCCAGACGGAGGAAATTGCCCGCGACTGGCTGGCGCGCGCGGGCAAACGCTGGCGCCCCTTCCTCACGATCGCCGCCTATCAAGCCCTGCGCGAAGACCCCGAAGGCCCTGTTTCTGACGCTGTGAAACTCGCAGCCGTCTCCGTCGAGGCGTTTCACAAAGCCTCCCTCATTCACGACGACATCGAGGACAACGATGCAGAGCGCTACGGCGAGCCGACACTCCACTCCGAGCACGGCATCCCGGTCGCGCTGAATGTGGGGGATCTCCTCATCGGCGAAGGCTACCGCCTGCTCGCGATGATGGAGGCCCCCTCGCACTTGCGCTCCGCCTGCCTCAAAGTCGCCGCGGAAGGCCAGCGCGAGCTATGCCGCGGTCAAGGCGCCGAATTGCTTTGGAACAACCACCCGCTGGCCCTCAGCAACACCCAGGTTCTGGAAATCTTCCGCAGCAAGACCGCCCCCGCTTTTGAAGTCGCCCTCAAGATTGGCGCCGCTCTCGCCAGCCGGATCGAGGACACCGAGGACGCCCTGCACGCCTACAGCGAGAATCTCGGCATCGCCTACCAGATCCGCGACGACCTGGATGATCTTGGAGACGACTCCGCCGCCGCCACGAACGTCAGCATCCGGCCCAGCATCATCCTCGCCCTTTTGCGCGAGCGCGGTAAAGGCCAGATCAAAGACACGATGGAAGCCCTCTGGAACGGCCAGACCACCGAGCTGCCGGAGAAAACCGCCATCCGCCAGTGGGCCACCGAGACCGGCGCATACGACAAAGCCACCCTCATGCTCGAAACCTACAAGGAGGCCGCCATTCGCAGCCTTCAAGAGGTGGAACTGCCAAATCTGAAAGGCCTTCTGCGCCGTGTCATTGGCAAGATTTTCAACGAGCTGGAGATCAAAGGCTGGTGCCGTGAGTTCGAGCAGCAGCAGCAAAACACCGCCGAACGCGAAGCCCTGCGCGCTGAAGCCGCCAAAGCCGCCGAGCATCTGGTGCCCAAAGTGGCCGTCGCAGCAGAAGCCGCAGTGTGATCAGGCGGAATCGTGAGCCCCCCGCGGATCCCACTCCCGGACGTAAAGCCGATGTGACGGAAATTCATCTTGCCAGAAGGCATGACCGCCGCGCAAGATGAGTGGTCATGAAAATGCTTCCGATATTTCTCCTCATGCTCGCCGCCGGCACGTCCGCCGCCGAGACCACGACATTCAAACTCTGGCCCTCCGGCGCGCCCGACCCGGCGGGATACGAATCCAAGCCGGAGGAGGAGATCAAGCGCGAGAAAGACGACGGCATCCGCCGCGTGACGAACGTGTCGGAGCCGACCCTGACCTTCTACCCCTCGTCCGCGTCCGACGGCACCACAGTGCTGGTCTGCCCCGGCGGTGGTTACAGCATCCTGGCACTCGAGCATGAGGGCACGGCGGTGTGCGAATTTCTGAACCTGCAAGGCTACAACGCGGCGCTGCTCAAATACCGCGTGCCCCGGCGCGATCCGGCCAACCCCTCGCGCGAGCCGCTGCAGGACGCGCAGCGCGCCATGAGCCTTCTGCGCCTGCGCGCGGGCGAGTTGGGCATCAAGCCCGACCGCATCGGCATCCTCGGCTTCTCGGCGGGCGGGCACCTCGCCGTCATGACCGCGCTGCACGCCAACGAGCGGACTTACAAGCAGGACGCGGCGCTCGACGCGCCGGACGCCACGCCAAACTTCTGCATCCCGGTCTATCCCGCGTATCTCGTCGGCAAGGACGACACCTTCACCCTGCTGCCGGAAGTCAAAGTCACACCCAAGTCGCCGCCCATGTGCCTCATCCACGCGCATGACGACAAGGGCGTGACCAGCGCCAGCGCCAGCGCCCTGCTTTACCTGGAGTACAAAAAGCTGGGCCTGCCCTGCGAGCTGCACATCTACACCCAGGGCGGGCACGGCTTCGGCATGAAGCCCAAGGACATGCCCGTGGAGGACTGGCCTTTCCGCGTCGTCGAGTGGATGCAGGCGATGGGTTGGTGAGTCCGCGCAGGCCGCTTGCCGGATGCGACACATTTTTTGCCGGTGAGACGGGCAGCGGCGCGGGCGTTGTCTTGCGCGCACCGCATCCGTCCCATGACGCCCCGCCTTTTTCGTCTCCTCCTCCCCGCCCTCCTCTTTGCCGCGTGCTCCCACGCCGCGCCGAACATCGTCTATATCATCTCCGACGACCACGCGTGGACCGACTACGGCTTCATGGGGCACAAGCAGATCGAGACGCCGAACCTGGACAAGCTCGCCGCGCGCAGCGCCGTCTTCACCCGCGGATATGTGCCCACCGCGCTGTGCCGTCCGGCGCTCGCCACCTTTGCCAGCGGCATGTACGCCCACCAGCACAAGGTCAGCGGCAATGACCCGGCCCCGCTGGAGACGAACGCCCCGGCCAAGGGCAAGGCCAAAGGCAAGGGCAAAGGCCCCGGGGCGGAGACGGTGGAATACAAGGCGCTGCGGGAGAAGCTGATCGCCCGCATGGACTCGCAGCCCTCGCTGGCGAAGCTGCTCGGCGCGCAGGGATATCTCAGCCACCAGTCCGGGAAATGGTGGGAGGGCGGCCACCAGCGCGGCGGCTTCACCCACGGCATGACGCGCGGCTTTCCCCAGCCCGGCGGCAGGCATGGCGATGACGGCCTGAAGATCGGGCGCGAGGGGATGGAGCCGGTGTTTGAGTTCATTGACCACGCGCTCGCGGAGAAAAAGCCCTTCTTCATCTGGTACGCGCCCTTCATGCCGCACACGCCGCACACGCCGCCGGACCGGCTTTTCCAGAAATACAAGGCCAAGGGCATCGAGTCTGACTTTGTGGCGCGGTATTACGCCATGGTGGAGTGGTTTGACGAGACGTGCGGCCAGCTCATGGACCGCATCGAGCAGAAGGGGCTGCTGGAAAACACCCTCTTCGTCTATGTGGCCGACAACGGCTGGATTCAGAGCGCTGACAATCCCGGCTACGCACCGCGCTCGAAACAGTCCGCCAACGAGGGCGGCACGCGCCAGCCCATCATGTTCAGCTGGCCGGGCGTCATCCAGCCAGGCATGAGGGGGGAGCAGCTCTGCTCCAGCATTGACATGATGCCCACCGCCCTCGCCGCCGCCGGAGCACCCATCCCGGAGCAACTGCCCGGCATCAACCTGCTGCCCGTGCTCAAATCCGGAGCCGCAAGCCCGCGCACCGAGTGTTTCGGCGAAACCTTCGCCCATGACGTGGCGGACATTGACAAGCCCGAGGCAACCCTGCTCTACCGCTGGGTGGTTGAGGGGAAATGGAAGCTGCTGCTGACCTACGACGGCAGGCTCGACCGCTACGCCGGCAGCCATCCGCGCACGGAAAAGCGCCCGCAGCTCTTTGATCTGCTGGCTGATCCGCATGAGGATAAAAACCTCGCCAAAGACAACCCTGAGGTCGTCGCCCGCCTCGCCCGGCGCCTGCAGGACTGGTGGCCCGTCACCGGGCGCCAGGTGCTCACCCAATGGACAGACGCTCCCGGCGAGTGGAAGTAAGCCCCGCTTTTGATCCGCTCAAACCCACCCCGTTTCCACATCATGAAAAACCTCGACATCCTCGTCACCGCCCTCTGCCTTCTCACCGCCGCCCATGCGCAGGAGGAAGGCTTTAAATCCCTGTTTAACGGCAAAGACCTCGCCGGCTGGGACGGCAATCCGGAGCTGTGGAGCGTGCAGGACGGCTGCATCACCGGCAAGACAAACGGCCCCGATCATCTGAGCTACAACCAGTTCCTCATCTGGCGCGGCGGCGTGCTGAAAAACTTCGAGCTGCGCGCGAAGATCAAGGTCACCGGCAACAACACCGGCATTCAATACCGCAGCAAGGAGCTGCCTGAGAACGGCAGGTGGTCCATCGGCGGCTACCAGTGCGACGTGCATCCCGCCGCGCCGAACAACGCCATGATGTACGAGGAGCGCGGGCGCGGCATCATCGCTCAAAACGGCCAGGGCGTCGTCGTGGACCCTTCGGGCGTCAAATGGCTGGCCTCCGAGCAGGATCCCGTGCAGGCAGATGTGGCCGAGTGGCATGAGTACACCGTCATTGCGAAGGGAAACCACCTCGTTCACAAGCTCGACGGCAAGGTGACGGTGGACCTGCTCGACTTTGACGAGGGCAAGCGCTCGTTGGAGGGACTGCTCGCCTTTCAAATCCACCGCGGCCCGGCGATGACGGTCCAGATCAAGGACGTGCTGCTCAAGGAACTGCCCGAAGGCGGTGTGATTGACTTCGCCAACCACCCCGTTCCCAGTGACGCGCAGATCATCGAGGTGAAGACCCCCAAAGCGAAGGGCAAAAAGGCGAAGTGATCCGGCTGGCGTCGCGCGCTGCCGGCGACACACGCGGATAAGGCCTCGATCCGGCAAGGCCGGTCCGGGACGCGCCCCGCTTCCCTGAAGGAAGAGTCTTGACCGTTCTTGCCGGCTTCATCCAGCATCGCCTCCCGATGATTTCCATTTTAAAACCCTCCCCGCACGTCGAGCGCCTGCCGGCCGGCCGCATTGACTCGGAATACAGCCGGCTGCGGCGCCGGGTGTTCGCCGGCATCTTCATCGGCTACGCCGGTTACTATTTGGTGAGAAAAAACTTCTCCCTGGCCATCCCCGACATTCTCCAGCACTACCCCCAGTACACCAAGGCGGAGCTGGGCACCGCCATGACCGGGCTGAGCATCGCCTACGGCTTCTCGAAGTTCCTCATGGGCAGCGTGTCCGACAAAAGCAACCCGCGCTTCTTCATGCCTCTCGGCCTGCTGCTGGCCTGCGCCATCCTCGCGGTCTTCGGCCTGGTGCGCGAGGTCTATGCATCCTTGACGCTCATGATCACGCTCCAGACGCTCAACGGCTGGGTGAACGGCATGGGCTGGGCGCCCTGCGGCAAGACGATGGTCCACTGGTTCAGCACGCGCGAGCGCGGGCGCGCCGTCTCCGTCTGGAATGTGGCGCACAACGTCGGCGGGGCGCTCGTGGCCGTCATCGCGCTCTGGGGTGTCATGATTTTCGGTGACTGGGGCGCCAAATTTTACTTCAACGCCCTCGTGGCCGCTGCCATCGCCCTGCTCGCCCTCGTCCTCATGCGTGACACGCCCCAGAGCTGCGGACTGCCGCCCATCGAGGAGCATAAAAACGACTACCCGCCCGACTACAGCCACGAGCACGAGCGCACTTTCACTTTTCGCGAAATCTTCTTCGGCCACGTCTTCAACAACAAGCTGCTCTGGGCCATCGCCGTGGCGAACGCGTTTGTCTATTTCGTCCGCTACGGTGTCGTGGACTGGATCCCCACCTACATGCAGACAGCGAAGAATTTCAGCTTCAAGGAGTCCACCGCCGCATGGGTCTGCTTTGAGTGGGCCGCCGTTCCCGGCACCATTCTTTGCGGCTGGGTCTCGGACAAGGTCTTCCGCTCCCGGCGCGCTCCGGCCACCATCCTTTTCATGATCCCCACCCTGCTCGGCCTTGTCGTTTACGGGCTGAACCGCCAGGGGCCTTTGTGGGTGGACATCGCCGCGCTCATCACCATCGGCTTTTTCATCTACGGCCCGGTCATGCTCATCGGATTGCAGGCCCTTGACATGGTGCCGAAAAAGGCCGCCGGGACCGCCGCGGGCTTCACCGGATTTTTCGGTTACGTCTTCGGGAGCGCCATCGCCGGCACCGGCGTCGGCTGGCTCGCCGACCACTGGGGCTGGAGCGGTGTCATCGCCGCCATGTGCGCATGCTGCCTGCTGGCCATCGTCTTCAGCGCCCTGACCCTCCACCACCGCGCCGAAAGCTCCCGTGCATGAGCTCGGGAACGGCGCAGCGGCGCCAAGGGAGGAAACGGGCCGCGCAAAATACGCGCATGGATTGTTGCATCGCGAATGCAGATTTGGAACCCGGCCCGCGTTGATCTCCCCATGCGCCTGAGTCTGTTCAGTGATTATGCCCTGCGGGTGATGATGTTCGCCGCCTTGAAGGACGCCCCGTTCAATCTGAGCGAGGTGGCGGAGGCCTATGACATCTCGCGCAATCACCTTGTCAAAGTCGTCAACCACCTGGCCAAGCTCGGCTATCTGGAGACCCGGCGCGGACGCGGCGGCGGCATCACTCTGGCGATGCCGGCTGAGCAGATCCGCGTGGGCCTGCTGCTGCGCCGCACCGAGGGCAGCCCGCCCATCGTCGAGTGCTTCGACACCGCCCGCAACGCCTGCCGCATCAACGGCCACTGCCGATTGAAGGGCCTGCTGGCCGGCGCCATGGAGAGCTTTTATGCCTCTCTCGACGCCCATACGCTGCGCGACCTGGTCTGCGGCCCGCCTGGCGCGCGGATGAACTCCGTCCTGCTGTCATGAAACTCCACGCCCTTTTCCTCTGCCTCGCCCTGCCGCCGCTGCTGTGCCTGCGCGCGGAGGATCCTTATGAGCAGGCTCCCATCTTTTACTCGCAGACCCAGCCGCGCGACGCCGCCCAGAGGCTGGAAAAGCTCATGCGCGAAGGCAAGGCCGATGTGGACCGCACCGACGCCTGGACCGTGCTGCGGGACCTCCTGCGCCATCTGCAGATCCCGGAGGAGTCCCAGGTCATGGTCTTCTCCAAGACCAGCAAACAAAACGACCGCATCCATCCGCAGACTCCGCGTGTCGTGTATTTCGGCGACGAGGCCTACATCGGCTACTGCCTGGGCGGCTCCATCGAGGTGGCCGCCTTGGATCCGCGGCTCGGCCCCGTCTTTTACCTGCTCGACCCTTATGTGGATGAAAAGCAGCCGCTCCACTTTCAGCGCGACGCGAGCTGCCTGAGCTGCCACGGCGGCGTCTTCTCACCCGGTGTGCCCGGCGTGCTGGTGCGCTCCGTCTTCCCCGGCCCCGAAGGCCACCCCATCATGAGCCAGGGCAGCACCGTGGTGGACAGCACCACGCCCTTTGAGAGCCGCTGGGGCGGCTGGTATGTCACCGGACGCCATGGCGACTCCCACCACCGCGGCAATGTCACCGCCACCGAGCTGCCCGGCAATTCCTGCGACATGCCGGTGGAAAAAGGCGCTAATGTCACCAGCCTCACCGCATTCTTCGACACCTCCGCCTATCCCCGCGCGACGAGTGACATCATCGCCCTCATGGTGCTGGAGCACCAGACCGGTGTGCAAAACACCCTCACCAAGGCCAATCACGGCTCCCTGCGCGCCATGCACATGCAGACCAGCCTCCAGCGCGAGCTTGGGGAGCCCGTGCTCGAAGAACCCATCGGCACCGCCTTGCGAATCATCGAGCACTGCGCCGAGGACGTGCTCGACGCGCTGCTGTTCAAAGACGAGGCCCCGCTGCCCGAGGGCGGCATCGAGGGCGACGGCGCCTTCCAGGCCGCCTTCCTGAAAAAAGCGCGCCGCAACGCCGACGGCCGCTCCCTGCGCGACTTCCAGCTCCATACCCGCCTCTTCAAATACCGCTGCAGCTACATGATCCATTCCCTCACCTTCGAGCACCTCAGCCCTCCTTTGAAGCAGCGCGTGCTGGCCCGGCTCGCCGCCGTGCTTGACGGCGCCGACACCAGCGGGCGCCACGATCATCTCGGCGCCAGCGAGCGCCGCCACATCCGCGCCATCCTCGGAGACCTGCTGCCGCCTCCGGTGGAGGGCTGAGAGGGATGTTGGATTGCGGATTTCAGAATGTGGAATGGGCGGTTGGCGGGTGAATGAGCGGGCCATCGGCCATTGACGCTGGCATGGATGGGGAACGGGACTTCAAATCCACATTCCGCAATCCGCATTCCGCGCCCCCCAACTTTCCCGTTGTCCGGCCGGGTGGCTGCTGATATGCGGCGTTCATGCGTGTCCTCATCGCCTGCGACAAATTCAAGGGAACCCTCTCCGCCGGCCAGGTGGCGCGGATCATTCGCGAGGGCCTCGCCGCGTCCATGCCGGATGCGGAGTTTGACTTGTGCCCCATCGCGGACGGCGGAGAGGGCACGACCGAGGCGGTGATCACTGCCACCGGCGGTGAATGGGTGGAGCACCCCACCGAGGACGCGCGCGGGCGTCCGCGGACCGCGCGCTACGGCTGGCTGCCCGCAGGCGGCGGCGCGGTGATGGAGATGAGCGCCGCCAGCGGCCTCGCCCAGGTGCTGGACCTGCCGCTCCAGCCGGAGCTGGCGGGCACGCGCGGCACCGGCCTCATGATGCGGCACGCTCTGGAGCGCGGCGCGCGGCGGATTATGCTCGGCCTTGGCGGCAGCGCCACCAATGACGGCGGCGCCGGCATGGCGGAGGCGCTGGGCTTCCGGTTTCTTGACGCGGATGGACACGACGTCACGCCCCTGCCGTCGAATTTCCCGCGCATCCATGCCGTGCTGCCCTCCCGCCTGCGGCTCTGCCCGGTGCAGGCCGCCTGTGATGTGGAGAATCCCCTGCTCGGCCCGGCCGGGGCCACGGCGGTCTATGGCGCGCAGAAGGGCGTGCGTGACGCGGCTTTCTTCGAGGAAGGACTCGCGCGTCTGGCCGATGTGGCGCGGCGCGATCTCGGCGTGGATTTCCGCCACACTCCCGGAGCCGGCGCGGCGGGCGGGCTTGGCTGGGGGCTCATGGCCTTCTGCGGCGCCACGCTCACGGGCGGTTTTGAACTCGTGGCCGGACTCTGCGGGCTGGAGGCGCGCATGGCGGCGGCGGACCTTGTCATCACCGGCGAGGGCCGGCTCGACGTGCAGACGCTCTGCGGCAAAGGCCCCGCGGGCGTGGCGCGGATGGCGCGCCGCCTGGGCAAGCCAGTCGCGGCCTACGCGGGAGTCATCGAAGACTCCCCGGCACTGCGGGAGTGCTTCGATCTGGCCTTCGCCTCCAAGCCGCCGGAGATGGAGCTCGCCGCGGCGCTGGCCGGCGCGGAGGGGCTGCTGGCGCGCGCGGTGGCCGGCTCGGCGGCGCGAGTGGCCGCGCTGCCAGCGGGGCATGTTCGCCATTGATTCAGGGCGCTAAAGCGGCACGGTGGCGGCCTTTTTCATGCTGAAGGAACTGCACGACTACCTCTACCACCTCGAACCCACGGGCGGCATCCCGCTCAAAGGCACGGGCATCGCCCTCGGCCTGCTGCTGCTGGGCAAGCACGCCTGGGCCTGGCGCAACGCGGAGCGCGCGCAGGCTTTTCTGCGCGCCTTTCCGCGTGATTACAAGTGGGGCGTCGTCCTTCTCAGCGTCAGCTTTTTCTGGGGCATGATGTGCCTGGCCCACATGGACATGGGCGAATTTTTCTGGCTGCGTAAATGGTTCCTCATGGCCGTGCCCGCCGCCTTCGCTGGCGTGCTGGTGTATGTGAGGGAATTCCTCGCCGTGCGCGCGCTCGGCTGCCTGATGCTGCTGGCCGCCGGGCCGGTGCTGTGCGCCGCGTTTTTGCAGCCGCAGACCACGCGCCTGCTGCTCCCCGTCCTGGCCTACGCCTGGATCATCACCGGCATGTTTTTCGTCGGCATGCCCTTTCTCATGCGCGACTGGATCACCTGGCTGCTCGCGAAGCCCGCCCGCTGGAGCGCCGCCGTCTGGTCCGGCATGATCTACGGCGCCGTGCTCCTCGTGCTGGCGCTGACCACTTACTGAGGACGGATTCGATGGCGCGCGTGCTCGTCATCCGCGGCGGAGCGGTGGGGGATTTCATCCTCACCATGCCCGCCCTGAGACTGCTGGGGGAAAGTCTGCCGCAGTGCCAAATCGAGGTGCTTGGCTATCCGGGCATCGCCTCCCTGGCGGTCAAGGCGGGACTGGCCGCCTCCACGCGCGCCCTGGAGCATGGCGGCATGGCGCGGCTGTTTGCCAAAGGCGCGGAGGTGGAGGAGGCGCTCGCGGACTACCTGCGCGGGTTCAACATGGTCGTCAGCTACCTTTTCGACCCCGACGGCGTCTTCCGTGACAACCTGGCCCGCGCCGGAGTCAAAACGCTCATCGAGTGCCCCCACCAGGTCCGCCCCGGCCAGGGTCATGCCGCGCTGCAACTGGCCAGGCCGCTGGAGCGCCTCGCCATCTTCGCCGACGAGCCCGGCTGGCGGCGGCCTTTTTTTCCCGGGCCGGAGGTGTCTGAACACTCCCTGCCGCTCATCGCCATCCACCCCGGCAGCGGCTCGGAGAAAAAAAACTGGCCGCTGGAGCGCTGGCTTCATGTGGCCGCGGAGCTGCGCGCCGCGCGCCCGGAGCTGCGCGTCGTCTTCATCACCGGCGAGGCCGAGGAGGCGCGCGGCCTCATTCAGCAGATCCCCGCCGGCGAGGAGCGCTGGCACATGCTGCCGCTCACCGAGCTCGCCGGCAGGCTGGCCCGCTGCGCCGCCTTTCTGGGGCACGACAGCGGCATCTCCCACCTCGCCGCCGCCTGCGGCCTGCCCTGCCTGCTGCTGTTCGGCCCCACCGACCCCGCCCTGTGGGCGCCGCCGCAGGAAGGGGTGCGTGTTCTTCCCTCCGAATCCGGCCTTCTCACCGGCCTGGACGCCGGCCGCGTCAGCCGCACCGCCCGCGCATGGCTGGAGGAAATCACCGCCAAAGGCAAGAGCGTCTTGTGACAGGCGCGTGACGTGCTATGCCATGACCTCATGGCTGACTCAGCAAAAGCACGTTTCCGCACCCTCCTCATCCTCGGCGCCCCCGGCAGCGGCAAAGGCACGCAGGGCCTGGTCCTGGGCCAAATCCCGCGGTTTCACCACCTGGCCTGCGGGGACGTCTTCCGCTCCCTGGACACCCGCACCCCGCTCGGCCAGAAATTCGTCCAATACTCCAGCCGCGGCGAGCTGGTGCCGGATGATGTCACCGTCGCCCTCTGGCGCGCGAACATCACCCAGCGCGTGGACAGCCATGCCTTCAAGCCGGAGATTGACCTCCTCGTCCTCGACGGCATCCCGCGCAACGTCGAGCAGGCCCGCCTCATGGAGGCCGACATCGAGGTGCTCAAAGTCTTCCACCTTTCCTGCCCCGACCGCGCCGAGCTGGCGCGCCGCCTGCGCAAACGCGCGCTCAAGGACAACCGCTTCGACGACGCCAGCGAGGCCGTCATCCAGAACCGCTTCGCCACTTACGAGGCCGAGACCAAGCCCATCCTCGAACACTACGCCGGCGCGCGCGTCGTCAACATAGACGCCAGCCAGTCACCCGCCCGTGTCATGCACGACATCCTCGGCCACGTCCTCCAGCTCCCCGCCTGGCAGGAGATCGAGCGCATGAATGTGTGACCCCGCACCCGCCCCATGCGCCTCATTTTCATCGGCACCGGCGACATCGGCCTCCCCGCCCTCGACTGGCTCATCCGCGCTTCAGGACACGAGCTTGCCGCCGTCGTCACCCAGCCCGACAAGCCCGCCGGGCGGAAGCTTGTGCTCACGCCGCCGCAAGTCAAAGTGCGCGCCATCGAGGCCGGGCTGCCCGTGCTCCAGCCGGTGAAAATCCGCCACGCCATTGAGGAACTGCGCGCCTTCCAGGCCGATGCCGCCATCGTCGCCGCCTACGGCCAGCTTCTCTCCCCCGAAGTGCTGCGCGTCCCGCGCCACGGCTGCCTGAATCTGCACGCCTCCCTCCTGCCCCGCCACCGCGGTGCCAGCCCCATCCAGGCCGCCATCCGGGAGGGCGACAGCGAGACCGGCATCACCGTCATGCATATGGACGAGGGTCTCGACACCGGCGACATCCTGCTCATGGAGCGCACCCCCATCCTCGCCACCGACACCGGCGGCAGCCTGCACGACCGCCTCGCCGCCCTGGCGCCCGCGGCCCTGGAGCGCGCCCTTGATCTCATCGAGTCCGGCAAAGCGCCGCGCATCCCCCAGGACGCCGCCCTCGCCACCCACTGCGGCAAGCTGCGCCGCGAGGACGGCCGCCTCGACTGGACCCGCCCCGCGTCCGAGCTCGAGCGCCTCATCCGCGCCTACCAGCCCTGGCCGGGCACCTTCACCCAGACCGGCGGTGAAAAGCCCGCCACACTCAAAATCCACCGCGCCACCGCCATCCCCGAAGCCGGCGCCTGCCCCGCTCCCGGCACGCTCCTGAGCGCCGACCCCAAAAACGGCCTCGTCATTGCCTGCGGCCGGGGTTTCCTCCGGCTCGATGAAGTCCAGGCCGAGGGCGGAAAACGCCTGCCCGCCTCCGACTTCCTGCGCGGCCACCCCATGCAGCCGGGAACGCTGCTGCGCTGAGCCGCGCCGCGTGGCAGGCGCGGAGTTGGGCAGGCGCGAAAAAAAGAAAAGCGCCCCGGAAAACCGGGACGCTTTTGTGACCCGCCTGTGCCGTCCAAGACGAGGGCTCTCGTATCCCAAAGGCGACGAGGTGGGTGCCGGCGGACAAGGGCGCTGTCTTCCAGTGAAGGCATGACATGACATCCAGGCCGCCGTGCTCCCGGTGTCATTGAAACGGGCCGGGCCACTGCGTCTTGATGACGAACACCGCAGGAAAGTCTGCCGCCCGGACCGTGCCCGGCGCGGCGAAAGGAGGAGTCTGGCAAAGAGCGGATGGAAAGCGCGCGCGCCCTCCACGAATTCTGTTTTCAGCATAAAAGATGCCGGAACCGCCGGCAAGACTTTCCTGCCGCCGGATGCAGGCGCGGCAGGGCGTTTTCATGCGCAAGCGCAGCTCGTTGGAGTTCAAGCTTTAGCTTGTAAAGCGCGTGTTTTCACCAGCCCCCCGCACTCAGCAGCTTGTGACATCGTATGGAAACGCCCTGGCAGGCGCGGACAGAGGCGCGCGGCTCAGCGGAAGTAGCCGCTGACCTTCACCCTGCGCCCGTAAATGCTCTTTCCGGCGGCCACATAGAGGATGTCGTGGTCTTTGCCGCCGAAGCCGACGCTGACCACCTTGCCATCGGCCACCGGCTTGCGGATGATGCCCGCCAGGCGCCCGGCGGGGTCGAAGATCTGCACGCCCAGCTCGGTGGTGACAAAGTAGCGCCCCTTTGACTCGGTCGTGGAGCCGTCACCCGCCGCGGCCTCCTTGCCCACGGGCAGCCACATGGTCATGAAGGGAGCGCCCGCCGTGAGGCTGCCGTCTTCCTGGATCTGCCACGCCCACACATGCTTGCCGCCGTGCTCGGAGACGGCCAGCGTGGCCTCGTCGGCGGAGAGGGTGATGCCGTTGGGCTTCACCACGCGGCCCTCGTCGGCCACGGCGTGCTTTTTGTCCGGCGTGATCCAGTGGACGCGCTGCGTGGGCGTCTCGGTGAAATAAACGTGGCCCTTTTTGCTGACCACGAGGTCGTTGCACTTCACACCGGTGACGAGCACCTCCACCTCCCCCTTCATGCTGATGGCGATGACGCGCTGCTCGCGGTTGTGGCAGGCGTAAAAGCGCCCGTCCGGCCCGATGTGCAGGCCGCTGATGCCCGGCAGGTTGTCGAGGAAAAGGCTCGTCGCGCCCGTGGCGGCGTCCAGCTTGTAGATGCCCTTGCCGGCTTTGACATCGGTGAAGTAGAGGTTCCCCGCCGCGTCATTGCAGAGGCCGTCGGTGAATTCATAGCCCGAGGCGGCCTCCTTCCAGTCCTCGCCCTCGATGAGGTATTCGTGAAGGGAGGTGTCCTGGGCGGCGAGAGGCGCGGCGAGCAGCGCGAAAGTGAAAAAGGCGGCTTTCATAGTGGCAGGGGGAGGAATCAATGAGACTGGAAAATCAAAAGCAAGCCCTCACTTGGCCCACAGCCAGCGCATGGTGTCGGGGAAAATGGCGGCGCCGTGCCTGCCGTTGTGGGTGCCCTCGCCCATGACGAGCTTGTGGTCGTAGCCGGCGAACTTCAGCGCGGCGGCCATGTCCTGGTTGGCCAGCGGCCAGTTGCCGAACTGGTTGTCGAGGTCGTTGCTGCCCTCCTGGAGGAAGACCTTGAGCGGCTTCTTGTCCGCCTTGCGGATGAGCGCGGGATAGACATGGCCGCCGCGGATGTTGGTGAAGCTGCCGATGTGGCTGACCACATTGCGGAAGGCGTCCGGCCGCTCCCACGCCACGGTGAAGGCGCAAATGCCGCCGCTGCTGTTGCCGCAGATGGCGCGCATCTCGGGGTCGGTGCTGAGGTTGTGGTCTTTGGCCGCGGCGGGCAGGATTTCCTCCAGCAGGAAGCGCGCGTAGAGATCGCCCAGGGAATCATACTCGAAGCTGCGGTTGCTGCGCGGCTTGGCGCCCGGCTGGCTGGTGGGGAAAGTGCCGGGCTGGATGAAGATGCCGATCGTCACTGGCATCTCCCCTTTGGCGATGAGATTGTCAAAAACCACCGGCGCGCGGAACTGGCCGTCCGGTTTCACAAAGCCCGCGCCATCGCAAAACACCATCACGGCGGCGGGCTTGTCCTTCGCATACTGCGCCGGCACATACACCCACCAGTCGCGCGTTGTCCCGGGGAATATTTTTGAATCCGTCCACGCCGGCATCTGCGTCACCTTCCCCTGCGGCACGCCGGGCTGCACCTGCGAGTCGGGGCCAAGCACATACTGATCATCTAGAGGGGCGGCATGGAGGGTGAGGGCGAGGGAGGCGAACAGCAGGGCGTGTTTCATAAAGAGCGGGAAGGAACGGCAGGCCGCGCGCATTCTTGCCCGCACACCTTGGGACGGGCTCGAAACACGCGCGGATTTCCAGGAATCCATTTCCACGCGCGCGGCGAATTGACTCCCATCTGTCCGCGCCATCCCGGAGCGGCCCCACTCCGCTCCCATGCAACGTCCCCGTCTCGCCATCATAGGCACCGGCATTTCCGGCCTCGGCTGTGCTCATTTTCTCCATGAGCGCTTCGATCTCACCCTCTTCGAGCAGAACGACCACATCGGCGGCCACACCCACACCGTCACCGTGGACGAGGACGGGCGGGAGGTGCCCATTGACACCGGCTTCATGGTCTTCAACCACCAGACCTATCCCCTGCTCTGCCGCCTTTTCCGCGAGCTCCGCGTGGAGACCAAGCGCACGGACATGTCCTTCAGCCTCAAGCACCTGCCCACCGGCTATGAATGGAACGGCGGCAGCCTCGGCAAGGTCTTCGGCCAGCGCAAAAACCTCGCCAGCCCGCGATTCTGGAGCTTCGTCCTCAAAATCCACCGCTTCAACCAGGAGACCGCCGCCGCCCTCGACGACCCCGCCTTCGACCGCATGACGCTGCGCGAGTATGTGGCCGCGCGCGGTTACGGGCGGGATTTCCTGGACCTCTACATCATCCCCATGGGCTCCGCCGTCTGGTCCACGCCGCCCGATCTCATGCTCGAGTTCCCCGCCAAGACGCTCATGCGCTTCTGGTTCAACCACGGCTTCCTCGGCATGGAGACGCGCCACCCCTGGTGGACCGTGGTGGACGGCGCGCGCGCTTATGTGCGCAAAATCATCCCGCCTTTCGCCGACCGCATCCGCCTCCGCACCCCCGTGGCCCGCGTCGAGAGGCGGGAGGGCAAAGCCTGGGTCCATCCGCGCGAGGGTGCGCCCGAATGCTTCGACAAAGTCATTCTCGCCGGCCACGCCCCGCAGTCGCTCGCCCTGCTGGCGGACCCCACCCCGCTAGAGGCGGAGCTGCTCGGCTGCTTCAAATACCAGCCAAACACCGCCACCCTGCACACCGACGAGTCCTTCATGCCCAAAACCCGCCGCTGTTGGGCCTCCTGGAACTACCGCGTGGCGCTCGACGCCGAGGGCCGCCCGGACCCCAGCACGCATTACTGGATGAACTCCCTGCAGGGCGTCTCCGACAAGAAGAACTACTTCGTCAGCATCAACGCCGCCGATGAGATCAACCCCGCCAAAGTCCTCCGCCGCATCCACTACGAGCACCCGCTTTTCGACCTCCGCGCCGTGGACGCGCAAAAACGCCTGTCCGGGCTGAACCGCCTCGGCCCGGACCAGACCACCTACTACTGCGGCGCCTGGTTCCGCCACGGCTTCCACGAGGACGGCTTCATGTCCGCCGTCCACCTCTGCCGCGACCTGCTCGGGCGGGAGCCGTGGTGAAATCCGTCAGAGGCTGACTTCCTGGAGGTGGCGGGCGACTTCGACGGCCTCCTTCGGGTGGCGCTGGACGAGGGCCGCGCGCAGGGCCTCGGCGCGGTCGGAGGAGGGCGCTCACGCCGGTTCCATCCCAAATACAGTTTGAGATTTATCCGGGCATTCGCTGATTGGAAACCTGACATGAGACCTATATCGGAGACATCCGCCTTGCTTGCACGCTGCACACCACTTCTCGATTCTGTCCGCTTTGCCGTCTCATACATTACTTGGGCGACGGTGTTGGCCGTGCTAAGCTTCATCCTGCCACTGATTGTCACACGGGATGAGCTGGAAGGCGACAATCTGGCGTATGCCTTGGCCATCGGCATGCCGATAGCGATTCAATTGATGACGTTCGGGGCTTACCGCCTGCTGATGACGGAGAAAAAGCGCACAACTCCCGACTTGGCGATGTTCCTGCGCGCCTTCCGCTCCGATGCCTCCTCGGACAAGCTGCGCGGCTGGCTAAAGGCCGCCATGGGGCAGGATTGGCGGCTGGGCGGCATACGCCCTCCGGCGGAACGCGCCTCATTTTGGGTCACTCTAATAAGTCCCCTCATCACCGGGCTGAAATACCTCGGCTCCCGCCAGTTTGAGATGGTAGCGCCTGACCACAACTGGATGGCCCGCCTTCTCGCCACCTTTGCCCGGACGCGCATGGTCTTCATAGACATTCGTGATGTGACACCCCATGTGCTTGATGAGATCAGGCTGGCGTGGCAGGTCTTTGGCGCCAAGCGCACAGTCTTCATCATTGATGCCAGCAAGCCGGAGCACGCTTGGAAGGCGGGGTTACAGGAGCATCTGGGGTGCGATGCCGACGAGGTTCGCTTGCTCCGTTGGACAGAGCAGGCATCGTCCTTTGTTTCCGAGGTGCGGTCGTTGCTGGGCAGCGTGCCGCAAGGCACGGCCACAGTGCCCCCTGAGGCGCTCGCGTTCGTTCATGAGAAAGTGGGCGATGCCCAATGGGATGTTAGAGCGCTGGACAAGCCCTGGGTGCTGGTGCTGCTCCAGCAGTCACTCATGGTCGCGGCATTCGGTCTTTTGTCTCTTCTGCATCCTTGGGCGATGGGGGGTGCCGGGCTGCTGTTTGGTCTTGCTATTTTGCTTCTTTACAAGAATGCCTGGTGCCGTGCGCGCAAGCAGAGGCTGCAGGCCATCCAGATCAATCCGGCGGGCCCTCCCTCCGCCGGGCGCCTCTGGGGTTCACTGGTTTTGATGCTGGGAGCGACAGGCTTGCCGCTTGTCTTCGTGCTGACCGTCTCCATGCTTGCCGCGCATTCTTTGGCCGACAATATGAAACAGGCGAAGATTATGACCTGCGAGTTTGACGTCAGTAATCTTCAAACCTTACTCCAGTTGTACGAGGCCAGGTGCCTGCTCCCCCCCTCCACTGAGCAAGGGCTGCAAGCGCTGGTGGAGAAACCCGCGACTGAACCAGTCCCAGATCGGTGGACTCAGTTGCTCGAAGAAGTGCCGAAAGACTCATGGGGCCGTCCGTATCGCTATGCTTATCCAGCCAAACGGAGCGATGCGGGGTATGACGTCTGGAGCGCAGGCCCGGATGGCATTGACTACACGGCGGACGACATCGGAATTTTGACAACCCGTGAGTGCTCCAGTTTTCCGTCTTCTGCCCTCCTTGCCGCATCGCTCTCTGCGAGCCGGATAACGTGCGCCTGCGAAGGGGGCGCTCAGAGGCTGACTTCCTGGAGGTGGCGGGCGACTTCGACGGCCTCCTCCGGGTGGCGCTGGACGAGGGCCGCGCGCAGGGCCCCGGCGCGGTCGGGCTCGCCGTGGACGAGGAAGACGCGCTTTTTCGGGCCGGTGACGCGCTCGAACCAGGCGAGCATTTCATCGTGGTCGGCATGGCCGGAGAAGGAGTCGAGCGTCTCGATCTGCGCGTGGACGGCGTAATCGTCGCCGAGGATGCCGACGTTTTTGCGGCCGCTGCGCAACTTCCAGCCGAGGGTGTTCTCGGCGCAGTAGCCGACGAAGAGGATGATGTTGTCCGAGCTGCCGAGGTTGTTGCGCAGGTGGTGGAGGATGCGCCCGCTTTCGGCCATGCCGGAGGCGGAGATGATGATGGCGGGGCCTTTGATCTTGTTCAGGGCCTTGGACTCGTCCACACTGCGCACGAGGCGCAGGCCCTCGAAGCCGAAGGGGTCCTGGCGCATGAAGACGGCGTCGCGCACGGCGGGCTTGAGGTCCTCGAGGTGGAGGCGGAAGATCTCGGTGGCGCGCACGGCGAGGGGGCTGTCCACAAAGGTGGGCACGGGGGAGAAGCAGTTTTCGGAGCGCAGCTTGTCGAGCGTGAAGAGGAGCTGCTGGGTGCGCTCAAGGGCGAAGGCGGGGATGATGAGCCGGGAGCGGCGCTGCTGGATCTCGCGGATGAGGCGGCAGATGTGGTGGGTGGTCTCGGCTTTCTGCTCGTGCCAGCGTCCGCCGTAGGTGCTCTCCATGATGACGATGTCCACGCCGTCGCAGGGGGCGGGGTTTTCCAGGAGGTCGTTGTCGGGGCGGCCGATGTCGCCGCTGAAGAGCAGGCGGCTTTTCCTGCCGGTCTCGCGGTCGTCGAGGTCGAGCACGATCTGGGCGGAGCCGAGCACATGGCCGGCGTCAATGAAGGTGGCGCGCACGCCGTCGGCCACGGTCATGGGGCGCTGGTAGCTGACGGAGACGAACTGCCTCATGCACTCCTCGGCGTCGCGCACGGTGTAGCTGGGTTCGAGCAGGGGCAGATCGTCGCGTTTGCGGTGGCGGTTGAGCCAGGCGATGTCGTTTTCGTGAATCTTGGCGGCATCGGGGAGCATGATGCTGCACAGGTCGCGCGTGGCGGGGGTGCTGTGGATGTTGCCGGTGAAGCCGCGCCGGCAGAGGTGGGGCAGGTTTCCACAGTGGTCTATGTGGGCGTGGGAGAGGATGACGGCGTCTATTTTCTCGGGGTCGAACGGGAAATGCCGGTTGCGCTCGAGGGCCTCGGCGCGGCGTCCCTGATAAAGGCCGCAGTCCAGAAGGATTCGCGCGCCATTGATCTCGATGAGGTGCTTGGAGCCTGTGGTGGTGCCGGCCGCGCCGCAGAAGGTGATTTTCATGGTGGTTTCGCCTTCATCCCAGACGAGGCATGGCGGAAGGGCAAGCGGGAAAAACCGCCCGCGGACGGGTTTGTGCCGCCGCTTCTTGCGCTCCGGCTGAAAGCCGCGCCGCGCATGGCGCGAATACTCCGCCGCATCCCCATGTCCACCCGCCTCCTGTACTGCGTTCCCTTTTTATTCGCCACCACCGGCCTGCGCGCGGCGGTGGACTACATGACGCAGGTCAAGCCGCTGCTCCAGGCGCAATGCGTGAAGTGCCACGGCGCCAGCACGCAGAAGGGCGGGCTGAAACTCGACACCGCCGCCGGCGCGCTGCGCGGCGGCGGGCGCGGCCCGGCCTGGGTGCCGGGCAGGCCGGAGGAAAGCCAGCTCATCCAGGCGGTGACGGGCACGCACGCGGAGATCGCGCAGATGCCCTACAAACGCGGGCCGCTGGACTCGGCGCAGATCGCGCTTCTGCGCCAGTGGGTGGCGGAGGGGGCGGCGGCCCCGGCCGGCGAGACGCCGAGCGACGACCGCCACTGGGCCTTTGTGCCGCCGGTGAAAGCGGTGAAATCCGAAACTCGAAATTCGAAGCCGGGAACGCATCCGATAGACGTCTTCATCCGTGGGAAGCTGGCAAAAGCAGGGCTGGAACCCTCGCCGCGCGCGGCTCCGGAGACGCTGATCCGCCGGCTGCACCTCGACCTCACCGGACTGCCGCCGACGCCGGAGGAAGTGGAAAGTTTTGTCAAGGACGGGGACTATGAGGCGCGCGTGGAGCGGCTGCTGGCTTCGCCGGCTCATGGCGAGCGCTGGGGCCGCTGGTGGCTGGACCAGGCGCGCTACGCGGACAGCAACGGCTACAGCATTGACGCGCCGCGCAGCATCTGGCCCTACCGCGACTGGGTGGTGGCCGCCTTGAACGCGGACATGCCCTTTGACCGGTTCACCATCGAGCAACTGGCGGGCGATCTGCTGCCGGAGGCGACTCGGGAGCAGATCATCGCCACCGGTTTCCACCGCAACACGCAGATCAACCAGGAGGGCGGCATAGACAGGGAGCAGTTCCGCATTGAGAGCGTCTTCGACCGGGTGGGGACGACGGGCACCGTGTGGCTGGGCCTGACCCTCGCCTGCGCGCAGTGCCACGACCACAAGTTCGACGCCCTCAGCCAGCGCGAGTTCTATGAGATGTTCGCCTTCTTCAACAGCCAGGACGAGCCGGCGCTGCCGGTGCCGCAGCCGGGGCAGGACTTGGAAAAGCTCAAGTCCGAACTGACCGAGGTGGCCGGAAAACTGGACGCCCATGTCCAGGCGAACCTGGAGCGTCTGCGCGAGTGGGAAAAGGACCTCAATGCCGACGCGAAAAAGCTGCTTTCCGCCGCTGTGACGAAGACGCTGGCGAAACCCGCGCGCAAACGCACCGCGGATGACCTGCGGGTGCTCTTCAAGGCCATGACCGGCACGGGCGACCCGTTCTTCAATCCGCTCCACGACCGCCTTCGCGAGCTGGAGCAGACCCTCAAGAGCGGGGCCACCACGCTTGTGCTCAAAGAGCTGCCGAAGCCGCGCAAGACCACGCTTTTCATCAAGGGCGACTTCACCCGCCCCGCCGAAGAAGTCGCACCCGCCGTGCCCGCCGTGCTGCATCCGCTCAAAGCGAAAAATCCCACGCGCCTGGACCTCGCCCGCTGGCTGGTGAGCCGGGACAATCCGCTCACGGCGCGGGTCATTGTAAACCGGGTGTGGCAGCAATACTTCGGGCGCGGGCTGGTGGAGACGGAGAATGATTTCGGCACCATGGGCACGCCGCCCACGCACCCGGAGCTGCTCGACTGGCTGGCGGTGGAGTTCATGGACGGCGGCTGGAGCCTGAAGCATCTGCACCGCGTCATCGTCACCAGCGCCGCCTACCAGCAGAGCAGCGCGAGGCACCCGCAGGCCGGCGGCGGCAGGGCCGGATCAGCGGACCCCAACAATGACCTGCTCTGGCGGCAGAACCGCCTGCGGCTGGACGCCGAGATCGTGCGGGATGCGAGCCTGGCCGCCAGCGGCCTGCTCTCCCCGAAAATGGGCGGTCCGCCGGTGTATCCGCCCATCCCGGAAGGCGTGATGTCCCTCGGCCAGGTGAAGCGCGCCTGGCCGGAAAGCAAGGGGGACGACCGCTACCGGCGCGGGCTTTACACCTTCGTCTTCCGCGCCACACCGCCGCCGAGCATGAGCGTCTTCGACGCGCCGGACGGCTACAGCACCTGCACCCGCCGCCTGCGCAGCAACACGCCGCTGCAGGCGTTGACGCTGCTCAATGACGCGGGCTTTGTGGAGTTCGCCCGCGCGCTGGAAAAAATCATCGAGCGCGAGGGCGTCGGGCGCGCCTTCCAGCGCTGCACCTCGCGGCTGCCAGACGCGGAGGAAAAGCGGGCGCTGGCGGCGCTGCCACCCTTCGAAGCGGCGCGGGTGATGCTGAACCTGGACGAGACGATCACGCGCGAGTGACCGAAAAACGCGCCAAGGAATGCCGCCCCGGCGCGTTCCATCCGCGCCATGATCCACCGCCCCATCCTTGTCCTGTTCTCCGCCGCGCTTGCCGTGCAGGCGGCGGATTTCAAAAAAGACATCCAGCCCATCCTCGAAAAGCACTGCTACGAGTGCCACAGCGAGAAGACCGGCAAGCAAAAGGCGGGCTACGTCTTTGACGACCTGGAGACCCTGAAGCTCGACATCAATCCGAAAGGGGCCATCGTCCCCGGCAAGCCCGCGGAAAGCCATGTCTTCGTCGTCGTCTCCGATCCCAACCACGAGGCGCACATGCCGCCCAAGGGCAACCTTTCCGACCGTGAAATCTCCAAGCTGCGCGACTGGATCACCGCCGGCGCCCACCTGACACCCGAGGCTGCGGCCACCGCCGCCGCCCCCGCCAAGCCGGCGGTGCTGGACTGGACCAACTTTGAAGGCCGGACCATCAAAGCGGGCTTCGTGCGCCTCGACGGCGAAAACGTGGTGCTCAAGATGGCCAACGGCCAGGAGATCCCTTATCCGCTGGCGAAGCTCAACGAAGCCAGCCGCAAGCAGGCGCAGGACAGCGCGGCGCAATGAGGAGGCCCGGCCTCATGACCGAACCCGTCCATTTCCCGGCGCCGCCGTGCGGCTGGATTTTCCTTTGACCCTGAAAGCGCGCGCGGCTAAAACGGCTGCCCAATGTCCGCCTCAGACCGTCAGCACACCCTCGCCAAAGCCGCCTCCATCACCGGCACCTCCCTGCACACGGGCGAGCAGGTGGCGCTGACCCTGCAGCCCGCGCCGGAGAATTTCGGCTTCAAATTCAGGCGCATTGACCTGGAGGACAAGCCCTTCATCCCCGCCCTGGTGGAGAAAGTGCAGAAGGTCGAGCGCGCCACCACCATCGCCGAGGGCGGGGTCAATGTTCACACCGTCGAGCACGTCATCTCCGCGCTCACCGGCATGGGCGTGGACAACGCCATCATCGAGATGGACGCCAACGAGCCGCCCATCGTGGACGGCAGTTCGCAGCCCTTCGTCGAGCTGATCAAAAAAGCCGGCCTCCAGGAGCAGTCCGAGCCGCGCAAAATCTTCGAAATCCGCGAGCCCATCTACCAGGAGACGCGGGACGGCACCATCCTCACCATCGTGCCCGACAAAAAATTCCGCGTCTCCTGCACCAACGTCGGGCCTGGAGGCCGCTTCACCCAGTACCTGTCCCTGGAGATCACGCCGGAGACTTATGAGAAGGAGATCGCCCCGGCGCGCACCTTTGTTTATTACGAGGACATCGCCCCTCTCATGGAGAAGGGCCTCATCAAAGGCGGCACCCTCGAGGCCGCCGTGGTCGTGCGCGGGGAGACGCTGCTCTCCAAGCAGCCGCTGCGCTTTGAAAACGAGTTCGTCCGCCACAAGATCCTCGACATCGTGGGAGACCTCATGCTCTCCGGCAAGCGCATCCGCGGGCACGTCATCGCCGTGCGCCCCGGCCACGGACCGAACACCGAGATGGCGCGCGCCATCGTCGCCCAATACAACGCCATGCGCGCCATGGTGCCCCCGGCGGTGAACATCCCCGGCGGCGAGGCCGTGCTGGATGTCAACGAGGTGATGAACATCCTCCCGCACCGCTACCCCTTCCTGCTCGTGGACCGCATCGTCGGCTTCGAGGGGGAGAACAAATGCCGGGGCGTGAAAAACGTCACCATCAACGAGCCCTATTTTCAGGGCCACTTCCCCGGCCACCCCATCATGCCCGGCGTGCTCCAGCTCGAGGCCATGGCCCAGGTGGCCAGCATCGTCCTGCTGCGCCTGCCGGGGAACGAGGGCAAAATCGGCTACTTCATGAGCGCCAACAACGTCAAGTGGCGCAAGCCCGTGCTGCCCGGCGACACCCTTTTCATCGAGACCGAAGTGCTCAAGGTCAAGCGCAGCATCGCCCAGGCTGTGGGCCGGTGCGTTGTCAACGGCCAGGTCGTCTCCGAGGCCGACCTCATGTTCAGCGTCGTGGACCGCTGAACCGCCGTGCAATGGCCGCGCCAGCAACTCTTTTCATCCTGACACCCTCCCGCGTGATCCACCCCACCGCCATCATTGACCCCTCCGCGCAAATCGCCGCCGATGTCGAGATCGGCCCTTACTGCGTCATCGGAGCCGGGGTCGAGCTCGGCGCCGGATGCCGCCTCCAGCACAACGTCACCCTCATGGGGCCCGCCAAAATCGGCCCCGGCAACATCTTCTTCGCCTACGGCTCCATCGGCCAGCAGACGCAGGACTTGAAATACAAGGGCGAGCCAACCCTGCTCGAAATCGGCGAAGGCAACACCTTCCGCGAATTCTGCACCGTCCACCGCGCCACCAGTCCGGGGGACAAGACCGTCATCGGCAGCCGCAACCACTTCCTCTCCTACGTCCACATCGCCCATGACTGCGTCGTCGGCAGCCACTGCGTCTTCTCCAACAACGGCACCCTCGCCGGGCATGTCATCGTCGGGGACCATGTCATCCTCGGCGGGCTGAGCGCCGTGCACCAGTTCTGCCGCATCGGCGAGCGCAGCATCATCGGCGGCTGCTCAAAGATCGTCCAGGACGTGCCCCCCTACTCCACCGCTGACGGCAACCCCGCCCGCGCCAGGGGCCTGAACATCGTCGGCCTCCAGCGCGCCGGATTCAGCCGCGAGCAGATCCGCGCCCTGCGCCACGCCTTCCGCAAAGTCTATCGCAGCGGCTTGAACAACTCCCAGGCCGTGGAGGAGTTGCGCGCCGGCGAGCTCACCCCGGAGGCGGCGCGCTTCACCGACTTCGTCGCCACCACCAAGCGCGGCATCATCGCGGGAGGCAAAAGCGCGGACGACGCGGAGGATTGAGGCGGCCAACGTCCGCCGAAGGAGGAACATTCAACGCCCGGCTCGACAACCCTGTCCACCACGGCTATAAAATCCGCTTTCATGACTTTCCCCCCGCGCTTTCAACGCCTGCAGCTCGCCGCCCTGATCTGGCTGGGCGGCGCCGTTTCCGCCACCGCGGAGTGGCTCGTCTATGAGCTGAAATTCACCCCGGACAGCGAGACGGTGAACTTCAGCTTCTACAACAGCGCCTATGTCATCGCGCCCCTGAACGGCGGGCCGGTGTCCATCGTGCTGGCGACCGAGGAGGGCGGGCAGTATTACGCGCTGGCGGAGAGCAGCGGCAAGTTCTTCGTGGCCGCAAACGCGCAGGCGCGCAAGGCCGTCTTCAGCGCCCTGGCCTTGAAAGGCACCTCGCAGGCATTTTACACTGCCTCCGGCCACCTGAACCGCTCCCTGCTGCTGAAAAACGCCGCCGGCCAGACCCGCACCTGGCGGGTGGCCGAGACCCTCGCCGGCAGGCTCATGAGCGCCGATGACGAGTCCGAGCGCGGCCCCGCGGAGGACGGCTCCTACGGTGTCGTCGGCGGGGCCGTCATCACCGGCGCGCTGCGCGAGGACCTGACCGCCCTGGCCACCGCGCAGTTCGGCACGCAGGCAGCCGCCACGGCGTGGATCGTCGAGCTTCTGGAAAAATACGGCTACCTGCCCGACGAAGGCGCGCCCGCAGCGCCGCCGGAAGCCCCGACGCCGCGGAAGACCGGCGCGGAAGTCATTGACCCCAGCCTTTTCCCCTCCGCGAACTGAAGCATGAGCGGAAGCCCTCCCCCAGTCTTCGACGCGCCGCCAGCGCCTCCCGCCGCCAATGGCGCCGCGCCCAACGGCCACTCCCCGCAGCGCTCCAGCGGCGTACGCCAGGCGCTCGTGCAATGCCTTGAAGCGTCCGGCGGCGCGGGCATCGCCCTGCCCACGGCCACGCCCAGCGCCTCGGTGGTCAATCAACTGCTCGACACCGGCAAAATAGACGAGGAGGCCTTTCTCTCCCAGCTCGCCGCGCGCATCGGCCTGGGCTTCGTGCCGAACCCTCTGCCCGACAGCGCCGACGCGCCTGAAATGAAACGGCTGCTGCCGCCGCGCGTGGCTTTGAAGCACCGGCTGCTGCCGCTCAAAATCCAGGAACCCGCCGCCGAGGGCGGCGACCGCAAACTCGTCATCGCCGCCTACGACCCCTTCGACCTCATCGCCCGTCAGGCCGTCGCGCGCGAGGTGGACGCGCCCGTGCGCTGGGAGATCGCCCCGCGCAAGCGCCTGCTCAACGCCATGCGCGACTTCTATGGCGTGGGCGCGGACACCTTTGAGGAAATCCTCAAAGGCCGCAGCGTGGACGACGCCGACCTCGAGCAGCGGGACGAGGCCAACGTCATTGACGACGACGACGAGGAGGCCTCCGTGGTCAAGTTCGTCAACACCGTCATCCGCGAGGCGCTCGAGCAGCACGCCACCGACATCCACGTCGAGCCCATGGAGGACAAGCTGCGCATGCGCTACCGCATAGACGGCCGCCTGCGCGAGGTGCCCGTGCCGGAAAACATCAAGGCCCTGCAGCAGTCCGTCATCGCCCGCCTCAAAGTCATGGCCAAGCTCGACATCGCCGAGCGCCGCCTGCCGCAGGACGGGCGCATCAACCTCCAGGTCGGCGGCCAGTTCATAGACGTGCGCGTGGCCACCATCCCCAGCGTCGAGGGGGAGAGCGTCTCCCTGCGTCTTCTCGGCCAGGAGAAGTTCAACCTCGACCGCCTGCGCATCGAGTCCGACCTGCGCGCCGAGGTCGAGACCCTGCTGAAAAAGCCCAACGGCATCATCCTCGTCACCGGCCCCACCGGCTCGGGCAAGTCCACCACGCTCTACACCTTCCTCAGCCAGCTCAACACCGAGCACCGCCGCATCGTCACCATCGAGGATCCGGTGGAAAACAAGCTGCCCGGAGTCGTCCAGATCGCCGTGCGGCCGGAGATCAACCTCAGCTTCGCCACCGGCCTGCGCAGCATCCTGCGCGGCGACCCGAACGTGGTCATGGTCGGGGAAATGCGCGACCTGGAGACCGCCGAGATCGCCATCCGCGCCGCGCTCACCGGGCACCTGGTCTTTTCCACCCTCCACACGAATGACGCCATCGGCGGCATCACCCGCCTCGTGGACATGGGCGTGGAGCCCTTCCTGGTGGCCAGTTCCGTGCGCGCCTTCATCGCCCAGCGCCTCGTGCGCGTTCTCTGCTCGGACTGCAAGGAGATCGAGCCCGACGCCCAGGCCAAGCTGCACGAGCTCAAATACCACGGCCCTGTCGGCGCGCCGGTCTATCGCGCGCGCGAAGGCGGCTGCGAGGCCTGCCGCGCCACCGGCTACAAGGGCCGCATGTCCATTTACGAACTCGTGCGCCTCACCCCGGCTATGGGCGAGCTCATCACCCACAAGGCCAGCGGCCAGCAACTTCTCCAGCAGGCGCTAAAAGACGGCTACCGTCCCATGCGCGAATACGGCGTGCGCAAGATTCTCGCCGGCCTCACCACCATTGAGGAAGTCATCAGCGTCACCGTTGCCGAGTCGGAGCAGTGAGAGGAGGCTGGATCAGCGCCTGCCTTTTTCCTTCGGCTCCTTGCCGCGCACGCTCATGCGGAAGGGCACTCCGGGCGCGGGCCATTCCTTGCGGATGACGCTCTCCAGGAAACGCAGGTAGCTGTCTGTGAGCTTGGCGGCGCGGTTGGCGAAAAGCACGAAGTGCGGCACGGGCACCTGCTCCTCCTCCGGGCTGTTGACCTGCGTGGCGTAGAGGAGCTTGAAGGCATGGGCGCTGCGTCCCAGCGGTCCGGGTGTGTTGGCGATGGCTTCGTGCAGCAGACGGTTGAGCGCGCCTGTGCCGATGCGCGTTTGCGCCCCCCTGCGTACGGCCTCGATCTGCACAAAGAGCTTGCCGATGTGCTCTCTTTTCTTCGCGGAGATGGCGACGAGGGGCGCGTAATTCAAAAAGAAAAACTCCCGCCGCATGGTCTCCTCCAGCTCCTCGATGCGGTCCTTCTGCTTGGCGGAGGGATGGTAAAGGTCGTATTTGTTCATCACCAGGATGCAGGGCTTGCGCTCCTCGAGGATGAGCTGGGCCACTTTTCGGTCCTGCATCTTCGCGCCGCCGGCGCAGTCTATGACGAGCAGGCAGATGTCCGCCCTTTTGATGGCCTGGTAGGAGCGCTGGACGCTGAAAATCTCGACGGCCTCGTCCAGCCTGGCCTGCCTGCGGATGCCGGCGGTGTCTATGAGCTGGTAGCGGCGTCCGTTGAACTCGCAATGGATGTCGAGGCTGTCGCGCGTGGTGCCCGGCACCTCGCTGACGATGGCGCGCTCCTGGCCGAGGATGGCGTTGACGAGGGAGGACTTGCCCGCGTTCGGCCTGCCGACAATGGCGAGCTTCAACGGCCGTCCGGCGCGCTTTTGCTCGACGACTTCCTCGGTCTCCTCGTCTTCCAGTCCGAGTTTCTCAGAAACCAGTTCGACAAGCTCCTTGATGCCCAGCCCATGCACCGCGCTGACCTCCGCGGAGTCGGGGAAGCCTAGCCGCGAGAACTCGCCGGAGCCGAGCCGGCGCTTGTCGGAGTCGGCCTTGTTGATGACGAGCACGACCGGCTTGTTGACGCGGCGCAGCACTTGCGCCAGGGCCTGGTCTATCGGCGTCACGCCGTCATGCACGTCCACGACAAAGAGCAGCAGGTCCGCCACCTCCAGGGCGATGGAGGCCTCCGTCTGCACCTGCTCGGTGAGGATGTCGCTGGTGTTCGCGCCGATGCCGCCCGTGTCCATGATCTCGAAGACCTGCCTCCCCCGGCGGCACTCGGCGGTGATGCGGTCGCGCGTCACCCCGGCCATGTCATGGACGATGGAGATGTTCATGCCCGCGAGCCTGTTGAACAGGGCGGACTTGCCGACATTGGGCCGGCCGACGATGGCGACGGTTTTCATGGATGGGAAAAAGGGGGGGGGCGCGAGTGCGCGCGCGGTTTTCCCCTCCGTGCGCTCTTTCAAGCTCCTGTCAATGCCGCATCCGGGCGCGGTTCACCCCACATGGCGTACCTGGCGGATGCCGGAGGCCAGGTTGATGAAGCCGGAAAGCGCGGTGAACACTCCAGCCACCACGGTCGGCCAGAGCAGGAACGGAAAATCCAGCATCAGCCAGAGCACGGCGGCGATCTGGGCGAAGGTGGCCACTTTTCCCGTCCAGTGCGGCTGGATGTGGCAGCTCCCGGCCAGATGCTGGATGAGGAAAGCGCCGCCGATGCTGGCCAGATCGCGGAAGATGACCAGCGTGGGGAACCACAGGGGAAACTGCTGGCGCCAGCCGGTGAAGCTCAAGGTCGCAATGGCGGAGAGCAGCAGCAGTTTGTCAGCCAGGGGATCAAGAATGGCGCCAAGGCGGCTGCGCTGGTTGTAATGGCGGGCCACATAGCCGTCCACCGCGTCGCTCACGGCGGCGAGGGCGAAGACGGCGATGGTCCAGGCGCGCAGGGATTCGTTCGGAGCGCCCGCAGCCACGCTCTGCCCGTAATAGACCGCCGTGCCGACGAAGACTGGAATCAGCAAAATGCGGAAGATGGTGATCTGGGTGGCGAAGGTCACGCGGAGGCGGCCGCGTTGGTCAGGGGTGCGGCTGCGGATGCTAAGCCCGCCCCGGCTGGAATGCAAAGGCGGTGGCATCCGACTTTAGTCGGATGCCACCGCGCGCGGTTCCGTGCTAGGTTCGGGCTGGAAATTGATGAAAAAAATCCGCCAGCTCATTTGGGGACAGCAATGCCTGCGGGCACTGCTGCTGATTGTGACGGCCTCCGCAGCCTCCGCCCAGACCATGCCGGATGACATTTTTGCCGCGCCTCTGGTGACGATCAAGGACCTGAACGCGCGGAAGACGGGACTGGACCGCAGGGTTCGGTTGAGGGGGGCACTCATCACGATCATGGAATCCCGCACGCTGATTCTTCATGACGGCAGCGGCGCCGCGGCTGTCCTCGCCGGCGACCCGGCTTCAGCTTCACCCGAGGTTGCCGGAAGGGGCGTCCCGCTCCCCCCCATGCAGCCGGGGGATGTCATCGAAGCGGCGGGTGAAGTCGTGGATCAAACCGATTACAACGCGAAATTCCTCGGCATGGTCCGCTGTCATGCCCGCGTCGTTGGCAGGGGCGCGGTTCCGGAGCCGGAGGAAGTCTCACTCGAGACCTTCCTGGCTTACCGCGACGAGGCGCGCTGGGTGACTTTCGAAGCGGTGGTTCATGCCTGGATGCTGCAAGCCAGCGCGATGACTTATGCCGCGGGTGACGACCGTACCTGGACGACCGTGAGTGTGCGCAGCCCCGACCTGGCGGCATTCCCCAAAAATCTCTTCGGCGCGCGTCTGCGCTTCACCGGCCTGGCCACGGGGTTGGCGATCAATTTCCGCGGAGCGGACATGATCGTGCCCGGCCCCGCCTTTGTGGAATTGGTCAAACCGGGCAGGGACAGCCCCTTCGGCGCGCCCTTCCACCCGGCCTCCGAAATAGCCGCCGGACGCGCGCCCAAGGGGGAGCCTGTGAGCACGAAAGGCGTGCTCGTGGGGCAGGAGAGGACGGTGCTTTACATCCGGGGCGAAGACGCGTCCCTGTGCGTCAGCCTCCAGCAACCCTGGGCGCGGCCGGGCAATCCGCCGGGCATCGCGTATGCCGACTGCGGCCCCCTGCCTGCTTTGAAAATTGGCGACGAGCTGGAAGTCTCGGGACACCAGTTCACCACGGAAAGGTACGAGCCTTTCGACCTGGCCAGCGCCAGCGTGCGCGTGACGGGGCATCGTGAAAACATCGAGCCGGTGGAGACCACGCTGGCCCGGATCGCCGCAGGCGGGCACACATCGGATCTGGTGAAAGTGCGCGCACGGCTGCTGAGCCTGCAAGCCGCCCGCGAGAAGGAAGGCAAATGGCGAGCCACCCTGCTCCTGGCCTCCGAAGGCCGGCGCATGACGGCGGTGCATCAGAGCGCCGCGCCGCATTCTTTCGAAACCCTGAACGAGGGGGATGATGTCATCATTCAGGCGGTCGTGGACCGCGCCACCTCCACCAGCCCGCGGCTGTTGTGGATATTGAAGCCGTCGGATGTGGAGTCTCTCGGCGTGTCTTTCGAAGTCGTCACGCGCCGCCTCCGGCTCTGGGGCGGCATCGCCCTGGCAGTCTTCGGCATTCTCGGCGGCTGGGTGCTGCTGCTCCGGCGCACCCAGCTCAGGCAGGCGCGGATGACCGCCGAACTCAAGACCGCCAAAGATGCCGCGCAGGCCAGCGAGAGGCGCTGGAAGCTGCTTTTCGAGCAAAGCCCGCTGAGCGTGCAAATCTTCGCGCCCGACGGGCGGACGAAGCTCTTCAATGACGCCTGGCGGAGGCTCTTCCGCCTCAGCGACGAGCAGGGCCTCGCCTTCAACGTGCTCCAGGCGCCCGATCTCATCGAGTCCGGCGCGGTGAACCACATCCGCAGGGCTTTTGAGGGCAAGGTGGTGCAGGTGCCTCCGGTACCTTTTCCCGTTCCCGGCGACCCTCCGGAGACGCGCTGGATCGGCGGGCTGCTTTATCCGCTGAAAAACGAGGCCGGGGAAATCTCCGAGGTCGTCGTGATCCACCACGACATCACGGAGATGAAGCGCGCCGAGCAGGCGATGCTGGAGATCAACCAGACCCTCGAAAAACGCGTCAACGAGCGCACCGGGGAGCTCCAGCGCGCGCAGTCGGAGCTGCGGCGCGCGCTTGAGCAGGAGCGCGAGCTGGGCGAGTTGAAGTCGCGCTTCGTCACCATGGTCAGCCATGAGTTCCGCACGCCGCTGGGCATCATCATGAGCGCCGTCGAACTCCTGCAGCACTACTCCGACCGCCTCCCTGAGGATGAAAAAAAACGCCAGCTCCAGGAAATCCAGTCCAGCACCAAACACATGGGCGGCCTCATGGAGCAGGTGCTGCTGCTCGGGCGCGCCGAGGCCGGCAAACTCACCTGCAAGCCCGCTCCCCTGGATCTGGCGGCCTTTGCGGAGCGCGTCATTGACGAGACCCAGTCCATCACGAGCGGCAAATGCCGCGTCACGCTGGACACGGAGGCAGTGCCCGCTTCCTCAAATGTGGACGAGTCCCTGCTCCGCCACATCCTTTCCAACCTCGTCGCCAACGCCGTGAAATACTCGCCCGAAGGATCCGAAGTGACCCTGCGGGTGCGCTGCCGCGGGCCGCAGGCCGTCTTCGAAGTCAGCGACCGCGGCATCGGCATCCCGGAGAAGGACCGCGCGCGGCTCTTCGAGGCCTTCCACCGCTGCTCCAATGTCGGCGACACGCCCGGCACCGGCCTCGGCCTGGTCATCGTCAAACGCTGCGTCGAGCTGCATGGCGGCAGCATCGAGGTCGCCAGCGAACCCGGCCTCGGCAGCACTTTCACCGTCCGCATTCCCATCCTCAACTGATCCTCCCATGCCGCGAAAAATCCTCATCATCGAAGACCAGGCCACCATGCGCCGCAATGTGGCGCTCATGCTCCAGCTCGAAGGCCACACCGCCCTCACAGCCGCCAACGGCATCGAAGGCATCGAAACCGCCCGCCGGGAGCGGCCTGATCTCATCTTGTGCGATGTCATGATGCCCGAGATGGACGGTCATGCCGTGCTCCGAGCCCTGCATGAGGACGAGACGCTGCGCGGCACGCCCTTCGTCTTTCTCACCGCCAAAGGCGACAAGTCCGACGTGAGCGAGGGCCTCGGTCTCGGAGCCGATGCTTACCTCACCAAGCCAGTCTCGCGCGAAGACCTGCTCTCCACCGTGAACGAACACTTGAAATCCTAGCCCGCCATGAGCAGCACGAAAGCCAGACCTTCCCCGCTGACATTCCTGCGGCTCATCGCGGCCCTGCTGGTCGCAGCATCCGCGCATGGGCAGGAGCCGGCGCCGTTGACCACTGTCGCGCAGGTGCTCGACGGCGGCGTCAGCCAGACGGGGCAGACGGCGCGCGCCGTCCGTGTCAAAGGCGTCGTCGTGAGTGTCAGCGGCATGTTCAATTTCTTCTATCTGCATGAGGGCGGGAGATGCGTCGCCGTGCGCTATCCTCGAAGGCTCGCCCCGCCGGCGCTTGGAGACCGGGTCGAGGTCGAAGGCTCGACGATGGTCAACATGCTTGGAGGACTCCGGCAAATGCGCGTCTCGGCGGATGAGTTCATCATCACCGGCAGCGGAGACCTGCCCGTGCCGGAGCCTGCCACATTGGAGAAACTGCTCTCGGATTCCGCGATGGACCAGTGGCTCTCCTGCCAGGCGCGCATCGCCGGCTGGCGTCTGGATGGAACCGACCTGCGGCTGCGGCTTGTGCTGGATGGCGGCGTTTTTGACGGCTTTGTGTCGCTGCCGGGCGCGGGCGCGCCGCCTAATAAACTCCACGGTGCCCGTCTCCGTCTCACAGGCGTGGTCACCTTCGCCCCTGTCCTGGGCCGCCTCATCTTCGTGCCGGGCATCAGCCAGTTCGAGGTGCTGGAGACAGGCGTGGACGATCCTTTTGAAGCGGAGACCATCCCCGCGTCACAGGTTTCCTCCGAAGCGAATGCCGGCGTCCGGGCTGCGCGCGTGCGCGGCATCGTGCTCGGACGCACAAGCGACGGCGCGATCCACATCCGGGACGATGGCACCGCATTGCGCGCCGCCCTCAGGCAGCCGTGGAGCGGTGAGGAAAGGACGGGCGCCCGTGTCCAGGAGAGAGTTCCCGCCGCGGGCGACGAGGTGGAGATCACCGGTTTTTCGCATGATGCGAGATTCGGAGAAACAACGCCCCCAGGCTGCGATCTGGTGGAGTGCGTCCTGCGCCTCACGGGCCGCAAAGAACCTCCGCAACCCGTCACCGCCGCGCTGGCGGAAATCGCCGCCGGGGAGCGCACCTCCGACTGGGTGGAGACGCGCGGCCGGCTCGTCACCCTTCATCAAGTGCCGCTGGAGAATGGAGAATGGCGCAGCACCCTGATGATCGAGGCGGACGGCGCGCGCATGCCCGTCGCGTTTCGCGCCGGTGGCCGCCCCGCCTTCGACACGATCAAGCCGGATGACGACGTGCTCGTGCGCGGCCTCGTCGAACGCGCCACCGCCCTCAGCCCGCGCCAGATGCGCCTGCTTGATGACGCCGACGCGAGGTCCCTCGGTGTCTCCGCCGTGGTTCGCGCGCGCCAGCTTTGGTTGTGGGGCGGCGGCACGCTGGCCGTCATCGCCCTGTTCAGCGGGTGGATCGCGGCGCTGCGCAAATCCAACCGCGTGAAAACCAGGGTCGCCGCCCTCCTGGAGAAGCGCGTCGCCGAGCGCACCGCGGAGCTTGAAAAAGCCCAGGCCGAGATCACGCGCGCCCTGGCGCAGGAGCGCGAGCTGGGAGATTTGAAGTCGCGCTTCGTCACCATGGTCAGCCATGAGTTCCGCACGCCGCTGGGCATCATCATGAGCGCCATCGAACTCATGCGCCACTACAACGACAGGCTGCCGCCCGATCAGCGTCTGGAGCTGCAAAACGACATCTTCACCTCAACGCGCCACATGGCCGGCCTCATGGAGCAGGTGCTCGTGCTTGGCCGTGTCGAGGCGGGCAAGCTCGGCTGCAAAACCGCGCCGTGCGACCTGGACATCCTCGCCGGCAAAATCGTGGACGAGAACCTCTCCGCCACGAACCGAAAATGCCCCGTCATCTGGCGCTCGGAGGGCGGGCTTGATGGAGCGCGCGCCGACGAATCCCTGCTGCGCCACATCTTCAGCAACCTCATCACCAACGCCGTGAAATACAGCCCCGAGGGCGGCGAAGTCCTGCTCACCGCGCGCCGCGAGGGCGGCGACGCCGTCTTCCAGGTCGTGGACCACGGCATCGGAATCCCTGAAAACGAGCGCGGCCGGCTTTTCGAGGCGTTCCACCGCTGCAGCAACGTCGGCGAAACACCCGGCACCGGCCTCGGACTCGTCATCGTCAAACGCTGCGTCGAACTCCACGGAGGCTCGGTGCATGTCGAGTCCGCGACTGGCAAAGGCACCGCCTTCACCGTGCGGCTGCCATTGTTCGCCGGTCAGGACGACGGCAAATGACCTCAAACCGGCGGCAACCGACAAGGAAACGCCGGGATGCCGCGTTGGAAGGGCATGACGCGCTTTCTCTCTCTTGTCCTGCTGGGTTCGACATTGTCCGCCGCCGGGCATGTGGCGCGGGATGAGCGGGAATTGCGCGCGGTGCTGGCCGGCTTGAAATCCGGGGACGTGGTCAAAATCGCGCCGGGCATTTATCCCGGCGGGCATCATGTGAGCGGCGTGGAGAATCTGACCGTGGAGGCGCTGGACAAGGAGCGCCCGCCCGTGTTCGAGGGCGGCAGGGGCGGCTGGCATTTCTCCGCCTGCCCGGGGCTGGTGCTGCGCCTCATCCATGTGCGCGGCCAGAGCGTGAACGGCATCAACCTTGACGAGGGAGGCGCCGGCAGGCCGCTGGTCAAAGGCATCCGGATCGAGGGCGTGCAGGTGAGCGACATCGGCCCCAGCGGCAACCACGACGGCATCAAAGCCTCCGGCCTAGAGGGAGCCGTGATCCAGGACTGCGTGATCACCGGCTGGGGCGGGCAGGGAGTGGACCTCGTCGGCTGCCACGCTGTGGTCATCAGCGGGTGCCGTTTCACCGGCAAGGAGGGCTTCACCGCCACCGCCGGTGTGCAGATCAAGGGCGGCAGCTCGGGCGTGGTGGTGGAGAAGTGCCGCTTCGAAAACGCCGGCGAGCGCCCGGTGAACATCGGCGGCTCGACCGGCATGCCGTTCTTCCGCCCGCAGGGAGCGAAACATGAGGCCAAGGACATCACCGTGCGTGGAAACCACATCGAGGGCAGCCTGTGCGCCGCCGCATTTGTCGGCGTGGACGGCGCGCTCTTCGAGGACAACACCGTGCTTTATCCCGCCCGCTGGATCTTCCGCATCCTCCAGGAAACGCGCGCCGAGGGTTTCGTGCCCTGCCGCGGGGGCATCGTGCGCGGCAACCGCGTCGTCTTCCGCCGCGCGGACATCCGCGAGGATGTGAACATGAGCCCGGGCGTGGCGGCGGAGACCTTCCGCTTTGAAAACAACCGCTGGTTTGCAGAGGACAGGCCGCTGGCATCCAAGCCGCGCCTCCCTGTCGAGGAGACAGGCGGCGAGCACGGCACAGACCCGCGCTAAGCCACGGGGTCAGCGCGGGAACTGGATGGCGAGTTTCCCGGCGAACTCGCTGACGCGGGCGGCATGAGCGGGCTGGGAGGCGAGGTTCACGGTCTCCAGGGGGTCGCTGTCGTGGTCGTAGAGTTCGTGGGCGATGACTTCGCGGCTTTGAATGGAGCGCCATTCGGTGTAGCGCCAGCGCTGGGTGCGCATGGAGCATCCCCAAGCCTGCCACGCGCTGGCGGGCCCGTAGAATGGATGCTGGTGCCAGGTGTGGGCGGCGTCCTTCACGCTGGCCGCAGGGTCGGCGAGGACGGGGGCGAGGCTTGCACCCTCGAGGTTGCCGGGGAGACCCTGCGCAACGCCGGCGAGACCGGCCAGTGTTGGGTAAAGGTCCACCAGCTCGGCCAGTGCCCGCGTTTTTTTTCCATGCCCGGCAGGCTGGCGGGGATCGGCGATGATGAGCGGCACGCGGGCGTCGAGTTCGAAGTTGGAGGTCTTGCCCCAAAGCGCGTGCTCGCCGGTGTGAAAGCCGTGGTCGGAGGTGAAGACGACGATCGTTTTGTCCGCCTGGCCGCTCTGCTCAAGGGCGTCCAGGATGAGGCCGAGCTGGGCGTCGAGAAAGCTGATGGAGGCGTGATAACCATGCCGGTAGTGGCGGGATTCGGTCTCGGTGAACGGGCGGTCTTTCGGAACTCCGCCATAGCCGCGAATCTCGCGGGACTCGTGCAAGGCGATGGCGGGCGCGTCCCGCGGAGGCGCGGGAGGCTCTGCTGAAGGCAGGGCGGCGGGGTCGTGAAGATCCCAGTATTTCTTTGGCGCGACGAATGGCAGATGCGGACGCCAGAATCCGACGGCGAGGAAAAAGGGCTGCGCGCTGCCTGCGCGGTCGCGGATGACACTGGCGGCGAGGCGCGCGATCTGGCCGTCGCGGTAGGCGGTGTCAGGGGCGTCTGGCGCCTCGGTGACGGGGGCCTTGTATTCCGGCGCGGGATCGCCGGGCTTGAGAGGGGTGTTCGCGAAGACAGTGTCGGCGGCGTGGGTGCCGGTGTGCATCGTCTCATCCATGGACCAGGACTGGCGGTCCTGGGTGTCGCCCATGTTATGAAACATCTTGCCGATGTTCTGGCAGAACCAGCCGTGGTTTTTGAAGTGCTGGGGCAGGGTGACGAGTTTTTTGCCGCCGGGGGCGGTGTCGCGGAAGTTTTTCCTCAGGTCATCCACGCCGGTGGTGGCCGGCCTCAACCCGGTGAGAAAGGAGGCGCGGGAAGGGTTGCAGACGGCCTGCTGGCAGTAGGCGCGCTCAAAGACCAGCCCGCGCGCGGCGAGGCGGTCGAGGTTTGGGGTGACGGCGGACTTGTCACCATACGGGCCGATGGCGCAGTTGAGGTCGTCGGCGACGACAAACAAAATGTTGGGCGCGGCCTGGAGTCCGGAGAGGCAGGCCGCGCCTAGAATAGCGGCAGCAAGACGGGGTGCGGATTTCATGCGCCTGGATAAGGCGGCAGAGCGGCGCGGGCAACCCCGGTCGCATGACTCGTCATGAAGCGGGACGCGCATTTTTGACCTGCGCGCCCCGGCTGCCGTCTCCGGGAAAGGCCGGGAACAGCTAGTGGTCTGTCAGATCAGACCGAGTTCGCGCACGGCGTCGCGCTCCTCTTTGAGCTCGTTCTCGGTGGCCTTGATCTTCGCCTGGCTGAAGTCGTTGACGGGCACGCCCTGGACGACCTCCCAACGGGCGCCGTCGGTGCGGATGGGGAAGGAGAACATGAGGCCCTTTTCGATGCCGTAGCTGCCGTCACTGCACACGGCGACGCTCGTCCAGTCGCCCGCGGCTGTCGGGCGGGTGAGGCTGTGAACGGTGTCGCAGGCGGCGTTGGCGGCGGAGGCGGCGGAGGAAAGGCCGCGCGCCTTGATGATGGCGGCGCCGCGCTGCTGCACGGTGGCGATGAACTCCCCCTGGAGCCATTCATGGTCGCTGATGACTTCGGTGGCGGGCTTGCCGCCGATTTTGGCGTTGTAAAAGTCGGGATACTGGGTGGCGCTGTGGTTGCCCCAGATGGTCATGTTGGTGATGCTGCTGTGATGCGCGCCGGATTTGGCGGCGAGCTGGCTCTTGGCGCGGTTTTCATCGAGGCGCGTCATGGCGAACCAGCGCTCGGCGGGCACGCCTTTGGCGTTGTTCATGGCGATGAGGCAGTTGGTGTTGCAGGGGTTGCCGACGACGAG
>DDQZ01000094.1:0-2058 GCA_002343505.1 Verrucomicrobiaceae bacterium UBA2429 | reverse complement strand
GGGAAGGCGCAGTCGTCCAGCTCCATGCACACGCCGCCGAGCGCGCCCATGGCGGGCTCGATCTCGATGAGGCGGAGGTTCACCGGCTGGTCCGGGCCGAAGAGGGCGCCGGAGGCGATGCGGAAGAGGAGGGAGTAACCGATCTGGCCGGCGGCGCCGGTGACTGCGACAGTGATGGGGGCTTTGCTCATGATGGGCGGCCATCATTGAGAATGCCGCGCGCCGGGCAAGGGGAAATGCTGGCGCGATTTTGGCTTCACCGCAGCGGGCGCGCTGGCGGATCAAAACTTGCGCTCGCTGGCTTTGAGCAGCTTCGGGCGGGGGCGCCTGGCCCAGGCCTCGACATCGCTCTTGAGCACCTCGACGGCTTTTTCCAACTGCCTGTCCACGCCGCGCGCGGCATCACCCGGCAGTGGCCAGAGGATGTGGTGCGGCTCCGCGCCGTTGAGCTCCATGTCGAGGCCGCTTTCGATGCCGTACCAGCCGCGGAAGGGCAGGCGCAGGGTGCCCACTTCCATGACGCGCGCGCTGCCGGTGCTGATGACACCGCCCGCGGTGGGCACGCCGACCACCTGGCCGCGTCCGAGCACGCGGATGGCGTGGCTGAAGATCTCGGCGTTGCTGTAGCTGTTCTGATTGCAGAGCACCGCGACGGGCTTGTCCCAGGTGGCGTAGATGGTGCGGTCCTGCGGGTAGCCGGGCGAGCTGCCGCCGCGCGGGATGGTCAGCGCGTGGCGCGGCTGGGTGAGGGCGGTGAGCAGGTGGTCGGTGGTGGAGCCGCCGCCGTTTTCCCGCACGTCAATGATGAGACCGTCCCTGCCCGCGCCGGCGGCATAAAGCTCGGCCTGGAACTTGTGAAAGCTGGCGCTGTCCATGGCGCTGATGTGCAGGTAACCCAGCTTGCCGCCTGAGAGCTGCTCGACACGGCGGCGGTTGTCCTTGATCCAGTGCTCGTAGAGCAGGCCGCGCGCGGTGGAGAAGGAAATGGGGCGCAGGGTCACGTCGCGCTCCTTGCCGTCGGCGGCGCGCGCGCGCAGGGTGATGTCGCGCTCCAGTGGGCCGTTGAGCAGCTCGCTGCTGTCCTGGCCGGGGCGCGTCTCGCGGCCGTCAATGCGCAGGATGATCTCGCCGGGGAGAATGCGGCGCAGGCGGTGGCTGGCGGGGCCGTTGGGCAGGACATCGCGCACTTTCCAGCCGGGGCCAGGGTGCTTGTCATCGAAGCGCAGGCCGAGATGGGCGGTCTCCTCTCGCCAGGTGCCGGAGCTGGCGGCGGCGGCGTTGAGGGAAAAGCCGAGATGGGAGCCGTTCAGCTCGCCAAGCATGAGGTGAACGATCTCCTGCACGGAGCGCATGTCGGGAGCTTCCGCGGCAAGGCCGGAGTATTTGGCGCGCACGGCGTCCCAGTCGCGGTTGCCAAGTTTTTCATCGTAATAGTGGTCGCGCATGATGCGCCAGCACTGGTCAAAAACGGCGCGCTGGCGTCCGGCGGTGTCGGTGCTCTGGAGCGCGCGGAAACGCCAGGTGGTCAGGGATCCGGTGCTTGAGATGGCGGAGGGGGTGTTGGTTTCGTTGAGTCCGAGAATTTGGTTGCCTTCCTTGATCCAGCGCGCGTCGGTCAGCGTGGTGGAGGAGAGCATCTTGGGTTTGAGATCATCGGGGAATTCGACGGTGTAGGTGCCGCGCCTGCCCTCCACGGTGGCGGTGAAGGCCAGTTTTTTCGAATCATGGGACCAGGTGAGGCCGGACTCGCTGGTGTTCGGAATGGAGATGCGGCGGATGCGCTCGTGGATGTCCTCCAGGTCCATCTGCAATGGCGGGGGCGCGGTCGGCGCCTTGGGCTTGGGCGTTTCGGCAGTCTTGGATTTGGCGGCGGCTTTGGACTCGGCCTGCGGCTCCGCTTTCGCAGCGGCTTTGGGGTCTGTCTGGCCGGACTTGGCAGGAGCCGGGGCGGGTGGTTCGGCGGGCTTGGCGGGCGGGGGAGTCGCGGGGGCCTTTTGTGGGGGCGCGGGGGGGGGGGGGGGTTTGGGCAGGTTTTTCCGCGCCTTTAGTGGGGGGCGC
>DDQZ01000071.1:31942-105496 GCA_002343505.1 Verrucomicrobiaceae bacterium UBA2429 | reverse complement strand
GGGCGCGTGGATGACGCTTACATTTTTTCAGCGTGACCAAGATTTGGATTGTGGCACGGGCGTCGGTTCCTCATGCTGGCAGGAATTCCACATCCCTTTATGAGCCGCAGATACGCTTTGATTGGACATCGTGACCTCAATGCAGGTGATTTTCCGACCATCCAGAAAGCGCTGGGAAAGTGGTGGCAGGACGAGCAGGCACGCATAACTGGCAATCCCGTTGTTTTGACTTCGCTATCGGCTGGCGCGGACCAAATGGCGGCAAAGATTTTCTTGGAGGGCGCGGTGGAGGGTAAAACACCGCGATTGGAATGGGTCCTGCCTTTTGACAAAACAGGGTATCGGGATGTGGTGGAGGCGGATGAGGCAAAATTCACTCCCGGAGCGGAATGGAGCTTTGCCGCGCTGTCGCAGAAGGCGCATGAGGTGCCGCTGCCGCCGCCGCCGCTGCCGCCGGAACGCCCGGACAAACAGACCGATGAAAAGCACCGCCAGGAGTGCTACCGGCAGGCGGGGAGACATCTGGCGGAAAACGCGGATGTGCTTGTGGCGCTCTGGGATGGCATTTACGGCGGCGGCATGGGCGGCACCGGTGATACGCTGGCCTATGCGGTGTCCCAGGAGTGCCAGCAAATACGCAAGCAGAAGGGACGGACTCCACTGCGCGTGGTGTGGCTCGCGGTGCCGCGCCAGTCGAATCCGCATCCGGCCACCGAGGCGTTCACGCTCGGCGCCATCCAGCCTGCGCGGCTGGCGCGCTTTTCCGGTTTGGCAGGGCGCAAACTCTTCTGGCCGGTGACGCGGGCGCTGCTGCTGGCGGCGCTGTTTTTCTTCTCGGTGTTCTTCAGCCTGGCTGGCTATCGTGAGAGCGTGGATGCCTGCGAACGTGACACAATCAGCATGCTGGACCACTCCATCCTGGCGCTGAGTCATCTGGTGATGGAGGGACTGACGGAGGACACGGGGCTGGGCGGCGGCGGGGCATGGCAGGTGCGGCTTGGGCGCTGGCTGGCGGTGGGCTTCGCGGGGCTTGGCCTGGCGGCGTTCTTTGAAAAAGTCTTCGGTGTTTGGGCCTGGCTGAGACGCTGGTTCACGGCGCATTTTCTGCCGCATGACCTGATCTGCGGTCTAGGCTGGCGCGGCCGGGCGCTGGTGGAGAATGGCAGCCGGCGCAGACCGACGCTGGTCATCGAGCAGCAGCCCGACGAGGCCGCGCGCGACCTGTGCCGACGCGCCGGAGCCATGCTGATCGAAGGTGACGCCGGTGATCCAGCCATCCTTCGCCAGGCGGGCATCGCCAGGCTGCGCCATGCTTTTGTCTGCTCCCAGGATGACGAGACCAACATGCGCATCGTGCATGAGCTGGCGAAACTGGGCGGCAGCGGCGGCATATTTTTCGGGCGTGGCAAAGGCGCTCCGTTGGGGAGGAAGACAAGCGACGACCAGGCGCTGGTCTGCGGTGTCTCCCTCAAGGACAGGGCCACAGCGCAAATCTTGAAGGATGTGCTGCCGGAAAACCACGGGCTGGACTTGCGCATCTTCAACGCCGAGACCGTGACCGCGCGGATGCTTCTGGAGCGGCATCCGCTGGACCGTTTCGCCGCCTCCCCGGATGCTGCTGGCGCGCGTGTGGTGCTCATCGGAGAGTCATTGATGGCTTGGGAGCTGTTCGAACAGTTTCTCCAACTCGGACACTTCGAGAAAGGCCGCCCCTTGAGCATCGCCTGGCTTTCACCTGATCCGCAGGCCGCGAGGGACAGGCTGGTGGCGCGTCATCCAGTCTACTCAGCCGCAGAGAGGGAGGGCCAGCCCTGCGCTTTTCCAGAGTGGGTCTGGCTTGAGAAGCAGGTGCTTCCGGTGGTGCTCTTCCTGAAACATCCTTCCAGCGAGCGAGCGCTGGTGGATCTTTTTGAGGGCGGGCTTGCCCTGCGCGCGAAGAAGGAGGTGACCTCGGTCTTCATCGCCCTGGAAAGCGCGCCGGAGTCCGCGGCTCTGGCGGCACTGCTCGCGCCTGTGCTGGAGCGGCAACGCGCGGCGCTCAAACGGGACATCACCCTGACTCTCTACTACAACACGCCGGAGGATGTGTATCGCGATGACATCGAGCAGGCGCTCAACCGCGACCACCCCACCCTGCCGGTCGTCGTCTTCTCCGATTTCATGGGCGACTGCTCAAAGAAGGCGGTGCGCGGTGACGAGATAGACCGCGTGGCGCGCCGCTTGAACGGCATCTATGCTTTCGGCCTTGGGAAAAGCCTTGGCATGCCCATCGAGGATTTTGACGGCAAGTGCGTGGACGCATGGTCGGGCATTTCCGAGGCCGACAAGGAATCCAGCCGCCAGGCGGCGGCCCACGCGCATGTGAAGGCGCGCGTGCGCAAGCGACTGATCGGAAAAGGTCAAACGGCGGCGGCGGCTGAAGAAGCGCTGGCGCGCATCGAGCATGACCGTTGGTGCGCCTACAGCTTGTTGAAAGGCTTCCGCCCGCTGACGCGCATCCCCTCCGCAATGGGCGCGGGTTTTGCGGCCAGCGAATCCGAAAAGGCGGATATCCTGCGCTGGTTCGAGGACAAGACTTTTAAAAACTCATGCCGGCGTGCCCGCATCCATGCGGACCTGGTGCCCTTTGACGACTTCGACACTCTTTTTGACGCGGAGCAGGCGGCGAAGGAGAAGAAAAAGGACATGGATCAGATTCAGGCCCTCAATCTTTTGCTCAACGGGCTGCGCGCGGCGGACTGAAGCGCGGCGGCGCTCATTCCACGCGCATCCAGCTCGCGGACTCCATGCCGGAGGCAAGTTCGCGGACGCGTATTTCCCACGAGCCGGGGTCTTCGTTGGGGGCTATGTCGAGCGTGACGCTGAGCCTGCCGCCTTCGGTGGCGTAGTGGCCGCTGCCCTCGGCGGGTCTGCCATTGGCATCGCGCACACGCACCTCGACCGGGACGACGGCGTTCAAAGGCGCTTCCTGGGTGGTGGTGAGTGTGACGGCGAGTGTGGCGCTGTGGCCGGGCTTGGCGGAGTCGGGCGCGTCGAGCTTGAGGCTGAGCAGCGGCTTGGGGGTGAGCATGTAAAGGCGCCCGTCACAGGGGCCGAGCTCGCAGGGCCATCGCAGGCGGCCTTCATCTTCGCGCTGCGGGATGACCTGGCGCGCGCGGGTGAGATCATACACATGCACTGCATCCTGCGGCCAGGCGAGCATGGCGCGCGTGGGCAGGCCGTTTTCCAGCACCAGGCCGTGCTGGCCGACATAGCTGCCCGCCTCGCGCCGGTCGTTGACGGCGAAAAGGTAGCGAGCGTCGCCGGCGCGACGCGCGCGCAGGATGACCTCCGGCGTGTCAGCCTGCGGTCCTGGGGACAAACCGAAAACGCCGGTTTGCCCGCTGATTTGCGCGGCGAGATCAAGCACGCGCGCCTTGTCCTCGGCGGCGTTTTTGGAGCGCTTGAAGGAAGGGATGACAAAGTCGGCTTTCAAAGCGGGGCAGAGGTGCTCGTCGGCGAGGATTTTGCCGCCTTTGGCCTGCCACTCGCGGATTTTGCTCAGCACGCTTTGGCTGAGCACGTCGCACTCGGTCATGACGAGGATTCTGCGCCCGTTGAGGCCGTCCTTGAGCAGGGTTTCCTCAAACAGGATGTCCACAGGCACATGCGCGTGCTGGAGCGCCAGCCATGCATCGGCGGACCAGGTGCCATTGTAGCCATGACCGCCGCGACGGGCGAAGACTTGGGAGGTGAAGCTCTCCAGGAAAGCCACCTCGCGCCTTTCGTCGGGGATCTTCATCAGCGCAGGACCGAGCGGCTCCACGACCTCGTGGATGAGATCCTTGAGCACATGCATCGTGTTGGGATTGGTGAAGCGGTAGCCGCTGCTGCTGCTCGTCACGGGCACCAGCGACTGCCAGCCGTGGTACATGATGCCCTGCACGGGGCGGGCGATTTTTGCCCAGAATGCCTCGCGCAAGTGCATGGGGGCGATGGTGATGTACGCGGCGTCGGGATCTTGGTCCTCCCAGGCCACGGGATTCTCCGGCCTGCCCGGCTTCACAGGCGCGGTCTGGCTTCGATACCAGATGAGCTGGGTCATTTTCATGACCTTCTGGCCGCGCCCTGACGCCGTGCTCATGGCTAAGAGCTGGTCCGCGCAAAGACCGATGCGCTGCGGATCCGGGTAGGTGTAGGTCCAGTGCGAGAGCACATCCACCGTGCCGCCCGCGCCGCTGATGGAGGGCTGGCGCACGGCGGGATCGAAGAAGGTCCACTGTCGGCTGCTGACGGATTTCACGCCTTTGTGCAGGGCGCTATGGAGCGCGTTCCAGCCATCGCCCACGGTCCAAAACCAGCGGTAGTATTTCAGGATGGGATGGTCGTCGGGCACGACACGGTCCGCCGGGAAATCCTTGAGCCTGGTCCAGTCCACACCGGTGCGTTGATCCACCTCCGCAGGGATGTCCGCGCCGGCGAAGGCGCGGTAGTTTTCACGGTCCACGGCATTGAAGGATGGGCGCGAACCGTCTCGGACCTCAGTGTTGACGAGCACGGTGGTGAAGGCGGGATGGCTGCCATGGGCGCGCGCCAGGGAGCGCCCAACGTTCTCAAAAAACGGCGGCAGCTCCGGCATCGAGGCGCAGATCGTCGCGCGTGGGAAGGGCATGCCCTCGCGGTCCACGCGGTGGAAATCCGGCTTGCCCTCGAACAAGCGCGCGGGCGAAACACTGGCCACCACGCCAAGCCCCGCTGCCAGCGCGGCGTCAAGCGCGGCGCGGTTGCGCGCGATGAAATCGGCGTCTCCTGGAGGTGCGTCCTTCTTTTGCGCCCATATCTCGCCGAGCTGCGCACCAAGACCGATGAAGTGGGTGAAACCGATGTCTTTGAGGCGCGGTATTTCATCGCTGCCCGCGCCCCACATGATCACCGGCATGCGAACGGCGGGAAGGCGCGGGACAATGTGAAAATCCAGCGCGCGCGTGCTGGACACGCCGCCCGCCTCCAGCCGCGCGCGCACGGTGTAGGCTCCAGCCTTCAGCGCGGTGTTCACTGGAAAGCGCGCCGTGTGCGCGGCGCCTGGATTTAAATCCGGAACGAGAAAAGTCTCCACCTTGCCGTCGAAATCCACCCGCAGGCTCGCGCCGCGCAGTGTCTCGCGGCGCAGGTTCGTGCAGAGGATCTGAACCGGCTCCGCGCGCTCCATGCGCTGCCACACCGAGCGCGCGCTGGCCACCTCGATTTCGACCGGCTCGAATTTCAACGCTCCCTCGCAGAGCCGGACTTCATCGAGAAAACCGGGGAAACCCGAATAACTGCTGCCGCCGCGGTCGCCCAGGAAAAGCCCTCTCCTGCCCGGCGCCAGCGGGCCGAGTCCGGGCTTGGTGACGCGGCTGAGCGTGGAGCCGTTGTGATAAAACGCCACCGAACCCGCGCCGTCATAAGTGAAGGCCAGATGCCGCCATTCGCCGGAAGCGATGCGCAGCGGGTCCGAATAAAACGACTCCGAATGCGAGCCGAAGCCAAGCGTGACCAGCAGGCGGCGCAGGCCGCCCTTGTCCGCCTCGGTGATCTGCCAGGCGTAATCGGCGTGGTTGTCCGGCACATACTTCTTGTCCGCCAGATGGCAGCGCGCGCCTTTGTCGAACTCCCCCTTCGGCCTCATCCACAGCTCGAATGTGAACGCGCCCGCGGGCGTGAGCCGGCTGGCGGCGGTCACCCGCGCCTGATGCGGCTTGTCCTCCACCGGGATGCCCTCGAAGGATTCCAGCGCGCCGCCGTTTTTGCCCGCAGCCACCGTCAGCGCCCCGTTCAAAGCCAGGTCGTTGCCCTTGCCGGAGCTGTCCTTGAGTTCCGCGCCCTCGTCGAACTTCCAATAACCCAGCACATGCGCGCCATCCGCGTCCCTGCCGGAGTAGCCGGTTTCCCAGGTTTCTTGGAACTCCGCGTGCAACAGCGGGGGGAGGATGAGAAAAAAACAAAGTCGCATGGTCGGGGCGGAGTATATCCCGGCTCAGCGCCCGTGCCTTTCAGCCGAATGACTCACGCCGCGGAAGTTTCTTCCGGCTCGAAGTAGTCGTCCTCGGCGATGTCCGGCACGCCGACGACGAGCACGCGCATTTTTCCCCGCGCCCCGTGGACCACGCCGGGCGGGATGTGGACGAGGGAGCCTTTCGTGACCGGATGCGCCACGCCGTCGAGCACCACCTCGCCGCCGCCATCAAGCACATAATACAGCTCCGTGCTGCGCTTGTGGTAATGCGGCCGCGCGCCGTCAATGTCCACCGCGTGCGCCCAAGCCGCCGGGTGCAGAGGCGCGTCCTCGCGGCTGATGAGGCGGTCGCGCCATCCGCAGGTGCTGCGCTCGCGCGGCGTGTGACCCTCATGGCGGATGAGCAGCGGGCCTTGAGTCTTGGAGGGTGGTGTGTTCATGGTCTGGCGCGCCTAACCTTTTCCAGGTCTCCTGTCAAAGCCGCGCATCTTTTTTGCATGCCCGCGCAACCGGCGGCGCGGAGGGTTGTTCCAGGGCTTGCGTTACCAACCCGCACACCCACACACCTTATGAAATTGAAAACCACCCTTCTGTGCGCCCTCGGCCTTCTGGCCGCCGGTGTCTCCACAGCATCCGCCCAGCAGGGCGGCGGCCGTCTGGCTGAGTTCCTGAAACGCGCCGACAAGGACGGCGACGGCAAGATCAGCAAAGAGGAGTTCAAATCCCTCTCCCAGCGCGACGACGGCGACGAGCGCTTTTCCCGCATGGACACCAATGGCGACGGCTTTGTGGACCAGTCCGAGATGGCCGCCATCGGCGAACGCATGCGACGCGGACCCGGCGGACCTCCTGAAAGCCCCGGCAGCAAATCGGAGGGCGGCTTCCGCCGCCCGCCTTCGGAGAATCCCGAAGGCAAACCCGCGCCCGAAGGCGAACGGCCCCCAGGCCCTCCCGGCGAACGCCCTCCCGGTGAGCGCCCCCCTGGCGACCGTCCGCAAGGAGATCGTCCCCCCGGCGGCCCAGGCATGGGACCCAACCCCGAGGAAATCTATGGCCGCATGGACAAAAACAGTGACGGCTTTGTGGACAAGGACGAATATGTCGCCTTCGCCCGCGAGGAGATCGAACAGCGCTTTGGCCGTCTGGATGAAAACGCCGACGGCAAGATCAGCAAAGAAGAAATGAAGGCAGGCATGGAGCGCCTGCGCAACGCGATGCGCGGCGGCCAGGGCGGCCCTCCCGGAATGCCCGGCGGTGAAGGCATGCGCCGTCCCGGCGGCGGTCCTCCCGGTGAGGGCGGATTCCGCCGCCCCGAAGGCGGCCCTCCCGGCGAAGGCGGATTCCGCCGCCCGCCCGAAGGCGGTCGTCCGCCAGAGGGCGGCGAACGTGGCGGCTTCCGCCGCCCCCCTGAGGGCGAGGGCACAGGCCGCCCGCGTCCTCCTCTGGAGGATGAGGCGCCGAAAAAAGACCCGGCCTGATCAACAGCAGCCGTTTGACTCAAAGGCGGAATTCCGAAAGGGATTCCGCCTTTTCCGTGCCGGGGCAGAACGCCAGTGAATATCAGGAAGGCAACTTTCACGCAGGGTGGATGCTCCAGGTCCTAAGTTTGTTTGGAGAGTTTGTCGCCTGACCGATCCAGGAGAATGGCGGGCATTCCCTGCCGTCCGTCTGGACTTGCCCGCCGTATGCTGGCTAAATGATCCGCATCATGCCCCTGCTTGCCGCTTTTTATTCCAGTCTGTTCGGCCTCGCCAAAGCCGGTCCCGGCGAGTCTGTGGACCTGCCCGCGCCAGAGGTGGCCGGCATCAACCAGGATGGGCGGGAGGTGCGGTTCGCGGAGGTCTATGCCAGAGGGCCGACCGTGGTGTTTTTTTATCCAAAAGCGGGCACGCCCGGCTGCACAGCGCAGGCATGTTCCCTGCGCGATGCTTTTGCCGAATTGCATAAACAGGGCGTGCATGTGCTCGGTGTCTCCACGGACGGGCAGGCGGCGCAGAAAAAATTCCGCGGCGATCACAAGCTGCCCTATGACCTGATCGCCGATCCCGAAGGCAAAATCCTGGCGGCGTTCGGCGTGAGCAAGGTGCTCGGCGGTCTGCTCCCCTATTCCTCAAGGCAGTGCTTCCTGATCAAAGGCGGGCGCGTCATCTGGAGGGACACCAGCGCCTCCACTTCACAACAGGCGGATGACATCCGGCGGGTGCTGGCGGGCGGCCGGTAATCTCCGGCGTGTGACATGGTGAAAGGATGCCGCTGCCGTCGCCAGCGCGGCCCGGCTGCGTGGAAAATCTGTTCATATTCGCGGAAAGCTGCTATTCCTGCGCCTCCAAACCGTACTCCCCAGCCCATGAACCGCCGTCATTTTCTCGCCAGCAGCCTCGGCCTCTCCGCCGTCCCCACCCTTTCCGCCATTGACCCCATCAACCGTTCCGGCGCCAGTCGCATGCAGCTCGGCGTGGCCGCCTATAGCTTCCGCGATTTTTTTCAATGGAGCCGCGGCAAGGAGCAAAAACCAGCCGAAGGCCGCAAACCCTGGAGCATCCTCGACTTCATTGACTGGTGCGCCGACCATAACGTTCCCGGCGCGGAGGTGACGAGCTATTTCTTCCCGCCGGATGTGGACGCCGCTTTCCTGCTCGAAGTGCGCCGCCATGCCTACCTGCGCGGTGTACAACTCGCCGGCACCGCCGTGGGGAACAACTTCGCACTGCCCAAGGGGGAGAAGCTGGACGCGGAAATCGCCGCCGTGAAGCAGTGGATAGACCACGCCGCCGTGATGGGCGCGCCGCATATTCGCGTCTTCGCCGGCCCCGTTCCGAAGGATCTCACCATCGAGGAAGCGGTGGCGAACTGCTCGGCGGCTTATCAGGAATGCCTCGACTACGCGGGCGAAAAAGGCGTCTTCCTCGGCCTGGAAAACCACGGCGGCATCGTCGCCGAGCCGGAGAATCTGGTAAAGATGGTGAAGGATGCGCGCAGCCCCTGGGCCGGCATCAACTTCGACAGCGGCAACTTCCACACTGAGGACCCGTATGGCGACCTCGCCAAAATCGCCCCCTACGCCATCAACGTGCAGCTCAAGATGGTCATGCGCCCCAAAGGCGTGGAACGCAACCAGCCCGGCGAGCCCACCGACATCCCGCGCGTGCTCAAAATCCTGCGCGAGGCAAACTACCAGGGCTGGTTCACCATCGAGTTCGAGGAGAAGAAAGACCCCTTCGAGGAGCTGCCAAAGATCATCGAAAAACTGCGCCCGCTGCTGGCCTGAGCGCGCCGGGCATGATGCGGACACTTTTGACCGCATCAGTTCTCTTCAGAAAAGTCAGCCCGATCTGGACAGACTTTGGTGTCTTGGCCGCGCCCGCACGGCGTGTCACGCGCGGAAAAACACCCGTTCCGCCGTTTTGCGCAGCATCCAGGCGCGGTCGCTGGCGCTGAGGAAGTCCAGCCGCCCGCGGATGAGGGCGATGCTGTCCGGGTAGTTGTGACCGGGGCCCACCTGAAAGGGGCAGTCACTCGCCCACATGAGCCGCTGCGCGCCATAGGCGTCACGACACTCGCGGATCATCGGGCCGAGGTCGGTGTAAGGCGGGCGTTTTTTCCCCAGCGCGTAAAAGGCGGAGGTCTTCACATGCGCCAGCGGATGCCGCGCCAGGTGCAGCAGGCGGTCGAGCTGCGCGCGTTCCACCGCGCCGCTCATGCCGATGCGGGCGAAGTGGTCCACCACCACCGGCGTGCGCGGAAAGCGCGCGCACATTTTGTCCACGGCGGGCAGCGCCTCCGGGTTGATGAGCAGGCAGATGCTCAGGTTCTCATCCGCCGCCACCCGCCACATCTCGGCCATGCCGGGCGAGCCGAGCCAGGACTCGATGTCTTTTTCACCGGTGTGAACGCGGAAACCGGTGACACCCCGCGCCGCCAGCGCCTTCATGCGCCCGCGCACGTCCGGCGCGTGCTCGTCAATGATGGCCACGCCCGCGAATACGCCGGGATGCGCCGCGATACTGTCGAGCATGTAACGATTGTCGAAGCGGTAGTAGCTCATCTGGATCAGCACGACGCGCGACACCCCGGCGGGCCGCGCATGGGCGAAGATCTGCTCCGGCGTGAAGCTGGCGGGCCGCATGTCCGCCCTGGCAAAGCCCGGCGCCAGCGGATACCGCGCGGTGTCCGGCGTCCACACATGCACATGCGCGTCAACCGCCCCCGCTGCGCCGGAGCTGGCGCATTGGGTGAGATTCCCCGCTGCTGCGGCGGCGAGACTGGTGGAGAGAAATCGGCGGCGGCTGGTGGTCATGGCAGGCAAGATTTACGCGAAGGTGGAAAGGAATCTTCGATGGAACTCCAGGGCGCGCTCCACCTGATCCAGCTCGATGAATTCATCGGCGGTGTGGGCGCGGTCTATGCTGCCGGGACCGAAGACGATGGCGGGGATGCCGGCGCGGGAGAGCTTGCTGGCATCGCAGCCGAAGGGCACGCCGCACGGGGCGGAGTCGAGGCCCATCTCATCCAGCACGGCGCGGGCTGTGCGGACCACATGGGAGTCATCCGGTGTGTCGAGCGCCTCGTCCACGAGCAGAGGAGGCTGCTCAATCTCCGCGCGCACGCCGGGCAGGGCGGCGCAGACCTTTGCCACCAGTTCCTCATACTCGCGCAACACGGTCTCCGCCTTTTCTCCGGGCAGCAGGCGGCGGTCAATCTCGATGGCGCAGCGGTCGGGGACGAAGTTCACCTGCACACCGCCATGGATGACGCCGACATTCAACGTGGCTTGTCCGGTGAGAGGATGTCGGTTTTGCGCGAAACGACCGGCATCCGTCTCCAGGGCGCCGATGACACGGGCCATGGCGGTGATGGCATTGACGCCGAGATGCGGCTTGGAGCTGTGCGCGGCTTTGCCATGCGCGACGATGCGGCAGCGCAGCACCCCCTTGGTGGCGATGACGGCGCGCAGCTCGGTCGGCTCGGCGACAATGGCCGCGTCCGCGCGCAGCCCCTCGCAAAAACGCACAACTCCGCGGTAGGAATACTCCTCGTCCACGGCGGCGGCGAGCAGCACCTCGCACGGCGGAGTGACGCCCTCCTCCTTCAATGAAGCCAGCGCGTGCATCATGGCGGCGAGACCGGCCTTCGTGTCGCAGGAGCCGCGCCCGTACATTTTGCCTTCGCGGATGACGGGTTCAAAAGGCGCGATGGTCATGCCTTGGACTGACACAGTGTCAGTGTGCGCCTCCAGCACCACGCGGCGTGCGGGATTTCTCCCCGGCAGCCGGGCGATGACATTGGGCCTGCCGGGAAAGACCTCCTGCTCCCGGACCTCGATGCCGCGCTTCTCGAAAAAGCGGCGGACATGGGCCGCGATCTCCCCTTCCCCCGGCCCGCCCTCATAGGAGGAGTTGACGCTGTTGATGCGCACGAGTTCGGCGAGGGTGGCGATGACCGGGGACATGCTCGTCATGGGCTCAATGCCGCGTTTCCACCGGCAGCATCACCACATCCTCTGCGGCGACGGTGAGAGCGACACGAGCTTCCGAAGGCTGGCGCACAAGTCGCGGATTGGTCTCGCATGCATGGAGGTCAGGGCCGCCATCCACGCGCATGTCGTACTGCACCGTGGCACCCAGGTAAGTGGCGCCGGTGATGCGCGCGGGGATGCTGTTTTCACCCGCGCCATCCGCGGCAAAAGCCAGCGCCTCGGGCCGGACGGAAAGCAGCACTTTGACTCCTGCGCCGGGCCGCCATGAGGCGGAGTTAGACCTGGCGCGCAGCGCGCCGAAAACGGTGTGGACCTCATGCATGCCGTCCGCTCCCGCAGGGGCGGCCACCACGGCCTCGATGAAGTTCGTGCCGCCGATGAAGCCCGCCACCATGCGCGAGGCGGGATTCCGATAGACCTCCTCCGGCGTGCCAACCTGCGCCAGCCGCCCCGAATCCATCACCGCAAGACGGTCGGCCATGCTCAGCGCCTCGTCGCGGTCATGCGTCACATAGATGCCCGTGAGTCCGAACTGCTTGCAGATGCGGCGTATCTCCGCGCGCATCTCGTGGCGCAGCTTGGCGTCGAGATTGGAGAGCGGCTCGTCCAGCAGCAGGCAGCGCGGGTGGACCACCAGCGCGCGCGCCAGGGCCACGCGCTGCTGCTGCCCGCCTGAGAGCTGCGCGATGCGGCGCGCTCCCAGCCCGCCGAGCTGCACCAGCTCCAGCGCCTCGTTGACCCGGTGCTCGATCTCCGCTTGAGGGCGCCTTCTTTCCTCCAGCCCGAAGGCGACGTTTTGCGCCACGTTCAGATGCGGCCAGAGCGCGTAGCTTTGAAACATCATGCCCGTGTCGCGCTTGTGAACGGGCAGGCGTGTCACATCATCCTCGTCAAAGAATATGCGGCCCTCGTCCGGCTGGTAAAAACCGGCCACATGGCGCAGCAGCGTGGTCTTGCCGCAACCGCTGGGTCCAAGCAGGAAGAACAACTCCCCCGCCTCGATCTCCAGGCTGACGCGGTCCAGCACGGTCTGGCGGCCAAAACGTTTGCTGACTTCGCGGATGGAGATGTGAACCATGCGCGCCTTTTCTAGCGCATGGCGGCGGCGGGGAAAACGAAAAATCCTGCAAATGCGGGCGCTGTGATCACTTCACAAACATGGCGTGGCCTTTGTCGCCGCCGCTGAGGATGTAGGCCAGGAGGTCGAGGATCTCGTCCTTCTTCAGCATGGCCAGCAGCATCGGCGGCATTGGGGAGACCTTGCTCAGCTCGATGCTTTTCACCTCCTTGCGGTCTATGTTCACGCGCTGGTCGGGATCGCTCAGGTCGGTGTTCAGGGTCACGTTGTCGCCGCTGAGATTGACCACCACGCCGCTCAGGATCTCGCCGCTGTTTTTCGTGACGATGATCGGGGCGAACTGCTCGTTGATCTCCTTGCTGGGGTTGATGATCTGATCCAGCAGATCGTGCGGGCTGTAGCGGCCACCGGAGCCGGTGAGGTCGGGGCCGGTCATGCCGCCGGCGTTGCCAAAGCGGTGGCAGGTGTAGCAGGCGGCGGCGGAGAACATCTTGCGTCCGGTGTCAAAGTCGCGCCCCTTCATTCCGGTCTGAGCGGCGGCTCTCAGCTCCTCCAGCGTCCACATCGTGGGCGTGCGGCCCACAAAGATGGCACCGACATTTTCGATGGCGCTCTTGATCTCCGGCTTCTTCTCGATGAGCGCGGCGTGCGTGGCTTTCTCCGCTTCGGTGAAGGTGGCCAGGGAGTCGTTGCGGATGAACTCGATGAACTTGGTAAAGCTGGAACCTCCCTTGTAACTGGCCGCTTTCAGAAACCATTCGAGCTGCTGCGTGCGCAGTTCCGGCGTCCAGCCAGCTTTCAGGAAGCGCAGGCTGCGCGCATATTCGATCTGCGGCTCCTGGCTTTCCGCAGCGGCGATGAGGGCCATGCCTTTCGCGGCGGTGTTCGGAGCCTGCAAGTAGGCAAGTGTCTCGGTCAGCAGCCAGTTCAGCTCGAAGTTGTCGGCGGGATAGGCGGGATCGAGTTTCGCGATGATCGCGGCGACGGTGGCGTCGTCGGGATTGCCGAAGCGGTGCAGCACGATCTCGATGAGTCGGACGTAGCCGAGCTTCTGCTCGTTCGTGAGCTTGGCGAAGTCGTGTTTGAGGAGTGCGGCGAGGATTTGATCGCGTGCAGCGGTGTTCACGACGTGATTCGCATCGCGATGCGTAGGGCACACGCCGGTGCGACGGGTGAGTGCGAGCAGAGCTTCGAGCTGCGCGGTCGCGTTGGTCTCGGAAAGCGCTTTGTTCTGCCATTCGGCGAGCGGTTGGTGTTCCAGCGCGGTGCGTGCGGCGGCGCGGATGTAGCGGTCCGTGCCGCTGAGATGCGGCCAGGCGGTGGAGACGGCTTTCGGGTCTTGTTTGCCGTGGAAGGTTTCAAGAGAGTGACGCACTCTCACGGGCTGATTTGCTATGACAGCCTCCGCATTCGTCGACTCAAAGAGCTTCACCGTGGTGTCCTCTTTTCCAACATACGTCACCCGATACAGCCCGCTCTGCACCCGGCGCCCACCGATGGTGAAATACATCGCGCCATCTTTGCCGATGATCGCATCACTGACTGGAAGCGGGCCGCCGGTGACGAATTCTTCCTTCGTGGCGGTGTAGGTGCTGCCGTTGGGCTTGAGATGCACGGCGTAGATTTTGCCCCAGCTCCAGTCGAGCGCGTAGAAGGCATCCTGGTATTTCGCGGGGAATTTCGCGCCGTAGCCGAAGGTGCAGCCGGTGGGCGAGCCGGGGCCGATGTTCAGCGTGGCGGGCAGGTTGTCGATGTAGAACTCGGGATACTTGCCCGCGCCGTTGCGCCAGCCGAACTCCGCGCCGCTGACGACGTGGTTGATGCGCGTGGGGCGATACCACGACGTGTTGAAGTCATACTCCATGTCCGCGTCATAGACGAAGAGCTCGCCGTCGCGGTTCACGCCACCGTCGTAGATGTTGCGGAAGCCGCTGGCGAAGATCTCGAAGGTCTTTCCATCCGGCGTGAAGCGATAAACGATGCCGCCGGGTGCCATGACGTGACGGTTGTGGCCGCGGCCGTCCGGCATGCGCGGCAGCAGGTGGTCATCGCCCCACAGTTTGGCGACGGGTGAACTGTCCGGCGTGCCGGCCTTCGGGCCTTCTTTGAGCACGGCGTTGTTGCCGCTGATGAGGTAAAGGCTCTTGCCGTCCGGCGTCTTCAAAATGGCATGCACCCCGTGGTCGCTGCCCGCGTCGAACTCGCGCAGCATCTCCACTTTGTCCGGCATGTCGTCGCTGTTGCTGTCGGTGATGCGATACACGCCGCTGGGGATCTTTTTCTCGTAATCATTCACGCCGACATACAGCGCCCCGAAGGCAAAGAGCATGCCGTTCACGCCGCGGATGTCCGCGGGCACCTTTTCGATGTCGCCAGCGCTCAGCGTCGCTCCTGCGGCAGGCGCTTTGAAGCGATAGAGCATGCCATACTGGTCGCTGACGTAGATGCGGCCTGCGTCATCTGTCGTGAGGTTCACCCAAGAGCCCTGCTCGCCGCCAGGCACGCTATAAATGAGCTCCACCTTGAAATCCGGCAGCGTTTTGATGTTCGACACCGGCGTCGCCACATTCGCGCCGATGGCCGGTCCGACCGCCTGAGGCCGGTTGACCTTTTTCTTCGCACTTGCTTTAGGCACTTGGGCCAAAATAGGGCAGGTCACTGCCAGAGGGGCGAGCAAGAGGAAGGAAAGAATCAGGCACTTCATGGTTGTGCTCAGATAAACGCCTTGCTCCCCAGAAAACTGCCAGCAAAAACTGTGTCGGATACAGCAAGCCGCGGCAAATGCGCGCAAGACACCACTCAAACGAGCGAGGCAGGACACCGTCCGCCATTGAACCGCGCTAACGCACTGGGTCGAGCTGGACGCTGCCTGAAAGGATGGGCGTCTGGGTGGCTGTCTGGCCGCGCTGGGGCATGGAGGGCAGGTTGAAAAAGCCGACTCCGCGCTGGAATTCCCCGTCCGGGATGATGACGCCTTCAAAGCTGGCGCTGCGTGTCAGGACATTGAAGGGCGGGTTGGCCACGTCGCGCTGGGTGAATTTGAAACTGCCGCTAAAGCCGCCGCTTTCGAGACGCGCGTTGGCGCCGGGGCGCACGTTGAGAGTCACATCCCTGTCCTTCAGCGTGAAGGATTGGACTCCAAAAGGCAGGGTGAACAACCGATCCACCAATGATGGAGGACCACCGATGTCCGCGCCAGCGAAGGTGAGGCGCGCGGTGGGTGATCCCAACACGGTGGCGAATGCCGGCTCCCGGTACCTGCCGCCAAAGATGCGGAGGTTCAACGGTCCGAATCCTGCCGGATAGACACGCCCGGCCAGAGGCAGGCGCATCCAGCTCAACTCACCGCCCAAACGAATGTTGCCAAACGGGGGCGCGAGGTCAGGCAGGACCTTCATAACTCCGCTCAGCGAACCCTTGGTGCCGCGGCTGAAGACCACCACCTCACCATTATCACTCAACACGCTGCCGCCGGTGCAGGCTTCACCATCGGCTGTCTTGCCGGTGATCACAGCGTCGCGTCCGCCATTGCGCACATTGCAATGGCCGAAGCCGGTGCCTTCAGGAAAGCCGGGTTTCCCGCGCACGGTTGAGGGCATCTCCATGCCAAAGTTGTGACTGCCTGCAAAGGCCAGCCCGGCGCCGCTGCTTTCATTGAATGCCTCCCTCCAGCCGATGAAGTCCGCGGTTCCCTCCCCGGAAGCGGCCACCCCGTCCGTGATGCGCCGGCTCTGCGGATTGAGCGTGAAAGTGTATGCGCGCCCGCCTGTCAGGATCTCCACGCTGACCAGCGGGCTGCCGGGTGACAGGCGCAGCACGCCCTGCAGATTGTCCTGGATGCCGGCCCCCAGCAGCACCTTGCCAGTGAAACTGCCGGTGCCGGCCACGGCAAGATCAAAGCGGCCGCCAAGATGACGGTTCATCGCCGCGCGCTCAATGATGCCGGCATATACCCCGGCCAGCCCCTCCGGCAGCGGAGCCACGCTGATCGTCGCAACCAAGGTGGACGAGCCTTTGCTGTTCGTGGCCTTCAGGGTGACACTGAAAGGCTGTGTACGGCTCTGAGTGGGATTGCCGCTGATCAAACCGGTGGCCGCATTCAAGACCAGACCTGCCGGCAGGCCAGCGGCGTTGAAGGTGGTGGCGAGACCGCGCTCCGGATTCAGCGGGATGAAGAAGGAGTATGGAAGGCCGATCCGTCCGTCGGGCATCACGGCGGGATTCAGGGTGATTTGAGGAGCCAGTTCCACCACGTTGACCCGGTTTTCCCCGCCTGTGAGCACGCCCTGGGGTGTGGTGACGACACAGGTGTAAATGCCGCTGTCAGCAGTCGTGAGGTTGTTGATGACGAGATCCTGGCCTGTGACTCCAGTGACGCGCTGGCTAGCCGTCAGAGGTGCTCCGTCCTTGTGCCACAATAGCTCCAGCGGCCCCGGACCGGCCACATTCAAACGCAGGGCGAGTGCGCGTCCGGGCGTGAGATTGAAAGCGGAGACTTTGGTGTCCACCACCACCAGACGTGCGGAATCGCTGGCCGTCGAGCCAAAGGCATTGATGGCCTGGAAGCGGTAGTTGGAGGCGTCATTGAGCGTGACTTTGGCGATCCTGAGCGGGGAAGTTGCCAGTGCTTTGCCGAAGTTGGACAGCGCTCCCAGACCCCGCTGCCATTGGAAGCTCAAGGCCGTCTCGGATGCCGCTCCGCCATCGAAACTCACAGCCGCTCCGAGGGGCACAATCTGCGACTGCGGATGGCCTGTGATGACCGGCAGCAGCGATGGCAGGGCGGAACCACGAAGTTCGATCCTGAACGGGTTTTCATCCAGATCGTTGTTTGGCAGCAGCAGGTTGCCGGCAAAGTCGCCTCCTGCGGCCGGCGCGAAAGTCACCTCGAAGGTGACGGATTTGCCTGCCACAAGCGCGCCGGGCGGCAGCTTGGTGAGTGTGAATGGCGCTCCCCCCTCAAAAACGGGAGCGCCGAGGTTGAGCGTGTTGGTGCCTGTGTTGCGCAGGGTGAAGACACGAACCACTCGGCCACCCGCCAGAGGCGTGCCGAAATCCACAACGGAGAATCCGCTGACCAAGCTCGCGCCCGCCGGCTGCTCCACGGCAATCTCCTGGGCCTGTATCCCACCTTGCAGCCTGAGATCAAAGAACGGCTGCGGTCCTTCATTGCCCAGCACCTGCACCGAGGCATGGCTGAGCCCGCCGGAGCGCGGGGTAAAGGTGACGGTGAATGGCGTGGAATCGCCGCCGGGGGCAAGCTGCACTTTGCCGGGAGCGGACACCTGATAATCCGGATGATTGACGACGAGATTGGCGATGACGAAAGCCACATTGCCCGTGTTCACCAGGTTGAAGGTGCGCTGCACTGGCACGCCGAACGTCAGATTGCTGCCCAGGTTTTGCAGCGAGGCGGCACCGGATTTTAGCCGCGTCCCATTGAAGTCCACCGCCACCGAGCGCACAGCCTCCGCGGCTCTGAGGTCAAATTCAAAAGGAGTCTGCGCCGGATCGTTGCTGGCGAGGCTCAGCCGCATGCCCTGCGGTGTTGAATTCGGAGGCTTGAAGCTGACGAGGAAGGTGGTGCTTTGCCCCCGCGAGATCGAGGCGCTCCCCACCGGAGTGAAGGTGAAGCCGTTGCCACCGTTGATTTTGCTTACAGCCAGACCCGTGAGCGGGGCGAAACCCTGGTTCTCGATGGTGAAGACAAAGCCCGCCGTCTGGCCTTTCAAGACGCTGCCCAATTCGAGTTTCGCGCGATGACCAAACACTTCGCCGTTTGGTCCTCTGACCACCATCTGCGGCGGTCCCGGCGGCACGCCCTCGCCGAGAAGATCCACATCGAAAGAGGATTCCGCATCGGGATCGTTGCTGGCGATGCGCAGCACCGCCTCGCGGAAGCCGGTGTCTTTGGGCGCGAAGGTGATGGTGAAGGTGGTGATCTGGCCATTCTCCAAAATCGCGCTCACGCCGGTGGTGTTGACCGCGTAATCCGCCGCCGCCAAGCCATCCACAGCGATGGCGCCGATCTGCAAGGGCAGCGGTCCGGCATTGCGAATGACGAAGGTTTGCGTGACCAACCCGGTCAGCAGCGAGGGGCCGAAGTCATGCGTGCTGACGTCATCCACGAATTCTTGTTTGTCGAGGGCCAGGACCTCGATGTCAGGCTGGTTGTGCGCGATGACGCTTTGCATGATGCCAGCGGAACCGTTGCCACCACCGCTGATGAGATGGGTGCGGGCGCGGATGTGGAAGACATCCAGCTCAGCGAGACCCGCATCCACAAGCGCCCAGCCACCGGGGATGCGCACAGCTTCGCCGAGCGGCGCGAAGCTCAAGCCGCCATCCGTGGAAATGTCGAGGAGAAGCTCCCGCGCCTCGGGCGCGGCTCCACCGCGCCGCCACTCAACACGGCTGCCATCCACCACCTCCAGGGACTCAAAAGGCGCGTCATTGAGCAGGCGCGCAAGATTGAACTGCGCCACGCCATTCACCTGGGTGAAAAAGCCTCCGGCCAGCACGCGCCCGTCACCCTGGATCGCCAGGCATTCGAGCGCGCGCACCGGCACGTCCGCCTGAAAGTCCGCGTCGAGCGTGCCATCGGGAAGGATGCGAGCGATGTTGTTCACCAGCCGTCCATTGCTTATGAGCGTGAAATTTCCGGCCATGACGACGCTGCCATCGGCCTGCGCGGCCAAGTCGGTGAGGGTGGGCACGTTCAACCTGGAGGGCAGCGGCCCGGCACCCTGAGAGGATGAACTCAGCGCCTGTTCGATTTCGAGGGCAACCCCTTCCCCCGCCGAGCCATCCTCACGCAGAGCGGCGAGGAAGTCGTTGATGCCCGGTGAGCGGTCAAGGAACCGGAGCTGCGCGCCGCCGAGCAGGATGCCGCCATCGGGTTTCACCAGGATGCTGTTCACCTCGCCAAGCCCCTGGTGGAACTCCATGCGCGCGTCGAAGCCGGCATCCAGCGTGCCGTCCTCGCCAAGCCTGGCCACATTCACGCGCGGCGCTCCATTTACGGTGGCGAAAAGTCCGCCGATGAGAATGCGTCCATCATCCTGTGACGCCATGCTGAGCACCTCTGGCGTCAGCGGACCTCCTCCACCAAGAACGGGCGCGAAGGTTGTGTCGAGCGCGCCGTCATCCCTCAGGCGCGCCAGGGAAGTGCGAGGTGCGCCATTCACGCTGCTGAAACGACCGCCCACGATCAGGGAGCCATCCGTCTGCAAAAGCAGCCGCAGTACGCTGTCGGCCGGGCCGGTGCCGAAGGTCACATTCGCGAAATCATCATCCAACGTGCCATCGGAATTCAAGCGGACGAGCAAATGGCATGCCGTGTCATTGATGCGGTTGAAGACGCCGCCGACCACCACCCTGCCATCCGGCCGCACCACGATGGCGCGCACCTCGGGCAGAACCTCGCTGCCTTCGTTTCGCAGATTGAAGATTTTGTCCAGGCTGCCGTCCGGATTCAGCCTCGCCAGCGCCGCGCAGGGAGTGCCATTGATCTCAATGAAGTCGCCGCCGACCCAGATTTTTCCATCCATCTGCACTGCCAGCGCAAGCACGCGGCCATTGGCATCCACCTGCGGGAGAAAGCTCTCGTCCAACATGCCGGCGGTGTTGGTCTCAGTGAAAAACACCCCTTGAGCGGTGCTCACACCCGCCGCGTTTTGGGCGCGGACGCGGTAAAAATACAACGTGCCGCCTAGCAGACCGGAGGCCACCGCGCGCACCGGCGTGTCGTCCCCGCCGCTCACGATGGAAGGCTGGGCGGGCACGGTGATGCCGAAGTCAATCGTCGTGCCCAGGTCCACCGTCACCGTGGTGTCGGCATTCCCCGCATTGACAACCGCGCTGAGATCCACGCTCTGGCGCGTCACCGAGTTCGGCCGCAGCAGCCGCACCACCGGGGCGGAGGCGCCACTGCCACTCAGGGTGATGGAGTAATTCTGTCTGGCCTCGACGGGATCATTGCTCAGGAAGGTCAGCACTCCTGAATGCACACCCGGAGTATCCGGCGCAAAAGCAATCTGCACCTGGCGCGATTCACCCGGCAGCAAGACACCCGTTTGAACAAAGCCGAGGATGAAACGCTCCAGTCCCCCGCCTTTGACGACTCCGCCGAAATTGAGGGGAGCCTGACCCGCGTTCCGCACTGTGAGCTGCCGCCGGACAGATCCGCCTGGCGTGACGCTGCCCACATTCAGAACGCCCACTCCTTCCTCAAGCGCCTGGCCGTTCTCTGTTTCGATCACGAGCACCGGCTGCGCGTCACCGACCGTGATGGTGAATGTCTTCTCCACCCCGCGATCCACGCCGCCATTCTCCGCGCCTCCGTCATCCTCGATGACCAGCCGGATGGTGGAGATTCCGCCCAGGCCGCGAGTGACGTAGTTCAGACTTCCTTGCGATGAGAGGGTGGGCGCGGCGACAAAGAAGGGTTCGGTCAAGCCGGCAGGCTGCGAGACGGAAAGCACCCGGAAACTGAGATTCTGCGAGGCTTCGTTGGCCGGACCGGCGCTCAGATCAGTGGCCCAATTTTCCACCGTCTGCGGTGTGTTGAAACCGAATGGATGCGCAAAGTCCGGCCCCTTGGTAAAGGAGGGCGCGTCATTCACAGGCAGCACGGTGAGGGTGAAAGTGGTGGCATCGCTCAGGCGCGAGTCATTGACCGTCACGGTGAAAGTGGCGGTGCCGTGGAAGTCGGGCGGAGGTGTGATGAGAACAGTTCTGTCGGCCTGATTCACCGTCACCCCATGCACCGCGCCGGGCGGCGGATTGACCTGGAAAGCACCGAGCGCAATCACTGGACCGTCAATGTCGGTGACACTGATGGGGATCGTTACGGGTGTGTCCTCCCGCGTGCTCAAATCAGCGATTTCAGCGATGACGGGCGCGTCATTCAAAGGTGTGACGGTCACGGTGAAACTCATCGCCGTGGTCAGCAGGCCATCGCTCACATTCACCGTAACAACCGCGCTGCCATGCTGGTCAGGCAGAGGCTGGATGGACAAAAAGCGTGAGCCGCCGTTGCCAAAAACATCAAGGCGGGAGGGCGGCAGCAGGGCGTGATTAGAGCTCTCCAACGTCACCACAAGATTTTCCGCCGGCGTCTCGTTGTCGCTGATGGTGATGGGGGTCGCCGAGATGAAGAAGTCCTCATTCAAAGTGATGTCCGGCTTCTGGGCAATGACCGGCGCGCTGTTGTTCACAGTAACTTGAAAGCTGGTCTGAGCCGTCGCGGCGCCATCGCTCACCGTCAGGGTGATCGTGCTGCTGCCGACGGCATTTGGCGCGTGGATGATCCTGACTTCGCGTTTGCTGCCGCCCGTCAAAACAATGCCGTCCAAGGGGATTACCGCTGTGTTGCTGGAGGTGCCGGTGACGAGCAGCGACTCAGCGGGTGTCTCGACATCCGACACGGCAAAAGAGATGAACACCGGGCTGTTGAGAGCGGTGACACGATCAGCGAAGGGTGAAATTTCCGGCGCGTCATTCACCGGCTGCACCGTGAAAGTGAAGGAGCGCGTGCCGGTGCGCGCGCCGTCAAAAGCGCGCACCGTCACCGTGGCCGAACCGGACTGGTTCAAGGCCGGTGTCAGCGTGATCGTGCGCTGCCCTCCCGCACCGCCGAGCGCGATGCCGGAGGCGGGCAGCAGGGTGCTGTTGCTGGACACCGCCGTCACCTGCAACCGCTCCGCAGATGTATGGGTGTCTGAGACAGTGAACGCGATGGGACCGGCGGAAACATCCTCGTCCGTGGTCACCGCGGCGATGGAACTGATGACGGGCGTGCTGGTGGTGTTGAGACTGAAGGGCGCGCTGGTCTGCACAAGTCCTGCGCTGCTGTTCCCCTGCCCGCCGCGCACGGCGGCGCGCACTCGAATGAGGCCCTCATCAGGCAGGTCCACCTCGTTCATCTGCCAGCCTCCGGCGATGAACTGCGCCGTGCCCAGCGGCGTGAAGGTGGCGCCAGCGTCGGCCGAGACATCGAACTCCGCCTCCGCGATCTCGGGCGCGGTGCCGCTGCGCGACCAGAGGATGCGGTTGTCAGCAGTGACGGTGATGTTCGTGGCCGGCGACTCATTGACCAGCACGGCCAGCCCGCTGCGCGGCAGGCCGTTCATCGTGGTGAACAATCCCCCGGCGATGACGCCGCCGTTCGCCGCGAGAGCCACGGCATTCACCGTGTTGTTCGCTCCAATTCCCACCTGGAAGGTGGTGTCGGGCACGAATGCGGCGCTTCCAAGCGTTGCTGGTGTAATGCGCGCGATCCGGTTCCGGGCCTGGCTGTTGATGGTGGTGAAGCCGCCACCGACAATGACATCGCCATCCGTCTGCCGGATGAAGGAAAAGACCTGCGTGATCCCCTGGCAGGTGAAGGCGCCGACTGTTCCCGATGACGAAAGAACCGCCAGGCCACTGCGCGGGAAACCATTCACCGTGGTAAAGACCCCGCCAATCATGATCTGCCCGTCCGGCAGCAGGGAAAGGCAGCGCACAAGGCCATTCGGTCCAGTGCCGGGATTGAAGCCGGCCGTGCTTTCCAGGCTGCCGTCCGCGTTCAAGCGCGCCAGCCGGTTGCGCGGCTGGCCGTTGAAATTCGCAAAGTCACCCGCAATGACGATTCTCCCATCCGCCTGCACCACCGCGTTGCGGATGTTGTCGTCCGCGCCTGTGCCGGGATTGAAACTGCCGTCCAGCGTGCCGTCCGGCAGCAAGCGGACGATGCGGTTGCGCGGCTGGCCGTTGGCGCTGGTGTAGTTGCCCACCACAATGAGACGTCCGTCCGGCTGCGTGACAATGCCAGTGACGGTCCCGACACCGCCGGAGAAGGCGGCGCTGAAGCTGCTGTCCGTGCTGCCGTTCGAGTTCAAGCGCACGATGCGCGTGGCCGTGGCTCCATTGAACGTGGTGAAGTTGCCTCCGACGAGGATTTTCCCATCCGCCTGCACCGTCAGGCAGATGACGCTGCTGCCGGCACCCGTGCCGGTGTTGAAGCTGGTGTCCAGCGAGCCATCCGCATTGAACCGCGCCAGATTCCCCACGGCCTGCCCGTTCACGCTGGTCAGGAGTCCACCCGCCAGGATTTTGCCGTCCGGCTGCGTGGCGAGGGCGATGATATTTGCAGAGCCAATGACCGGGCTAAATCCCGGATGCGGATGACCAACAATGACACCCGTTCCCGAAAGCTGGACTTGGAAGGGATTTTCATCCGGGTCATTGCTGGCGATGGACATGACCGCCGAATGCGACCCGGCGGTGGAGGGGCGGAAGCGCACGGTGAATGTGGACTGGGCCTGCGGCGTCACCGGAGTCAGCGGCTCCAGCGTCACGCTAAAGCTGCCTGCTTGATCGCCACTGAAACTGATGCCCAGTCCCGTCAAATCCGAGCGCCCGGTGTTGCGCACCGTGAAAACCAGGTTCTGCGAGGAGTTCAAGCCCATGACGCCGAAGTTCACCCCCGCCAATGGGGCCAGCACATTACCCGCCGGCTGCTCCACCAAAAGGTCAGGCTCCACTGCGAGCGCGCGCGGGTCCTCACCGTTGGCAAAGAGCTGCGCCAGGGTCTTTGTATGGCCTGGAGGGATGAAACCTGGATTCTGCCCGATGGCACCGAAGAAAAAGCGCTCCCATTCGTCGTCCAGGCCGTTGAGGTCGCTGTCGCGGTCCAGGTTGGGCGGGCTGGAGAGGAACTCCGCCGAAATCACATCCAGCGCCACCCGGCCCCGGTCAGGCGGCAGGTCAGTGAAAGCCGTGATGCGAAAGCGCGTGCCGGGCTGCGAGCCGAACCGGTCATCCAGCAAAAAGCGCCGGCCAAGCCGGAACAGCGCCACCGGCTCCAGTTCGCCGCCGAAGTCGCCGAGATAGATACCCTCTCCAAGAGGAGTGGGGGGGATTTCCACCTCGATAATGGTATCAGGACGGAAGTTACCCAGGGCAGAAGCCACCGCGCCATTGTAAGCCGTACGCGCCGTGGCGATTTGCCCCGAAGTGGCCGCGCCCGCATACTCAGGTGGCAGGTCCTCGCCGCGCAGCACGACGCGCAGGATGTCGAGCGGCAAGTCCAGGCTGGGCGGATTTGCCGCGGCGGAATGCCGTGCATAAATGCCGTTTGCCAATGCGGACATGGCGGTGCGGCGGATCTGCGACTGGGTCAGCGCCTTGCGGAATAGAAACCCCTGCGTGATGAGCAGCACCTTGTCCTCCTCATTCAGTTTCAGTCTTCCTCCATCACTGGGGCGTTGGCTGAAAAGACTGAAGTCCTCCAGCGAGGGCGCGGGATTCTCCACCGAACGCACCGAGACCAGCGCGCTGTGGACCAGGTGCTCCAGCAAAACAGAGACCGCCATGTCAGGTGGATCCAGGCGCGTGCGTGCCGCCGCAAAGGGCACGGCAGCCACGGCAGCCCTCGCGGCGTTGATCCATGCATTTGCATCCCCGGTCAGGTTCGTGCCCGTGGGCGTGATTGACACACTCAGTTGCGGCGGCGGATCGGCTGGCACAAAGCGAATGATCTCGCGACCTGCCGCACCATTGAAGGTGGTGAAGCTATCAGGCGAGGAAAGCGCCACCAGTTCCTCAACCGGCACGCTGGCGCTGGTGCTCAGTCGAGCTCCAAAGATAGTGTTGTCGGGCAGTTGGGGTTCGTGGCGTTCGAAAACCGCTGTGTTGGCCTCTGCCAGCAAGCCGCCGGTGAGCGTGCGCACTTGCACCGGCTGGTTAGGGTTCATCTGGCTGCCCAGCACGTCAAAGGGCAGCGCGACAAAGCGCAAGCCAGTGCCGCGCAGCACCGGCGCATTGCCGCCCGGATTCTCTTTCGTACTGCCACGGGGATCATTTGCATCCGCAGCACCCGTGCCGCGGATGAGTTCATCCAAATCCGAGATCCCATCACGGTCATGATCCGCACCACCAAAAGGATCCAGCCCTTTTTCCAACTCGACAAAATCCGGCACACCGTCGCCATCGCTATCCTGAGCCAGCAGTTGGTTCGCGGTGAAAAGATAGCTGCGCGACTGCACGGGTCCCGGCGCGCCGCCAGCGAGGCTTTGCAGGGCAAACTGGAGCGTCGTTGTGTAAGCCACCGGCAGCGGCCCAGTCCAATCCTGCCAGGGTTCACCATCGCGGCGGAAGCGGAGTTTAAAGGCCTTGGTGTCAAAGGTGGCAGTGACCTGGAAACTCTCGTCATACGACCCTGACGGCGGCTCCACCTGCAGGGTGGGTGTGAAAACCGAAGCCGCCGTACCGAGGGTGACGACGCTCATGGCTGGATCAGCCTGGTTGGCCAGGACAAAATTGGTGCCGGGTGGTGGTGTCACCGCCTGGGTGCTGTTGAAACGCAGTCCATCAGCGCTGCCCTGGAAAATCTCCCGCACCACGGATGCGGGCAGCTTCTCGGAACCGGTGCGGCGCGTCCAGTCCGGCACACTTTGCATGCCCACCACGCGCGCGCCGTTTTCGGTCACAGGATCGCGGTCCAGGAACAGCAGATGAGCCGCCGCTGTGACCGCTGTTGGCAGTGCGGGCAGGGAGCCGCTGCTGCGCGTCACCCAGTCCGTGCCGTCGAAGGCCATGCCTTTGAAATCCGTGGAGATGCCGCCCGCCTGCGTTCCACTGAGCAGGACCACGCCCTGCGGCATCGGCAGCAGGCCGGTGAGCGCGGAGCCGGGATCAGGTGTGAAACTGTGCGGCGTGGTGATGAAGCCATTCCCCGCCGCGTTGACCCGCAGCCACACCGCCTGCGTGCCATCCGCCGCCAGCGCGATGACGCCATCCGTGAGCGGACTGTCCCCGCCGCCGGGAACGCGCAGCAGCGCGCTCACAGGAAAGGGAAAATTGACGGATGCCGAACTGAACGACGAGGTCTTGGTGATCGGCAAGGCCGCTGTGAAGAGGCTGGCCGAGGCGAAGCCATTGCGAAAGGCGATGAAATGCCGCCCGCCCGCGCTGCCGAGGACATCCGTGAGGATCTCGTGCGGCTGGCTGTCTGAGAAAACCTCACGGTTTTCTGGTGGCTGACTGACGCCGATGAAGGTGCCCGTGGAGGTCGTGTTCACACCGATGCTGACACGATTGCCATCGGCGGGGTTGGTCATGGGCTCCAACCGCTGCACAAGCTCTTTGCTATTCAGTTCGGTGATGAACGCGCCGGTCAGTGGATCCCGCAGCTCCAGCTTGGAAATGTTGGCGGGCGCGTTCGCCAAAGAGGAGACGAGCAGTTTTCTCACCGCTGCGGTTTCCGACTCACTCACGCCGGAAGTGCCCAACCCACTGAGTGGCTGGAAGACATAAGCCAGAGGAAACTCCGCCGCCACCGTGACGCGGATCACGCGGTTGGCGGCAGGCGCGGTGAGCACGATCTCCTCCCCCTGCGGGCCGAGGATACCGGAGGCGGTATCACTGACCTCAGTGATGCCTGTGGGCACCACCTGGGAGAAGCCGGTCTTGCCATCCGGGTTCATGATGCCGAGGCGGATGGTGCCGGTGGCCCTGTCCACCAGGCCAAAACGGCCGCTGTCTGTGTCGAGCGGCACAAACCACTCGGAGGGTAGCTTCGAGGTGGGTGCGGCACGCGCGGTGGCACAGACCAGCGCGAAGATCAGGAGAAAGCGGGCTGCATGTTTCATGGCAGAATGGAGTGGGAGCTTCAGTGCTGGACGGGCGGGCAGGCGATGACGCGGCTGATCTCGCCTTTGTCGTCAAAGCGGACGATGAGATGCTGGTAGCGGGCACCCGCGATCACCGGCAGCGGGTCTTTGATGAAAATGGCCGCGTCGGCATCGTCGAGGTAAGGCGTCTTGGCCGGGAGTTGGGCGACCTTGGAGTTTCCAGTCACCGCAGCCTTCGCGAAGATGCAGATGAAGGGATCGCGGATGCGCCGCACCGATGGGCTGGTGAGGTCTTGCCAGGAAAGGCGGTCCAGCAGCGGCGTGCATTGCACAAGGTTGGCCCTGGCATTGGGAAAGGCCTCGCTGGGCAGTTGATGGCGATAGATGATGCAGGGCATCAGCGGCTCCGTGGTTCCCGCATCGTCGCGCACGGGACGATGATGCCAGAACAGCGACTCCGGCGCGCCGGCACTCTTCGAGATATCGGTTTGCGCCCCTGATGCACTGGCGCTGACGAGCAGGCCCGCGGGCACTTCGCCTGCCAGGATGAGTGTGGCTGCGTCCGCGGGTCCCTCAGTGCCAGTAGGGATCGCCAGATAGGGGCCCTCGCGCGTGCCATAGCTTTCCTCGCGCAAGCCGCCAATCACCGGCGGCAAAGGCCGCGCTGGCCAGGGAATGACGCCCGCCGGGTCGCCACCGATGGTGCCAATGGTGAAGTCCGTGGTCACAGTGATGGCATTGCTGGCCGCCCCCGCCTCGCGCGGAGCCCGGCCTGCACCCACGGCACGCACGGCAATCACCAGCGAACGCGGCAGTGGGTCGGTGACGGTCAAGATCGTGGCAAAACGCGGTCCGGCCCCCATGCCTGCCGAACCCACAGGTCCGGTCTGAAAGCCATGGGCGCGCAGGTCCAGCCTGCCGGGCATGGTCTGGAGGCCGGCGTTGGGATTGCCCCCCTCAAGGTCCGCAGTAGTGAAGGGCACCGGATCAAGCTGCACCGGCACCACCCCCACGACTTGCGGCTCGCCGCCCCCTTCCTGGGCGATGAGCACCTCGAAGCGCTCCACGCCAACCGGATCACAAAACCATTCGAGCACAAATTCGGGCTGATTGTCCTTGCCCGAAGCCACGGTGTTTACTTCGGTCAACATGGGTGTCGGCAGCGGCGCACCCTTGAGCGGCACGCAGCCCAGCAGGGTCAGCGGACTGGGGTTGGCATTCTGGTCAAAAATCTGCGCGTAGTAACAAACCGTGGTGCCAGGTGTGGAGGGAAGGCTGTCATTCTCCCAAAAACCGGCCGCAATTTTCTTCCCCGTGGCAGTGCTCTCCAGCGGATTGCCCTCGCTCTTTTGGATGAGCGCCAGGTCGCCGTCGGGATGCACACGACGGTAGATGCGCCACTCGCGGATCTCTGGCGCGGCATACACCAGCGTGCCGCGCACCGGATTCACGGTGCCATCGGCGTTCGCCACCTCATGCGCGTTCACAAGACCGCCCAGGGGCAACTCACGCCTCGTGGAGGAGGCAGTGAACCTGACCTCGGAAAGCCCCACCAGGCTGATGTTTGAGGGCTTGCTCAATGTGACCTCGGCGGGGGGGGAAATGATGCCATTCTTCGTGATGGCGCGCGCTTTGAGGCGGATCCTGCGGCTGCCTTCAAGGCGGAAAGGCAATGGCACACGCACGACATCGCCGCTTTGAAAGCTGGTCGAGGCACTGTAAACAGGAAGGAAACTGTTGTCTGTCTGCTGGACCTCGACCACGAGATGCACAGAGGCGATCTCCGAAGACTGCCGTGTGATCTCCACCAGGAGCCCCCGAAAGCCAAGGTCTAGTCCGCGTGCCTGCAGTGCCTGCTCCAGGGCCGCATTGCTGGCACCCTTGTCCTCAAAGAAGACCGGGTTGCCTGCGGGTTGGATCGTGGGTGTGTTTTGCACCACGGTGATCCCACCCTGGGGCGCGTCAGGTGCCTTGAAGTCTCGCAGCACACCGGGCACGGGCGCACTGTGAGCGCTGAGCGTCTTTTCGTCCCCGCAAGCGGTGCGTCCCACTGCCCGCAGGGTGTACCAAACGGTCTCGTCCAGATGCGTCGTGACGTTGGGCGCACCCGCGCCTTTGTCATCAAACACGGCAAAAGTGGCTCCGGGAGTGTGAGTCAGCGTTCCCACGCGGTTGAACCCCACATCCCCCGCGTGCTGGATCACCTCCTGCGGCGTGCTCCAGCGATAGACAAAATACTTGGTGGCCCCTTCCTGCTGGTTTTCAGGAAGCTGGCGGAACTTCACCCGCAAAAACTGGCTGCCGGTCTGGCCCACTGCGCCTTCCGCCGGAGCTTCAAAAGTGCTGAACACGTTTTCAATTCGCGGCGGCAGCGGCGGCAGCCGGTCGCAGATCGTCACCAGCAGGCCGGTGGAGACAATGCCGGGGCGGCCGGTGATGTCCCGCGCGGCGGCGAAGTAATAAAAGCTTTCGCCATCCGAATAAGGGCGCAGCACGCGACGGCCATCCGGAGCGTTATGGCGCACGCCGTCATCGGCCAGATAGACGGTCTGGTCGTCATTCATGTCATTGGCTTCATCGGTGCTGAGCAGGCGGTTCACCAGCACCGGCAGCTCGTTGGCGCGGGCGATGTCAGGGTCCGGGCTGGCCGGGTTCATGGCCGCCAGCAGGTTCAGCACATCCGCCGCCGCAGGCCGCTGCAAGTGCCAGCCCAGGCTTTCGGCCACGCCTTTTTTCACGCGATAGACATCAAAGCCGAAACTGTGCGCATAGGTGCTGCGCAGATTGGCGGGCGCGCTCCAGCGCAGGCGGACATTGAGATGGTCCTTCGAGCTGGCCGGATGCGGCGAGTTTGCCTTGGGAAGGTGACGCACCGCCACCGGGCGGTCGGGATTGAAGATGAGCACCGGCGCCAGCGGATTCAATGTCACGCGCCCCAGCACGCGCACATCCGCATCGTTTTCATCCAGCTCGCGGATTTCATAGGTCCGCACTCCGGCAGGCATCGGGTGGGTGAAGGCATGGCCCAGAGCGAGCATGACGCCAGCATGGGCGCGGCCCAGGAAGAACAACTGTGTGAGCAGGCGCGGGTTCGTGGTGGAGGCCTGAATGATGTAGGCCAGTTTTTCCGAGGCATCGAGATTCCCAGGTGCGGCGGGAGCTTGGCCGTGGCCCAGGGTGAGGTCACGAAACATGCCGTCAATGCGCCGGGCCGCGCCGAGAGGATCGAGGTCGAGCTTTGACCCCAGCTCCAGCATGGCACGAATGGTGCGCGGGCTGGCCTGAAGAGTCTGGATGCCCTCCCGCACAAAGACACCCGCGCTTTGCGCATCGCCCGGTTTGGAGTAGATGCCGAACTTTTTGAAAAGACTGTCCTCGCTGGCCTGCGGCTGCCAGAGGACGTAGGCATGCGGCTGCCCGGCAACGGTGGTCGTGGTGCCCAGGGTGAGGAGCGTCTCCTGCGCGCGGAGGGTGACGGCGGCGAGGAAGCACGCGAGGATGAGAGGGAGATGTTTCATCGTTCTGTAAGCTGGAAGATTGGGTTGTTGGCTCACTCGAATGACCAGTTTCCATCCTTGTAGTTGACGGGGAAGCTGCGGTCGAAAGGCGCACAAAGTGGGCATGGCCCCACCCTGGCACTCACCGTGACGACTCCACGGTAATTGAAGCCTGTTGGGGTCAGCACGCCAACCATGCCCAGGTCGGCGGAAAAGGTGACCGCGCACAATGCCTCGCCGGAAATGCCCAAGTCCAGCCTGCCACCGAAGACCGGGCCGTCGGCAAAATAAAACACACCCGCACCCACACCTGCGGAGACTGTGAACATGCAGGTGGCGGGCACACCGAACGCCACTTCTGAAATGGGCACCCAGACTTCCCCTGCCACATAGGCCCCCGTGAAGGGTGGATCACCAAGCACGGCAGCCGCATCCGGGTCCACCAGTCTTAGCGGCTCGATGGAGCAGGTGCGGCCGAAGAAGACACCTCCTGACCCTTGGTACTCCGAGACTTTCACCCTCACCCCGGCGGCCAGATAAGCCTGCTCAAAACCAATGGCCACCGCCGCGCGAACGTCCGAGACGACGACGCTCTCGAAATCAAACTCGCCACTCGTCATCTCAAAGGAGCCGCCAATGCTGTTGGGTTCACCTCCGGCAAATCCAAACCAGATGCCCAAACTGGCGCGGAGTTCATCGTTGTTTTCCTCCGCGTTGGGATTCGCCCCGCCTGCGGCCTCGGCCACAGTGTCTGCGGAAGGCTCCACCGAGGGCGTCCAAGACAGCGGGATGTCCAGCGCCGCCACCCTCACTTCCACCGTCTTTTCACCATTGGCGGCAGGACAGCCCTGGGTCGCTTCCAGATCGGTGCTGGAGTCGAAGCAGGACATTTCAAAGAACGCCTCAAGCTGCATCTTCTCCGGCAGGCTCAGCTCCACCTTCGCATCCAGACGCAGACGTCGCAGCGTGTCGCCCGCGATGTCGGCGTAGCCATCCACGGAACCCGCGCCAAGCACGTCCGGCAGGTCGCCGAGGATTTTGTTCACCTGCTCGTCAATCGGCGCCAGGAACTTCTTGGCGATCTTCTTGGTGATCTTGCTCAAGCGCGCGTAAATTTGGTCAATCGCATCGTGCAAGTGATGCCTCAGCTCCGCCAGGCGCTGGCGCAGCAGGTGCTGGATGTCCTGAACGATGCCGGACTCCATGAGAGCGTCCCGCAGGGTGGCCTTTAAAAGATCGCTCAAAGTCTTCTCGCTGAACTCCTGGAAAAGGCCGATGACCTTCTGCCCGGCGTCCAACGGACCGCCCACGGCTCTTTCCGCCGCCTCATCCATAAAGCTGAAGATGGTCTCGCGCACTTCAGCGACGATATCGTCCAACCGTTCTCCGGACGCCTCAACGACACGTTGAATTTCCTCGCCAAACCCCTGCGCTGCAGCCACTTGGTTGCGTGTGTCCACCAGCACGATTTTGACCTGCTGGAGCGTCCCCGTGATGGAATCGAGAGCGGGGTCAGCCTCTGCCATCAGCTCATTCAATGCTTCGTCGGCAGCCGTTTTGGCCCCACTTCTAGCAAAGATCGAATCCGCCAAGTTTGCGAGGTTGGGCGGCAGCGAGGCCTTGACCAACTCGCGCACCAGATTGCTGGCGATCTCGCGCTGGCCTGTCTCAGGGTTCTCCGAAATGAAGCCCAGCCGCGCATTTTCACCTTCGATGGTGGGGCTGAGGCTGCCATCGGGTTGGCGTGTGAAAACGGTGTTCAAGGGGTTGTCCTGACCGTCCACAAGGAAACCACCCGCCACAATGTCCAGCGTCAAGATGGCCTGGTCGAGCGCGTCTTGGATGTCACTGAGCAGGTCATTGGTGCCTTCCAGGTTGTTCGCAAGGTCTCCAAGACTTTCTCTCAGCGGAGCAGTGATTTCCTCAATGCCACCCGTTTCGAGAGCCTTCTCGACGACATCCTTGAGTTTTCCATTCTGACGGTCAACCCACTCGGGATAGCCCAGGGGACCATTGATCACATTCGCGTTGTAAGAGTCCTCAAAGGCCTTGTGCAGCTTGTTGAAGATAGCGGTGGTGACCGCCTCGGAATAGTCCTCGATCCATTCGTCCAATCGGTCCTCGACCAGGTCGTCCAGCCGGTCAATGCCGCGCCTGAGCCGTCTTGCACCTTGGTTCACACGCGCATGGGCCGTGTTGTGCAGGCGTTCCACCCCTTCCACAGCGGCATTTGCCAGATTGAGATGCTTCAAGTCGGCGAACTGAGCCCCGAAAGTGAGCTCCGCCCTCTCCGCGCTGAGGTAGAGGAGCTCATGTTCAAGGCTCAAGACAAGAAGATTCTCCTTGGGCACCGGGTCAGCCGAAAAGTCGCGTGTCACTGCGTTCCAGGTGAGCTTGTCCTTAATGTCCAGGATGCCGAAGATGGACTGCTTCGCGACGATGCGGAAGTTGGCGGAGTTGGGGTCTGGGTTCCGGTATTGCAGGAAGGTCACATTTTGATCCGCTGGCGGAAAGCCGCGGTGCGCGCTGTCAAAAAACAGGCTGTTGGAATAGGTCAGGCCGTTTTCGCTCCACCCGGAGGCCAGGTGGAAAGGCGCGAGAGTACTGGCGCTGTTGGCGCTGGTGATGACCTGTACCTCCAGGTCCTCATAAAACGGCACATTGCAGAGCGCGCCAAAGGTCACGAATCCCGTGTCTGGAGCGCGCGCGTCCAGCGCGTCGTTGAAATACAGCTTCGACATCGGCCACATCTCATAGGTCTCAAACTCCGGCTCAGCGTCCGAGCCGCCTTTGCGCGGCCCGCGCATTTTCACCACCCCAGGCAGGCCCAGGCGACCGTCCATACCCAGACTTGCGGGTTGCAGTCCGGTGAGGTTGCCCGTGTTTCGGAAGACGAGCGATCCAAAAAGCGGTTCCTCGATGTTCGCCACGCTGCTCTCCACCAGCATGGCAAGCAGGCGGTTGCCTGAGCCGCAGTCGCCCAAAAGGGGGGGCTCCGGCACAAACTGGATGGCCTTGGGCGAGATGCTGCCATTCCAGTAGCTGAGCGGCTTCGGTGCGGTGTCGGTGGGATCAATCTCAGCTCCCCCCAGCGCGCCCAGGCAGGCGATTTTGAGTCCGGTGAACTTCTGTGTGAACTCGGTCTCTGTCTGCTGTTTCACCTTGGGCACCTGGACCTCGCCATTCACGCGGGAAGGCTCTGCCACACCATCCATGCTGTTGGAGAGAAAGGCCATCTCCATCTTCGTGAAGCCGAACGGATACCCGTAAAGCGTGAGCGCATCCGGCGCGGCTTGCGCCACATGGCGGCCGCTGACACCGCTGCGCCGGGCGTAGTATTTGGAAACGTTCGTTCGCAAAGGCAGCAGGATACCCGATTTCATGTCCGCGATCCTGATCTCGCCTTCCACCTGCGCGCCGCTACTAACGGTGAAGTTCAGGCCGGCATAGAGTCCCTGGCCTTCCAAATAGGCGCGCGTTTGCGGATAAACCAGTGTTTGCCCTGCCAGGCCCGCGTTCAGCAACGCCCCCGGTGCTCGTGCATCTGCCAGCCTTGTCTCTGCCACATAGCCTTGATGCCCAGGCATGAAGAAAGAAGCCGCGCTGAACTTGCCGGTTTGATGGCTGAACGCCTCCGCGCTGCCACGCCGGTCCCAGGCCAGGGCGAAGGAGGTGCCCAAGTTCGCCACACACTCCAGGCCGCCATCAGGGGTGAGTTGGAAGACGCCGCCCTGCGGGGTGCAGATCACGGTGCGCAATGACTGCTCAGGTTCGGGACAGCCTTCTTTCTCGCAGGCTGACTCATGCGCCACTGTGAAGCTCTGCGCACCTGTGAGAGTTGAGCCTGCCTTGATCTTGCCGTTCTCGATTTCCACATTACCGGAGACGGTCCACAACAGCCGCAAGTCGGGCGAACCTGCCGGAGCGGAGGGGAAATGCGGACGCACCTCCCCCTTTCCAAGGGTGAGTTTCACCCCGGTGGTGCGCGCCGTGCCGTCTGTGGCAGCGGTGAATGCCACCGTGCCGCTGGTTGCCTCCACGGATTTTAGCCAACCGTCATTGGTCAGGCGGTCTGCCATGGCGGCCGCCTGATGCTGCCCTCCAGTTTGCTGGTTGTTGAGCTGGGTGAATGCGTTCTTGTGCGCCCATTCGGCGGCGGGATTGGCGAAACTCAGCTCGCCATTTGTGGCAAAGGAGAAGCTCGTGACCCGGAACCACAGCGGCCGGGCTTCATCGAAGACCCAGGCGTCCGCGCCCGTAATGCTGCCATTGAGGGTGCCCGTGTGGCGGAGTTCAGAACCGAGAGTCACTGCGGCCACGGCGGGCAGCAACCTGAGCAGTTTGTTCCGGCTGGTGGCACGCCCTCCAGTGAATCCAAGGCCTTGCGGCAGGTTGATGACCGCATCCACCACCAGGCCAGCGCTGGTGAGGCAGGGACTGGCATAGCTCACTTTGATGCGGCCAAAAGTGCCCGAAAGCTCGGTGCCAGGCGGTGGCTTCACATTTGTGACCGGGATGGTGACCACCTCTGCCGTGCCATCGGGCGCCAGGCGCGCATCGAGATTGGTGATCGAGCCAAACGTCATGCCAGCCTGCCCTGTGAGCGCGCCGCCGCTGAGGCTGAGCACGGTGCGGACACGGTTGGTCGCAAGGCTGACCTTGCTGGGCGGATTGGGCTCAAACGCGCCTGCCGTCGGTGTGTTGCTGATGGAAGTCATGCTGGCCTGCGCCCCGCCGGCGAAGCGCAGCGTGCCATTGAAATGCAGCAGGCGCTGGCTGGAGAGATTCACCAGATTGCCCAGATCGCGCAGGGCGGTCGTGTTGAACGCGTCCTCCTGGATTTCCACCCGCACCCGCACCCGGTAAGTGCGGTTCACAGAATCGAGCGGCGCGGAGGGTAGGAAGCTGCGAGTTAAAGTGAGGCTTCTTGTCGCGGGAGTGTTGGGTGTGCCCGAGTTGAATGCCGAGAGTGAGGTCAGCGTGGTCTGAACTTCCGCGCCTGATGCCAGTGCAATCGAGGCACCCAGGTCATCCTCCAGGGTGACTAGGGTGCGTAAATTTAGGGTGCGCGCCACATCGCCCAAGTCATAGCGGGTGATCAGCAGGGGCAGGCTAACTGTAAAATCATCCTGCGCAGTGTTGGTCACGAGGGCAAACCCCTTGCTGATCGTGGCCGCAGCAGAGAGATGCGCATGGACATTGAGGTTCGTCGAGGTCGTCGAATCCCGGAAATGCACGACGGTGAAACCAGCGCTGGTGCTGGAAGCTCCCGTGTTGCTAAATACAAACGAGTTGGATGGCAACTGCTGAACATTGGCTCGCACGCGGTGCGTTGCTCCCGCCCCCAGTGCCACCGTGGGCTTCAGGTTCAGCGTGAACGTGTGTGTCACCGTTCCCGTGCCCTTGAGGTCCACCTTTTGGGAGGCGGAGTTGCGGGTTGTGGAATCCACGCCCAGAGCGGTGGTTCCACTGGCTGGCAACAAGTCCCCCTGAATGCGAAAACTGGTTGTGGCGCCTGTGGAACTTCTTTGAAAAGTGACCGTGACCGTGGCCGGGATGGTGTTGCGCGTCTGCGGCGCGGTGCCGCTGTCCGAATCAATCACAAAGAGTGGCGCCGCGGCAGTGCCGGCAGGCGGTGTCACCGTGATGGAAATGACAGGGCTGGTCTGCGCCAGCGCACTCTGGGTGAACATCAGCAGGCAGACAGGAAGCAGAAGGGACAATGCCAGGGTTTTCATCATGGAAGAAGGATGTGCTGGCAGCCAGCCAGCCGAGGGTGGATGCACTTCGTGGAAAAACTTGCGCTCAAAGCCGCGCAAAAGAGCGGGCATCCGGGAAAAGGAGGGCACGGACAAGCGGAGTTCAGTCTTCATCTCCCTTCTATCTTCCGGATTCCTCGAGAGAGGTTTCACGAAGTATTGAGATTTTCCCCGGAAAACTATGCCTGCCTCAGAAAGCTGGCCAGCTTCTCACCAGTCCAGCCCCAGCTTCCCCAGCTCCTCCCGCAGCGCGGTGATGTCCCATTCGGAGATGCGGTGGCCTTGGGTGAGGACGAGCAGCCGGCGGCTGTCTGCCGTCCACTGGAACCGGGCAGTGCCGCTGTGCTGGAAGATCGGTCCCGGCGGGCGCAGATGCACCACGGGTGTCCAGCCCGCCGTCTCATGCAGGGCCAGGGTGCCCTCGGCGTGCAGCGTGGCCAGGTGGCGGCCATCGGGGGAGAACTCGACCCAGCCCATGCCCTGGAAACCGATGCTCACCGGCCAGCGTGCCACCTCCCGCCAGGAGCCGCATACATGCACGATGACCTCCGTGCTGCCGGCCGTCACCAAATGACGGCTGTCGGGGGAAAAGGCCATGTTCACCCAGGGTCTGGTGGGGTTGCGCAGCACGATGCCGCCGTCCGCCACACGGCGCACGACATACTCGCCCTGCTTGCTGCCCTCGCCAGCCGCCCATTGGCCGTCCGGGGAGACCTCCTGCACCTCCCACGCTCCGAGATGCAGACGCTGGCTGCCATCGGGCTCGAGAACGGTTCCAGAGGTGTCCGCGCGGCGCATCACCAGACCACGGCGGTCCGACATGCGCTGGCGCGGGCCGCCATCGGTCACGGCGGTTTCCTTGGGATCAAAGCTCCCTCCATTCTCCCGCAGCATCGGGCGCACATCCAGGCGATGCCCGGACGCTATCGAGCCTGCCGCGCCATCCACCCCATGTAGCAGCGTGTCGTCCTCCAGCCAGAAGCTCGTGCGATTTGAGCGTGCGCCCTGCATCGGCATGTCCGCCACATGCCGGCGCGTGCTGATCTCCCACAGCCGGGCCATGCCAGGGGAGTTGGACACCAGCCAGCGTCCGTCCAGGCTCACATCCAGCCCGATGACGCTGACTCCTGGAATCAGCGGCGCCTCCCAGGTGCGCCACACGCGCGGGACAGCGAACTCGTATCGAGAGGTGCCCAGATACTCCGGGGCAAAGGCCATCTCGGCGCCATCGCGACGGATCGCCAGACCGCGCACCATGGCGGGCAGATGCCCCATGGCCTGGCCAGACCACGCATCCCACATGATCAACTGCCTGTCCCAACCCAGTGTGAAAAGCAGCGGCTGCTGCGGATGCAACACTGCGTGGCTGATGGCCCCCTGGTGTCCGTAAAAGGCCGTCGTCTCGTGTCCTGTGGCCGCGTCCACCAACACAAAGCGGTAGGGGTTCTCCACGCCGTTTCCCACCGTCTTCCCCGAGGGATGCCAGACCGGCCAGGCCAGCGTGGAGGTCTCCGCGCGCTGCCACAGCAGCCGCCCGGACGCCAGCTCCACCACGCCCCAGCCTCCTGACCACTGCACACACACGCGGGTGCCGTCCGGTGCCAGCGTCAGGCCGATCACGCCCCCCGGCGCGTTAAACACCACCGGATCCTTGCCATTGCCCGTCGTGGCCGCGTCATGCCTGCGCAGGGCTGGACTGCCATCCGCATACAGCCACCACGCTTCCTTGGGATGAAAATCCAACGCCACGCCCCAGCGCCTGCCGCCGCGCGGAAGGTGAAAGACCGGCTTCTCCGGTTCCGCCACCGAATGCACCTGCACGGAGTGATCCCGAAAATGCACTGCCAGCCAGCGCCCGTCCGCGCTGAAGCGAAAATTGTTCGGCACGGCCGGGGTGCGCACCACGACCCGCTTTTGCGAGCCGGACGGCGACACGATCTCAAAGTATTTGCCCTGGGAGCCACCCCCCACGGCATGGCGGCTGAAATCCGGCGTGATGGCCGTGCTGCTGCTGCCTTTCGCGTAACCCGTCTGCAGCATCTGCCCCGCGCCGATGCCCGGCATGGCCAGCGCCCGCGCCGCCAGCGTGCGTGTTTCCACGTCGCGCCGGCCGGAGGCCACAAGCTCGATCACCACCTTCAGCGTCTCCTCGCGCGCGGTCAGCTCGTGGCTGCGGAGCAGCGCCGTGGCCTCAGCCATCAGGGCTGTTTGCAGACGCTCCTCCGAGGTGTCCAAAGCGGCTGCCTCAGCGTGCAGGGATTCCTTCAAATCTCGGTTGGCACGCAGCAGCAGCGCGGAAGCTCCCGCCAGCACCACCAGCAGCGCCGCCGCCATGCCCGCCAGCGCCGGGCGGCGCGCCGCCCACAGCATCGCCTGCTCGATGAGCGGCACGGGCCGCGCCTCGATGGCCTCGCCGCGCAGCCAGCGGCGCAGATCCGCCGCCAGCTCATGCGCGCTGGCATAGCGCTGCGCAGGCGTCTTTTGCAGCGCCTTGCGGGTGATCACCACCAGATCGCGCGGCACCTCGCGCTGCAGGAGAGCAGGCTCCTCCTCATTGAGCTGGCGCAGCACCGTGGCCAGATTGTCGCCATGAAACGGCGGATGGCCCGCCAGCAGTTCATACAGCATCACACCCAGGCTCCACACATCGCAGGCGGTTGTCGCCGCGCCTTTTCCGCCGCGTGTCAGCTCCGGGGCCATGTAGTTCGGCGTGCCCATCAGCGCGATGGTGCGTGTCAGATCCATCTCCTCGTCCAGCAGCTTCGCCAGGCCGAAGTCAGCCACCCTTGGCTGGTCGTCGGCGTCAAAGAGGATGTTTCCCGGCTTCAAATCCCGATGCAGCACCCCGCGCTCATGCGCGAACTGAACCGCCTCCGCGATCCGCGCGATCAGTTCCGCTGTCTCCCGCCATTTGCCGGAATACTCCGTTATCCTTCCCGCCAGCGTCCCGCCTTTGGCCAGCTTCATCGTGAACCAGGGCGTGTCGTCGTCCTCCCCCGTGTCATGCACCGGCAGGATGCAGGGATGCTCCAGCCGCGCCATCGCCAGAGCCTCGATGTGAAATCTGCGCCTTGCCTCCTTGGAGAGCAGCTCCGCGCCCGGCAGCGCCTTCAAGGCCACCTCCTTGCCCGACTCCGCCTGCCGTGCCCGATAAACGATGCCCATGCCGCCGCGAGCCAGCACCTCCAACAGATCATGACCGCCGATGACACCCAGCGTGTCCTGGCACACACGCGGCTGCATCGCCTCCCCAAGCAGGCAGGCCACGCACATGCCTCCCGCCTCGGCGGGGTCAATGGCGGCCCCGCATTGCGGGCAGGTCATGGCTTCTGGATTCGTCACTCAAGACATGTTCCGTTTTTCATTCGAAAGGTTCCGGCTTTCCACACCCGCCAGCAGCAAAGAGCGCAGATAAGCCAGCTCCTCATCCACCTCATGCGGAGCGGAAACCGTGCCCGCCACCGCCGCGCGCAACGCCAGGCGAAAAGCCTCGCGGAGGCGGTGAACGGCGGATTTAACCGCGCTGGTTGAGAAGTCCAGACACCGCGCCGCCTCCTCCAAAGTGATGCCCTCGCCACCCGAAGGCAGAAAACGCCGCAGCACCGCGAACTCCCCCGCCCTGCCCCGCCGCGCAAAATCCTGCTCAAGGCAATGCAGAGTGTTCATCACCAGCGTCACCGCCCAGGCCCTGTCAAAGGCGGGCGACTCCGGCGGTGTCTCATCCGCGGCCTCCCAGCCCGCTTCAGCCGCAGCCTCCAGGCTGTCACAGCCGGCGCCGGCACCTCGCTTGGCCGCGTGCTTCCGCTCGTGATCACGCGCCAGCATGTGGCACACGCTGCCCAGCAGATAGCTGCGAAACCGCCCCTTCTCCCGCGCCGCGCGCTTCCAGGAGCGTGTGCTCAGCCAGTTCAAAAAAAACTCCTGCGCCAGGTCCTCACGCTCGCCCTCCTGATAGCCGCGCGCCGCCAGAAAGGCCAGCACCGGCTTCCGATACTCCTCGCACATCCTGGAGAGGGCCTGCCGTCCGGCGGCATCGCCGTTCAGCGTGGCCTCGGCCAGCAGCGTCCAGTGGGTGGTGGGAAAGGTCATGGCGTGATGCGGTTTCGACCCGATGGATGCGGCCTGGCACAGGAACTTGCGTGAAAAACAACGAACACTTGAAAATCTATCCGCCCACGGTTCCCCATCGCAAGTTTTTGAAAGCGCCATTTGCGAATCCGGCAGGCATTGGAAATCCCCCGCCTCCGCTCATCCACCCCCTCCATGATCCGCAGCGCCATGCGCTGAAAACGACGCGATCTTCCCGGAATCACCCGCCTTTGCTTTGCATGAAAGCGCTCCCCGCGCTCCTGTCCCGGAAATGTCCAGTTTTCAGCTCAACCCCGACTTCCACCCGCGCGGCGACCAGGCACAGGCCATCGCCAAACTGGTCAAGTCCCTGCGCGCGGGCAACCGGCACCAGACCCTGCTCGGCGTCACCGGCTCCGGCAAGACCTTCACCATGGCGAATGTCATCGCCGAAATGGGCCGCCCCGCCCTCGTTTTCTCCCACAACAAGACCCTCGCAGCCCAGCTCTACTCCGAGTTCAAGAACTTCTTCCCCGCCAACGCAGTCGAGTACTTTGTCAGCTACTTCGACTACTACCAGCCCGAGGCCTACATCCCGCGCACCGACACCTACATCGAGAAAGACAGCAGCATCAACGACGAGATCGAGCGCCTCCGCCTCTCCACCATGGGCGCGCTGCTCACCCGCCAGGATGTCATCGTCGTTGCCAGCGTCTCCTGCATCTACGGCCTCGGCTCCCCCGAAGACTACGAGGGCATGATGGTCCCCATCCACACCGGCCAGCAAATGTCCCGCGAGACCTTTCTCGTCAAGCTCGTGGACATGCTCTACGAGCGCAACGACGTGCAGCTCAAGCGCGGCTGCTTCCGCGCCCGTGGGGACGTGGTCGAAGTCGTCCCCGCCTACCTCGACAGCGAGGCCATCCGCATCGAGTTCTTCGGCGATGAAATAGACCGCATCAGCGCCGTGGACATCCTCACCGGTCACGTCACCCTGAAGATGCCCAGCTACACCATCTTCCCCGCCAAGCAGTTCGTCACCCCCGGTGACAAACTGCGCAAAGCCATCGTCAAAATCCGCGAGGAGATGGAGCAGCGCGTGGCCTTCTTTGAGCAGGAGGGCAAGCTCCTCGAAGCCCAGCGACTGAAAATGCGCACCGAGCACGACATCGAAATGATGCAGGAAATGGGCTTCTGCCAGGGCATCGAAAACTACAGCCGCCACCTCACCGGCCGCCAGCCCGGAGCCACCCCCGGCACCCTGCTCGATTTCTTCGATGATCCACCGCTCGTCTTCGTGGATGAAAGCCACGCCACCATCCCCCAGATCGGCGGCATGTATGAGGGCGACCGCTCCCGCAAGACCGTGCTCGTCGAGCACGGCTTCCGCCTGCCNNTACGGATCAGAAGGTTGCAGGTTCAACTCCTGCCGGGTACGCCACTTCGGTGGCACGTTGACAGACCGCATGGCCTTGGCTATACGGAAGATGCGCGTAAGGAAACTTTCCAGATGGGGAGTTAGCTCAGTTGGGAGAGCGCCTGAATGGCATTCAGGAGGTCGAGGGTTCAACTCCCTTACTCTCCACCATCTTGGCCCGGACTTCGGTCCGGGCTTTTTTTATGCTCGTTGTCCACCAAGTGAAATCTGTATCAACCGGTCATGTCTCGCTGTTTTTGCCGATTTCTCCCGATAGGCTGGACGGGCGAATCTGTGGTAGGATGGGGACATGACCATGGAGGCGACATACCGGGTGGTGGCGGGTTACGAGCCAATGGGCGATCAACCGGCGGCGATCGCGGCCCTGGACCGCGGTTTCAGCGAGGGCCACCGTTTCCAGACGCTGGAAGGGGTAACCGGGTCGGGAAAAACCTTCACCATGGCCCATGTAATTGCCCGTTGCGGGCGTCCGACCCTGGTCATTTCCCACAACAAGACCCTGGCCGCGCAACTGTATGCGGAGTTCAAGAGTTTCTTTCCGGATCATGCGGTGGAGTACTTCGTCAGTTATTTCGATTACTACCAACCCGAGGCGTACAGCCCGCAGGCCGATACCTTCATCGAAAAGGACTCGGCCATCAACGAGGAGATCGAGCGGTTGCGGTTGTCCGCCACCAACTCGCTGATGAACCGTCGTGACGTCATCATTGTCGCTTCGGTCTCCTGTATCTACGGTCTCGGATCGCCCGAGGATTACCGGGGCATGATGGTGGAATTGGCGCGAGGCGACGAACGGGAACGGGAGGCGCTTCTGCACCGGTTGGTCGATATCCAGTACAACCGGAAGGACATCGAGAACAGTCCCGGCACCTTCCGGGTCCGCGGCGACGTGGTGGATGTATTCCCGTCGTATGCCACCAAAGGGGTGCGCATCGAGTTCTTCGGCGACACGATTGAGCGGATCCAGCGCATTGATCAACTGACCGGTCATGCCGAGGCGGAACTAGATCGGGTGGTGGTATCGCCTGCGAAACATTTCGTTACCCCGGCCTACAAGATGGAGGCGGCGATCGGAGCGATCAAGGCGGAGCTTGAGGAACGCGTCGCCTGGTTCGAACGCAACCAGAAACTGCTCGAGGCCCAGCGCATCCGCATGCGTACGATGTACGACATCGATATGATGCGCGAACTAGGCTACTGCTCCGGCATCGAGAATTATTCTCGTCACCTGACCGGGCGTGAAGCCGGGGCCCGTCCATTTACCATGCTGGACTACTTTGGTGGTGAATTCCTGACCATCATCGACGAGTCGCATGTGACGCTTCCGCAGATCCGCGGCATGTATAACGGAGACCAGGCACGCAAGCGGGTGCTGGTCGAGCACGGCTTCCGCCTGCCCAGCGCGCTGGACAACCGTCCGCTCAAATTCCCCGAGTTCATGGAAAAGGCCGGCCAGCTCGTCTATGTCAGCGCCACCCCCGCCCGCTTCGAGATGGAGAACAGCGTCGTCGGCAACACCACCTACATCCCCCACGCCCGCGAGCGCATCGGCCAGGAGGAAACCACCCCCGCCGCCCTCCCCGGACGCAGCATCCGCGTCAGCGGCAACGCCCAGCCCGTGGACAAATTCGACGTCGCCACCAGGGGCAAATCCCTCGTCGTCGAGCAAATCATCCGCCCCACCGGCCTGCTCGATCCCGTAATCACTGTCAAGCCACTCCAAGGCCAGATAGATGAGACCATCGAGCTCTGCCGCCAGCGCATCGAGCGCGGCGAGCGCGTCCTCGTCACCACCCTCACCAAGCGCACCGCCGAGGACCTCACGGATTACCTGCGCAATCTCGACCTCAAAGTCCGCTACCTCCACAGCGACATAGACGCCATCGAGCGCGTCGAAATCCTCCGCTCCCTGCGCAAAGGTGACTGTGATGTCCTCGTCGGCATCAACCTTCTGCGAGAAGGCCTCGACCTCCCGGAGGTCAGCCTCGTCTGCATCCTCGATGCCGACAAGGAAGGCTTCCTCCGCAGCGGGACCTCCCTCATCCAGACCGCCGGGCGCGCCGCACGCCATGTCGCCGGCGAGGTCGTCCTTTTCGCCGACCTCCAGACCCAGAGCATCCAGGCCCTGCTCAGCATCAGCGCCCACCGCCGCCAGGTGCAGATGGAGCATAACGAAAAGCACGGCATCACCCCCCAGACCGTCCGCCGCGCCGTGCAGGAGAGCCTGCAAATCCTCGGCAAAGCACGCGAGACCGAGGAAAACATTGTCCGCGAAGGCGGCGGTAGCGACCTCGCTGTCACCGAAGTCATCCGCGAGTTGGAGGAGGAAATGGCCGAAGCCGCCGCCAAACTCGAATTCGAGCGCGCCGCTCTACTGCGCGACCAGATCCGCGAGTTGAAAAAACAATCCGGCCTCAGTCCCGATGACGGTGGCGTCCCGCCCAAGCCAAAAAAAGTCACTTACGGCAGGCCCAAGCGCGGCAAAAAGAAGTAAGGCGATGGGTGGCGGCCTGCTTTTTATCAGCTTTGGAGGCTATTCGAGTCCGTCCCAGCGTGTATGACCGAACTGCTGAGGTGTGCAGCATCCCAGATCACTTGCTTCGATCAGCGTGGTGCCATCCGTTGGCCGAGCTTAGCTGCGGCAGTGCATCGCATCTCTCCATCATCACTCAGGAGACGTCGGTTACAATCGCAGACGATGGCCAGGGGTGGCCAGTTCACAGGATCGCGCATGGAGAGCGGCTTGCGGAGTCTATGCTTTCGCAGCTTTATGCCTGCCGTGACCACAAGCAGCATCGAGATATTGCGCATTCACTCTGTCTGATCACTCCGCCTTTAATCGTGGCATTGTCTCTGGAGTTCACGCACACGACTCATCGTGACGCAGAGCGGCGGGCGCGGGCCTGTCGCCATGGGATGCAGATGCACCGCTGACCTTGTGGGCGCGTCAAATGCCTTCGCCACTACTCTCTCGTTTCGAATCGCCCGCGGTTTTGCGGCGATACCAGCTGCTCACAGCCAGCGTCCATTACTTGGCTGAGCACGCTGTCTCGGAGCCCCCCAAAGCTTCGATCACTTTTCATCGGTCATAAACAGTAACCGCCACGACCAACCAAAGGCGAAGAAAGCGCGGTAGCCAGCCGCTGCCCTCTCCTACGCTGTTTCCAGCGGGCGCCCTCACCGCCGGCTTGCGGCGGGAGGTTCCCGGGTCAAAATCATCAGATCATCGTCAAAGATCTCAATTTGATCCTCTTGCACCGTGATGAATGAATCCAGAGTCTGTTTGCAAAGTCATTTTTGAAGGCTGCACAATCGCTCTTCAAGGCTGCAAGGTCGTTTTTCAGTGGCGGCAAATCCCTGTCATCGCACGCTTGCCCGCGCGCGCTGCCGCGCTTTAAGAGAGGGCATGAACCCGCCTGTCATCCTCACGCATCCGCTCGCCCTGTCACATTTGACGGAGATGCGCCGCTTTGACACGCCGCCCCGGCGCTTCCGCTGGCATCTGCACCGGCTTGCTGAGATGCTTTTTCTTGAAGCCTCGCGGAGCCTGGACACCTCCGCGTTGCGCGTGCTCACGCCGCTGGCGGAGACGGCGGGCGCGGCTTTGGCGCGCCCCATCGTGCTTGTGCCCGTTTTGCGCGCGGGCCTGGGTCTCTCCGAGGCGATCCTGCCCCTGGTGCCCGACGCGGTGGTGGCCCATCTTGGCATCCGGCGGGACGAGGAGACGGCCAAACCGGTGCCTTATTATGCGAATCTGCCCGCCGCGCTGGCCGAGGCGGATGTGTTCCTGCTCGATCCGATGCTGGCCACCGGCGGCAGCGCCTGCGCGGCGGCGGCGCAGTTGAAGGCGGCGGGCGCGCGACGCATGCGCATGATCAACGTGGTAAGCTGTCCGGAGGGGCTGGCGGCTCTCGGCGCGGAACACCCGGATGTGCCGGTCTTTACCGCGGCGTTGGACGACGGTCTGAATGAGAAATGCTACATTGTGCCCGGCCTCGGAGACGCGGGCGACCGCTGTTTCGGGACTTAGGCGAAAAAAATATTTTCTCCCGGAACGGCGTTTGCTCTGTTCTTGATGTCCGGTTCATGAAATAATCCGGGCGAATTCCATGAAAGAATACGCTTACATCCATGAGGAGGGGCAGTTGCCCGCCGCGCTCAGCGCGGTGCCTTTCCTCAACAGCTTCACGGAGGAGCAACTGGACGAGGTGCTCAACTCATCCAGCCTCCTGCAATGCGACGAGGGCGATGTCATCATCCGCGAGGGCACCATTGACTCGCGCATTTACATCCTGCTCAGCGGCGAACTCGAGGTGCGCGTGGGGGACAAAAAAGTGGCCTCCATCAGCCGGTCAGGGGACGTTTTCGGCGAGCTGGCGCTGGTCAACCGCGACAAACGCGCCGCCTCGGTCATCGCCAGCAACCGCGCCCTGTGCCTGGCGGTGGACCAGAAGTTCCTGCAGGACATCCATCCGCGCGAGGAGGATCCCGCCTTTCACGCCGCGCTCTTTGAGTTCGTGGCACGCCTGGTGGCCAAAAAACTCGACGCCACCTCCCGCCGTCTGGCCGAAGTGGAAAAAGAACTGCGCCTGCTCAAGGAGGAAGCGGGAAAAGCATCCGCGGTGCCGGGCCGGGTGAGAAAATTCCAGCCGCGCAGACTACGCAGGGTGCCGATCTGAAAAGCGCCTCCCTCAGCCATAGGCTCGCACCTCGACAACCCGGGCGTGATCCATGCCATTGGTGGCACTGATGCTGACACGCAGGGCCGTGACCGCGCACGGCTCTAAAAGGTGGTCGCGGCGGCGTTGATGATTGCCTTGGATGACTGCGACATCCCGCCAGCCATCCGTAGTTTCGACGCTGAGCCTGTAATCCCGGATTGTCTCCGGCTGCGGCCGGCCCCAGAGCATTTTTTGCGTGTAGCCGTCGGCCTGCGACAGCGTGAGAAGACGATGCAAGCCGGTGTCGAAAATCAACACAACCTCGCGGAGCATCACGGGCTGGCTCCAGCGGATCTCAACAGTGGCGGGCAGTTCGCGGCTCATCCAGCGATGCAGGCCGGGGGATTGGCGGTGAGAAGGCACCTTTGTGACGGCGCGCGTGATGCCGCTGCGGATGTTTTCGGGGCTGTAGGCGCATTCGCCAGAATGCGGGAGCCTGTCCTCGTTCTGGCGAAAGAGCCCACTCGCATCCAGTTCGCGTATATGCACGGCGGAGCGCACGAGATCATGCGCGTCGTCATTTGAAATACCGGCCAGGTAACAATCATCGAGCAGAAGCCGCTGCTGGATGGCGTGGACGAGCCGGGAATCAGCGGTGATGTCTCCGGGGAACACGTTTTGCCTCAACGCGAGTGCCGCCGCCGTGCCCACGCCTTGTCCCACTACAGCGCAGGTGGCCATGACGCGGGTGGAGGCAAATGCGATGTGCGTGGCGGAGAGATTGCGACCTGCGAACATCAGATTCCGCAGTCCGGCGGAAACGCAGCAGCGCAGTGGGATGTCGTAGATGAACGGCAGATGATGCTGCGTGCACGGCGGCTCGTTTGGCGCATCGACGCCCTCGGGTGGATGCGTGTCGATGGGCCAGCCGCCGTAGGCGATGGCATCGGCAAAAGCACGCGACGTGAGCAAATCGCCCTCACTGAGGATGTGCTGGCCGATGAAGCGGCGGCTCTCGCGTTTGCCGGGCACGAAACCGATCCACTCCAGCGCCCAGTGCGAGGCGTCGAGGCCAGAGTGGTTCTTCACGAAGTCCCAAACGCCGAGCGTGATGGCGAGCAGCTCATCGCGGATGCGCTCGTTGTCCTTCAGCGTGTCGAGACAGCCGCCCCACTCGATCCACCAGTAGCCGTATTCGAGACCGAGGTCGAAGCCGCTCTGACCATACGGCCGCAGCTTGAAATCCTCCGCGCTGAAGCGCCGCGCCCACGGCGGAGCTTCAAAAGGCATCTCACGCTCGTGTTTGCGCGCCTGGAACATGATCGAGGAGCCAAGCGTCTTCGTGTCCGCCTCGTCCTGCGCGAGTGATTCGCCAAACTGCGCCTTGCTCTCGCGTCCACGCATGAAGGGCGCGCCTGCCTCGATGCCGAGACGGCCATCTCCGGTGCAATCGACGAACGTCTTCGCGCAAATGATGAAGGCGTCCTCCGTGGACGGTCTTTCAGCACGCACTTCACGAATGAGCCCATCCTCGACCACGGCGCTGACGACCGTCGTGTTCAGATAAAGCGCGAGGTTCGGCTCGCGGCGGCATTTGTCGTAAAGCAGCAGATCCATCAGCGCGGGCGAGCGTTGCGGATTCTGCACGGCGAGATCGAGACGCAGTTCTTCGATGATACCACCCTCGCGCAGCTCGTTTTGCAGTTCCTCGCCGCCGCTGAGGCCAGTGGCGCCGACGATGTGCATGCGCACCTCGCTGCTCGCGTTCCCGCCGAGCACGCTGCGGTCCTGGCAAAGGATCACGCGTGCTCCGAGCCGTGCTGCCGCAAGCGCACAACACACACCCGCGATGCCGCCCCCGGCCACGAGCAAGTCTGTTTCGAGCGTGTGAGTGGTCACGGGCATTTTTTGATCAGATTTTCCAGCAGATTCAAGGAGGCCAGCAGATTGTCTTTTTTGGATCTATAAATCTGCTGGCCTCCCTGAATCTGCTGGAGACTTCAAGTTCATGATAGTTCCACTGCCGCGCGTGCTGCTTTCATGCCGGTGGAGACACAGCGGAAGTCGCTGATGACATTGAAGAAGCGAAAGCCCATCGCGTGATAGCTCTTCACCTGCTCCGGCGCACACGGAATGGCCGCGACCTTGCCGTGGCGCTGACACGCGGTTACGACCTGCTCCAAAATGGCACGCACCTCGGGATCGTCCGTCTTGCCGAACTTGCCAAGACCCAGCGTGAGGTCCGCCGGGCCGACAAACAGCACATCCACGCCCGGAATCGCCACGATCTCATCAATATGCGGCACCACCTCCGGCTCCTCGATCTGCACGGCGAGAAAGTTCTCTTCATTCGCCTTCGCCAAATACTCGGCAGGCGGAATGCGGCCAAAATCCGCCTCCGCGTGAATGCCATCAAAGCCACGCGCACCGAGCGGCGGGAACTTCATCGCGCGCACCACTTCGCGCGCCTCGTCGGGATGCTTCACCCGCGGCAGCATGATGCCACGCGCTCCCGCCTCGATGAGATGCAGCACATCCGTGTAGTTCGATGGCCTCACGCGGATGAGCGCGTCCGCGCCACCGAGCCGGCAGGCCTGGATGAGCGAGTAAACCATCGACGCATCAACGCGTTTGTGTTCCAGGCAGATCCACACGGCATCAAAGCCGGACGAGGCGATCATTTCGACGAGTTCCGGGTCGGTGTAGCAGGACTTTGCTGTGATGACGGTCTGGCCGGAACGGATTTTTTGAAGAACGACGGAGGTCTGCATGGATGGGTGAGCGATATTCGGTTCTCAGGTTGGCTTCTGTGTTCTTAGGGTTTGCTGATTGAGTTTGGAAGCAAGGACTCTACCTGCACAATGACAGCAGAGTCGTGCTTCTTCAAAGCCTCTCGCAGGGATGCTGAATCGCTGCCAAGCTTTGTCACGAGTGCCTGGGCGATGGCGAAAGCCGAGGCGAACTTCCCATCGCCATCGCAGTCGAGCCAGATGGGGTTTGTGGAGCCGATGACACGGGGAGTGAGGGACTTGCTTGATGGCTGATACGGCCGCGGGATCTCCCAGAAAGGTTCCGTGATGCCCGGCCCGGTGGCGATGGCGACAAGGTGAACATCATGCGCAGGCTTCGGCAGTTCCCAGGTGATGCGTGCCTTCTCACCGGCGCGATGCTCATCCTTGATGGACTGCTCACGGATGAGGATGCCGTTGGCGTAGAGTTCGATGCGATCTGCGTTGACCCACGCGGGACCGCTGACCACGGCCTCGACTTTGATTTGCGAGCCGAGTCCAGTGGCGAGATCGCCGACGGTGAAGCGGTCATTGACCTTGAGTGTCGTCATCAAGCCGAGACTCACGAGCAGGCGACCTTCCTGATAGCTGCGCCAGACTTCATCGAGATCGAGCTGCGATGGATTGCCATCTTTTGCCGCAACGTAAGTGCGACCCTGGCCGAGGATGAAGCGGTTCACGTCATGTGTGTCACTGGAGGCAATCGCCGCGATGCGATGCCCGCGATTCAGCAGCGCGAACCAGTCCCGATACAGCAGATGGATGTCTGACTGCATGGCACCAGAGGTGATGACCTCCAGCGCATCAATGTCGAGAGCGTCCGCATGGCGATGTTTGCCCGTGGTTGGGTTGAATTGCAGCCCGCCGAGCGGCACGAAGCCGCTGTGGAGATCACGCGGATGATTCAGCGTGATCACCTTCACACCCGGCGTGGCGCGGATGGCAGGCAGGAGCTTCGCCCAGTCCTGCTCATTGTGATTTGCCACGGCTGCGCCGGGCTGAATAGGGAAGGCGTTGAAGTGACCGTGCTTGGTTGTGACTTCGTTGCCGATGACAGAAGTGAAACGATCTGTCACGCCGACGCTGGCGGCGCTGGGGGCGTAGTCGGTGTGATGATTGTGATCCGTGGCGATGGCCAGCTCAATGCCTTCACCCGCGATGGTGATCATGCGTTCCTCGATTTTTGCATCCCCATGACCGCTGTGTGTGAGTGTGTGTATGTGGCTGTCGGCAGCGATCCAGCCTTTTGTATCCACCTCTCGACTCAGAGTCAGGTCAACGGGCAGCGTCTCGCCCTGCTTCATCGTGAGCTTGCGGCTCGCCACCCCCCACTCAAAGCCACGCCCCGCATGGAGGATGTAATCGCCTGGAGGCACCGAGACTCTCGCCTTGCCATTTTTCGCGTAAATCACGCCCACACGGACTGCGACATCGCCGGCCGGCGCGGCCTGCAAAGGCTGCAAGGTGCCGTCTGGCCGGGTCAAAGTGAGCCTGCAAGGCATCGCCTCGCCATGAGTGCCATCCTTGACCTCGATCAACAAAGCAGCCCCACCAATGGCTTCCGCCACAGGCTTCAAGGTGAGATGCATCGGCCCGATCTCAATGTCATCGAGGCGCGCGGGCGAGTCGATCAGCAGCACATTCTCGCCATCGCGCAGCGCACCTGGCGGCACCGCCAGCACACACTCAAGGGCCGTCTCTGCAAGCGTGAGCACGCCAAGCCTGCGGCCATTCAGCATGACGGGCCACGATTGTTTCACATCACGCTGCCAGATGCGCAGTGTGTGCTCGGAGGTGTTCACGTTGGCTTGAAAACGAAGCTCCATCTTCCCGGCATCGACAGGCACATCTTTGAATATCTCCCACTCCCATTCTCCGGCCTTGCCGAGATGCAACCGCCGCGCCTCGAGTGTGATATCCTGGGCACCCAAGGAACAGGCGAAGGCAAAACTGCCGAGAATCCAAAACAGCCGCAGCATGAGGTAAGGTCAGGATGTTGATGAGTTGCCTCAGATTTCGCTGAGCTTCGGCACCGCAAACGGCGCGCGATACTCGCGGGTGAGCAGTGCGTTCGCGGCGGCGTTGTCGAGGAAGGATTCTTTGTCGCCATCGACGCGGAGATGCTGGCCGAAGGTGAGTTGGATCTTGTCGAGATCGACGCCGGCTTCGGCGAGGTAGTGCTTCGTGCGTTCGAGCGTGTCCTGCACGTCTTCGTGGACTTTCAATGTGCCAAGCGTCTTTGAGATGTCGTTCACGGATGTCTTGGAGCCGAGGCGATACGAGATGTTCGCGATGTGGCAGAGCGCGGTGCTTTGGTGGCCTTCCTCGATGTCGGCGGTGAGGTCGGTGTGCTTCCGGCTGCGCACGGCATTGATGAAGTTGGCGAAGTGGTTCTCGGATTTCCCTCCTTCGAAGGCGTGGACGAAGTTGCTTGTCGGATCGAAGAGACTCGTGTCGGCGATGATGCCTTCGCTGCCGTAGAAGAACCACATGGACTTGATCGTGGGATGAAACGGCACGGTTTTCAGGCCGCGAGTTTCGGAAACGATGGTCTTGTCGCCGAAGTCGAAGATGCCGACCTGCGAGTTCGGCGTCTCGGCAACGTCGGTGTAGCCGAGTCGGCCGCCGTAGCTGAGCACGCTGCGGCCCAAACCGGTCACGCCGAGGCCCCAGCGGCAGATGTCGAGCGAGTGGACGTTGTTGTTGCCGATCTCGCCGTTGCCGGTGTCCCAGAACCAATGCCAGTCATAGTGGAACTTCGGTCGCGTGAGCCTCGTCATCGGCGTAGGACCTGCCCACAGGTCGTAATCGCACCTCGGCGGCATCACACACTCCGCCGGGCCGCCGATGCTGCCGCGTCCGCTGTAGATGATGCTCTTCGCCAGCTTCACCTCGCCCAGTTTGCCCTCGCGCATGAATTTCACCGCTTCGGCCAAAGCACCGCGCGAGCGATTCTGCGTGCCTGTCTGCGCGATGCGCCCGAGCTTTCGCGCCACCTGCACAATGCGGCGGCCTTCCTCGACATTCTGGCTCACGGGCTTCTCGACATACACATCCTTGCCCGCCTGCATCGCCCAGATCGCCGCCAGCGCATGCCAGTGATTCGGCGTGGCGATGAAAACGACATCCACCGCTTTGTCTTCGAGCACCTTCCGCAAGTCCTGCGCCTTCTTCGGCATCGGCCGCTTCAACTCGACGAGCAACGCGCCCACCTCATCCGCGCGATCGAGGTCCGGATCGCAAACATACGCCACATCGCAGTCCGTCAGCCTCGCCAGCTCCCGCGCATGCGCCTTCCCACGAATCCCGCAGCCAATGATCGCCGCTGTGATCTTCTCATTTGCCGAAACCGCCGTCGTCTCGGCCCCCAGCAAAGTTTTCGGCAAAGCGACCGCCGCAGCGGCCATGAGCGAGTCTTCAAAAAAGCGTCGGCGTGTGGGTGTGAGCATGGTGGGAGGGAATACGGGATCGGGGGACAGTTCTCCCACAGAGGCTGGTCGAAAACCTTGAAATGGAAGGCCTGATGTGATGAGCTTTGGAAATTCAGCTTAAACCCGCCCATGAAGCGTCTCGCCCTATTCATCTGTCTTTCTCTGAAATCGTTTTTGCTGGGTGAAGAACAGAAAGGCCCCGTCGCGGAAGCTTATCGGGAGATCGATCTGAAAATCCCTGAGGCGAATCAACTGCTAGCGGAGGGAAAATGGACCGAAGCCGTTCGCTTGCTGAATTCTGTCCACCCCAAAGACCAGCGGACGGTCGATCAGAGTCAGGCGCTGGCGAGCTTCATGTTTCAGCTTCACCCGGAGGAGAGCTACGAACTTCACAAAGAAGTGGCCGCGGCCCATCCAGATCTGGAGATGCCCAACTACTTGTGGGCGGTGGAGCAGCACCGGCGCGGAGAGTGGAAAGGTGCGCTGGCGAGTTACCGTGTCGCTTCCCGCCTGATGAAGGACTACGCACCCACTTACGGGCTCGCAGCCGAGTGCGCCCTGAGACTCGGCAAAGTGGACGAGGCCCTGGAACTCTGGGAAAAGTCCGAAAAGGCGCAGACAGGCACGCTCGAGGAATTTGAGACAGAAGTTTGCAAAATTCACGGGCCGCAGCCCAAGCACCGGGAGCGAGAAGCGCTCATGACCAGGGCCAAAGCGGGTGATTTCGACGCGGCAGTCGGCGTGATCGAACTGGATTTGGAATGGCCTGAGGACTGGTGGAACAGCGGACCCAACAAAAACTTCCTCCAAGTCGATCTGGCTACCTTTGCCGGCTTAAAAGAGCCGGGGCGGGAACTCGAGCTGGCCCTCTTGGCTGCAAAATTAGTGACCGAAGACCTTGAGCCCAAGAAGGCCAAGCAAATCCTGTCAGACGCCGGACTGTTGCTGAGAAAACCCGTGCTTCCGGCAAACGGTCGTGTGCTCTCGTTCCTGATCACCTACATTCACGATCACGAATTCCTCCCGAAAGAGACACTCACCAAGAATTGGGGTGCCGTCATGCGAGACCAGGCCAAAAAGAGCAAGGACCCGGAACTGCACAATGCCCTGGCGTGGCTCCATCTCGACAGCCCCGAACTTGAATCCATCGATCTCCAAGGCTGGAAGCAGACTGGCGATGCCCGCTTTGCCGCCTCGTATCTCAGCGGGCAGATGGAAGCCGAAAAACTTACGCTGCACTCACCTCAACTCATCCAGGCACTGAAACAGTTTCCCGACCACTACGTCGTGCAGTCCCTTCCGCTCGGACTAACAAAGCGTGAATCCCCACGCTATCGCTCCGCCCTGATCGAGACGATCAAAGCAGACTATGTAAAGTTGCCTCGTGCAGGCGTGATTCCACGTCCTTCAGCCAAGCCGCTGATGCAGGCGTTTCATGAACTGGCGGAGATATCCAAGGAGTAGTCCTCTGTCCTGTGTTTCTTGCTGAGAAATGCCAACAGGAGGTGAAGGCAAAGTGTGAGCATGGCGGGGGAATACAGGAGGAGCTGACTCGGTTTGCTGGCTGGAATGGGGTTCACGCATGCTGAGAGTTGCCAATCTGGCCCCTGATGGCAGTCTGGCGTCATGAACGACACCTCTTCCACCGCTGAAGCTATGCGCCTGCGCGCCTTGCAGGCGATGACGCCGCAGCGTCGGCTAGGTCTCGCGCTCGGCTGGAGCCAGTCGGTGAGAGAGCTGACAAGGAGTTCGCTACACCAGCAGCATCCTGAATTGCCTCCGCAGGAGCTTCATCGCCTGCTGGCGGAGCGTTTGCTGGGCAAGGAACTGGCTCAGAAAGCCTACGGTCCGTTCATCAATCATGTATGACACCCTGCGAGCTGCCCTGGCTGCCGCCGCCGAGCTAGAAAAGCTGGGCGTGCGCTGGTTTCTCGGCGGATCGCTCGCCAGCTCGATTCACGGCATTCCTCGTGCGACTTTTGATGCGGACATCATGGCCGATCTCCGCCCCCAACATGTGCGTCCCTTTCTGCGCGCACTCGGAGAGGCATGGTATGCGGACGAGGGGGCGATGCAGGACGCCATTCGGGATCGCTCCTCTTTTAATCTCATCCACTTGGAAACTGCGATGAAGGTGGATGTCTTCGTTCCCAAGCTTCGCCGCTTTGATGGTGGCGAGTTTGCCAGGTCTCAGAGCCTCAAACTGGAAGGTGCGGACATCGAAGCCCGCATCTGCTGCGCGGAGGACATCGTTATCGCCAAACTGGAGTGGTATCGGCTCGGTGGTGAGGACTCCGAACGTCAATGGGGCGACATTCTCGGCGTGCTCAGGCTCAATGCGGACAAGCTCGATGTAGAACTGTTGCGCAGCAGTGCTGCCGAACTTGGTGTGGCTGATTTGCTCGAGAAGGCGCTGGCTGTTTGATATGCGCTCCGGCTATGGCTGGATCGCCAGGTCCGCCATGTAAATCGCCGTGATCGTCTGACCCGCTACATCCTTCTCGTGGCTCGAATACCAGGAGACGAGGCATCTGGTCGGCGAAAGCTCGACGAAGCCGGGATACGAGTTGTCGCCGCCGCTGGGGAGTTCGGCGAACTCCTGGAACTTGTCGCCAATGAGCCAGCCAAGCGATGTTTTGGAGCCCTTCTCCTTTGTCGTGCAGCGTCCGCTCATGTGAACATGCTCGTCTTCCGACTGCGCGGTGACTCGATGCAATGGCAGAAATCTCCAGCAGCATCTCGTTGGTTGCGCAAAGCTGGTGGGTGTTTGAAAATGCGGTCTCCAAACCGCGCTGCTTTTACTTTCGTGTCTGCCTCATCCACCACCTCGGTCATCATGGCCGACGATCACCCGACCTTCAGGCTCGGGTTGAAGCAGATCATCGCACAGGAACACGGTTTCGAGATCGTCGGTGAGGCGGGCAATGGTGTGGCTGCACTGGAGATGATTCGTGAACTTTCCCCCGCGATTGCGGTCGTGGATTGGGACATGCCCGGGATGGATGGATTGGAACTCACGCGTCTTGTTCGCACGGAAGGTCTGCCGACGAAGTTGATCATGCTGACGATGCATGACGAGGAGAGTTTGGTGAACGAGGTCGTGGAAGCGGGCGTGGACGGGTTCGTTTTGAAGGACAATGCGATTGATGACATTCAGGCATGTCTGGAGGCGGTGAGGGACGGGAAGTCGTTTTTGAGCCCCGCAGTGGCGCACCATGTGATGCGCCGCCACCAAAAGCGTGTTGCCGTGGGCAAGGCGCATCCCGGTCTGGCAAAACTGACGCCGATGGAAAAGCGGGTGCTCGGCCATGTGGGCGACGGAATGGCCACGAAAGAGATTGCAGCCGCGTTGTCGGTGTCGCCGCGGACGGTGGACACCCACCGGCGGAATCTGTGCGAGAAGCTGGGGCTGCGCGGCAGTCACTCGCTTTTACAGTTTGCCAGGGAGCACCGTGAGCTGTTCTGATGGCAGGATGAAACGGATTCTCTTCGCACTGGCGGGCGTGTGGTCGCTCCATGCCTGGTCGGCGGAAGAAGTGACTCCGTTTGAACTAGGATGCGAGATGCGGCAGTGGACGATCGATGACGGGCTGCCCTCGAATCAGGTGAAACGCCTGGCCCAAACACCCGATGGTTACATCTGGGTGGGTTGTTCAAATGGACTGGCGCGTTTCAACGGAACGAGTTTCACGCGGTTGTCCGTGGCTGGCTCAAAGATGCACGAGATCAACGTGGCCGACTTCTGGGTGGATGACGAGGGCGCACTCTGGGTGCTCGATGCCAGGGGCCATCTTTTGAAACGAGACGCACAGGGGCTGCAGTTGGTCGCGGATCGTGATGAGGTATCCATCTCCGCATCAGCGTCGCTTTTCAAAGTGAAGGATCGTGTGATGTGGCTCAGCCACAACGATGATGAACTGAAGCTATGGGAACATGCGAACGGGCGGGTGGATCCGCTTGCGGGGCCGGTTCGCGCGCCTTCGATGTACCCTGGAGCGTGCATTTTGACGAAGGATGATGTGGCCTGGGCTCCCTTCTTCTTTGAGTCCGGAGGCTGGCTGTCCGTGCGAGAGGGCAAACTGGAGTTGCTGCCGGTTTCGCCGACTCTCGGCAACGTGTATCACCTCTTTCGCGACATCGACGGAGAAGCGCGGCTTTTGTGCGACAAAGGTCTGGGTGAATACGAGAACGGAGAATGGCGTGTGGTGGAGCCATTCGAGGTGCCGGTGGATCGCTCCCTGAACATCGGTCAAGTGGTGCGTGATCGCTCCGGACGGATGTGGATGGGCACTCAACGCGGCGGCTTGTGGGTGCTGAGGCCGGGAGAAGTGGCGAGGCATGTCCAATGCTTTCCAGAACGTTCGACGAGGGACATGAGCGCCGTGCTGCTGGCGGCAGACGGGAGCGTTTATGCGGCGGGGCGCGGCGGTTTGTTTCGCTTCCAGCCGAGTTCGATCCTCAAGTGGCCGGCGGATGAAGATGTTCGTTACTCCGAGATAGCCACCATTTCGGAGGCGAGTGACGGGACACTGTGGTTTGCCGGACACGACGGTGTGTTTTGCCTGCCCCAAGGCGAAGGCGTGAGGCAGGTCGCCGATCCGGCGACGGGAAAAATCCTGAACCAGGTTGAGACGGCGGAAAATGGTGAGGTGTGGCTGTCGGGATTCTCGTCGGACCTTTGGCGCGGGAATGAGGGCGGCTGGCAAAAGATGCCGGCGTTCGCTGGCAGGGCGCTGGGTCGCACCGGGTTCATTCGCGGCCTGGTGGACACAGGTGATGGGGCGCTCTGGATCAGTGAGCGTTTCGGGCTGGCGCGGTTTCTCGACAGTCGATTCGAGAGGGTGAATCCTGACGGCGCAGATTCAAGCAGGAAGGTCGCGATCATCGCTCACGGTCACACACGAGGCGAGCTGCTAGCAGGTCTGAGTGATGGCAGCGTGATGCGATGGCAGCAGGGCGGCTGGGAGACTTTGGTGGAAGCTCCGGCGGGACAACGAAGAGCGGTCAATCGTCTCGCGTGTGCCTCGGACGGCACGGTTTGGTATGCGCGAAGCGGTCGGACGCTCGGGTGCTGGCGCGAAGGGCGCTGGGGGGACCTGCCGGAAGGAGTGCTGACGATACCGGATGACTTTGCTCTGGCGGCTGATGATCGCGGTGGTTTGTGGCTGGCAGTCGAAAAGACCGGTGTGTGGCGGCTGGATGCCCAAGAGGCGGCGGCGCGTTGTTTGGGGGATGCCACCGGACAAATCCCGGTCCTGAAGCTGGATTCGATGCCAGACTTGATTTCGCGAAGCGTGTCCGATCGGAACCAATCTCTTTATCGTGCACACGACGGACGAATCTGGGTGGCGGGACTTCGAGGCGTTTCGATGATCGATCCAGCCACACTCTCCGACGAGTTCGAGCGATCCGCTGCACCCCCGGTCAAGATCGAAGCCGTGCGGGCTGGAAGCCGGATCGCGTGGGAGCTGGACCGCTCAACGAAAGAGCGCGTGACGGTGCAGCCCGAGGAAGACCGCGTCGAATTGAACTTCTTTGCCTTGGGAAGCGGAGCCTTGGCGTCGCCGGCTCTGCGATGCCGGTTGGCGGGATATGAGCAGGACTTCCATCCGACGGGTTCGACGCGGGAGATCTCCTACAGCGGTGTGCCGCCGGGTCGATACACGTTTCAAATCGAATCGCTCGATTCGAAAGGAGCGCCTGCCCACCAAGATGAAGTGGAGCTGGTGGTGCTGGCGCACTGGTGGGAACAGCGTGTTGTGCAAGTGACTGCAATCGCGCTGGTGATCGCGTTGCTCGCTTACGCCGTCGGCAGGAAGATCAAAAATATCCGACAGGCCGGTGAACGTCGCGCTGAGGTGGCGCGGCGCATTCTGGAAGCCGAGGAACGCGAGCGGAAACGCGTGGCCTCCGAACTGCATTATGGACTGGGGCAGAATCTTCTGGTGATGAAGAACCTCGCAACGCTGGCGGGGCGTTCTTTGCCTGCGGAAGACGCAACTGCAGCGCAGTTCAAGGAAATCGCCGATTCAGCCGGCCAGGCGCTGGCGGAAGTGCGCTCGATCTCACGGGCGCTGCGCCCACCGGAACTGGATCGCCTTGGTTTGACCAAGGCCGTGCGTGCAATGGCCGACCGCATCGCCGAAAGCAGCGAAGTCGACGTCGAGTACGATCTGCCCGAAATGAAATGCGATCTCACGCCAGAGCACAAGATCGGGGTGTTTCGCATCCTTCAGGAGGCGCTCAACAACGCGCTTCGTCACTCGGGTGCCGATCGTGTCACGATCACCTTGCATGGAGATTCTCAATGTCTCACAGCGTCTGTGGAGGACAATGGTCGTGGTTTTCCGAGCTCCGATGTCACTGTCTCTGGGGTCGGATTGCAGAGCATGCGCGAACGCGCGTCGCTGATGGGAGGTCGCTTGGACATCGCGAGCCAGCAAGGAGAGGGAACGCGGGTGCTGCTGACCGTACCTCTGGGCGGTGCGCAAGGGACTACGCATTCCTGACTTCGAAATACGTAGAAAAATACGCAGTCGGGAAGGATACCGCACGCCCCACTTTGAGGGCAGATGTTGCGTGTGCAGACGATCCCACACCACACGGTGCTCATTGCCGACGACCAGGAAGTCATCCGCAGCCTGGTTGCGCGGGTGCTGCGTCAGTGCGGTCATCAGGTGATCGAATCCAGCGACGGCCTCGATGCGGTCGAGAGGTTTGATTCCCTGCGCCCGGACTGGGTGATCATGGACATCGAGATGCCTCGCATGGACGGGTTGAGCGCGACTTGCGCCATCCTGCGCGCCCATCCGGCAGCCCGCATCGTGATCATCACGCAGCACGACTCCAAGGCCTTCCGCGAAGCCGCCTCCGAAGCGGGCGCGCTCGCCTTTCTCGCCAAGGACGAACTGCACCGCATGCCGGGCGTCCTCGCGGAGTTCGCCCGCCACTTTCCGAACGAAACCTCGCATCTCGCAAAACCATGAAACACAACGCGATCACTTTCATCCTGGCGGTCTTTTCCGTCACTCTTGCTCCGCTTTCCGCCGCTACGCTCTATCAGTGGAGCGACAACGGCAGCTCCAACAGTTGGAACGATCCGAGCAACTGGCAGAACAGCAATGGCAACATTCCCGACGGCTTGGCTTACGGAGCCAACTTCAATGGTTCGGCAACGGCCGGCACCCGGTGCTTCGTGACCAATCAGGCTGGCACCGTGGGCCTCGCCCGCACCCTAGCGTCCTACGGGTTCTACGGAACCAACAGCGGCGACAACTGGCGCATCTATGCCTATCAGGGCGAGGTCGCCAGCACGGATGTCAGCGTCACGGTGCACGGCACGCTTGCCTCCGACCTCACGGGCGGGGCCTCTGCCGATCTGTATCACCTGCTCATCATTCCATCCGTCGCGAACGTCACCTGGACGAGCTCCGGGGCCAATTTGAACCTCCGCGTGGGCTTGTCAGGAAGCGGCACGATCACCGGGGACAACACGGCTGGTGGCGGCATGAGCGTCTATGGTCAAGGCGGCTTCTCGGGCACCATCAACACCGGCAAAAACCAGATCGACATTCAAAACACGCTCGCTCTCGAGAACGCCACGATCAACCTCCAGGACACGACCGCCAACCGCCTCGTCTATGTCGATGGAACGAAGATCAAGGCAATCAGCGGATCAGGTCTGCTCGATCTCGCCGCCGGCAAAACGCTCAACGTCGGCGACAACAACGGCACGGACTTTACCTTCGGCGGCTTGCTCTCGGGGAGCGGAGACCTCGTCAAGCTCGGCAGCGCCAAATGGACACTCAACGGCCACACCAACACCCAAACCGGAAAAACCATCATCAACGGCGGCTCGATCAAGGTCGGCAACTTGTCCGCAGTCTCCCACAGCGAGGTCGTGATCAACGTCAACAATGGTCTCGACACGAGCACCTTTCACCTGGCCGGCCAAACGGTGCCGATCGGCGGCCTGAGCGGGTCCGGCAACTTGAACTTCGCCTATGCAACGCTGAAAATCGACGGCACCTCCAGCGCCAGCTACACCGGCACGCTCAGCGGCACGAACGGCAACCTGCTGATGCAGTCTGGATCGGCAAATTTGGCCGGGGCCGTCACCATCGGTGGAAACGTGACGGTCGAGGGCGGCACTCTCACGCTCTCGGGAACCACCAACCATGGCGGCTCGACCACGATCAATGGCGGCAACCTTGTCGTCTCGGGAACCCCCGCATTCAGCGGTCCGATCACGGTCAATGGCGGATCGCTTAGAATCAATACGTCCAACCAGATCCCGTCGCTGCTGGGCACCCTGAACCTGAACAACGGCGGAAATGTCGTGATCAACGGTGCCTCCCACCGGATCGCCAGGCTGGTCGTGAGTTCGACCAACAACGAAATCTTCGTGAACAACGGGGAACTGATTCTCGGGGAAAACAACGATAACATCGTGATCCCGTGCGAGCTTGCCGGGATCGGTGCGAATACCGTCCTGCGCAAACAGGGCGCCGGCACCCTTTTCATTGCGTCCACCAACAACGCGCAGTTCGGAAACTTCAACGGGACCGTCCATGTCGAAGCCGGCGTCCTGAGCTGGGGTGATGGCACCCTTCGCGGCGGGTTCAATCCCGACAACATCGTGGTCAGCTCGAAGCTGAGGTTCGACCAGGGCAACAACTCGGGATTCCTTTTCTGTGACTCGATTTCCGGCACCGGCAGCGTCGAGTTCCAGAGCGGACTGAACCGGTTCAACAACACCAGCGGCGGCATCGCGACCCACACCTACTCGGGCGGCACCAGCCTGAATGGAGGCACCGCCATGATCTCTTCACCTGGCGAACTCGGCACCGGCAGCATCGCCTTCAACGGGGGCATTCTCGGGATCGAAAACGTCGCGGTCACCACAAGCTCGCAATTCACCCAGGGCTTCACCTTCGGCGCGCAGAACGTGCGGGTGAACATCGCCAATGCCGGACACAGCTTCCTTTGGAACAACCTCATGTCCCATGGCGGCGGCTTCGAGAAACTCGGCCCTGGCACGGTGCGCTTCAACCAACTCCACACTTTCTCCGGCACCACCACGATCACGGAAGGCACGCTCGTGCTTGCCAGCGGCGGATCGGTGGCAGGGTCCGTGATCGCCAACGGCACGCTGCGCTTCGAACGCGGCGGCAACACGACGTTCTCGAACACCATCAGCGGCAGCGGATCGGTGACACAGGCGGGCACCGCCGTCCTCACGCTGACCGGAAACAACACCTATTCGGGCGGCACCACGGTCGCGTCAGGCACGTTGCGCGTGAACAACGTGCTCGCCTCCTCGCTCGGCACCGGCCCGGTCACAGTAGCCAGCGGCGGGAAACTGGAAGCTCATGGCCCGCTGCCATCGACACTAACGGTCGCCGGCACGCTGGCGCCGGGCAATTCACTCGGCACGACCACGGTCAACGGCAACACCACCATCAGCGGCACCTATCTCTGCGAACTCGACGGTGCCGCGAGCGATTTGCTGCAGGTCATCGGCAACCTTAGCATCCAGAGCGGAGCGGTTCTCAGCTTCAATGTCCTCACCGCGCCGACCGAACCTGCTTACGTCATCGCCAGTTGGACCGGCAGCGGCTACGGCAGCACTTTCACGGCCCTCAATGTCCCTTCCGGCTATTCGCTCAATTACAACTACATCAACAGTAGCGGGAACAGGAACATCGCGCTCGTCAGCAATGCCGCACCGACGGTCGTGAGCATCACGCCCCAGACCGGCAACCCCACCAGCGCGAACTCCATTCCTTTCCAGGTGGTCTTCGACAAGCCCGTCGTCGGATTCAACAACACCGCCGACGTCACCGTGACCACCACTGGAGGCGTCACCTACAATCTATCCAACGGCGACATCAGCGGGAGCGGCGACACTTACATCGTCAATGTCCGCAATGTCGCGGGTGACGGCACCATGACGCTTCAAGTCAACACCGGCACGGGCATCACTGATGGAGCCGGGAACAATCTCGCGGCCAGCGCCCAAAGCGCGGCGCTCACGATCGACAACACCGGCCCGACGGCAACCATCAACACCATCACCGGTAGTCCGACCACGGGCAACAGCGCCGGGTTCTCGGTCAATTTCAGCCAGCCGGTCCAAACCCTGACCCCCGCCGATCTCGCGGTGAGCTTCGCCGACATCGCCACTGGCGCGACCTTCGGCACCCCGCAGATCACCGGCAGCGGCACCGCCTGGACGGTCACCATTCCCTCAGTCGCCGGCGACGGCACCCTGAGTCTCGACATCGCCACGTCGAACACCATTCAGGACGATGCTGGCAACCCGCTCACAAACAATCCGGCACCAGCCTCGGTGACCTTCAACCAAACCGAACTCACCGCCACCATCACTGCGGTCACGGCCAGTCCGTCCTTCGGCACCTTGGCCGAGTTCACCCTCGAGTTTTCGGAAGCCGTGCAAAATCTCGACCCGGGCGACTTGATCGTGACCTTCCCGGGCTCCCACGACGCACCGGTGATTACCGGCAGCGGCAAAACCTACTCCGTCATCATCGCCAACCTCGACGGGATCGGCACGCTCGCCTTGTCGATTGATCCATCCAACGACATCAAAGACCTGCTCGCCATTCCGATGGGAACCAGCCCGGCCACCGATTCCATTCTTGTGCAAAGCAACGCCGTCTGGACTGCCGCAGCAGGCGGCGTATGGAGCGATGGCGCGAACTGGCAGTTCGGACTGATTCCTTCGTCTGATGGCCTCGCCCGCCTCGGCATTGCGGGACTGACGGGATCGGTTCCCGTGACCCTCGCGGCGGACGAATCGGTGAGGGAACTCGACTTTGCCGGAGGCGGAAGTTTCGTCGTGAGCGGCAGCACGCTCACTATCGCCAGTGGCGTGCTGGGTTCGACCGGATCGGGAAGCCACGTCATCGCCAGCCATCTCTCGCTGGGCGCGGCCGGCCAGTTTGATCTCAACGCACCCGTGACCGTGTCCGGCAACCTCACCGGACCGGCGGGCTTCGCGAAGAACGGCACCGCATCGCTGACCATCGCAGGCACCAGCACTCTCGGCGGACCGATCAACGTGCAAACCGGACCCGTCACCATCAACGGAACCACCGGACCAGTGACGGTATCATCGACTGGCCAGCTCGATGGCGCGGGAACCATCGGAGGCATCACCGCTGCCAGCGGATCCACGGTCGCCGGAACGCTGACAGCGACGACCGACTCGACCCTCTCCGGCGCGATCTCTCCCGGTGGCGCAGGCATCGGCACCATCACCATTCAGGGAAATGCCAGCATCATTGGCGGCACCTTCCACGCGGAGATCAACGGCGCGCAATGCGACAAGCTCGATGTCACGGGCAGCCTCTCCAGACAAAGCTCCCAGCTCGATGTGCAGGAAATCGGCGCGGGTGCCACCGAATCGGTTTACGTCATCGCCGATGCTTCGAGTTTCTCGTTCCAACCCACCGTGACCGCCATCCCGAGCGGCTACCAATTCGTCACCTACAGCCTCTTCGGCGGCTACCCGCGGATGTGCATCGTGAGTTCCGCCGCGCCAAACTGCACCGCCATCGTGCCCCGTGATCCCGGTCCGACGAATGCGGACACGCTCGTCTTCGACATCGCGTTCGACAAACCTATCGTGGCCTTCAACCGCTCAAGCGACCTGATCGTCTCCAAGGACGCGACGCTCAATTACACCTTCGGCAGCCTCGTCCCCGCCGACGCGTTCAACATGAACTTCGTCCTGACCCTGACCAACGTCACCGGCAACGGTTCGATCTCGATCACCGTCGACCCCGACGACGGCGGCCAGTCGATCCACGACGGTCTGGGAAACAATCTCGCCTCCAGCGTCACCAGCGACCCGCTGGTCATAGACAACGTCGCGCCAGGCGCCACCATCGCCACCGTCACCGCCAGCCCGGCCCCGCCCGGCACGATCGAGTTCACTCTCACATTCGATGAGAACGTCGAAAACCTCACGCCGGATGACCTGAGCATTTCCTTCCCCGGCACACACGACGCTACGATCATCACCGGCAGCGGTTCGAGCTACATCATCACCCTCAACAACGTCACCGGCAGCGGCGACCTGACCCTCGGCATCGCCCCCGCCAACGACATCGCCGACATCGCCGCCAACCCGCTCGGCGCCAGCCCGGCGAACGCCACGGTGACGATCCGTTCGCTTTTCGCAACCTGGGCACTTGCCAAAGGACTCACCCAAGGCGTGAACGATGGTTTCTTTGACGACCCAAACCGAGACAATCGCCCAAACATCGTGCACTTCGCCCTCGACACGAACCCACTGGGCACCGGCACCGACGAAGGCAAAACGGTCCTCACCGTGCTGCCCGACGGCGGCGCTGAAAACCACCTGACCTACACCGTCCCCGTGCGCAAAGGCGCTGTCTTCAGCGGCGTGCCGCTCACTTCCGCTCCCATCGACGGCATCATCTACTCCATCCACGGCAGCACCAGCCTCACTGCCTCCGACATCGCCGTGGTCGAACGCACCACCGCAACTGACACTGCTAGCCTTCCCGTTCTCGGCGACTTCGATGCCGCTCCTGGCGCTGACTACGAATACCGCACCTTCCGCCTGATCACCTCCGCCAGCGCGACGCAGCAGGGTTTCATGTGGATCGAGATCGGAGCAGCGCCGTGAGCGAATGCCCGCAAGCTGCCTTCTCCCGCCTGGAATCAGGAATTCAGAATGCATCACCCTGTCGTTTCAATTCCAGCTCCGCCAAATAGATCGCCGTGATCGTTTTGCCTGCTTCGTCCTTCTCGTGGCTCGAATACCAGGAGACGAGGCCCCTGGTCGGCGAAAGCTCGATGAAGCCGGGGTAGGAGTTGTCGCCGCCGCTGGGGAGTTCGGCGAACTCTTGGAATTTGTCGTTGATGAGCCAGCCGAGGGAGGTTTTCGGGCCGCGATCCTTGGTTTGGTGGCGTCCGCCGACGAGGATGTGATCTCCCCATTTCACCAGCAGCGGTCCTCCAACAAAACGATCAAGCGGACGGCGATTCCACTCGGTGTAGGGCGGTTTGGAACTGCACAGCATCGAGTTGCCTCCTCCATTGCGATCCAGGGCCAGGACACTGCCGTCCTTCTCAAAGAAGAAGGCGGTTTCGTTGCCGCCGGTTTCCTGGAAGTAGGCGCGATGGCGGAAGATGATGCCGTCGTCGCTTTCGAGCATGATGGACTGGTTGTGGCCACGCTCGCCCATGACTTCGACGGCGAAGTTGGCCTTCCGGCGGCCGCAGAGATACACTTTCCCGTCGTGCGAGGCTGCACGCCAGATGTAGTAGCCGAAGGTGCCCTCCAAGAGTGTCGGCTCAGTCCATTGGGTGCCATCCGCGGAGGACACGGCGTAGCCGAGCTGCTTGTTCATGTCGTAGTCCTTGCGGTCGAGCAGGCCGGGGCCGGTCCACCAAGTGCCTGAATAGACGAAGAGCCGGCCTTTGAAGACAAGGAAGTGCGGATCGCGCGTGTCGCGATCCTTCACGCTGAAGCGATGCACCGGCTGCCATGTCGCGCCTTGATCTGTGCTGCGCAAAATGATCACCGAGGCCGTGTTGAAGACCATGTGGCCGTCCGGGCAACTGCGGAAGCAGAGGTAAAGCGCGTCTTTGAAACGCACGAGATCGGTGAAGGCATTGTGCTCGCCGTTGTGGAAGACGCGGCGGATGTTTGAAACGCTCACTTGAGGCGGTTCGGCACCAAGAGCGCCCAACAGCCCGACGAGGAGGAACAGCAGCGTGCGCATGGGCTTACTTGATGAGTTTCGCCGCTTCCGCCTTCGCCTTCGCCAGCACATCAGCGAGCGCGACGGGTTTGCCGCCCTGGCGCATGCTTTCATCTGCGGCCTCCATGAAGGTGAAGATTTCGATCGTCTCCTCGGCGCTGACGGGTGGCTGGCCGGTGCGGAAGAATTTGCCGATCTGGCGGCACAGACCTTCGTAGCTCACCGCTTTCGCGGCCTGGCCGATGGCTTTGCTGCCGTAGGCCACGGCGCCGAAGTCCGCCTTTCCCTTCACGATGCCGCGATACGCGCCGACGCGGCCATCCTTCCACACACCGGTGGCCACATCATGATTTCCCGCCTTCACGCGCGAAACCGTCTCGCAGCCCGTGCCCATGATCGTGTAGAGTGCTTCGACGCCGTGGATGCCGTAGAAGAAAAAATCCGGCGTGCCCTCCTGATACGAGCACGGACCCCAAGTCTGAGCGCCGAGGATGTCGCCGAGATCCGCATTGGCCTTCAGCGCGACCATCTCCGCGCCGAAGCGCGACGAGGAGCTGCTGAAAAAGGGCACATTGTGCTTCTTCGCCAGCTCCACGATGGCAATGGCCTCCGCCAGCGTGCCAGCGAGCGGCTTGTCGATGAAGACCGGCTTGCCCGCCTTGAAAATCTCCCGCGCCTCCTGGAGGTGAATGCGGCCATCGACGCTCTCCAGCAGCACGACATCCACCTTCGCGAGCAGTTCTGGGATCGTCGGCACGATCTCCACGCCCATCTCGCGAAGCTGCTGCGTGAACTTCTCCTTCCGAGTCGCGCTGGCCGGCATGTCCGTGCCGCCGGTGTAACCCGTGGTCACCTTGATGCCTGCAAGCTCGCCCGTGGCCTCGCCTTTGTTGAAGAGCTTCGTGAAGGCCGGCACATGCGAGGTGTCGAGGCCCACGATGCCCGCACGGAGCGGTTTCAGATCGTTTTGCGCCAATGCGGCCCCTGCGGCGAACAGGGTGAAAAGAAAGATTTTCGACAAAACTGACGCTGCGGCGGACACAAGGGGGGGGTCAAAAAGACGGCGGCGGGTGGATGAGTGCATGGGGTGAGGAATACGCGGCGATTCCTCCCGTTCTGCCGCCAAGGCCGAACTCCTTCGAGACACCGGATCATCCGGCTAGGTCCGGACACCCGCGCTTACGGCACGCGCACCACCTGCACGGCGTCGAGGTGGACGTTGCCCTGGCTGCCCTCGGTGCGGAAGGTGACGGCGGCTTCCTCGCCCGCGTTGAAGGTGAAGGTGCCGAGGCTGTGCGCGCCCTGCTTGCCGGCGGCGGGCTGGCTCTGGTTCACGCGGAAGGTCTTCTCACCCACGGCGCTCAGCACGCTGACGGGGGCGGCCTTGGCGCGGTTGGCGTGCGGCTGCCAGTAGATGAAGACCTCGTATTTGCCGGTCTCCTTCACCGCGAAGGAAAAGCGCGCGCTGGCCTCCTTGGCCTGGCTGTAGCTGTAGTGGTCCGCCACGAAGGGTTTGAGGCCCTCGCCGGTGGCCCAGGGGCCGGTCAGCTCGGCGTCGGCGTCGTCAATGACGATGCCTTCGAGCTTCCTGGGGTCAATGCTGTCGCTGACCACCTCGGGCAGCTTTTTGGCATTGGCGGGCAGGTAGAGAGCGCCCTCCAGGGAGTCGCGGCGCATGGCGCCGGGCTTGCTCATGAGGTCTTTGAGAATGTCGAGATACTGCTCATAGACGCCGCGGGGGGTGGTGTGGTGGCGCACGCTGATCCAGGCGGCTTTGCCCACCACCTCGCCCATCATGCCGCAGGTGCGCATGACGCGGGTGCTGCCCAGCGCCCAGCGGTCCACGCTGATGCAGCGGCCGGCCATGAAGAGGTTCGAGACGTCCTTCGAGTAAAAGCAGCGGTAGGGCACGGGGTAGCCGTTTTTGCGGTCGGTGTGCTTGCCGAACTCGGCGCGGGAGATGAAGGGGTTCTCGGGGAACTTGCCCGAGTATTGCTCCTTCGGGTAATGCAGGTCCTGGTCCCAGGTGGTGGGCACGCAGGCGTCGTTCTGGATCACGCCCTTCACCATGTCCTCGCCCTTCAGGATGAAATCCCCCACGATGCGGCGGGACTCGCGCGTGCCGCCCACATAGGCCAGCCAGGTCATGTCGTAGTTGCCGAACTTGTCCGGCGCGTAGCGCTTCATGGCGCTCACGGCGCCATAGACCGCGCGGAAGTTCCAGTCGCGGATGCGCTCCAGGCCGTTGATGGGGTCTTGATCAAAGCCGCTCTCCCAGAACCACTCGCCATGCAGGTAATCCTCGGCGTTTTCCACCGGGGTGTAGCCCAGGTCGTAGCCGGTCATGTTGGCCTTGTTCTTCACGCCCGCAGGCTCCAGCACGCGCGGCTCGGGGAAGTCGCCCTGCTCCAGGGGCAGCGCCCAGGGGGTGGCGGGCCAGGGCTTCGGGTTGGCGGTCTTTTTCAGCACCCACATGTTGCTCATGCCCATGCGGCCCTTTTCCTCCATGAGGATTTCCGCGCCCGCCAGCGCGCCCACGCTGCCGTGGCCGGTGCAGTCGGTGAAGAACTTGCCGCGGAATCGGGTCTCTTTGCCCGTGCGGGTGTCCAGGCCGGTGACGCTGCGGATCTTGAGAGTGTCGCCCTTTTCCATGGTGATGCCGTGAACGTGTGTGTTGAGAAAAAGGTCAATGTTCGCCTCCGCGCGCACCACCTGCTCCTTGAGCTTGTCGTTGAACTCCTCGGGTGAGGCGGCGGGGCTGTTGCTGGCGCGGTCGGCGAACTCCTCGATGATCTCCCCCAGGTGCGGGTAAAGCCCGCGGCGCGTGCCGCCCATCGCCCACACCTGGATCTCGCTCGACCCGTTGCCGCCCAGCACCGGGCGGTTCTGGATGAAGGCAACCTTCAGCCCCTGGCGCGCGCCGCTGATCGCCGCGCCCATGCCCGAGTAGCCGCCGCCCACCACCACCAAGTCATACTCCTCCGTCTCCGGCGCCTCCTGTGGCAGCCCCAGAGACTGCCGCCGCAGCACGTTCGTGTCGGCAAAGTCCGCCGACGGCGTGAAGCCCGCGTCCTGAGTCAGCAAAACCGCGTCCACACGCCCCTCGAACCCCGTCAGATCATGCAGCGAAAGCTCCGCCTGGCCCGCGCTGAGGCGTGCCTCGCCCGCCAGCTCCCAGAGCCAGTCACGGCCTTCCGTGCCCAGCACCTTCTCCAGTTTCACCCCGTTCACACCCACCTGGAATTTTCCCGGCGCGCCCGGCGCCTCCCACGGCCCCACCCAGTTCTTCGTGCGCACCCACACTTTGTAGCTGCCCGCCTCTGTCACCGCCACCGTCGTGCGCGCGTCCCTCACCGGCGTGCCCATGCCGTGCGCCAGTAGGTAGGGGCTGCCCATGATGTCAATGAACTGCGTGTCGAGCATCCACCCGCCGTGGTCGGCGAAGGACTCGGCCTCCACCCAGACCGGGGCGGCCTGGCTGGAGAGAAAGGACGCGGCGAGCGCGGCGAGAATGAGGCGTGGCTTTTTCATGGTTCGGTCGGTTTCAGTCATGACTAACGACAAACCCACGCCCGCGCAATCACAGGATGTCCGTTACAGTAACCCGCCGCCACAGCGCGAATCATCCTGGGGATGGACGATACTCCAGCGACTCCGCGCCCAGCAGCGCCTCCAGCCGCTTCACGCTCGCGGGCTGCGCGGTGCCGAGCTCCTGGGCGAAGACGGAGACACGGTATTCCTCGAACAGCCAGCGGAAGGCCTCGCGGTTCGCCTCGCCGCACTCGCGCTCCCAGCCGTCGAAGTCGCGGATGAGCGCGGCTTTGTCGGCATCCTTGGCGGGGTGGTTCGAGGCGCGCTCGGCACGCAGGAGCATGGCCTTCAAATAACGCGGCAGATGCTGGAGCTGGGCGTGCGGCGTGCGCGTGAGCATGTCGGGCGGCAAGAGGCGGGCGAGGTCGTCTTTGAGGCCGGTGTAGGGGCGCGGGAAGGCGAGGATTTTCTTTTTCAAGTCCTCGCACTGCTTGAGCAGATCGCGCACGCGATGCGCCAGTGTGGGGAACTCTCGCCGAGCGCGCTCGCACATCTCACGGAAGCGCGCCTCTTTGAGCGGCAGCAGTGGCTCGAGGCGCAGGGCGTGCGCGAGGATGTGCTCGCAGGCCTGGGCGGAAAGCTCCGCGGGGCTGGTGGGCGCGGCTTTGGCGCTCAAGTCGAGCATGGCCAGGCTGGCGAGGCCGGTGCTCTTTGGCGCGGGCTGATCCAGGGCGCGCAGTTCCTTGCGCAGCCAGGCGATGTCTTTGCCAAGGGCCTCCTCCGCAAGCTGGCGCACGGCGGCGGGCGAGTGCCGCTGCGCCTCCTCCGCGCGGCGGAACAAGCGCAGGCTGACGCCTTCCTCGGTGCGCTGCAAACCTGGGTAGCCATGCACGGGCGCGCCGCCGATTTCCTCGATGAGCACCTGCTCGGGCACATCGCCGAAGGACCAGGCGCGGATGGCGTGCTTCTCCAGGCGCGCGGCGGCTTTTTCCCAGGCGTCGGAGCGGCGCTCCTGCTGGCGGGCGAGGGCGCGGATTTCCCCCAAGTCACGCGTGGCAATCACGGGTTTGTTTTGCGCGCCGACCACCTCGACACGCGGGCGCAGATGCGCGGGCAGGCTGTCAGCGGGCCAGTCGGCGGCATTGACCTCCAGCCGGTGGCGCTCGCGCAGGAAGGCGGCGAAGGCGGTGAGGAAATCGGCGCGGCCGGGGTCAAACTCGCGCGCGATCTCCCGCGCGGCAGCCTCCAGCGGCATAAGCGCGCGGCGGGTGGCCTTTGGCAAAGCGCGCAGCAGGGTGAGCACGAGCTCCTCGCGCAAGCCGGGCACGAGCCACTGGAGCTGGCCGCTGGTGAGGTGCTCGGCCACGGGCAGCGGCACGCGCACGGTGACGCCGTCCTCCTCCTGGCCGGGCTTGTAGGCGTAGGTGATGGGCAGCACGCTATTCCCCAGCGGCGCTTTGTCCGGGAACTGGTCGAGGCCGTCGCGGATGTCATCGCCGCGCGTGAGATCCTCCTCGCGCGCGCAGAGGAAATCGGGCTCGGTTTTGACGCGCTCGTTCACGAGCTTGTTGAGGTCATGCACGGAGGAGATGCCGTGAATGCGCGCGCGGTAGAACTCGAAGAGGTGCTCCTCGATGGCATAGACGCGGCTACTGCGCACTCGGGTGAGCGCGGCCTCCAGGCGGGAGCGGATCTTTTGGTTATGCTGAAAAAAACGGTGCGGCAGGCTGGCTCCCTCCTCCAGCAGCGCTCCGCGGATGAAGAGCTGCGTGGCGGCCACGGGGTCTATCTTGCCAAAATCAATCTTCCGGCGCATGACCTCCAGTCCGTGCAGCAAGTGCCGCTCGGTGACGAGCACGCGCCCGGCTTTGGCGCTCCAGTGCGGCTCGCTGTATTTCTTCGCCACCAGATGCGCGCCGAACTCCGCCGCCCACTCGGGGTTGATGCCCGCCGCCGTGCGCGCGAAGAGCTGGGAGGTCTGCACGATCTCGGCGGCGACGATCCACAGCGGCTGGCGGGTTTTTTCCTGGCCGGATTTGTCGTACTTGTCCTTCCGCTCGTAGAGGTGCGAGCCGGGGAAAAGCGTGACCTCGCGGTTGCCCGCCGCCTTGTAAAGGTTCCGCCCCACACGCTGGGCGATGTGGCCGAGATGCCCCGCGAGGATGCAGCGGTGCAGGCGGTCGGTAGGGCAGGCATCCTGCCTGTCGCGTGTGGACCGGGCATTCTGCCCGGTGCTTTCAGAAACGGGCAAAATGCCCGTTTCACCCGAGTCAGGCAGAATGCCTGACCCACGCCTGTCTGGCAAAATGCCGGACCTGCCCAGCTCCCGCCAAAGATCCCGCCACTCCACCATGCGCGTGAAGGAGAGGAAGTGCGCCTTGCAGAAGCGCCGCAGGGCATTGCGCGCGCCATCCTGCGGCGGCGGCGCGGCGCGCCAGATTTTCAGCAGGGAAAGGAAGTCCGACTCCGGGCTGGCGAAGGTCTTGTGCGCGGCCTGGGCCAGCTCTTTTTTCTCCTCGGGCCGCTCGCGCGGGTCGGGGATGCTGAGACCGGCGGCGAGGATGAGCATGTCATCCAGGCAGCCCTCCTCCCGCGCCTGGAGCAGCATGCGCCCGAGCGTGGGGTCCAGCGGCAGCCGCGCCAGCTCGCGGCCCAGGCCGGTCATCTCATGTGTGTCATTCAGCGCGCCAAGCTCGTGCAGCAGATCATAGCCGCCGCGCACGGAGGCGCTGGAGGGCGGGTTGATGAAGGGGAAGTCCTCGATCTGGCCTAACCGGAAGGCTTTCATGCGCAGGATCACCTCGGCCAGGTTAGCGCGCTGGATTTCCGGCTGGGTGAAGCGCGGGCGTTTTTGGAAATCCTCCTCGCTGTAAAGGCGGATGCACACGCCATCCTGCACGCGCCCGGCGCGACCCGCGCGCTGGTTGGCTCTGCTCTGGCTGACGGCCTCCACGGGCAGGCGCTTCGTGCGGGTGCGGGGATTGTAGCGGCTCATGCGCGCCAGGCCGGTGTCCACCACATAACGGATGCGCGGCAGGGTGATGGAGGTCTCGGCCACGTTCGTCGCCACGATGACGCGCCGCTTTGGCCCCGGTGAAAAGACGCGCTGCTGGTCCTGCGAGGCCATGCGGCCAAAGAGCGCCATCACCTCGCACGCCGGGGCGAGGCGGCCCTCCAGCAGGTCCCGCGTCTCGCGGATGTCACGCTCCGTGGGCATGAAGACGAGCACATCCCCCTCGGCGGATTCTTTCAAAGCCTCTGTCACCGCGCTCACCGCCTCCTCGATGTGCGAGGGATCGTCATCCTCCTCTCCGACCGGACGGTAGCGCACCTCCACAGGGTAAAGCCTGCCCGAGACCTCAATAATGGGCGCGCCGCCGAAGTGGGCGCTGAAGGCCTCGGTGTCTATGGTGGCGGAGGTGACCACGAGCTTGAGGTCGGGCCGTCGGGGCAAAAGCTGCTTCAGGTAGCCGA
>DDQZ01000071.1:21866-31809 GCA_002343505.1 Verrucomicrobiaceae bacterium UBA2429 | reverse complement strand
CTTCAGGTAGCCGAGCAGGAAGTCAATGTTCAGCGAGCGCTCATGCGCCTCATCGAGGATGAGCATCGAGTAGGCGCGCAGCAGAGGATCGCCCTGGATCTCGGCGAGCAGGATGCCGTCCGTCATGAACTTCACGCGCGTCTCGCGGCTCGTGTCATCACTGAAGCGCATCTTGCAGCCCACTTCCCTGCCCCATGCCACGCCCAGCTCCTCCGCCACGCGGCGGGAGACGCTCATGGCGGCCACGCGGCGCGGCTGGGTGCAGCCGATGAGGCCCGGAGGGAAGCCCGGGCGGGACGCCTGTGGCCCATGCTGCGCGCCTTGCTGTAAGGCCAGCAGCTCCAAACACATCTTCGGGATCTGCGTGGTTTTCCCCGATCCCGTCTCACCGGCAAGGATCACGACCTGGTGCGCTCCAAGCGCGGCGAGGATGTCCTCGCGGCGCGGGGTGATGGGGAGGTCTGCGGGGTATTGGATCAAAAGGCGCGCAGAATTGAGGAAGATGACTGCGCGTGCAAGGCTGGACTCCGCTCAGAAAAGCTGAGCTTACTTGCCCGCTTCCCGCGTTCCAGTGCCGGTGGCTTTTTTCATCAGCATATCACCCAGGTCCGCGCGCATCTGCTCAGCGTGGCTTTGCAACTTGGAAACGACCTCGGGATTCTGCGCGGCGACGTTTTTTGACTCGCTGATGTCAGCATAAAGATCATACAGCTCCGGCTCCTGCACGCGGCTCTGCTCATACTTCACTGGAGTGCCCCCCATGCCACCGGGGCGGCCATTCAAGGTGCGGAAGCCGTGCGGCAGAACGAGCTTCCAGCGTCCATCACCGCTGCTCACAGCCTGGAGCTGGTTGTTTTGATAATACCAGGCATAGAAGTCGTGCGGATTTTTCGCCTCAGGCCCGCCACTGACGACCTGCCAGAGATCCATGCCATCAATCTTGTGCTTCGGCAGCTCCGCGCCGATGACGCCGGCCACAGTCGGCAGCACATCCATCGTGGCCATCATCGCATCACTCGTGGTCCCGGCGGCAATCTGGCCCGGCCAGCGCATCACGCAGCTCACGCGCGTGCCGCCCTCCCACGCGGTGCCCTTGCCCTCGCGCAGCGGGCCTGCGGAGCCAGCATGGTCGCCATAGCTGAGCCAGGGGCCATTGTCCGAGGTGAAAATGATCCAGGTCTTTTCCGTGAGGCCGTGCTTTTCCAGAGTGTCCATCACCTGCCCCACGGACCAGTCCACCTCCATCATCACATCGGCATAGAGACCTTTGCCAGACTTGCCGGCGAATTTCCCGCTCACAAACAGCGGCACATGCGTCATGCTATGCGCCATATAAAGAAAGAAGGGCTTGTCCTTGCTGCGCTCGATGAATCTGACAGCGCGCGTGGTGTAGTCCGTGGTCAGGCGGGTTTGATCCTCCGGCGTGACTTCGGCATCCACGACCTTCTCATTCTCCATCATGGGCAGCGGCGGGTAGGTGCCCGGCCTGGCCTCGGGATGGTAAGGCCACATGTCATTGGAATAGGGCAGTCCGTAGTATTCATCAAAGCCGTGCCGCGTGGGCAGGAACTGCGGCAGATGGCCGAGATGCCACTTGCCCACGGCTGCGGTCGCGTAGCCTTTTTGCTTCACCACCTCGGCCAGTGTCATCTCATCGGCGTGGATGCCGTGGGTGGACTTCGGTCCGAGCGCGCCGTGGATGCCGATGCGGTTCGGGTAGCAGCCGGTGAGCAGGGCCGCGCGCGATGCGCTGCAGACGGCCTGCGCCACATGGAAGTTGGTGAATTTTCTACCGCCCTCCGCAAGGCGGTCAATGTTCGGCGTGGCATAGCCCTGGGCGCCGAAGCAGCCCACGTCGGCATAGCCCATGTCATCCATGAAAATGACGACCAGATTCGGTGATTCAGAGGCATGGAGGGAAGGTCCGGCGAAAGCCAGCGACAGGACGGCGGAGAAAAAAAGCGTGCGCATGGGCATGAGTCAACGCGGGCGAAGGGAATGCCTTTCTTGCGGATTGGAAGATGCGGGACGCTTGGCCCATTCCGCAATGCTCGCAGCGGTTGACCTCCCCCGGCTCCACCTTTACATCCAGGAACAGTATTCCGCTTCCCACCCGCCATGCCCATCACACCCGAACCCGCCGGCGCCCACGTCTCCCTCTGGGGCGAAGGCCCCATCTGGCATCAGGACCGCCTGCTTTATGTGGACATCGAAGCGCACAAAATTCTGGCCTTCGATCCCGTCAGCAGCGCGGAAAAAATCTGGAATGCCGGCCAGCGCGTGGGCACCGTGGTTCCGCGCGTGAAGGGCGGTCTCGTCTGGGCGGGCGACACGGGATTCCACTTTCTCGACGAAGCCACCGGCTTCAGCACGCCCATCGCCGATCCTGAGCCGGACCTGCCAGACAACCGCTTCAACGACGGCAAGTGCGACCCCGCGGGCCGTCTCTGGGCGGGCAGCATCTGCTTGAAAAGACGCCCCGATGCCGCGCTCTACTGCCTGCACACGGACCTTCGCGTGGAAAAGAAATTCAGCCCGGTCACAAACTCGAACGGCATCATCTGGAGCCACGACGGCGGCACAATGTACTATATAGACACGCCGAGCAAAAAGCTGCGCGCCTTTGACTTCGACACCGCCTCCTCCGCCATCAGCGGAGAGCGTGTCATCTGGGACACTTCGGACGATCCGAGCAGCCCGGATGGCATGACGATAGACTCCGAAGGCCGCCTATGGGTCGCCTTCTGCCACGGCGCGAAGGTGGTGTGCTTCGACCCCGCCTCGCGGGCCGTGCTGGAGCAAATTGATTTTCCCTGCGTCGAGACCACCGCATGCGCCTTTGGCGGGCCGGACCTCGCGGATCTTTATGTGACCACAGGCATCAAGCCGGGACTCGAAGAGCCGCTCGGCGGGCGTCTCTTTGTCTGCCGCCCCGGCGCGCGCGGCGTGCCCTCCACCGCGTTCGCAGGCTGAAGATGTCGTTCCGTCTCGAAATGCTGCAAGTGGCGCGCGTCGCGCCGAAGCTGCTGGGCGAGTCCGCCGCGCTGGTCGCGGATTTTTTAAAGTCGCGCCTGCATGAGAGCGGCGGTTTCCTCGACCGCGCGGACCGGCCCGATCTCTACTACACCGTCTTCGGACTGGAGGGGCTGATGGCTTTGCAGGCAAACATGCCCGCCGGGAAAACGCGGAATTGGCTGGGCTGCTTCGGCGATGGCGAGGGCCTCGATTTTGTCCACCTTTGCTGCCTGGCGCGCTGCCATGCCAGCCTGGGCATGACCGCTTTTCCAGAAGTCGCGCGCGAGCGCCTGGCTGCGCGCATCGAACGCTGGCGCGCCCCCGATGGCGGCTATCATCAGGCGGCAGGACGCGGCAACGGCAGCGCCTACGGCTGCCTCATCGCCTGGGGCGCCTATCAGGACCTCGGCCTGCTGCCGCCTGACGCCCTCGCCATCGCGGGCTGCATGGACCGGCTGGAGACGCCGGATGGAGCATGGTCGAACGAGCCTGGTCTCACATTCGGCTCCACCACCGCCACGGCGGCGATGCTTTCGCTGTACCGCCATTTGCAAATGCCGCCGCCACCTGCGGCGCTCGCCTGGCTGGAGCGGCAATGCCTGCCGGATGGCGGCTTCCTGGCTGTGCCGGGGGCGCCGGTGCCAGACCTGCTTTCCACGGCGGTGGCGCTCCATGCCTTGTCAGACCAGCCGGAAATTATCGCCCGAGTCAAGGAACCGTGCCTGAATTTTCTCGACTCACTCTGGAGCGCGGCGGGCGGTTTCCATGGCAACTGGACCGATGACGTGCTCGACCCGGAATACACCTACTATGGACTGCTGGCGCTTGGACATCTGGCGCTGTGAACGCGCATGTGCGACGCCCGTGTTTTGCCCCCAGGCCGGGAGGCTTTACGGTCTCGACAGCACGACCTCGTAACCGTAGATCTCGCTGAAAATGCCGCACTTCGAGTTGATGGCGATCTGCTCGACGGTGGTGTCATCCACACCTGGGGTGAGGATGTGCAGGCGGCCGCCGTCAGGCCGGATGAGGATGCTCTTGACGCGCTGGGCATGGGTGCGGTCCAGCGCGTCGGCGATGCGCAAAAGCGCGGCCAGCTTGAAAACGATCATGCGCTCCTCGCGCGAGAGATCGGCGAAGTGCGGATGGTTCGGCTCGGGGTTGTAGCGGCGATGGTAGCGCGCCAGCAGGGCCACCAGCACGCGGTCGCCGCTGCTGAGGCCGAAGATTTCCGTCTGAAGCAAAATGTAGAGGCTGTGCTTGTGATGCTCGCGCGGGCTGATGAACATGCCGACCTCGTGCAGGAGGGCGGCCACCCGGAGCACAAGCTCGTACTTGGCGTCCAGCCCGTGGAGGTGCTGCAGCTCGCGGAACAACTGCTGGGCAAAGGCCGCCACATGGTCGGCGTGTTTGCGGTCCGTCTTGTAGCGCACACCGATCTCGCAAGCGGCCTGGATGACCTCGTCCTGGAAGTTTTCCAGGCGCGGGCCCGCTGTCGCGAGATCGAGCATGAGCTCGCGCTGGAAATCCCCCTCCGGCACCCAGAGCCGCTCGTCGCCGAACCTGCGCGCCAGGGCCAGATTTGTCTGCAACGCCGGCACCACCCCTTCCGCGCCGGTGTAATGCACATGCAGCTTGCGCACCATCTCGTCGGGACTCAGCAGCGCCAGCTTTCCCGCCACCCGCTCCAGGTCTCTCTCCAGGATGCAGCGCAGGCCGTTTTTCGCCGCAGTCATCTCCGCTGCCACACTCTGGATCTCAGCGCCGATGGCCACATGATGCTCGGTGGTATAGCCGGAATAGTCCGCGGCCAGGTGGTCCACGACACCGCGAATATGCTCTTCCAGATGGCTGAGCTGGCGCGGCGCGTCCCCCTCCTCGACAGCCACCGCCTCGCGGGCGCGGAAGATGCCGAGGCGGTAGTTGCTGTAAGCGGCCAGACGTCCGGCTTTGAAATACAAGGCCCGGGTGTTGCCAGGACCGATGTGGGTGACAAAAGTGTGCCCTTCCCTCAAAGCCGGGTTTGCCTGGAAAAGACGCTGGCTGACCTGGTAGATGAAGCGGGTCATGTCGCCATCGTCCATCAGACGCGCGGCAAGACCGGTCGTGACCTGGAGGCGGTTGAGAAAAATCTCGTGGTTCACCGCCTCGGCCAGGATGTTGGTGGCGTGCAGGCGCGTGTGCGCGGCGCTCACCCCGTATTCGCGCAGGCTGGACTGGTAGTCCTTCAGAATGCCCGCCGCCTGCTCCACTGTGGAACGGGAGATGACGCCTCCGCGAAAAATGTCGCGCGCCAGCGCCAGGGGGCGGTCCAGATGCTCCAGCAGGCTGAAACCGCCGGTCTCAAGCCGGGTGCCTATGATGAGCGAGATGGAGGCGGCGCCGACATGAAGGATGGCGTGCTCGCGGGATGGCGGGGTGTCAGGCAAAAGCATGGTGTGTCACTTGCCTGAATTCTCGCGCAGCCAGGCCACGCTGCCAACCGCCACCGCGCCGCCGCCCAGCTTTGCCAGCGAATAGCGCACTCCGCGCGCCAGCGGCGGCAGTGCGTAACGCGCCACCTCCTCCTTGAGCGTCCTCAAATACAAATCCGGAAGCTCCTCCACCAGACCGCCGCCTAGGGTGATATGGTCCGGCGCGAAAAGATTCACCACAGCGGCCACACCCATGCCGAGATAACGCACCCCGTTGCGGAACATCACAAGCGCGGCCTCATCACCCGCCTTGTAGGAGTTCGCCAGGGCCTTGCTGCGCAGATCGCGCAGATTGCCCCGCGTTTTTCTGTCCAGCTCCGGGAGCTGCCCGCGATAGCAGGCCACACCCGCCTGCGAGGCCAGGGCAAGCCTGCTGGTCAGGTCCTCCAGAATCACCGCGCCAAACTCCGCGCTGCCCAAATGCGTGCCTGGCAGATAAATCATGCCCAACTCCATCGCGGAGACGGTGCGTCCCATGATGAGGCGTCCGTCATAGACGAACCCGGCGCCCACGCCCGTGCCGGGAAAAACCCCGAGCAGGGAGCGCGCGCCCTTGCCCGCGCCGAGCTTGTATTCGCCGAAAGTTCCCGCATCCACATCATTGAGGACCGCCACGGGCTTGTTGAAAGCGTTCTTTAAAATGCCGGCCAGGCCCATGTTGTTCCAACCCAGGTTCGGAGCGTTGATCAGGATGCCCCTTTCAGGATTCACCAGACCGGGACAGCCAATGCCAATCCCCTGCAACCCCGCCGGGTCCACCCCCGCCTCGGCGATTGCTTCATGGATGGCGTTGACGATTTTTTTCCTGCCTTTGATCTGGCCGTCGGAGCCGTTGGTCGTCTTGCGCGCGGTTCCAAGGACGTTGTAGCCGGCGTCGAGAACGCAGGCCAGCATCTTGGTGCCGCCGAGGTCAAAGCCAACCCAGAAGGGCGTCTTTTTCAATTTCGGCTTCCGTGCTTTTGCGGGCTTCTTCGATTTGGGCGGCGGTTTCGCAGGCATGGCTGTTGGTGGATGATTGAGGCTATTGAGGACGGGCTTCCGCGCCGGGGCAAGCAACAATCCGCCGCCTGCATTCGATCATCGCCGCCTGAACCAAAATCCCCTTGCTTCACGGCCCATCCATCGGAAGTCTGGCGCTCCCCTTTCCCGCCATGCACAGCCTCTGGAACGACACTGAAGCCGCCACTTTCGGAACCGACGCCCTCGGACAGCGCGTCTATACCTCCCGCCTGCTCGGTCGGAACCCGGAACTCGTTCTTCATGGCGGTGGCAATACCTCCGTCAAAGTCACCGAGAAGGACTACTTCGGCGATTCCGTGGACATTTGCTACGTGAAGGGCAGCGGCTGGGATCTCGCTACCATTGAGCGGGCCGGCTTCGCCCCCGTGCGCATGGAGGCGCTCCTCAAAATGGCCAAATTGCCCACCATGACCGATGAGGACATGGTCCTGCAGCAACGCGCCGCGATGACCAACCCCAATGCGCCCGCCGCCAGCATCGAGGCCATCCTGCACGCCATCCTGCCCTTCAAGTTCGTCGATCACAGCCACGCCAACGCCATCTCCGCCCTCACCTGCGCCAAAGACGGCGAAGCACGCACGAAGGAGCTTTTCGGCTCCAAAGTGCTCGTGCTGCCCTATGTGATGCCCGGTTTCGTTTTGGCCAAACAAGTCTTCGAAGTGCTACAGAAGACCGATCTGCGCCAAGAAGGCATCGAAGGCATCGTCCTGCTCAAACACGGCCTCTTCACCTTCGCCGACGACGCCAAGGCCAGCTACGAGAAGCACATCGAGCTCGTCACCAAGGCCGAAAACTACCTCGCCCAAAAATCCGTCAACAACGTCACTCCGGTCAATAAAGTCACCCCCGACCTCCTCACCCTCGCCCAGCTCCGCCAGCTCGTCTCGAAGACCCGCGGCTTCCCGCAAATCGCCCGCCTCAGCACCAGCGAAGCCGCTTTGAGCTACGGTGCCCTGCCCAACATCGCCGATTGCGCCACGCGCGGACCTTTGACCCCCGATCACAGCATCCGCACGAAGCGCATCCCCGTCGTGCTCGGTGACGACCACGCTGCCAGCGTGCAAAAGTTCGCCGATGACTATGCCGCCTACTTCACGAAGCACGCCAGCGGCCAGACCATGCTCGATGCCGCCCCGCGCTTCGCCGTGTGGCCCGGCAATGGCATCGTCAGCTTTGGCGATACCTTGAAGGACGCCAAAATCGTCGCCGACATCGCCGAAAGCACCGCCGCCACCGTCGCGCTAGGCGAGCGCACCGGCGGCTGGGCACCGCTCAGCGAGAAGGACATCTTCGACATCGAATACTGGGACCTCGAGCAGGCCAAGCTCCGCAAAGGCCCCGCCCGCAAGGTGCATCAGGGCAAGGTCGCCCTCGTCACCGGTTGCGCCGCCGGCATCGGCTTCGCCATCGCTGAATCGCTCGCCGAGCAGGGCGCGCAGGTCGTCGGTCTCGATATCGACAAAGAGATCCCCGACATCATGAAGAAGATCGGCGCCATCGGCATCGTCGTGAACCTCACCGAGGACCAGCCCGTGCAGGACGCCATCGACTTCACCGTCCGCGAGTTCGGCGGCATCGACATCGTCGTCAGCAACGCCGGCATCTTCCCGAAAAACGATGCGCTCGACGTCATGGCGCAGACTGATTGGGACCGCACGATCATGATCAACCTCACCAGCCATCAAAAGCTGATGAACAAAGTCATCCCGTATGTGAAGCACAGCGTCGATGGCAGCATCGTTTTCGTCGGCAGCCGCAACTTCAAAGCCCCCGGCCCCGGCGCCTCCGCCTACTCCTGCTCCAAAGCCGCCCTCACGCAGCTCTGCCGCGTCGCCGCCCTCGAACTCGCCCCGTGGAAGATCCGCGTCAACATCGTCCACCCCGACGCCGTCTTCGACACCAAGCTCTGGACCCCCGAAGCCCTCGCCAAGAGCGCCGCCCGCTACAACATGACCGTCGAGGAATACAAGACCAAGAACCTCATGAAGGTCGAGATCCGCTCCAAAGACATCGGCAACATGGTCGCCGCGATGGCGTCACCCTTGTTCGCGAAGGTCACCGGCGCGCAGATCCCGGTGGATGGCGGGAATGACCGGGTGATTTGAGGAAGGTTGTCGAATTTCCGAACTTGCCTCGCCACGCGGCAGAGGCTCAATGTGGCGTTACCGCTCCCATGTCCGCCGCACACGCACCCACAGTCGTCATCGAGAATTTTTATCCCTGCCTGGAAGGCGGGCGTCATCCCGTCAAGCGGGTCCCGGGCGAACCCTTGGAGGTGTGGTGCGACATTTTCACCGACGGCCATGTGGTGATGAGCGCGCAGCTCAAGTGGCGGCTCCAGGGCACGCGCCGCTGGTTCGAGGCGCCGATGAGCCATGTGGACAACGATCGCTGGAAGGGCGTCTGCGACTTTGACGCTGTTGGCCGCTGGGAGTATGCCGTGGAGGCGTGGGCGGACACCTTCCGCGGGTGGAAGAAAACCTTCGCGGTGCGCGTCGGCGCGGATGATCCCGACGTGCCCGTGGAGGCGCTGGAAGGCGCGCGCCTGCTGCGCGAGGCCGCCCGCCGCGCGCGGGCGGCGGGCGCTGGCGACGCCGGCAGACAGCTTGAGGACATCGCCGATCTTCTGGAAAAACTGCCAGCCCCGCAGCTTCTGGACATGCTGCAATCATACGACCTGCAGGTGCTCATGGACGCCTATGCCGACCGCTCCCTGTCCACGACCTCGGAGCCTCTCGGCGTCATTGTCGAACGCGAGCGGGCGCGGTTCTCGGCATGGTATGAGTTTTTCCCGCGGGGCGCCGAGGGCCGCTACGACCGGCACAGCACCTTCCGCGACTGCCTGCCGCGCCTTGATGACGCAAAGACGATGGGCTTCGATGTGATTTATTTCCCTCCCATCCATCCCATCGGCATCACTGCCAGAAAGGGCAAAAACAACACGCTCACCGCCCATGCCGACGATGTGGGCAGCCCGTGGGCCATCGGCGGACCCGCGGGCGGGCATCGCGAGATCGAGCCAAAACTGGGCACCCTGGACGATTTCGTCTGGCTGCTGGAAGAGGCCAAAAAACGCGGCCTGGAAATCGCGCTCGACTTCGCCATCAACTGCTCCCCGGATCATCCTTATGTGAGGGAGCACCCGGAGTGGTTTTATCAGCGGCCGGACGGCAGTATCCGCTACGCGGAGAATCCGCCCAAAAAATACCAGGACATCTACCCGCTGAACTTTCACTGCGCGGACTGGAAGAACCTGTGGCGCGAGCTCATTGACGTGGTGCTCTTCTGGGTGGACAAGGGCGTGAAAATCTTCCGCGTGGACAACCCGCACACGAAACCCGTGTCCTTCTGGGAGGAGTTGATCAAGACGGTGCATCGCAAGGAACCGGAGGTGATTTTTCTGGCCGAGGCCTTCACCAAGCCGAAGATGATGC
>DDQZ01000071.1:0-21708 GCA_002343505.1 Verrucomicrobiaceae bacterium UBA2429 | reverse complement strand
TCGGCTTCAGCCAGAGCTACACCTATTTCACCTGGCGCGAGGACAAGGCCGCCCTCGCCGAATACGCCAGGGAGCTGACTCAAGGCGAGATGCGCTGGTATTACCGCGGCAATTTCTGGCCGAACACGCCTGACATCAATCCCTTCCATCTGCAAAACGCGCCGGCCAGCATGTTCAGGATGCGCGCCGCGCTGGCCGCCCTGCTTTCATCCTCGTGGGGCATGTACGCGGGCTACGAACTCTGTGAAAACGAGCCGCTGCCAGGCAGGGAGGAATATCTGGACTCGGAGAAATTCCAGCTCCGCCAGCGCGACTACAACGCGCCCGGCAACATCAAAGGCTTCATCGGCAGGCTTAACCGCATCCGCCAGGAACACCGCGCCCTGCAGCTCTATGACAATCTGGTCTTCCACGACGCCGACCACAATGCCATGCTGTGCTTCAGCAAATGCGCGCCGGATTTCAGCGACCGCATCCTTTGCGTGATCAGCCTGGACGGCCACCAGCCGGTGGCGGGACAGGTGCGTCTCAACCTCGCCGCGCTCGGCCTCGACCCCGCCAGACCCTACCGCGCGCATGATCTCATGCATGATCAAGCCTATGATTGGCAGGGCGCGGAGAATTATGTGGAACTGCATCCCAACGGCACCGCGCTGCATGTCTTTGCGATCACCCAGTGAGGGGACGGGACGCAAAATGTCTCGCCAAAACCGATGCGACGGCTTTAGACTCAGCTCATGCCAGCACTCCCCCCTATTCCAGTTCATGCCCTTGCATGCATCCTGCTGGCGGGCTGCTCGGCATTGAAAAACAAACCGCCCAAGGAGGACAAGGATGACGATTCGACCGTTCTGGTCGGCATCGTCGAAATGGTGAACCCGGAGCAGGAGTATGTGCTGATCCGCTGCGAGCAAATGCCGGCGTTCTCGCCCGGCACGGAACTGGTGGCGGTTTCCGCTCTGGGAGAGAGATCGCGCCTGGTGCTCACCCCGGAGCGCAAAGGCTGGTATATCACCGCGGACATCAGGGAAGGCCGGCCGGAGGTGACTCACCTGGTGATTCACGAGAGAGCCGGGGCCGCAGGAAAACTCACCCCGGCTCCCGCGACTCCACTGATTCAACCAGCCATGCCGCCCGGCCAGCAACAACCCTCCACCTTAAGCCTGCCCTCCTTGCCAGGCCTGCCTGAGGGATTCGAGACTTCGGCGTCACCTTTGCCGTCCTCCGAACCATGATCAGCGAAGCCGAAGCCCTGCGACGCATTCTCGACGCCGTGACGCCCTTGCCAGTCGCCGAGGTGCCGCTGCCGGACGCACTCGGACTCTCGTGCGCGCGGACAATGCTTGCGGACTTTCCACTGCCAGGTTTTGACAATTCCATGATGGATGGCTACGCGCTGCGGGCTGCCGAAAGCACGGGTGAAAGGATTTTAAAACTCAAAGGTGTCCAGCCCGCGGGGCTTGACCAATCCTTGATCTGCGGCCCGGGCGAAGCTGTCCGTGTCTTCACGGGCGCGCCCATTCCCGCAGGAACTGACGCGGTGATCATGCAGGAGGATGTGGAGGTCTTGGAGGACGCCATCCGCTGCCGCGAACTGGTGGCACCCGGTGAAAACGTGCGCCGCGCCGGGGCGGACCTCTGCGCGGGGCAGATCATGCTGAAGGCAGGCGATGCCCTCACTCCAGGCAGACTGGGGTTGCTGGCCTCGCAAGGACACGCCACGGTGCCCGTGCATGCCCCTCCGAAAGCCGCCGTGCTGACCACTGGCGATGAACTGCGCCCGCCGGGAGCCGCGCTGCTGCCGGGCCAGATTTACAACAGCAATGGCGTCATGCTGCGGGCCATGCTGGCTCAGGCGGGGGTGAGGGGCGCGACAGCCGCGCACTGCGAAGACGATTTCAACGCGACACTGGAGGAACTCAAAAGACTCATTCGTGAGCATGACATGATCCTAGTCAGCGGCGGAGTCTCCGTGGGCGCTCGCGACCAGGTCAAGCCCGCCCTGGGCGCCCTTGGCATCGAGCCGGAAATCTGGCGGGTAAAGGTGAAACCCGGCAAGCCCTTCCTGTTTGCCCAAACCACCTGGCAGGGCCGTGCTGTCCACATTTTCGGCCTGCCGGGAAACCCTGTGTCCGGCTTTGTCACCTTCCAGCTATTCGTCAGGCCCGCTTTGCTCAGGCTGCTTGGTAGAACAGACACTGAACCGGAATCACTCCCGGCGGTGTGCGGACGGAATTTGAGCAATGACAGCGACCGCCCCCACTACCTGCGCGGTCAACTCCGCCACGATCGCTTTATCCCGCAGGGCATGCAGATGAGCCACGCGCTTTTCGGACTCAGCCAGGCAGACACGCTGTTGCGACTGGAGCCGGGTCAGACCATTCATGAGGGCGAAAATGTGAGGGTCTTCCCGTTCTGACAGCAAAAGCCGGGCACGCGAAGCCGGTTGGGACGGGTTTTCAGGCATCGCGGGAGTGACGACTCATTCAGAGCGCAAATTTTTTCTCGCCTTTTGCAGGCCTGTCAGGTCTAATGCATTTGCCGCAGGGAAATAATTCCAGGCGGCGCATACATCATAATCCAAAACATAGAAACACCACGAACATGAAACGACAACTGCAACGAGGGTTCACCCTCATCGAACTCCTGGTGGTGATCACCATCATCGCGATCATCGCGAGCCTGGCGGTCCCCACTTACAACCTCATCACGGTGAAGGCCAACCAGATGAAAGGCGGCTCCAACTGCCGCCAGATCATCGGCCTGCTGATGACCTACGCGGCTGACAACAACGGTCTCTATCCGGACTCCGTGTCCAGCCCTGTCACCGGCAGCCTGCCGCTCACCGCCAACGATGCGTTCCGCTCCCTCATCATCGAGGGCCTCACGCAGGATGAGTCCATTTTCGGCTGCCCAGGCAGCATCTTTCTTCCGAACAAAAACATCGGCATCCCGCCCACCTTCGACCAGGCTCTCATGGCCGGGGAGAATCATTGGGCGATGACGCAGCAGCAGTCGAACACCAGCTCCAGCATCATGCCCATCGTTTTTGAAAATCCGGCCGCGCCAAGCTGGCCGCCGCAGTGGAACTGCGACGCCGCCGGCAAACCCGTCCCTGGACGCGCCTGGCAGGGTGGCACCGTCATTGTCGGAAAGAACGACGCCAGTGTGGAAACCGTGAAGCTCATGGCCGCGCAGGGCGCCTCCGTGCCTCCGCGCATGCTTGGCACAGGCTTCGACATCTTCACGATGGCCAGCCAAAATCAGCCGCAAAACATCCTCAACGTCGTCGCCGCCGGCGGCGGCAGCTACATGGCCATGCCCGGTGCCGTCCCCGGACAATATCCCGGCGCTCCCGGCGGTCTGCCACAGCTCCCTGCCGCTGGCGGACTGCCCGGTCAGATGCCCGGCGCTCCCGGCGGCCTGCCACAGCTTCCCGGCGCCGCTCCTGGCGGTCTGCCTCAACTCCCCGGCGCCGCTCCGGCTCCCGCGCCCGCTCCGGTGCCCGCTCCGCAGCAATAACCAGGCTGGATGACACTTGATACCTCGGACGCCGCCGGTCACTCCGGCGGCGTCTTTCTTTTTCGCTCGCGAACTTCCGCCTTGCGCATCAATGCTCAGCACATGTCATTTTCTCCCACACTGGCCCTGACCTGGGAAATGATCGTGCTTGGCGCGGTCGCGCTCGCCTTCAGCCTGACAGCGCTCCTGCACCTGCTCACGCATCATCGCGATCACCGCTCGGCGGGATTCTGGGTGGCGCTCATCGTGTTTTCACCGGTGGTCGGCGCCTGCCTCTACGCGCTACTGGGCATCAATTTCGTCCGCCGCAAAGGCCGCGACTACAGGGAGGCCATCGGCGTGGTTTACCGCCAGCCCGCTCCGGACTGCCCGCTTTTCATTCATGGCGAGCCGGAATCCGCCGTGAACGACTGCGCTCTGGCGACGACGCTGGACCGCATCTCACGCTTTCATTTCGCTTCGGGCAACCGGGTGGAAATCCTGGAAAACGGGGACGAGGCCATGCCCGCCATGCTGGAGGCCATCCGTGCCGCGCGCTCCAGCGTCAGCCTTTCCAGCTACATCTTCGAAGCGCATGGCATAGGCTCGGAGTTTGTCCGCGAGCTGGTGAGCGCCGGCGCGCGCGGTGTGGAGGTGCGCGTCATCGTGGATGACGCCGGCACACGCTACTCCTGGCCGCCGGTCACGCGGGAACTGCGCAGGCTGGGAGTGCCGGTGCGCCGCTTCATGCCGAACCGCCTCGTGATGCGGCTCATCACCCTGAACCTGCGCAACCACAAAAAGCTCCTCATCGTGGACGGAGCCGCCGCCTTCACCGGCGGCATGAACATCCGCCAGGGCAACATGATCCTGCAAAATCCCCCGCACCCGGTGCGCGATCTGCATTTCAGAGTCACCGGCCCGGTCGTGGAGCAAATGCAGCGCGTGTTTGCCGAGGACTGGCAATTCTGCGCGGGAGAGCCATTGGAGGGAAATGCCTGGTTTCCAAAACTCCAGCCAGCGGGAGCCACCCATGCTCTCGGCATCGTGGACGGTCCGGACGAGGACATCGAAGTGATGCCGGCGGCGCTGTTCGCCAGCCTGAATGCAGCGCGCTCGCGCGTCTGCATCATCACCCCCTATTTTCTGCCTTTGAGCCACCTCATGGCCGCGCTGAAGCTCTGCTCCCTGCGCGGTGTGGAGGTCATGATCGTCACACCCGCGCGCAACAACATCCCGCTCGTCGCCTGGGCCGCGCGCACGCTTTATCCCGAACTGGTCAAAACAGGCTGCCGCATTTTCGAGTCGCCGCCGCCTTTTGATCACTCGAAGATGCTGCTTGTGGATGACGCCTGGTGCTGCCTCGGCTCGACCAACTGGGACCCCCGCAGCCTGCGCCTGAACTTCGAGTTCAACCTCGCCTGTCATGACCCGGACCTCGTCCGCCGTTTGTCCGCCGTCTTTGAAAAAAAACGCGCCGAAAGCGTGGAGGTCACCACTGCCATGCTTGCGGAAACACCCCTGCGCCACCGGCTGCGCAACGGCTTCGCCAGCCTCTTCATCCCTGTCCTTTGACCCCGGCGAACAATGCGGGAAATGACCGTCAAGGCCGTGCCGTTTGCTTGTCATGTTCCCGCGCGTTTTCATCCTGTCCCTGCTCATGCTCCCGACCTCCGCATTCACCCAGCTTCCCTCCGCCTGGCCGGACGGAGTCGGTGAAATCCTTGTGAAAAGCACGGCGGACGGCACTGAACAGCCCGCGCTGGCCTGGTCACCGCGGACAGCCGAAGCACGCCCGCTGCTGGTGGGCCTGCACACCTGGGGTGGGGATTACAAGCAGACCTCGAACGGGCCGGTCTTCGCCCGCTGGTGCATGGAGCGCGGCTGGCACTTTGTCTTCCCTCATTTCCGCGGTCCCAACCGCACACCCGAAGCGATGGGCGGAAACCTCGCCGTGCAGGACATCGCCGACGCCGTGGCCTGGATGAAAAAGACGCGCCGGGTGGACGAGGCCCGGGTCTATCTCATTGGCGCCAGCGGCGGCGGTCACATGGCCATGCTCATGGCCGGGCGGCATCCAGAAATCTGGGCCGGCGTGTCCGCCTGGGTCGGCATCAGCGACATCGCGGCCTGGCATGCCGAGCATCTCAAAGATGGCATGCCGGACAACTACGCTAAAAACATCGAATCAGCCCTCGGCGGCCCTCCGGACAGCGAGCAGCGTCTTGCCGACGCCCGCCGCCGGAGTCCTCTCACTTGGCTGCACCAAGCCCGCGGTGTGAATCTCGACATCTCCCACGGCATCCACGATGGACGCTCGGGCAGTGTCCCCTTCCGGCACAGTCTCCATGCCTTTAACGCGGTGGTGCCGGAGGCGGACCGACTGCCCTTGGCGGAAATCGCCGCCTATTATGAAACCATGCAGCGTCCCGCCAACTGGCCAGCGCCGGAACCGGACCCGGTTTTTGAACCGAAAAGCGTGCTGTTCCGCAAAACCTCCGGCAACACGCGCGTCACCCTGTTCGAAGGCGGTCATGAGATTCTCAAAACCCCGGGCTTGAACTGGCTGGCCGCGCAGCAACGCGGCAAGCCAGCCGTCTGGGAGATCAAGGAGGTTTTCAAAATCCAGGGCGGCACCGAAGCCGGCAGATGACGCCTTGCGCGCGATGGCGCGCCGTGGCAACGAATGGCAATGCTCAAAGCCGCCCTTTTTGACCTCGACGGAACCCTCATTGACTCGCTTGCAGACATCGCCGGGGCCATCAACGAAATGCTCGACGGGCGCGGCTGGCCGCGCTGCGAGGTGGAGCTTTTCCGCGAGATGGTGGGCGATGGCATGGACCGCCTCGTCGAACGCGCGCTGCCTCCACACGCGCGCACCCCGGAGTTGATACAGACCTGTGTCGAGGAATACCGCGCCAACTATGACAAGCGCTGGCAGCGGGAGACACGGCCCTATGAGGGCATCACGGAACTGCTCGCAGCATTGAAAGCGCGCGACATCCGGCTGGGCGTGATTTCGAACAAAGCCCACCGCTTCACCGTGCCGATGACTGAGCACTTCTTTGGCGCGGACTGCTTTGACATCATTCTCGGCCAGCGCGCCGAAGTGCCGCGTAAACCGGACCCGGCAGCCGGACTGGAGGTGGTGCAAGCGCTGAGGCTGGATCCAAAGGACTGCGCCTATGTCGGCGACTCCGGCATAGACATGGAGTTCGCCAGGCACGCGGGCATGACGGGCATCGGCGTCACCTGGGGATTTCGTTCCGAGCGGGAATTGCGTGAAAACGGCGCGCATATCCTGGTCGCTCGGCCTCTGGAAATTTTGAAATGTCTGGAATCCGCTGGTTGAGACTGGCAGTGAAGCGTATTAGCATCCGCCACAATGCCCCCTTCCCTTGTCCTGCCACGCACCTGCCAGACCGCTCTTGCCGGTCTTGTCATCTGCCTGGCCGCATGTAAAACCGCGCCTCCACCTCCTCCCCCGGAGCCGGAGCCTGTGAAAAAGCCCGCCGGCCTCTTTGAATGGAAAGGCCAGGGCAAAAACATCACCTCGATCAAAATCAACGTGGATGAGCAGAAAGCCCGGCTTTACCACGGTGAGGATGAGATCGGCTGGACCTATGTGGCATCCGGCATCACCAGTTTCCCGACACCCGTCGGCGAGTTCAAAATCCTTGAAAAAGTCGCCGACAAGGTTTCGAACCTCTATGGGAAGGGTTACGACGCGAATGGCAAGCTGGTGAACTCCGACTTCAAACAAGGACGCGACCTCCTGCCGCCTGGCGGACGTTTTGAACCGGCCAAAATGACCTACTTCATGAGGCTCACCGGTGACGGTGTTGGCATGCACATCGGCCCCATCCCGCGTCCCGGACGCAGGGCCTCCCACGGCTGCATCCGCCTGCCATCCGGCATCGCCGGCACCATGTTTCGCAACACTTCAGTGGGCACTCCGGTCACCATCACCGGCAGCGGCCCCGACTATAAGACCTATCTCAAACAGTCCGCCGAAAAGGCCAAAGCGAACGCCGCCAAGCTCGCCGCCTCCAAAAAGAAAGCCGAGGAGGAGGCTGCCAAAGCGCTTGCCGAAGGCTCAACGCCCCCGGCCGAGCCTACGGCTGCCAATGGCGCGCCGCCGTCCAGTGTGACGACGACCCTGCCGGCGGACGCCCCCGTTCCCGCGCCCGCACCCTCGGTTCCCGCGACGCCAGCACCACCCTCCGCTCCGAGCGCTCCCATCGAGGAGATTCGCAAGGTGGACATGCCCGAGGAATGAGCGGCGAATGTCAAACATTCGTCATGGCTTGACCACCCCCGCCGCCCTCCTTCCAGAGCCGGTAGCGCTCCAGTTCCCGCTCGATGAGCTTGAGGCAAAATGCCACAACGGTGGCGTCGTCCAGATAACCAAGGCCGGGTATCACATCAGGAATCACATCCAGCGGATTCAGGACATATAGCAGGGCGAGCGCGCAGGCGCTGATCACCCAGTAGGGCACCTGGCGGTAGCGGCCCGACCAGTAGTCGCGCACGAGGGCGAGCATCAGCTTTGCCTGTGCCATCCACTGGCGCAGTTTGGGCAGCTTGTCCTCGATGTCCTGCGCGCGCTCGCTGACTTTGGCGATGTCAATGTCGTGCTGGTTGTCGGAGGAGGGCATGGCGGTATTGGGTTATAAAACACCGCCGGTTCCCGCGCCTTACCACACACGCTCCAAAAAGCGCTCGAAGAATCCCTTGGCGGCCGCCGGCTTCGTGTACTTGCGGCCGTCACCCGTGTCGCGCACAGGCTCCTGAAGCGGGCCTTTTTGGTCTAGCACTTTGAGGGACTTGATCTCAATGCGTGCTACAGGGCAGTCGTTGCTGTCCACGGGCATTTTGGAAATGCGCTCCAGCGTCTCCAAGCCTGACACCACCTGGCCAAAGACGGTGTATTTGCCATCCAGCGAGCCGAAATTGCCAAGCGCGAAATAAAACTGAAATCCGTTCGAGCGGCGTCCTGGATTCACCGAGTCGCTTCGCCGTCCCATGGCCACCGCTCCCTTGCGGTGTTTGCGCTTGATCTCGGCGGGCACGGTTTTTTCCTCGCCGCCCGTGCCCCAGCGCTCGCGCGCTCCCTCGTCGGAAGTGAGAGGATCTCCTGTCTGCACGATGAAGCCCTCAATGGCGCGGTGGAAGGCCAGGCCGTTGTAGGCGCCGGTCTCGCAATTGTCGAGAAAGTTGGAGACCGTCTGCGGAGCATCCTGCGGATGGAGCACGAACATCACCGTCTCGACCGCGCCGCCGAAGGACACCTCCATGACGGCGAGCTTGCGCAGTTCGTCGGACTTCCACGCGGAGGGATCCTCCCCCGGAAGCGCTGAGAAAGTGGTCTTGCGACCGCTCTGGGACACCACGGGGCCGTCGTTTTTTGGAACGCTGCCAGCGGCAGCGTCAAACAGCTCGCGCTGGGCCTGGTCGGCCAGTCTTTCGATCGGCGGCAAAGGCGTGAGCGGAGGAATGGGAGCCAGCGGCTGGTCCGGCGCGGAAGTTTGTGCCATGAGGGCGGGCGCGGCCAGCAGTGCGAAAAAGATCGGGGAAGTTTTCACGGCTTCAGGAACGGATGGGGTTGCGTCGTCCTCACTGCGGAGCGCCGGGCGGCAAGCCCTGGATAGTTTCACGCGGTGGCGCGGGCGCGGCGGGTGCGTCCGCTGGAGCCGCTGGCGAATAACTCGGTGACGGCTCCGTGTATTGATAGGTGCGCTTCGGCGCGCCGCGCGATTTGCGCTGCGGCAGTCCCCACTCCACATCCAGTCGGTCCAATTCCTCCACCGTTGGATTCCTGACATCCGCCCTGCCTCCGAATTCGCAGGAAACGATGGAAAGAAGCGCGAGGGCGGTCATCAACAAGCGGAGGGGCATCATCGGCAGGGCAGGGTTTGGATCGAAAGACTGGCGGCGATACTAGCCATGTCGTTTCCGACAAGCAACCGCGAATCCTTTTCCACCGCCCCCTGCCTCGCATAGGCCAGCCCTTGCATGAGCCCGCTCAGCGGATGCCGCGCGGCGCTCGTCACCACGCCCGCCTTCGTGCCATCCTCCCGCCAAAGCAGAGCGCCGCCAGCCACCTCGTCCTCCGAGGTCCAGAGCACAAGCTCGCGCGGCATTCTACCCGTGCTCTTGATGCGCGAGAGCACCTCCTGGCCGATGTAGCAGCCTTTGGTGTAACTCATCGTCTCAGCCTCAAGACCCGCCTCTTGGGGAAAAACGTCCGTGTTCAGCTCATGCGGCCATGCCGGCACTCCGCGCAGGATGCGCAGCGTCCCGGCATCTTCTTCGCTCAATGCTTCGCCGGGCGGCGGGGCCTCCGCAGGCAGCCAGACATCCATGCCCGGGCAAGCCAGTCTTCTGCAGATCAGCCCGCCTGTCGTTCCATCCGCATCCACTGAGGGGCCAAAGCGGTGCCAGAGCTGCCACTCCTCCGTCACATCCTCCAGCAGCGCGTCATCGGCGATGATGTAACGCTCCAGCCTCATGCCCAGCGTCTCGCGCAGCCCTGCGGGCGCGTCGAGCAGCAGGCTCTCACCATCCGGCGCGGCGTGGAAAAAGATGTCGCCCTCGATGCGGCCCTTCGCGTTCGTCACGCAGGCGTGCAAAGCGGACCTGGCATCCGCGCGGCGCGCGTCCTGCGTCACCTGGCCGTTCAGGTAGCGAACGCGATCCGCGCCGGACAGCCGCCACTTGGCCCGCCTGGAAAAGTGCAGCCAGCCACCCTCCGTCTCCAGTCTTTGAAATATCTCCGCGTTCATGGCAGGCGGCCCATGATGGAAAAATCCTGCTCACCCAACCCCTCGGCCACTCCCGCGCGCATCGCCTCCGCCGCGCAGTCCACGGCTGGCACCGACAATCCCGACTCCACCGCCAGCGCGCGGGCGAAGTCAGCATCCTTCAGCATGTTCACCAGCGAGAAGTGCGGCTCGAAGTCCCCGCTCATCAGCGCGGGCAGCTTCATGCCGATGAGCGCGGAGTAGTTCGCGTTCGCCTCCAGCGCAGTCCGCAGCGCCTCCAGCGGCACGCCCTGCGCCTTTGTGATCGCCGCCGCCTCGGCCAGCGCTTTCACCGTCACCGCCGTCACCAGGTTGGTCACGATCTTGAGCACCATAGCGTCACCGATTTTACCCACTGGCAAAATCTTCGCCGAACTCAGCTCCAGCACCGGCCGCGCGCGCTCCAGCACCGCCTCGTCTCCTCCGATGTAATAGACCAGTTTGGCATTCTGCGCCGCCATCTTGCTGCCGGTAAAGGGCGCGTCGAGGAAAGCCGCGCCCGCCTCCGCGCAAATCCGCGCCGCTTCCAGCGTCGCCGCCTTGCTCACCGTGGCGTGGTTCATCACCACATGCCGCGCCGTCAGCGCCGGACGCGCGTCATTGAGCGCCGCCAGCAGCGCCTCCGAGTCGCGCGTGAAAATTTGCAGGATCTCCGCCTTCTGCGCCACCACGCGCGGGCTTGGCAGGCCCCCTGCCCTGCCCGTGCGACTCCACACATGCACGCAATGGCCCGCCTTGCGCAGGTTCTCCGCCACCCGGCTGCCGATGATGCCCTGCCCGAGCAGGCCGATGTCCAAAGATTCGCTCATCGTTGAAGTCGCGCTCATATCATCAAATCGCAGTAAAGCCCTTCCCGTAATCCGTGACTGAATCCAGCACGAGCCGCAGCCGAAGTGGCTCAACCCTCGAACTTCTTCACCAGCACCGAGGAGTTGTGGCCGCCGAAGCCGAAGCTGTTGCTCAGCGCCGCTGTCAGCTTCGCCGGGCGCGCCTCGTTGGCCACGATGTCCACATCCACTTCAGGATCGGGATTTTCCACGTTGATCGTCGGCGGCACGATCTGGTCGCGCAGGGCGAGCACACTCGCCGCGAGCTCGATGCCACCCGCCGCGCCCAGCAGGTGGCCGGTCATGGACTTGGTGCCGGAGACCAGCAGTCCCTTTTGCGCGAAGCTGCCAAAGGTGCGCTTGATCGCCCGCAACTCGCACAGATCCCCCACCGGCGTCGAGGTGGCGTGAGCGTTCACATACTGCACCTCCTCGGCGTTCAGCTTCGCGTGGCGCAGCGCCATCTCCATGCACTTCGAGGCGCCGATGCCATCCGGGTGCGGCGCCGTGAGGTGATAGGCGTCCGCCGTCACTCCATAGCCTGCCAGCTCGCAGTAAATCGTCGCTCCGCGCTTCTTCGCGTGCTCCAGCTCCTCGATCACCACCACGCCGGAGCCCTCGCCCATCACGAATCCGTCGCGGTCTTTGTCCCAGGGGCGGGAGGCGCGCTCCGGCTCGTCATTGCGCAAAGACAGGGCCTTCATGTTCGCAAACCCGGACAGGCCGCACGGGCGGATGCTCGCCTCGGAGCCGCCGCAGACGATGGCGTCCGCGTCGCCAAATTTGATGATGCGCCATGCCTCGCCGATGTTGTTGTTGGAGGTGGCGCACGCCGTGGTGATGCACATGTTCGGCCCCATGAAGCCGAACTCGGTGGCGATCATGCCTGTGGCGATGTTCGTGATCATCATCGGGATCAGGAAGGGCGACACCCGGCCCGGCCCCTTGTTGAGCAGGATCTCGTATTGGGTCTCGATCGTGCTCAGTCCGCCGATGCCGCTGCCCACCATCACACCGATGCGGTGCAGGTCCAGGCTGTCCGGGTTCAGGCCGCTGTCCTTCACCGCCATCTTCGAGGCCGCCATGGCCATCTGGAAAAAGCGGTCCGCGCGCCTGGCCTCCTTGTGGTTGTTGAAGAAAGGCGTCGGATCAAAGTCCACCACCTCGCCCGCGATCTTGCAGTCATAGTTCGTCGTGTCCATGCTCTGGATGCGGCGGATGCCGCTCTTTCCGGCGACGAGGTTTTTCCAGAAATCGTCCTTGTTGTTCCCGAGGGGGGAAACGACTCCGATTCCTGTGATGACTACGCGGCGTTCGCTCATGTGGCTGGTGTGGGGGTGGTTTTGAACTGGAGGTTGAGAGAACACGCTTTACATGCCGGGGCAAGGAATTTTCAATCAACGTCCAAATGCCCAGCCTCGACCACGAAAACCAGCTCCGCGCCGCCGGCCACCTCCGCGTCTGCGGCATAGACGAGGCAGGACGCGGCCCCCTGGCCGGCCCCGTGTGCGTGGCTGGCGTCATCCTGCCCGAAGGCTTCGCCCACCCTGTGCTGAACGACTCCAAGCAGCTCCGCGAAAACCAGCGCGAGCAACTTCACACCGAGCTCATGGCCGACGCGCGCCTGCGCTGGCACTGCGAGATCGTCAGCGCCGCCGAGATAGACGAGATCAACATCCTCCAGGCCACCTGGCTCGGCATGAGGCGCTGCGCCCGCGCCCTTCAGGCCGACGCCGCCTTGATAGATGGCAAACCCGTGCGCGACTTCCCCGTGCCCCAGCGCGCACTGGTCCAAGGCGACAGCCTCAGCTACTCCATCGCCGCCGCCAGCATCATCGCCAAAGTCACGCGCGACCGCCTCATGCGCGCCCTGGCGGAAAAGCACACCGGCTACGGCTTCGAGATCCACAAAGGCTACCCCACGCCCGCGCACCTCGCCGCCTTGAAGCGGCTCGGCCCATGCCCCGAGCACCGCCGCAGCTTCGCCCCCGTCGCCGCATGTTTTGAGTTGGGACTTTGAAATGAAGTCGGCTGCGGAAGTGCGTTGCCACTCCCACCCGCGCCCATCGCCGACACGGGCGTTGCCGGGCGATGTGTTGCCAAAAATGTTGCCAAAACCAACCCATCCACCCCGAATTTCTTGAAAAATCAAGGTGGTGGAGGCGAGGGGAGTTGAACCCCTGTCCGAATGGCCATAAGCCGGAGCTTCTACATGCTTAGCCTGCCATTTGATCTCGGCTGGGGGCCTTCGACGGCGGAATGCCCCAAACCCAGCGTCCTGTGGAATCTCGCTTTCGACCCGGTCGCCCGGTCAGCCAGCCAGCCTGGTGGTGGCATCTCCAGGGCTACCAGACATGGCCCTGGAAATGTCGCGGTGCTTAGGCCGCGAGTGCGAGCTCGTTAGAGTTTGCAGTTATGGTTTTGATCCGGTGATTAACGAGGCCAACGAATCATCCTCGGCATGCCACCCCGACCGCAGACTACCCGTCGAAACCAGGACGCCCCCGGTCAGTGTTGACGCATGCAGACTCGCCGATGAGGGCGGGAGGTCAAGGCGTTTGTCGGACTCGGAGGGAGCTTTCCATTTGCGCGGCAACGAGCGCGGTTTAAAACTCGCGCCCCAACATGGACACCCCCTTCCTCACCCAGGATTTTCACATCCGCTGGTCCACTCTCGCCCCTGCGGCCATCCAGGCGGACATCACGCGGGCGTTGCGGGAGGCGGAGCAGAGGCTCAACGCGGTCAGCGAACAAGACCGGGGTAAGATGAGCTTCGAGTCGGTGATCCTGGCGCTGGAGGAGGCGACGCGTCCGCTGAACGAGGCCTGGGGCCTGGTGCAGCACCTGGACGCCCTCTGCAACTCGCCCGAGCTGCGCGAGGCGCACAATGCCATGCTTCCGGAGGTGAGCGCGTTCTTTGCCAAAATCCCGCTCAACGAGCACCTGTGGGACCTGCTGGAAACCTACGCGAAGACGGAAGATGCCCGGTCGCTGCCCCCCGTGCGGGCACGCGCGCTCGATGAAACGATGGAGGGCTTCCGCCAGGCCGGCGCGGACCTGCCGCCGGAGAAGAAAAAAAGGCTGGAGGAACTGGAGTCGGAGCTATCCCAGGCGACGCAGAAGTATTCGGAAAACGTGCTCGACTCGACCAACGCCTGGGAACTGGTGCTGCCGGACACTGGCCGCCTGAAGGGACTGCCCGCCTCCGCCATCGAAGCCGCGCGCGCAGACGCGGCGGCAAAGGGGCTGGGCACTCCGGAGCGACCGCAGTACCGCCTCACCTTGAAGGCGCCCTCGATGATTCCGGTGATGGAGCATGCGGAGGACGAGACCCTGCGCCGGCAGGTGTGGGAGGGGTCGGTGAGCATCGGCCGCGGCGCGCATGACAACACGGACCTGATCTGGAAAATCCTGCGCCTGCGGCAGGAGAAGGCGGAACTTCTGGGCAAGCCGCACTTTGCCGACCTCGTGCTCCAGCAGCGCATGGCAAAAAACGGAGCGGCTGCCCTGGCATTCATTGAGGGACTGCATGCAAAGGTCAAAACCGCCTTCGACCGGGAGACAATGCAACTCCAGGAATTCCGGGCCGAGCACTCGGGGAAGCGCGCGGATTTGCTGGAGCCTTGGGAGGTGGCCTACTGGGCGGAGAGGCAGCGCAAGGCGGCGTACGATTTCGACGAGGAAGAACTGCGGCCTTATTTCCCCCTGGACAAGGTGCTCGGCGGCATGTTCCGGCTGGCCGAGCTGGTCTTCGACCTGCGCATCGTGGGGCGGGATGTGGTCTGTGTGAAGCCGGGAGACAAAATTGAGGCAAGCACGCGCCCCGAGACGCTGGGCCCCGTGGAAGTGTGGCATCCTGAGGTGAAGTTTTACGAGATGCGCAACGAGAAGGGCGTCCACATCGGCTCCTTTTACGCGGACTGGCATCCGCGCGACTCGAAGCGCGGCGGCGCCTGGATGAACTACCTCAAAGGCGGCTCCCCACCCCGCGGGGATCAGGACCGGCACCTGCACCTGGGCCTGATCTGCGGAAACATGACGCCCCCGGTGGACGGGCGTCCGGCCCTGCTGACCCATGACGAGGTGTGCACGGTGTTTCATGAGTTCGGCCACCTGCTGCACCAACTGCTCGGCAATGTGGAGGTGCCCTCGCTCAACGGGGTCAGCGTTTACTGGGACTTCGTCGAACTGCCCTCCCAGATCATGGAGAATTTCTGCTGGGAGCGCGAGAGCCTGGATTTGTTCGCGCGCCACCATGAGACGGGCGAGCCGATCCCGCAGCGCCTGCTCAAGAAAGTCCTGGCCGCCAGGAACTACCGCAGCGCCAGCGACATCATGCGCCAGCTTTCCTTCGGCAAGCTGGACCTGGAACTGCACATGCGCCGCGCGTTCGAGGAGGGCGCGGACCTTGATGATCTCACACGCCGCCTGCTCAAGGACTATCTGATGCCCTTGAAAACGGAGAATCCGACAATGGCGCGGCGCTTCGGGCACTTGTTCAGCAGCCCGGTGGGATACGCCGCCGGCTACTACAGCTACAAGTGGGCCGAGGTGCTGGATGCCGACGCCTTCACCCGCTTTCAGCAGGAGGGCGTGCTCAACCCGAAGGTGGGGCGCGAGTTCCGTGACAAAATCCTCAGCCGCGGCAACTCGGAGGACCCGGCGAAGCTGTTCCGCGACTTCATGGGCCGCGATCCGGACCCCACGGCTCTGCTGGCGCGAGCCGGGCTGGCGTGAGGGACCTCAGAGGCCGAGCATCTGCCTCATGAGCGCCTTCGGGATGGCACCGGTCTGGCGGGCGGTCTCGCGTCCGTTTTGAAACACGATGAAGGCCGGTATGCCGCGCACGCCGTGGGCCGCCGCAGCCTGCGGATCCTTGTCCACGTCAATGCGCACCACCCTGGCCTTGCCGGAACCAGACAGCTCGCGCGCCAGCTCCTCGACCACCGGTCCCACCGCGCGGCAGGGGCCGCACCATTCGGCGTGGAATTCGACCAGCACGGGCACTTTCGAAGCCATGACAGTGGACATGACCGCCGAGCCGCCAGCGGATGATGAGGCGGAGAGAGGTTTGCTCATGTCCAAAAATATCCAGCCCGCCCAGACAAGGACGGCGCCGGTGAGCCAGAGACCGAGATTGGCGGCTTTCACATGGTACGCTCCCGTCACATTCACCGGCTGCCAAGTGGAAAATCAATCCGCCCCCCGGCTGCCCTGCGCGGACTCTGGAGGAACTTTGTGATCCGAGCGGTTCTCAGCAGGAGCGAATCACAAAATCCCTGCCACCTTCGCGCGCGTCACGACTTCGGGCGGATTTTGCCGCTGCCGGGCAGGCCGCTGAGGAGAAAGAAACGCGGCGAGCGCAGCAGATCGCCCACCTCGCGCGTGGCGACTTTGGAAAGATGACCGCCGAGCCGTTCGAGAGCGTCGGGATGGCGCTCGAGATGTTTTTCCAGAAAGCGGCGCAAGCGGGCGTTGGCGTTGAACTCCACCGCCAGGGTGCCGAGGTTCAGCAGCAGAAACGCCAGGCACAGGCCGGCGCAGGCAAAGACCGCCATGCGCGCGTTGAACTTCATGAGCATCAGCGCCCCGGCCAGGATCACGGCGAAGCCGGGGCCGTAACGAGTGAGGCGGATCACCGTCTGCCGCCACTTCACATCTCCGAGCGCTTCTCCAGTCTGGGCGGCGTGTCCCGCCTCGTGCAGCGCCACCGCCCAGGCGGCCAGAGTGGCGCCGCCGGCGGTTTCGCGCGTGAGAAAGAGCCGGCGGCGGCGAGGGTCGAAGCAGTTCGAGGTCATGCCCTCATGCTCGACGATCTCCACATCAGTGATTTCCTCCGAGGCGAAAAACAGCCGCGCAATCTCCGCGCCCGTGTGCGCCGTCGGCGCGGCCTCGCGCGCGCCCTGCCTGAGCACCTGCTCATAGCGGCCCAGCGCGTGGCGGCACACGAGAAAGGCGAGCAGGAAGACGATGGCGAAGATGCCGAGCATGGCGCATTGAAGCGTGCAAAACGAAATTCGAAATTCGAAATTCGAGATTCAAACTCCCCCTCCAACCGCTGCCAGCGCTTGCCATCCCGCGTTCCCGCTCCATCCATCACGCCCCATGAAAATTCTGGTCACAGGCAAAGGCGGGCGCGAGCACGCCCTCATCACGGCGCTCAGCGAATCCCCCGGCGGGCACGAACTCTTCGCCTGGCCCGGCAGCGATGCCATCTCCGCCCTGGCGGCGCGCGTGGACGCGCCGGACCTGCCCGGCCTCATCTCATGGATGAAAACGAACGGCATAGACCTCTGCGTCGCCGGCGAGGAGGCGTGGCTGGTCAAGGATGGCGGCCTGGCCAACCTTTGCGAGCAGGCCGGCATCCCCTGCTGGGGACCGTTCAAGGAGGCGGCGCGGCTTGAATCCTCGAAAATATTCGCCAAGCGCTTCCTCCAGCGTCACGGCATCCCGACTGCCGCCTTCACCACCGCCTCCACCGCGGATGAGGCGCGCGCCGCGCTGACCGGGTTCCCCATCGTTTTGAAGTTCGACGGCCTCGCCGCCGGCAAAGGAGTGGCTGTCTGCGCCGGCCGCGCGCAAGCGGAGGAATTCATCGCCGACGTGCTGGAGCGCCGCGTCTTCGGCCCGGGCGATCTGCTCATCGAGCAATGCCTCTCCGGTCCCGAGATCAGCATCTTCGCCTCCGTGTGCGACGGGCGGCATCAAATCCTCATGCCCGCGCGCGATTACAAGCGCATCCGCGACAACGACGAGGGGCCCAACACCGGCGGCATGGGCGCCGTGGCCGCCCGCGCGCTCGCTGATCCCGCGCTCATGGAGCGCATCGAGCGCGAGATCGTGCGCCCGACCGTGGACGGACTGCAGAAGGACGGACTGCGCTACCGCGGCTTCCTTTACTTCGGCATCATGCTCACTCCGCAGGGGCCGCAGGTGCTGGAGTACAACTGCCGTTTCGGCGACCCGGAGGCCGAAGCCGTGCTGCCGATGCTGCGCGGGGACTTCGCCGCTTATGTGGACGCCGCCGCGCGCGGCGCGCTGAATCCAGGCCTCATCAGCTTCGCCGAAGGCTGGAGCATCTGCATCATCTCCGCCTCCGCCGGCTACCCCGCCAGCTCCCGCTGCGGGGATGTCATCCGCGGGCTGGACACGGTGAGCGGCGCGCGCGTCTTCCACTGCGGCACGCGCCTGAACCCGGACGGCCTCTACGAGACAAATGGCGGGCGCGTGCTCGCCGTAGTGGCCCAGGGCGCCACACGCGAGGAAGCCCGCGCCAAGGCCGCCGCCGAAAGCGCCAAAATCACCTTCGACGGCCTCCAGCGCCGCTCCGACATCGGCCTGCTGCACTTCACCTGACTTCGCATTCCCTGGCGATTCGCAAGGCGCGGTTTTTGTTCGCACGGGATGCGCGCCGTCAATAATTGAAAAGCTCCCTCGGATACCACGGGCGTTCGGGCCGGGCGTCCTTGAGCGTGGCAGCGCGGTGGAGCGCGTCGGCGATGCGCTGGCGCATCCGCGGCGTCAGCCGGCGGCCTTTGCGCGCACGCTGCACGGCCTTGTGCGTGAGCGGCTCCTGGCTGGCGGCGACCAGGGCGTGATTGTCCAGGCCGAGCTGGAGCATGAGCGCGTCCAGCGGCTGCGGGCCGAAATTGCGCTCAGTCTCGGCGCGGGTGTCGGAGGGATTGTCCATGAAAGTTCTGACCGCCATCCTAATCCCGGTCCGGGTTCCTGTCCTCATCTTCCGCAAACCGGATCAGGCGAATGGAATGACAGTGACTTCGCCGTCCAGACTGCGGCCTTCAAACTCCGCCGGCCTTCCGGCACGCTTGTCTGGCCGGCGATTGCGGGACTTTATCGCTGCCGCGCCGGCGCGGCAAAGGCTATGCCAGGATGGCCTCGGTCATGCGCATGGCTTCGACGCTGGGGCGGACGTCGTGGACGCGGACGATGCGCGCGCCCTGCTCGCGCGCATACGAGGTCAGGGCGACGGTGGGCCAGTCGCGGTCGGCGAGGTCATCACTGCCGAGCAGTTGTCCGATCATGGATTTGCGCGAGACGCCGACGAGGACGGGCCGCCCGCATTCGGAGAGCCTTGGCAGGGACTGCATGAGCGCGAGGTTGTGCTCCAGAGTTTTTCCAAAGCCGAAGCCCGGATCGAGCACGACGCGCTCCGGGGAGATGCCCATGCCCTCAAGCAGCGCGAGCCGCTCATGGAAGTAGCCCGTGACCTCGGCCACGACATCGGTGTAGGCGGCCCGCGCCTGCATGGTGCGCGGTGTGCCGGTCATGTGCATGACGACGAGGCCGGCACGGCATTCCGCGGCGAGGCGCGGCATGAGGGGATCACCGCGCAGGCCGGTGACGTCGTTGATGATGCCGGCCCCGGCATCGAGAGCGGCGCGGGCCACGGCGGCCTTCATCGTGTCAATGGAGATGAGCGCGGAGGTCTGCGTGCGCAAGGCCTGGATGACGGGCAGCACGCGGCGGATCTCCTCCGCCTCGGGCACGGGGTCGGCGCCCGGCCGGGTGGACTCGCCGCCGATGTCGAGGATGTCAGCGCCCTCATCCAGCAGGCGCAGCGCGTGCTCCACGGCGCGGCCGGTGTCGGCAAAGCGGCCGCCGTCGGAAAAGGAGTCGGGCGTGACGTTGACAATGCCCATGACGAGGCCGCGCCGTGACAGATCGAGTGTGCGGGAGCCGGCGCGCCAGAGGTGGTTCATGCGGCAGTTCAACCCATGCGGCGGGGAAAGTAAAGGCGGCAAAGAGAATGGCGGCTTGCCTTTGGCGGACGTTGATCCATTTCATGGAAATGCCCGATCCCCAAGTCATCATCATTGGCGCCGGACCTGCCGGCTGCACACTGGCCGCGCTGCTGGCCATGCGCGGCGTGGAGTGCCTGGTCTTCGATGATGACAAAAGGCCGGGCCTGCTGGTCGGCGAGTCTTTGATCCCCGGCGTGGTGCCCGTGTTCCAGAGGCTGGGCATCGAGGAGCGCGTGGCGGCGATGTCGGTGCGCAAGCCGGGCGCTTCCTTCTTCGCCGGGCCGGACGGGCCGCGCATCCATTTCAAGTTCAAGAATGTCGAGGGGCACCTGCCGCCCTACTCCTTCAACACTCCGCGCCCGGAGCTGGACAATCTGCTGCGCCGGCGCGCCGAGGAGCTGGGCGCCCGCTTCGTCCATGCGCGCGCGGAGCTGGAGGCGTGCGAGCGCGGCGGGCAGTCCTCGGTGAGTCTGTCATCACGCAGCCGCGCGCAGGCCGGGCTCTCCACGGACGCGGAGCCGCTGCTGGTGGATGCATCGGGCAGGGCGCGGGTGTTTTCCCGCCTGATGGGTCTGGGGGCGAAAAAAGGCGGGCGGGATGATGTGGCGCACTTCGCCCATTTCGAGGACTTCGAGCACGACGAGGTGGAGCCGGGGCAGGTCATCATCTCGGTGCTCAAGGCGGGCTGGAGCTGGCGCATTCCGCTGCCGGGGCGGCTCTCGGTGGGCATTGTGGTGGGCAGGGAGCGCGCGAAGGAGCTGGGCGCCACACCGGAGGAGAGACTGGAGCGCGCCATCGCGCAGGAGCCGCTGCTGCGGGAAAAGGGCGCGCGCGCGCGGCGGGTGACGCCCGTGATGACTTACACGAACTATCAGCTCCTCTCCGAGCGCGGCCATGGACCCGGCTGGGTGCTGCTGGGAGATGCGTTCGGGTTTGTGGACCCGATGCTTTCGCCGGGGCTCTTCATGTCACTGGAAGGCGCGCGCCTGCTCGATGAGCGCGTGTTTGCGCGCGGGGCGGACATTCTGGACAAGCCGGAAAAACTGGCGCGCGCGCTGGACGGCTACGCGCGCGAGGTGGTACGCTGGCACGGCGCGTGGATGGAGCTGGTGGAGTATTTTTACAACGGGCGCATTTTCCAGATGCACCTGGCGGGCAGGGACATGGCGCTGAAGCCCGCGCCCTTTGACCTGGCCTCGCGCATGGAGCGGCACACCACGTTCCACCTGGCCAGCATGGCATCGGGCGGCATGACGCGCTCGGCATACAGCCGGGGGCTGATCCGTTTCCTTTCGAAGCATCTGGTGTGGGGAGTTCCGGCGGCGGCAAACTTCGCCGTGCGCGACGCCTGCGCGCCGGCGTGATGCCCCGGCTTTGGCGTTGCGCGAAGCGGGGCGGGGTTTTTAATTGGCGGCATGAAACGCCGCCGCCGCGCCAGCCCCGGAAAGAAAGGTCGTTGGATGCCCGTCGCCGCCGGTCTGGCGGGGGCGCTGGTCGTGCTGGTCATGCTGGCCCCTGCCCTGCTCACGGGCTGGGTGCGCGCGCAGCTCAAAAAGGACGGCTTCCGCGCGCGGATGGAGGCGCTCTTTGGCGGCAGGCTGGACGCCGAGGTCACACTGGCTCCGCTGCGCTGGACGGGTGATGAGGTCACCGTCGCCGAGGCCCAGGCACGGCTGGCGAATGGATGGCGCGCGGAGATGAACGGCCTCCACCTGGGACTGGACTGGGCGGCGTTCCGGCAGAAGACATGGCGCGTCATTGGCGCGGGCGCGGACAGTCTGGACCTGGTCTTTGACCCGGCGCAGGTCAGGCCGG
>DDQZ01000003.1 GCA_002343505.1 Verrucomicrobiaceae bacterium UBA2429 | reverse complement strand
GTGTCGTCCGGCGGGGTCTGCGGCGGGGTGTCGCGGACGGGGAGATAGACGGTGAATTCGGTGCCGACGCCGGGGCGGGAGCTGACGCGGATGTCGCCCTGCTCGGATTTGATGTAATGCCTGCAGGTGGTCAGGCCGATGCCGTTGCCGCCGGGCTTGGTGGTGAAGGGTTCGCGGAACAGCCTGGCCAGGTTTTCCGGCGGGATGCCGCAGCCGCGGTCGCGGACGATGATTCTGACGTAGCGCCCGGCTTTGAGCTGCTCGTCCTGGCCTTCGGCGAATTCGGTGTTGGCGGCCTCGATGTCCATGTAACCGCCGGTGGGCATGGCCTGGATGCCGTTGAGGATGAGGTTTTGCAGCACCTGGGCGAGCCGGACGCCGTCTATGACCGGGCGGTGGAGATCCCCGGCGGCGCGGACGCGCAGCTCGACGTTGGCGCCGGCGCCGGCGACTTTGACCGTGGACTGGATGATGGCGGCGATGTCGGCGGGTTTGACGGTGCCGGGCTGGTCCTTGCAGGCGCTGAGCACCCGGGAGGTGAACTGCCGGGCGAGGTCGAGGCTTTGGTAGATTTGCGTCAGGGTGTCCCTGCTCCCGGGCGGGAGGGCAGCGTCCTGGAGCATTTCGGAGAGTGCCATGAAGGGGATGCCAAGCAGGTTGTTCACGTCATGGGCGATGCCGCGCGCGAGCAGGGCGAGGTTGGCCTGCTTGAGCAGCTCGCTCTGGGCGTCGAGATTGCCGCCGTTGAGGGGGGCGGTCCTGGCTGCGGCGGCGGAAAGCGCGGGCTTGGGCGTGATCATGAGCGTGTGGTTGAGGAGCTTGCGCTGGCTGTTGAAGACGGCGCGCGCGCGCCAGCGGCACATGAGGGGTTCCCGCCCGTAGAGGTTTTGCACCCGGCATTCGCATTCGTGGGAGCCGCCGTTGGTGACGGATTCGCGCAGGCTTTGCATGAGCACGGCGGCGTCCATGTCACCGGCGGCGAGGTCGGCGAGGTTCATGCCGCGCAGGCCTTTTTCCGGCTCGACTCCGACCAGGACGGCGGCGGCGGCATTGCTGAAGAGCACGCGCGGCCCTTGGGGGGAGCCGGATTCGGCTTCGACGATCAAAACGGCCTCCGGCACCTGGTCCACCGCCACCCGGAGGAAGTAGTTGGCGGTTTTCATCTGTTCGAGGTTGGCTTCCAATTCGGCCAGGGTCTCGGGGCGGAGGGTATCGGGAGTGATGGACATGGCATCAATGGTTGATGCCTTTCTATTTAGCCACCTTAAATAGTCCGGTAAAGTTTAATTTTTGGGAGAATGCTCCTTTTTGTTTCTCATTTTTGAAACTACAAGGATGTTTTCTGATTTGGAACGTTGTTTGCGGTGATTTTGGAAAATCAGCGCCTTCAACTCCGGCAATTGGAATTGAGCCAGGCGATGCTGCGCTCGAACTCTGATTTCTGATATGCGATCTCGGCATCTTTTTTGCCGGGGCCGTCGGGGGCTTTGAAGGACGGGATTTCCCGCCCTTTTTTCGACATCCCGACCCAGGCGGCAAAGGCGGCGCTGTCCTTGTGGTTGGGATAGGGCGCCCAGAATTCGTCTTTTTTCCAGGCAAACGGGCGGGCGAAGCCGGAGATGGTCTCGATCTGGAGCGGCACGCCTGGAGCGAGTTCGGAGAGGCGCTTGGCGTAGGCTTTGAAATCCACCAGCCCCTCGCCGACGGCGGTCCACTGGACCACGGCGCCATCCTCGTTTTCCCATACCATGCTGTCGCGCGCGCTGGTGCAGACGGTGAGGGCGCCGAGCACTTCGAGATGGGCCAGGGGCTCCTCCAGCGCCCAGACGGCGTTTCCGGGGTCGAGATTGGCGCCGACGTATTCCTTGCCGGCGGCTTCGATGAGGGCCTTCAACTCGTGGGACTGCATGTCGCCGGAGTGGTTTTCAATGGCGACTTTCACCTCCTCGGTCTCGGAGAGAGCGCGGCTGGCGCGGATGACTTTCACGGTCTGCTCGATGTGGCGCTGGATGCCGCCATCGGTGGCGCGGTCCTTGGAGTTGCCAAGGTAGCAGCGCGCCACGGGTGATCCGAGTTTTTTGGCCACCCGGAGGGTCAGGGCCAGGTGCTCCTCGGGCGTGCCGTAGGTGTCCTTCCAGGTGTTCGAGGTGGGGCAGACGCTGCCTGTGCCGACGTAAAGACGCAGGCCCGCCCTGTCGGCCTGGTCTTTGAGACCCTGGAGGTAGGCGTCCTCGAAGCTCTCAAAGATGTGCATCTCGGAGATGAAGCAGGTGTCGAGCTTCTGGGAGGCGGCATAATCAATGTATTGCGCGGCCTTCCAGCCGGTGGCCCGGAGCGCGAAGTGGTCCAAGCCGAGCTTCAAACCCGGCACGGCGGCGCGAAGGCGGCCGGAGGCGAGCGCGGTGGATGCAAGGGCGGTCTGGCGGAGGAAAGCGCGGCGGTTCATTTCGGCGGATTCAAAAGACATTTCCGGGGCGGTCAAGCGAAGTCCTGCCGTATTGCCGGGGCGGCAAACCTCCCGTTTCAAAAAATTATCAAAATTTTTTCAACATCCTCAAAGGCAGGGAATCAAAGCTATCCACAGTGATGGCGGGAGAAGCCTCCCCCGGATCTGGTCTTGAGAGTGATTGGTTGTTGTCATCACCCCTGCGGCAACGCGGGACAGTGTTGAGGTTGATGCAAACAAAGGAGCCGGGCGGAATCGGGAGCCGCCCGGCTCCAACTTTTTTCAGCCAAGCAGATTTGTCGCCCTGATCCAGGCGGTTTCCCCAACCCACTCGCGCGCCTCCCCGGCAGCCGTTTCGCATGCATCGGAACTCTCAAACAGGGCGAAGAGAGTCGAGCCGGAGCCGGACATGAGCGCGCCCAGCACCCCCGGACGCTCCAGCAGCCAGGTTTTCAAAGCAGGAAGCAGGCGGAATTTTTCAAACACAGGCCGCTCGAGGCTGTTTTGCAAAGCTCCCCACGGTCCCGGCTGGAGCGCATACATGACGCCGGGCAGCTCCCGCGATCCCATCCAGCGGCCATAGGCCCAGGGAGTAGGAACCGGGAAGGCCGGTTTGATCAAAAGAACGGGCACAGGCCCCGGTGATGGCGCGGGCGCCACCTGCTCACCACGTCCGCTGCCGTCGGCGGCGCTGGTTTCCAGCAGGAAAAACGGCACATCCGCGCCGATTCCGGCCGCCACTTCCAGAAGTTCGTCAATGCCCAGCGGACTGCCAAGAAGCTGGTTGGCGCCCTGGAGAATGACCGCCGCATTGCCGCTGCCACCTCCGAGTCCGGCCCCTGACGGGATGCGCTTTTCCAGGTGAATGCGCCAGGAATGACGACTGCCGGTCCGGGCCTCGAAGGCGCGCAGGGCGCGGATCGCCAGGTTGGAGTCGTCCAGTGGTATGCCCGGAACCGTGCAGGTGAGTGTCACATCCTCTCCCGGCCCGGTCAGTTCGAGTTCGACTACATCTTCAACGGCCACTTTGTGCAGGCGGGTTTCAACCTCATGAAAACCGTCCTGCCTGCGGCCCAGGATGCGCAGCCAGAGATTGATTTTGGCAGGGGATGACAGTTTGAGCTTCAAGAGGCGGCGGGACCGGGTTTGCCGAGCAAGGCCAGCATCCGGCCTGTGCGGCCTTTTTCCATGCGGTAGGAATAATAGCGCCGCAAGTCGGAAGACGTGCAGACCCCGCAGTCATGAAAATGCTCCGGCAGCACTCCGCAGCCCAGGCATTGACGGCGGATTTCGGCGGCGAAATCCACCTCGTATGCAGGCGGACGAATGCACGGGCTAACCTGCGCCAGCACATTCCCAGGGCGTGTTCCAAAACGCTCCATCATGAGTCGCAGCGCCACCGCCGCGATACCCGACTCCGTGCCTTTTTTTCCAGAGTGGACCAAGCCGAAAGCCCCTCCAACCGGATCGGCAAGATACACCGCCGCGCAGTCCGCCACATAAATCCCCAGCATAATGCCCGCCCGGTCGCTGACCATGCCATCCTGGCCCGTGAAAAAGGACTCACTGTTCCCTTCCTCTATCACAGCGACTCCGTTGCCATGCACCTGCGCGACCAGCTTCAGCGCCACAGGATCAAAACCCAGTCCCGCCACCTGCTCCCGATGCCAGGGGCCGAGCCTTTCCAGGACCTCGTCGCGCTCCGCATCCACGCTGATCTCCGGGTGCCGCAGAATGAATGAGTGCCGGAAATCTCCAAGCCCATCAAGAACGGCGAACCTCATGCAAAGCTCGTTTGGGTTGATGGCGTCCATCCAAAGGCAAATTCTCCCGTGCCAGGAGAGCGGATCACATCAAGACACTATCAGCGGGCCATGGCCGCTGAGTCGAGGCTGGCATAATTGGTCATGAAAGTCGCGGCGTCCTGCGCGTCGGCCTCGTTCATGGCTTCGGCGATCTGGCCCTTGAGCACTTCGCGCAGGCGGCTCACAAGATTGAGACCCTTGGCGGTAACCCGGACCATGACTTTGCGGCGGTCATCAATCGCATGGGTGCGCTCCATGTAGCCAAGCTTCTCAAGACGATCCACCAATCCAGTGGCGGCCGCAGTGGAGTGGGACATTTTACGCGCGATGTCAGTCATCGTCAGTTCCTTCGAACTAGCCAGGTAGGAAAGAAGGAAGAACTGCGCGAAGGAGATGTTGTCCTTGTTCAGCTCGCGGGAAAGATTCAAAAGAAATTCACGCTGACTGAACAGAATGAAGTCTGCCAGCTTGGCGTGATCTTTGATTTCGGAGGAAGTGTCGAGAGCCATGTTCGAAGGGAAATTATGGTTAATGTGAGAAAATCCTGATAATTTCAAGATACTTTATCTATGTTTGATGATTCATGCAAGTTGAATTATGGAAATCATAAACCAAAGACGCCATGCTGGTGAAATTCTCAAGAATAAGAAATTAACAGCGTCGAATTATCAACTTTGAAAAGCCTTCTGACAAGTGCGTTTTTCAAAAATCTTCAACAATGAACGATCATTTGTTAAAAATGTGGGCGTGCGCACACTATTTCAGACCGCGACTGATGGCAGCATTACAGGATCGGGCGTTGTGCTCCACAATCTTCCATGCCAACATCTATCCATGTTCCTAGCAGAGATTGATCCAGTTCAGATCGTCATCATCGTCATCGCCATGGCAGCGGGCTTTGTGCAATGGCTGTGGGGACTGTTTCAGCAGAACAAAGCGGAGCGTCAGCGCGGCATGCAGCCAGCGGAGGCTGATGAAGAAATCGAAAAACTCAGGGAGGAAGCGTGGCGCAAGCAGGTGGCAGGCGAAAGTGCGCCCTCAAAACCTTCCCCCCAGGCCCCCCGCCCTGTGAGTGACGACAATCCATGGACGGTCATCCGTGAAATCATGGAAAAGGCGCAGGAAGCGACGAAACAAGCCACGCCCCCTCCTCTGCCGCCCCCCGTACAGACACGGCCGCCCGCCCTAGAGCGCCAGCCGGCCGCCCCCCGTTCTGCAAAAGAGGCTCCTCCGCCGCCCCGGACGCCTGCGCTACCCGCCGCGCCCATTCCTCCGAGCCGGGCTTTTCCCGTGACTTCGCGAGCGCGCAGCCAGGGCAGCGCCGCCCTCTTTGCAAAACAGCTTTCCCGACCAGAGTCCATCCGGCAGGCCATCCTGATGCGGGAAATACTCGGACCGCCAAAAGCCTTGCAATCACCGGCGGATGCTCCACTCTAGCCGCCCGCAACACCCGCCGGTGTGGTGAAATTGGTAGACGCGCTAGACTCAAAATCTTGTGTCCGTGAGGACGTGTCGGTTCGAGTCCGACCACCGGCACTTTCATGCGAATGCGTTCCGTTCTGCCATGTCGAAACTTTTCAAACTTTCAGGCGGAAAACTGCCAACCTGCGGGGAATGACCCGGAATTGACTCATTCCTGGAATGCGTCTGCCGCCGCGCGGCAACACCGTCCGCCCAAGTTGTAGCTGTCACCGCCGAAGCAGCAGGCGGAACGGCGCGATCATTTGCCGATGCAGAAGGAGGAGAAAATGATGTCGAGCACCTGCTCGACATCCACGGCGCCCACAACCTCTCCCAGAGCCTGCAAAGCCTCGCGCAAGTCAAGCGCCACAAACTCCGGCGCCGCATCCGCCCTCAATGCGGCGAGCGCGGCCTCCGTGCGAACTGCCACACGGGCAAAACATTCCTTGTGCCGCGCATTAACGGCCACTGGGTGGTCCGCTTGCATTGGTCCTGAGCGCATGATCACAGATCGCACCGCCTCGCGCAGGGCCTCGACACCCTCCCCGGTGGCGCAGGACAGGGGAATGGCGTCCGCGCTGTCCTGCCAGGCTTCCGAGATTCCAAGGTCCGCCTTGTTCAAAACAAGCAGGCGCCGTCCTTGGAGAGCGGCGGGCATTTCCACGCGCCGTTCGGGCGGACGGCTGCCATCCACCACCTCCAGCACCAGGTCCGCGCGCTCCAGTTCGCGCCGCGCGCGATCCATGCCGGTGCGCTCGACATCATCCCCTCCCTCACGCAATCCGGCGGTGTCCACCAGCCGCAGCGGGATGCCATGCACCTGGATGAACTCCTCGATGGTGTCCCTCGTGGTGCCCGCCGCCGGACTGACGATGGCGCGCTCGAAGCCGGAGAGCAGGTTCAGCAGGCTGGATTTGCCCACATTTGGCTCGCCGCAGATGACCGTGCGCGCGCCTTGCCTGAGGATGCGGCCCTGCTCGCTGGTGGCCACGAGACCGCGCGCCCGCGAGACGACAGACTGCATCCTCGCGGCCAGGGCGGCGCCTGTGTCCGGTGTGATGTCCTCGTCAGGGAAGTCAATGAACGCCTCCACATGGGCCAGCACTGGCAGCAGTTCCTCCTTCAAAGCAGCAGCCTCCCTGCCAATGGCGCCGCCAAGCTGCTCGTTGGCGGCGCGCAACGCCAGGGTGCTGTGCGCGTGGATCAAATCCATCACCGCCTCGGCCTGGGTCAGGTCCATCTTGCCGTTCAAATATGCGCGCTGGGTGAACTCGCCCGGCCCTGCGGCGCGCGCGCCCGCGGCAAGCAGCGCCTCCAGTGTCATCTGCGTCACGAGCATGCCTCCGTGACCGTGAAACTCCACCAAATCTTCTCCAGTGAAGCTGGCCGGCCCGTGGAAGACGAGCACCAGGCCCTCGTCAAAAGCCCTGCCGCTTGAGTCCGCGGCGCACGCCCTGAATGCGGTGCGCGGCGCCAGCTCGGTGAGCGGACGGCGCGCGCGGAAGACTCTGCCGCAAACGCCCAGGGCGTCGGGACCGCTCACACGCACCACACTGAGAGCCGCTCCGCCATGAGCGGTGGAGATGGCGGCGATGGTGTCACGCAGCATGGAGGCCGCCAGTTGATGCCTGATTCATCGCTCCGCGCGCGGTAAGAGGCCTCACTTCGATTTGGCCTCTTCTTTGGACGCCGCTTCGTTGAGCGGGGTGATGATGGGACGGTCCTTCATTTCCGGCCAGATGAGGTACTTGTCGTCTTCCTTGACAAAAGAGATGAGAAAAAGCTCCTCAATCCGGTCTGTGAGCGTCTCCTGCGAGGTGCGCACGGTGACGTGGATGTAATTCTTGTCCTTCTCCTCGACCAAGCCGAGCACGTCAATCTTGAGCGTGTCCTGCTTGCGCTTGATGACTTCGGGCGAGGAATTCACACGCTGGTGCCAGGCGGTGCGGTCGGTGATGTAAAACTCCTGGGGGGTCAGCTTTTCCAAATCCCTGATGTCCTTCACACCGAAACGCTCCAGCATATCCGCCTCCTCGGTCATGGTGCGCGCGGTCTTGATGATCGCCACGGTCTCTTTCTGCTTCCGCTCCAGAGAGCTGGGCAGCAGCATGTTTGCCGCCGTTTTCCAGTCCTGAGCCACCACGCTTTGAAGGTATTTTTTCACCAGACCCGCGCACGGATGGTCGAGGGGCAGCGCCTGGCTCAATGCCGCTCCCGTCATGGAGAGAAAGGCCAGGGCTGCGGAAAGGCGGAGCAGGGAACGGGTGGAATGCATAGGATGGCTTGGACCAGCGAAGGGCCGGAATGTTCGGGCAGGTTTTACTCTGCGCGTCACGGCGCGTCAAATGGCGAAATCAAAAACGGGACGGGCTTCCCCCTGGGTTCACGCCCTTTGAACTCCGCATCCTTGGGGCGGCAACGCGCGCAAAAAGCGCGGGTGGCAATGCGCCGGCGAATGGGGAGGCACGCCTGGTCGAAAGGCATGCACTGCGTCAATCCTTCCCGGCCTCCACCACCTGCAGGGCATCCACGATGACAAAACCGTCCGTGTCCTGATTCGTCACCGTGATCACCACATCCGTCTCCGCGTCAAGAGCGGCGCTGCCGATGCCGCGGAAATGCCGCCCCAATGGCAGCGGCAGTGTCTGATCCACAAGCAGCCGGGTTTTCTCACCGCCGGTCTCGACAATGACAGGCACGCGCGTGGCCCGTGTCTCGTGGGCGGAATAGGCCATGCGCAAATCGTAGTTGCCGGCCTTGGGAACCCTGAATCGAAAAACAGCCTCAGACAATCCATCCGCGCGACGGTCGTCATGCAGGTAGCCCCTCCCGATGTGCGGCTTGAAGTTCGAAGACCGGCTCCAGGCACCCTTTAACGCGGCTTCCGAGTCGTCCAGCACGATGCCGGGCAGACTTTTCGGATCAATGCTCACAGACATAGGAGGCCCCGGCGGGAGGTCAGGCAGCACGGGGAGGTCAAGCACCTGCTTTTGCGCCAGCAAACGCTCGCGCAAAATCGGATAGGACAGCTCCTGCACGGCGATTCCACGCTTTGCGCTGAGCGCGGCGGCGATTCCCGCACTCTGGCCGAGGATCATCCATGTCGGCTCCACACGGATGGATGAGATGCCCACATGCGTGCATGAGAGCGCCACTGGCACCAGAAGGTTCGAGCATTCGGAAGCCTTGGGAGTGATGGCACGGTAAGGAATGTGGAATGGGTAGCCGTGCCTGCGCCCCGCCATGCGCACGGGCATGATGGTGCCCTCGTTGACCACGAACTCCCCCGTGCCGACTCGCTGACAGTCGTGCGAATCAATGGGGAAGGAAGATACGACAATGGCGTCCGGTTTCTCCGGCTGCTCCACGATGTCTTTCTGCGTGACGATGTGTTCACCGATCATGCGCCGCCCCTCGCGCACATAGAGCTGCGGCGACCAATGCTCATATTCAGGAAATTCATCCCGGCACAAGCCGAGTTCGCTCATCTCTTTGCGCAGATGCTCCGGCACAGCGGGATCCGTGGTGAGGAAGTGGTAGAACTCCAGCGTGTATTGTTTGTGAGCCTCCCAGATGACAGCACGGCCGGCCTCATCAGCCTCGCTCCAGCCATTGCAGGCACCGACGAGACCCATCGAGAACTGTTTCCCGATGCCGTTGTTCGCGTCGAATTTGCCGCCGGGCAGCGGATACAAGTCCCACAAGATATGCGGCCGTTTTTCCTGCGCGAAGTAGCGGCGCACCAACTCAAAGCGCGCGGGATCATAATTCATGGGCTGGGGAAAAGGGACGCGGTTGGCGGGGTCCCGAGTCACGCAGAGGCGGAAGCTGTAAACCATCACATTTTTATCGCCCTCCACCTCAGGCCCTGCGTCGCCAGTGGTGATGAGCGGCAGCGGTCTGCCGGAGTCATCAAGACCGGAGATGGCCATTCTCGCCTTTGGATACTGCTTTCCGGCCAGGGACTCGCCATATTCGCCGCGCCCCTCGCGGCCGATCGTCCAGCTCACACCGGCAGCAGCCATCAGATCCCCTTCATATGAGGCGTCAATGAAAACCTTTGCGGCGAATTCACCCGCATTTGTGACGAGCCTTGTGAGGCGCGCGCCTTCTTTGACAGCCCTCATCAAAACACGCCTCGCAAGCACCCTGACACCCGCCTCGTCGAGCATCGCCTTCGTCACACGCGCCGCCACATGCGGCTCGTAAGTCCAATGCGTGTGATCCTTCTCACTCACCCGGTAGGGCAGTTCCACGCCGCGTTGTTGGTAGTCATTTTCAATGCACTGATGCCACTCCTCGAACAGCCCCAGCACCGTGCTTCGCACCGTTTGATTCGAGTCCGAAAAACAAAGCCCCCCGGTGTTCACACCACCGACATGGGCTGTCGGCTCCAGCAGAATGACGGAAGCTCCCTCACGCGCCGCCGCAATGGCGGCGCAAAAGCCTCCGGGTGTCGAGCCATACACGATGACATCCGCCTCTGTGGCGGCGTGGACGGGCAAGACTAGAGCGAGGGTCAGAAGGGCGAGGCGGTTCATGACCTGCACAAGGACATGAATGCCGCGTTTTGGACATTCTTTTGCCGCTGCACGGCTATCATCCATCAGTTCCCCGCATGAATACGGCGGCTGCTGGTGAACTCCTGCGGCATGGGATCATGTGGCAAAACTCGGCGGACCCGGCCACACCCAGGCGTGATGAATGCGCTTTCAGGCCGGAACTTGCGCGTGCCCGCATTCACCCCTAGTCTGCTCCCCCTTATTGAAACACATGAACCAGCTCGAACAGCTCAAACAACACACCATCGTCGTGGCAGACACGGGCGACTTTGAGGCCATGAAGGCCTACAAACCCCGGGACGCCACCACCAATCCCTCCCTCATCCTCCAGGCTTCCCAGAAGCCGGAATACAAATCCCTCGTGGACCAGGCTGTGGCCGAGCACAAGAGCAGCCCGCTGAGCGGCGCCGCCAAGATCGAGTCCATCATGGACCGCATCCTCATCCTCTTCGGAGTCGAGATTTTGAAGATCGTGCCCGGCCGTGTCTCCACCGAGGTGGACGCCCGCCTGTCCTTCGACATCCAGGGCAACGTGGACAAGGCGCGCCACCTCATCGCCGCCTATGAAAAGCAGGGCATCCCGCGCGAGCGAGTGCTCATCAAGATCGCCTCCACCTGGGAGGGCATCAAAGCCGCCGAAATTCTGCAAAAGGAGTCCATCAACTGCAACCTCACTCTGCTCTTCAGCCTCGCCCAGGCCGTGGCCTGCGCCGAGGGCGGCATCAAGCTCATCTCCCCCTTCGTGGGCCGCATCCTCGACTGGTTCAAAAAGAGCACCGGCCAGGACTACGCGGGCGCGGAGGATCCGGGCGTGCAGTCCGTGACGCAAATCTACAACTACTACAAGCACTTCGGCCACAGCACCGAGGTCATGGGCGCCAGCTTCCGCAACAAGGGCGAGATCACCGAACTCTGCGGCTGCGACCTCCTCACCATCAGCCCCGCCCTGCTCGGCGAGTTGCAAAGCGCGGAGGAGCCCATCACGCCGAAGCTCAACGCCGCCCACGCCAGGTCCCTCCAGATCGAGCGTGTGCCCTGCGATGAGAAATCCTTCCGCTGGCTGCTCAACGAGGACGCCATGGCCACCGAGAAGACCGCCGAAGGCATCCGCAATTTCGCCAAGGACATCGTCAAGCTCGAGAAGCTCATCGAGTCCTGCCTTTGATTCGTCCGCATGCTTTGCGAAGCGCGGCTCCTCACGGGGCCGCGCTTTTTTGCGCGCGGAGGGAAAGATTGGCCGGCATCGCCGGGATTCTTCCACCGCATGAAAGCCGCGTTTTTCTCCCTGGCCTGTCTTTGCCTTGCAGCCGGCGCCGCCGCCGGGCAGCCTGACATCTTGTTCGTTGTCACCGACGATCAGAGGCCGGACACCCTCGCGGCGCTGCATGGCGCGCATTTGCGCACGCCGAATCTCGACCGGCTCGCCGCGCGGGGCACGGTCTTCACACGCGCTTATGCCGGATACCCCATCTGCCATGTCAGCCGGGCGGAAATCCTCACCGGCTGCACGGCCTTCCGCGCGTATCCAAACTACCCGGTCGGGCCGGTTGATCCCGCGCTGAAAACACTCGCGGCCACCTTTCGCGAGGCGGGCTATCTGGCCTGGTATTCCGGCAAATGGCACAATGACGGCACCCCCTTGCAGCGCGGTTACTCGGGCATCCGCGGACTTTACTCCAGCGGAGGCGGCGGCAAAAAACCGGCGGCTCCGCAGACCGACGAGCGTGGCAATCCGCTCACGGGCTACACCGGCTGGACCTTCAAGAATGACGAGGGCAGACCGGAGCCGGAGAAAGGCGCGGGGCTGCGCCCGGACAACAGCCGCCACATCGCCGACGGCGCCATCCGCGCGCTGCGGGAGACACCTGCCGGGCAGCCCTTCCTGCTGCATGTGAACTTCGCCTTTCCCCACGATCCGCGCATGTGGCCGCCGGACCCCGCCCATCATCACGAGCTGCACCGCACGCCGCTGCCGGCCAACTTCGCGCCGGAGCATCCCTTCGATCACGGCAACCAGGGCGGGCGCGACGAGGTGCTCCTGCCTGTGCCGCGCACTGAAGGCGCGGTGCGGCTGGAGCTGGCGGTTTATCATTCCATGATCACTGATCTCGACGCGCAGCTCGGCCGCATTCTCGCGGCGTTGGAGGACACGGGGCGCGCCTCAAACACGATCATTGTCTTCACCAGCGACCAGGGGCTGGCGCTCGGCAGCCACGGCTTGCTCGGCAAGCAAAACCAATACGAGCACAGCATCCGCTCTCCGCTCATCATCGCCGGACCGGGCCTGCCCGCCGGACGCCAAAGCCGCGCGCTGGTGATGCTGCGCGATCTTTTTCCCACCTTCTGCGATCTCGCCAGCGTGCCCGTGCCGGACACCGTGCAGGGGCGCAGTCTCGCGCCATTGCTGCGCGGGCAGGTGGCGCGTGTCCACGAGCAGGTGTTCGGCGTCTTCACCGACACCCAGCGCATGATTTGCGATGAGCGCTGGAAATTGATTCTCTATCCGCAGGCAGGGCGCGGGCAGCTTTTCGACTTGGAAAACGACCCGCATGAATTGCGCGACCTCTCAGCCAATGCCATGCACTCCGCGAGAATGGCAAGCCTGCTAGGCCAGCTCAACGCATGGCGCATGTCTGCCGGCGATCCGCTGGCGCCACACTGATCCAGGCAATCGGGGCGGGACACCGCCTCAATAAGGCACGCGGAAAAGATCGCCTGTCACCGGGTCAGCCACCGTTTGACCGGGGCGGAACCCTTCCACGCTGATGGCGCGTTTGGGATCCTTCAGGCTGTAGACTTGGTTCGGCTGTCCCGGCACCCTGCGGGCGAACGGCACATCCGAGCGCGCGGCGGGTGAAGTCGGCGCTGGCGGCGGCGCGGGGGGTGTCTGCACACCGCCTGGAACCGCCGGAGTGTGCGTGGGCGGGGTCACAACCATTCCAGGATCCAGATTCAAACCGGGGTCCGCGCCCGGCTGGGGGGCTGGCACGGCCAGCGGGTCCATGGGGCCGGGCGCGAGGGGCTCCACATAGCGGCTCGGCTCGCCATAGCGCGGCGGCGGGCGGTCCAGGGAGCGGCCGCCGCGGCCCGCGAAGGGGCGGGGTTCCGGACCGTAACAACCGGCGAGCACGACAGTGAGCGCGGCCAGGGGGGCGAGATGAGTTGGGCGGAGCATGACGCGGCGGTTGTTAATTGTTCACACGCATGGGCATGAGCACATAAAGGAAGCTGGCCCCCGTGCGCAGCACGCCGGGGCTGATTTCATCAATGAGATGCAGCGTCACCTCGTCCGCCGTCAGATTCCGCAGCGGCGCCATGGTGAACTCGGGGTTGAAGGCGATGGTGATGTCCGCGCCCTTGTAGTTGATGGGCAGCGTCTCGCGCGCCTCGCCCACGTCCGGCGAGGAGGCGACGATTTCCACCTGCCCGTCGGTGAAGATGAATTTGACCGAGTTCGACTTGTCGGTGGCGAGCAGGGACACACGCGAGATGGCGCGCAGGAAGGCCTCGCGCTCCAGCACGATTTTTTCCTTCGCCTCGCCGGGAATCACCTGCCGGTAATTCGGATAGTTGCCGTCAATGAGCTTGCTGATGAGCAGGCTCTCGCCCAGATCAAAACCCACCTGGCTGCCGCTGACACGGATGATCACATCGCCGTTGTCGCCGAGCAGGCGCGCCAGCTCGTTGACCGCCTTGGTCGGCACGATGATGTCCACCGCCTGGCTTTCGGGGAACTCCACCTCCTGCTCCACCATCGCCAGCCTGCGCCCGTCGGTGGCCACCATGGTCAGGCCGCTGCCTTTGAAGGAGAAAAGAATGCCGTTGAGCACATAGCGCGTCTCGTCGGTGGAGATGGCGTACGAGGTCTTGCGCAGGCAGTCGCGCAGCAGCGGCTGCTCGATCTTGAACTCGCGCGCCTCGTCGAAGCCGGGCAGGGAGGGAAACTCCTCGCTGCTCAAGCCGTGGACTTTGAAAAAGGAGGGGCCGCTGCGGATGGAGGCGGTGTTTTTGCCGTCCACGCTGATCTCCACCTCCTCGGCGGGCAGCTCGCGCACGATCGTCGCCAGCTTGCGCGCGGGCAGCGTGGTGGCGCCTTCCTCCTCCACCTCGGCGGCCACGCTGCATGTCACGCCCACGTCCAGGTCGGTCGTGGTCAGCTCCAGCACCCCGTCGCGCGCGCGCAGCAGGACGTTGGAGAGAATGGCCAGGGTGGTGCGCGCGCTGACGACGTGCTGCACTTGCTGGATGGCCTGCTGGAGAGATTCCTTGCTGATGGTGAACTTCATAAAGTGGGGCTGGCGCCTGGGATCAATCCGCCTTTTTATCTGACCGGGAGCGGGTGGCAAGAAGTTTGGCGCGGAAATTCCCGGTCGGAAACCCTGGATTCCATTCTTTTTTAGCACCCTTCTCACGCGGCGGGATTCCATTTTTCAACTTTCCTCACCGCCTGCCCGCGCCCACCATGCCCGCCCCATGATTGACGCCATCCCCAATGTCCTCGCCGAACGCTACGCCACCCCCGCCATGCGCGCCCTCTGGTCCGCCGAGGGCAAGGTCCGCCTGGAGCGCGACTACTGGATCGCCGTGCTCAAAGGCCAGCGCGAGCTCGGCATCCCCGTGCCGGACGGCGTCATCGAGGCTTACGAGTCCGTGAAGGACAAGGTCTTTCTCGCCTCCATCATGCAGCGCGAGCGCGTCACCCGCCACGATGTGAAGGCGCGCATCGAGGAATTCTGCGAGCTGGCCGGGCACGAGCACATCCACAAAGGCATGACCAGCCGCGACCTCACCGAAAATGTCGAGCAGCTCCAGGTCTTCCGCTCCCTGCTGGAAGTGCGGAAAAAAAGCCTCGCCGCCCTCGCCGCCTTCGCCCGCCGCGCCGTCGAGGCGCGGGACATCCCCTTCACCGCGCGCACTCACAACGTCGCCGCCCAGGTCACCACCCTCGGCCGCCGCTGGGCCATGTTTGGGGAGGAGCTGCTCCTCGGCGTGCAGGCCCTGGAGGACCTCATCCGCACCTACCCGGCGCGCGGCCTCAAAGGCGCCGTCGGCACCCGGCTCGACCAGATCACCCTTTTTAATGGCGACGCCGCCAAGGCCCGCGAACTCGAAACCCGCATCCTCCGCCACCTCGGCATCTCCGCCGCGCTCGACTCCCCCGGCCAAGTCTATCCGCGCAGCCTGGATCTCCAGGTCGTCTCCGCCCTCTGCCAGCTCGCCTCCGGCCCCTCCAGCTTCGCCCGCACCCTGCGCCTCATGGCCGGGCACGAGCTGGCCGGCGAGGGTTTCGCCAAAGGCCAGGTCGGCAGCTCCGCCATGCCTCACAAAATGAACAGCCGCTCCTGCGAGCGCGTGAACGGCCTCCACGTCATCCTCAAAGGCCACCTCGCCATGGCCGCCGGCCTCGCCGGCGACCAGTGGAACGAGGGCGATGTCTCCTGCTCCGTCGTCCGCCGCGTCATGTTGCCGGACGCCTTTCTCGCCATGGACGGCCTGCTGGAGACCCTGCTCACCATTTTGAACCAAATGGAAGTCTTCGACTCCGTCGTCGAGAGCGAGCTGCTGCGCTACCTGCCCTTCCTGCTCACCACCACCGTGCTCATGCAGGCCGTCAAAGCCGGCGCCGGGCGCGAGGCCGCCCATGAAGCCATCAAGGAGCACGCCGTCGCCGTCGCCAAAGACCTGCGCACCGGCAAAACCGCCCGCAACGACCTGCTCGACCGCCTCGCCACCGACCCGCGCCTCGGGCTCGACGCCTCCGCATTGGACAGCCTCCTGGCCCAGGGCCGCGCCAATGCCGGCGACGGCCCCGCGCAGGTGGACCACTTTCACGCCCGAGTCAGCGCCCTGCTCGCCGCGCACCCCGACGCCGCCGCCTACCAGCCCGGCAGCATCCTTTGACCCGCCATGAGCCAGCCAGCTCGTCCAGGTCCGCCCGTTCCACCCGGTCAGTTAGGTCAATCCGGTCCCCAAGACCCGCCCTCCCCAGCCGCCCTCCGCGTCCTCGCCCGCGACCTCGGCTTTGCCGACTGCCGCATCGCCCCCGCGCGCCCCGCCGCGCACCGCGAGCTTTATGAAAAATGGATCGCCGACGGCAAACACGGCGACATGGCCTGGATGGCGCGCAACCTCGACCGCCGCACCGATCCACGCCTCGTCCTGCCCGGCGCGCGCAGCATCATCGTGCTCGCCATGAACTACTACCAGGGCGCGGCCCCCGGCCCCGCCGCGGCGGACTACCGCATCGCCCGCTACGCATGGAATGACGACTACCACGACCTCATCGAAAAAAAGCTCCGCGCCTTCCATGACCACCTCGTCACCCTCGGCGGCGCGCAGCGCTATTATGTGGACACCGGCCCCGTGCTGGAGCGCGACTTCGCCAACGAGGCCGGACTCGGCTGGAATGGCAAAAGCACCATGCAGATCCACCGCCAGCTCGGCACCTGGTTCTTCCTCGCCGAGCTGATCACCACCCTCGACCTCACCCCCGACGAGCCCGCGCGCGACCTCTGCGGCAAATGCACCCGCTGCATGGATGCCTGCCCCACCCAGGCCATCACCGCCCCGCGCAGCCTCGATGCCCGCCGCTGCGTCTCCTACCTCACCATCGAGAGCAAAGGCCCCATCCCTGAAGAGTTCCGCCGCGCCATCGGCGACCGCATCTATGGCTGCGACGACTGCCTCACCGCCTGCCCCTGGAACAAATTCGCCCAAGCCTCCCGCGAAGCCGCCTTCCAGGCGCGCGAGACCGTCTTCCAGCACCGCCTGCGCGACTTCCTCAGCCTCACCGACGAGAGCTTCCGCGCCCTCTTCGCCAAATCCCCCGTCAAGCGCATCAAACGCCCCGCCTTCCTGCGCAACGTCTGCGTCGCCCTCGGCAACACCGGCACCCCCGCCGACCTCCCCGCCCTCGCCGCCGCCGCCCGCGACGAGCACCCCCTCATCTCCGGGCACGCCCAATGGGCCATCGCCGAGATTCAGCGCCGGTTCCTCGTTTCATCCACCCCAGCTTCCCATCCATGACCGTCTCCAACCCCTGGTTCCTCGCCGCGCTCCTCGGCGTGCTCGTCGTCTTCCATCTCGAATGGCTCGCCGCCCTGCTGAACAGCGCCCGCATTGGCAAAGCCCTGCCGCCCGTGCTGGCGGACCTCTACACCGACGAAAAGCGCGGGCAGCTCCGCGAATACTTCCTCGACAAGCAGCGCGTCGGCCTCACCCAGAGCTTCACCTCCCTGGCGCTGCTGCTCGGCGTGTGGTGGATCGGCGGCTTCGGCTGGCTGCAAGGCGCCTGCGCCAGCCTCGGGCACGGCCCCGTGCTCACCGGCGTCATCGTCATCACCGCCGTCATGCTCGCGCTCACCCTGGCCGGGCTGCCGTTTGAGATTTGGCACACCTTCGGCGTCGAGCAAAAGCACGGCTTCAACAAAACCACCCCGCGCACCTTCGTCAGCGACCAGCTCAAAGGCCTGCTGCTCCTGGCCCTGCTAGGCCTGCCCGCCGCCGCGCTCGTGCTCTGGTTCTTCGAGACGCGGTCCCTGGCCGCGCTTTACGCCTGGATCTTCCTCGCCGCCTTCAGCCTGCTCATGACCTGGCTCTCCCCCCGGCTCATCATGCCCCTGTTTTTAAAATTCCGCCCCCTGGAGGAGGGCGCCCTGCGCGCCGGCATCCTCGCCCTCGCGGAAAAGCTCCACTTCCCCGTCGGCGAGGTCAGCATCGTGGACGGCTCCCGCCGCTCCACGAAGGCCAACGCCTTCTTCGCCGGCTTCGGCAAAACGCGCCGCATCGCCCTCTTCGACACCCTGCTGGAAAACCACACACAGGAGGAGATCCTCGCCGTGCTCGCGCACGAGATCGGCCACAGCCGCCTGCGCCATGTGCCGAAGCACCTTGCCCTGGCCCTGGCGGAGATGGGCGTCATCTTCGCCCTGCTTGGGTGGGCGCTGCGCTCGCCGGATTTCTTCGCCGCCTTCGGCGTGGCGGGCACACCCGTGGGCATGGGCCTGGTGCTTTTCGGCCTCATCTACAAACCGCTCGGCCTGCTCATCGGCATCGGCGGCCTGGCGCTGAGCCGGCGGCATGAGTTCGAGGCGGATGCCTTCGCCGCGCGCGCCGTCGGCGGGCCGGAGCCCCTGCTCAGCGGCCTGAAAAAACTCGCCACCGACCACCTCGCCCACCCGCAGCCCCACCCCCTGGCCGTCTGCCTCC
>DDQZ01000102.1:149524-159578 GCA_002343505.1 Verrucomicrobiaceae bacterium UBA2429 | reverse complement strand
GGTTTCAAACTATACCACTACCGATGATCTTGATCGTTGTTTGCCCGAAACTGCGATTGAGACACTGGAGGCTGCCAAGCTGTTTCTCTCGCTGCCACGAGTGGCAATTGTCATCGCTGCCGATGAGGGGATGATCGAATACGCGGTGAAGCGCCACTTCCCTGATTTGCCATTGGCCCCGGGAGGGGTTGGCTACGCTCGCAACTATCTGGAGAAGCTCATCCAAGTGCCGTTCCGAATCCCGGCAATGGGCCTTGCAGAGACTCAGCTCTACCTTGCTCTTTTGCTGGTCGAGGCGGCGGAAGCCGAATTGAAAGACGACGGCACCAAATACTTTGAAAAGCTGCGGGAGATGGCGCGCGATGTTCTTCGCAAGCCCTGGGACCGCGACGCATTCGACACCAAGGAACTTCGCAAAAGATTTGGAACCGCAATTCCAGCGGTCGTGCAGGATGCGGTCGATTTGAGCCAGCAAATAGCGGGGCGGGTGACTGAGGGGACAAAGGGAAATCCACGTCAAATCAAACGATTCCTCAACACTTTCCTGCTTCGCTTGGCCGTCGCCGAGATTCGCGGTTTTGGTATGGAGATCGTGAAGCCCGTGCTCGCCAAAATCATGCTGGCCGAGAGGTTCTGGCCTGCGGGAGCCTACGATCAGATGGTTCAAGCTGTGGTTGCTTGCCGTGATGGAAAACCTGCCGAGATCAAGCAGCTCGAAGGTGATCGTGAGAAAGGGGATATCGAAGGGAAAGAAATTTGGACGTCTTTGCCTGCGGTCAGAGATTGGTCAACGAAGGGGCCGAAATTGGCGGCAGTCGATCTGCGCCCCTACATGATGTTGACCAGAGATCGGAGGCTTCAGTTCTCGGTTGGAGGAGGTGAACTTGATGACCTGATTGAGAGCCTAGCTTCCGCTTCGTCAGTCGCCGTGGTCAGGCAACTCACGGAAAAGGTGAAGAACCTTAAAGCTGACGATGCCCTGGCCGTTTTTGACGGTGTCGCGTCGAAGGTGCGCGCTGCCGACGAATACAAGGTGATGCCCAAAGGAGTGCTGGCATTGGGCCTTCTCGCTCAGCACCACGCCTCACTTCAACGACTTCTGGTTTCCTTTGCACGCGAGCTGCCGGTGGATCGAATTGGTCCATGGGTGGCTGGAGATTCGAAATGGGAGCTTGCACTCACGGAAAGTATCGCCGTTCAAGAGTGGTCCGAACTCAAGCGGGCGTGGGTTTCTCAAACACAGAACCCAACGCTGTCGAGGACGCTCTCGGGCGTCGCGAACCTGACGAAGAAGAAAGGAAACTAAACTATGGGCACCTCGAACTCATTCGGCGGACCAAAATCTTCGACTCCGCTCATACCTTCTTGGCTACCCGACACTAACTCTCCCTCTCCTGTGCCAGCGGTAGCGCCACCGGCAGAAATGCCAGGGGCACCGCAACAAGATGAAAAAAAACCGCTGCCACCTATGCCATCCGCGCCAACCGACAATCGATTCAAGGTGGCTCGGCTGAACTTTACTCGGTTTGCGACCACGGGTGACCAGAGGAGCATTCAACGCGCACTCGGCCACTATGTGCGGTCTGGCAGCGGCGGCAAATCAGGCGCGGCACGCCGGATGGGGTCGTCGAGTGTGACGGCTTCGAAGCTCGCATCCTTTGTGAGCAGCGTGCAATCATCTGGCACTCAGGAGGCTCTGGCTCAGGTTCATTTGGGGGACTGCGTGGGGCGCACCGCATCAGAGGTATTGCCGAAGCTGATGGATGTAATTTGTCCGGCTGGCGGCGGCCTGGACGAGTCAGTTGCACGCCAAGCCTTCACAGAAGCGGTCATTGATTTGTGCCAGGATTCCGACGTCATGATCGAGAACCTGTCCATAGACATGTGGAATGAATTCCTCCTCGATTTCATTGCTAGGTCTATCGAGATCAGGGTGATCAACGACATAGGCAACCGTGTGGTTGCTGGACCCAAGACGGTGGAAGGGGTCGAGTCCGCTGAGGCTGCATTGCACAACTTCATCATCGCAGGAGTGCGACAATCGGCTGGAGAGAGCCTCTGCAAGCTCGGGTCTCTAACGTCCACTGCGGCAATTGCCACCGTGCAGTCGATCTACGAGGAAGCCTTTGGGCTTTGGGAACAATTCGCTGAAGAATAAATCAATGAAACGTCACAGTATCGTATGCCGTCTTGGGGGCGCGGACCGCGCTAGGGTGAGCGTTGTCGAGAAGGACTCGACGATCACTGCCATAAACTTCATTCGTGATGATGGTGCCTTGAAATTCGGTATCGGTAACGTTCTGGACACTCTCGAAAAGCTTGGTGCCGCGCCTCATGAATCAGCGATTGATCTGGCAATCCTTGGTGCCCTCGTCTTCTGCGCTGATACGCGAGTTTCTCGTGCCGACCATTCTCAGGATGGCTGGACTCGGGAGATCGACCTGTATTTGCCCGTATTTGATCCCACCGCTTGGAGGGTGGCACATGATTGTCTTATCAAGGGCTTGAATTTTCTAACGGGAGATCGGTGGCGCGTATTCTTCCGTTCGCGCCCCAAAAGCGCGCGCGTCCTCGCCAAACCGGTTCAGGGGCAGTTCCACGGCCTCACTTGCGCCTGTCTCTTCTCTGGTGGCCTCGATAGCTTCATTGGGGGAATTGACCTGCTCAAAAGTGGTGAACAGCCTTTATTGATCAGCCACCGCGCTGATGGCATTACCAGCAAGCATCAAAACATCTGCCGTCAGTGGCTAAAGGAGAGGTTTGGTGAGTCAGCGTGGAAGAGCGTCGATGCCTATGTGAGCTTTTCATCAGAAGCAATTGAGGAAGGGGGCCAAGAGGACACTCAAAGATCCAGGTCATTCCTCTTCTTCGCATTGGGTGTGCTAGGGGCCAGCTCACTTGGTAAAACGACGACACTGTATGTGCCCGAGAATGGCCTGATCGCGCTCAACGCTCCCCTTGACTCGCTCCGAGTCGGGGCGCTGAGCACCCGCACAACGCATCCCTATTTCATGCGGCGATTCGAAGACGCGGTCTCCGCGCTCGGAATCAACGTCACGCTGAAGAATCCGTATCGACACCAAACCAAAGGAGAGATGGCTCAGGAGTGCCAGGACCGCGATTTTCTCAAGGCAAAGCTAAAGAATACGATGTCGTGCTCCTCACCGGCAAAGGGGCGTTGGAAGAAGCAACCAAACGGACACTGCGGCTACTGCGTGCCCTGCATTATCAGGAGGGCATCTGTGCTCGCGGCGTTCGCCGGTGACGAGACAACCTACACGGTGCCGGATTTGTCGGCAGTCGCCAATGATTCCACCAAAGCAGAAGGCAGGAATCTTCGGTCGTTTTTGCTCGCCATTCGTCGGCTAAAAGCGAATCCCAGCTTGGCGAAAATTATGATCCATGCGTCTGGGCCGCTCTCTGAGTTCGCTGACGAGTGGGCGGACTACGCTGCAATGTATGCGCGGGGAATGGCCGAGGTGGATGCTCTTCTAAATCCAGCAGGACGAGCCAAAGCATGAATCCGAGCGGCATAGACTTTCATTGTCACCTGGACCTCTACCCTGATCACATTAGGGCGTTCAAGCATTGCGAGGAAGAGGGGGTGAATATCCTCGCTGTCACAACTACCCCGCTAGCGTGGCCGCACAACCAGGAGCTTGCGGCAAAATCAGCCTTTATCCGCGTGGGACTGGGACTGCACCCGCAGGTAGTGGGCGACCGAGAAGGAGAGATCGAACGGTTCGAAAAGCTAGTGGCACAGGCCCAATTCATAGGAGAAGTTGGACTGGATGCAGGCCCGCGATTTTACCGCTCGTTAGCCGCACAGCGCCGGGTGTTTGAGCGCGTGTTGCGAGCCTGCTCCGCGAGTGGCCCAAAAGTGCTTTCGATCCATGCCGTGCGAACCGTTCCAGAGGTGCTCAAGATGCTGAAGGAGTGGCTACCGATTTCAAAAGGACTGCCCATTCTTCACTGGTTCTCGGGCACACCTGCCGAAGTGGCCCGTGCGGTCGATGGTGGCTGTTGGTTTTCAATCAACCCGTCTATGGCTGCGAGCGTGAATGGCCTGAAGATCATCGACACCATACCGATTGAACGGATGCTCACGGAAACGGACGGACCGTTCGCCAAAGACTCCAATGGAGTCGCGCTTCAACCGGGATGCGTGGATGGCGCAGTTGAGATCATTGCCCGTCGCAAGAATCTCACAGAGGATATGGTTCGAGGGCAACTCCTCACGAACTTGGAGCAAGTGGATCGGTTCGTTGGCTACATTGGCTCATACGTTCGCTCGCCGCTTCTACCAGAATCGCATTAGTATTTCGATGAGTGAACCCAGCAACCAATCAATTGACGACATCCTGAAACTTGGTCAGGAATGCCTCGGGCGTGTTCCCGTAACTGTTTTAGGCAGCGGTGCTTCTCTGGCTCATGGCGTCGGCGGAATGGGTGATCTGCAAACGCACCTGCTCAAGACCGTAACGCCTGAAGCTGGCGAGGTGGCTATCTGGGATCGCTTCAAAAGCGCACTAGCAGGCACTAGCGATCTGGAGAAGGCGCTTCATGAAGTTCAATTGCCGGAGCCTTTGGAGCGAAGGGTTGTTGCCGCAACGCGTGAAATGGTCATCGAAGGCGACAGAGGCCTTTTAGTCCAACTCGTGCAAGGGAAGGTAAATCTGCCTCACACACGCCTGTTTCGTCATTTGTTCACTTCGACCCACACGAGGCTGTCCGTGGTGACGACGAATTACGATCGCCTTGCGGAGTATGCGGCTGATGCCGGCGCAATGAATCATTCCACAGGTTTTGCGGGGGCTTATGTGCGTTCGTTTGAATCAGGGCGACTTACTTCACCGGTTCCTCAAGGCACCCGGCAGGTGGACATCCTGAAAGTCCACGGTTCGCTGGATTGGTTCATGGACGATAGCGAAAACAGTTTTGCTCTGCCCGATGATCTTAACGCTCCGGCAACGCACAAGCCTTTGATGGTCACTCCGGGCACCGGTAAATATCTAGCAACCCACATGGAGCCTTTCAGATCAATCATCGCTTGCTCCGACAGCGCATTTGCAAGTGCAAGGTCCATTTTCTGCGTCGGATATGGGTTCAGGGATATGCACATCCAGCCAAAGCTCACAAAGCGCGTAGCTAACGAGCGAGTTCCTGTTGTGGTGCTAGCTAAGACGTTGACGCCAGAGGCGCGTGCGTTCCTGAGGCTGTGCAAACACTCAACAGTTTTGGGACTGGAGCAGTCAGGTGATGGCTCCACTGCATACACAAGCGCGGTGCCCGACGGCATTAAACTTGATCGCCCCATCTGGCGATTCGACGAGTTTTTGCGATCAACGATTGGAGATTAACCACCAAACAAAAATCACATGGGACTGTTCAACTACAAAGACGAAGAAGCGCTCGGCCACGTTAAAGCGGTGGACACCTCAACCGTCATCGTGTCGGTAGAGAATCTGGAACTGCTGCGCAAACTCCAGGTAAACCGGTTGGTCGTGTTGCATAGTTCGAAAGCGGGTCAGTATCTCGTGGGCATTGTCCAAAAAATCACGCGTGACACCACGGTCGAGAAAATCCTGGCTGACAGCGATGGTGAAGAAACCACTGCAAAGACGACGGAGCAGAACTTGGTCCGGATCACACTCATTGGCACGTTCTGCGACAAGCTCGGCAGCCGGGAGAACGTCTTCCGCCGCACGCTTGAAACGGTGCCGGAGATTGATGCAAGATGCTTCGCGATTGAGGGCGAGCGACTAACCGCCTTCATGAAAGCTGTCTCCTTTCAGGGGCGCAGCGATGCCGCACGCCTCAGCCTGGGGCATTACACTTTGGATGAAGCCGCCGAAGCGTATCTGGATGCGAACCGCTTTTTCCAACGCCATGCTGTGATCGTGGGGAGCACTGGATCGGGCAAGTCATGGACGACGGCACGGCTCATGGAACAGGTCGCTCTCTTACCCAATGCGAACGCTGTGCTCTTCGATATTCACGGTGAATACAGCACCATTACCGGCGATGGCATTCGCCATCTGCGGATTGCAGGGCCTGGTGATTTGAATGTGAGTAATGGCCTCGACCAGGGTGTCCTTTTCTTTCCTTACTGGTTGCTCGGCTACGATGACATGACCACCATGCTCGTTGACCGCAGCGATAACAATGCCCCTAACCAAGCAATGGTGCTCGCTAGAACGGTGGTGGATGCCAAGCGTGCATTCCTTGAGGCGGGTGGACACTCTGACGTGCTTGCGAACTTCACGGTGGACAGTCCTGTTCCTTATGACTTGCAGCATGTGCTTGCAGAGCTTCAGCGGCTCGACAGGGAAATGGTGCAGGGGTCGAGGGGCGATAAGCAGGGCGATTTCCATGGCAAGCTTAGCCGCTTCATCGCTAGACTGGAGAACAAACTGGGTGATCGACGGCTCGGATTCATGATGGCGGCTCCGGCTGAAGCGGGCCGATTCGATTGGCTTTCAAAGCTTTCTAAGATGCTAATGAACGGCTCCAAAGATCAAGCTGCTGGCAAGGGTGGTGTGAAGATCATTGATTGCTCGGAGGTGCCCTCCGACATCCTCCCACTTATTGTGGCCAGGATTGCTAGCCTTATTTTTTCAGTGCAGCAATGGATGCCAAAGGAGAAGCGCCATCCCATCTCGCTCGTTTGCGACGAAGCCCACCTCTATATTCCTGATGCTTGCGAGGGCGGTAGTGTGGGAGCTGCTGCGCTCAGGCACTTCGAGCGGATTGCCAAAGAGGGACGCAAGTATGGCGTTGGCCTCGTTGTGGTGAGTCAGCGACCATCCGAGGTGAATCGAACGGTGCTCAGCCAATGCAACAACTTCGTGGCTCTGAGATTGACGAATGCCGAAGATCAGAACGTCGTGCGCCGAATGTTGCCGGACAGCTTGGGCGGTTTCGCAGAACTCCTTCCGGTGCTCGATACAGGTGAAGCTCTTGTGGTGGGAGATGCCAGTCTGCTCCCGAGTCGCATCCGAATCTCTACCCCTAACGCTCATCCGAACAGCGGCACAGTGGAATTTTGGGATGAATGGGCAAACGACACATCGCGCGATAATGTCTCAGATGCCGTCACCGCTTGGCGAAAGCAGAGCATGTCGTAAGCCGCGAGTTTCGTCTTGGGTCGAGATGGCTACTTGGTTAGCAGCTCAAACTCATCCATCAGGCTCGCTACTTCTTTTGCTGGATCGGTCCCCAAAGTCTTGAAGAGTTCAAAGGCCTCCACAAGGTCCACGCGGCGCTCGCCAAGCTCGATCCTTGCAACCATGCCATGTTCTCGGCCAAGGGCTTTGGCGAGATCACGCTGGGTCATGCCAGCCTTCTCCCGCAGCGACCGGATACGGTCGCAGAAGGTCTTGGAGAGTTTGCTGTGCACAGACTTTTTCATGCTGTCAAAATCCCAGCAGAAGCACTTGCTTCCAAAATGAGAGCGGCTATGGTCACGCCAAACTCAGACTGCCATGACCTTTCTTCGCAAACTCGGCCCTCAGAACCCCAAGCGCGGCCCTCGCGAGTGCCTAGCGCTCTCGGAGTGCCCGGATATTCTGGAGCTAGCCGATGGCGACTTTGCCATCATCGGCCAGCCGATCACGGCGGAGGCGATGCCGCACCTGCCCGCTGGCACGGGCTGTGGTGCTCAGGAGGCTATCGTTCGCATCCCGCGTCGGGTGCTAGTTGAGGCAAAGCGAGACATTCCCGATACTGTATAGTTCGTGCCCGTCCTGCACTGCTATAATTCGGCGCATGGAAGTCACACGCTGGCTCGTGCATCATGGCGAGTCTTTGCTGGAAAGTGTTGGTATTATCGGTGGCTTGATCTTCACAGGGATCGGCCTTCATCGCGACTCGCGAGCGCGGCGGATCGAGAACATGATCAGCCTCACGCAGCAGCACCGTGACATCTGGCGGCAGGCAATGGAGACGCCGGATTTGATGCGTGTCCAGGACGAGAACCGCGATGTTGAAAGAGAGCCGCTGACGGAACGCGAGCGGCTGTTCGTGCGGTCGCTGATCCTCCATCTGAGCACAGTCTATCGAGCCGTGAAGCTGGATGAGCTGCTCAAGCCACACGGAATGGAACGGAATATCCGGCAGTTCTTCGCCGCACCGGCGGCACGGACTGTGTGGTCGGGAATCAAAGACTACCAGGACCCGGATTTCGTCGCGTTTGTCGAACGACAAATTCTCGGCAAGGCGGACTGATTTGGAAAAAGAAAACCACCTGACATTTGCCAGGTGGAGGTTTAAGAACGCTACATCAGTCCGCTTTCGCGGAACGAGAAGTAGCGCTGGTGGCCGACGATGACGTGATCGTGGACCTCGATGCGGAGGATGTTGCCTGCCTCGCAGATACGCTTGGTAATGAGGCGGTCTGCATCGGATGGCGTTGCCTCTCCGCTCGGGTGGTTGTGCATGAGCACGATGCCGTAGGCGGCTCCCGTGACAGCGACGCGAAAGACCTCGCGTGGGTGCGCCATGGCCTCATTTAGCATGCCGATGGAGACGATTTGATGGCCTTTGACCCGTAACCGAGCCGTGAGCAGTAGCACGGCCACGCATTCGCAGTCAGGATTGTAGTGCGGTGCGGTAGCGATTTGCTGCTGCCAATAGGCGAGTGCGCCAGACGGCTGGTTCACGCAGATCATGTCCTCGGGGGTGGGGCATTCTCTGAGCGAGACGACCTTCCACTCCTTTGGCTTCGTTCGCCATGGCGGTTGGGGCACGGGAGGGAAGTGAAACAGTTCAAGCTGACTCATCGTGTCCTCCTAATCAGTACTCGTCCGGCAGCAGCACCGTGGTGGCGCTGCGGTCGGCCTCGGTGATGATCCAGAACTTGGTGTTGTTCTGGCCCTCATACACGGAGAGCATACGGAAGCCGCTGTTCACGGCTTCGTCGTTGAGCTGCTTGTCCTCCGCGCACACGTCGCCCCAATCGCCGGTCCAGTGGCGGGCGATGCCTTTCGCGATGTCCTGCTCCGACAGCTCGGCGAGCGCGCCAGGTGTGGAGTAGAGATTTCCGAGAGGGAAGAGGGGTGGCTTGTCTGCAATAGCTGCGGTCATAGGTGGTGGTCGTTGAAGGTTGCTGCGATGGCGTCGAGATCGTCGCCGAGGATGTCTTCGATGGCGTGCTTGAGCGTGGTGGGCTCGTCGCCCGCCTTCGCGGTGGGAGGGCACGCCGGGCAGTGGATGACGTGCATCAGCGTGTGGCCGAACTCGTATCCCGCGTCCCGGAAGACGGTCCGGTAGTGCGGGGCGAGCTGCTTTTGTCGTGGAGTGCGATTCCACGCAGCGCACTCGGGGCGGGTGAGGGCCGTGTCGTAGATGGCGTCGTTGAGGATGTGCCAGCTATCCCACGGCTCACCGCAGGCGGAGCAATGAACGTCCATGGTGTGTCAGCGGGTGCGGAGCAGCGCTTCGAGTTCGTGTTTCTCCAGGTGCTCCGGCTGGTGCCGGAACTCGCCGATGTCCACGTTGCGCACGGTGCAGTGACGCGACAGCCGGGCTGCCGCGTCGGAGGCACCGTGGCGTCCTGCATCATCGGCATCGAACATGAGGGTGATTTGACCACCCCTGCCCGCTGAATCGCAAAGCAACGCCTCCTGCCGTCTCGATAGAGACGAACCGAGCAAGGCCACCACGCGGCGGTAGCCGAGCTGCACGAGGCGGAGGCAATCGAAGACGCCCTCCACCACGAGCAAGGCGCTATCGCCCGGCTCCTTCGCGGCGCGGTCGAGGTTGAAAACCTCCAGCGATTTGCGGAAGCCCTTTGGTAGCTTGTATTTCGGTTTGTCCTCCGGCGGGTCTCCGGGCCAGCGCCCTATGTAGGCGACGAGCTTGCCCTCGCGATTGCGGATGGGAATCGCGAGGTAGCCACGCAGACACCCCTTGGAGCAAAAGCCGATGCCGTAGTCCTGCATCAGCACCGCCGTGAGGCCGCGCGAGCCGGGATACGGATGGTCTTGCTTGAGCGACTTCAACTCAAATGAGAGAGGCGGGGTTTTACCCGCCTCGCCCTCATCATCGTTGGGGA
>DDQZ01000102.1:30966-149434 GCA_002343505.1 Verrucomicrobiaceae bacterium UBA2429 | reverse complement strand
GCAAAAAGGGGGGGGGTTTTTTCCCCCCCTCGCTGCCATCATCATCGTTGGGACTTGCCGCCGCTGGTGGAGCGGCTGGCGGTGGTCCTGATGCAGGTGATTTGGTCTGGGGCCTGTATGCCGACGGCGGAGACTCGGCGACTCGCGAGAGGCTTTTCTCCGGCAGGAACCACTCCTGCAAGAGCAGTGCGGCATCGCGGAAGGGCAAGCCCTCGCGTAATGACACGAAGTCGATGACATTGCCGCCGCGTCCGCAGGTGCCGAAGCAGTTCCAGCAGCTCTTGCTGGCGGACACTCGGAACTGCGTAGGGTTGCTGCCACGGTGTAGCGGGCACGGGCCGGAGAGCCGGTCCGCGCTACGCTTGAGAGTTGGGAGCAGATCGTAGCGCTCCAGCACTTGAAGAATGGTGACGCGGGATTTGATCTCCTTGAAGTCCACGAAGGCATTCGTGGGCATGGGGTGCGTGGTGCTCATGTTGTTGTGAAAGAACTCCTTGGTTTGGGGGTGGAACAAAAAGAGCCACGGCCAGCCGTTGGCGGCTGGTGTGGCTTCCTCATGATTCATTCTACCACGGCGTCAGCAGGGCGGTGCAAGGGGGGGGCATCGCTCAGCTCTTGCACTTCATCGTTGCGGCCTGGGCCTGATTCTATTGGTTGAAGCATGAGCCGACGCCCCGAAAACAGCGACGAGCGGAGTCCTAAATGGGATGCCCGTGAGGTCGGCTGTAGTGCACTACTCAACGGATACGCTTGGAGCCTACAGCATCGTGCCAGAGTCCATGCAACTAGCGTGGATAAAGATGACGGCCCTTTTGTGTGCATTGGCTGCAACATGGACGTGATTCACCGACGGCCTTATCACATCAGGAGGCACTTCGCTCATCACGCTCGTGTTTCGCCCATCGACACCTCGCGAGAGTCTTGGCTTCATCACCGATGCAAGACAGAGATTTTTTATGCACTGCAAGATGCCCATCCGAGAGGCAACTGGATTTGCGATACCCGCCGAGTAATCAGACGAAGAAAGGATGACAAAATCAATCGGCAGCCGGACATCGGAGGTCGAATCGGAAGACAACCCTTAGTGATCGAGGTTCAGCGTTCGTCCATCGGTATTCGACAACTGCTGGCACGCACAGCCGACTACACTGCGATGGGCATCACGATTCTATGGGTCATTCCGCTCACCGAAGACTTGGGGACTGACTTGTTCCGTCCGAGGCTCATCGAGCGCTACTTACACTCGTTGTATTATGGGCGGGTCTATTACTGGCTTCCAGGCATGGGAGCTAGTGTCCTGCCGACGCACTTTAGCCCTGCGGTAAGGGCCGTGCCATTTCGCACCAATGAAGATGGACATTGGAATGATGCAGGATTCTACAATAAGCCCTACAAACTGATTCGGAGACCAAATGCCTATGGCGGAACGATACCGATCATTTTCGGGTTCTCGCCGCATGAGAGAAGCGCTTTTTTGCCTTGGGGAGAAACTCAACCCTTGCCTCCAGCCAGATTGTGGCAAGACACGCTTTTTCCCTGGTGGGACAAGCACGAGCGATCCAAGCTTCTTTCGTCCTACCCTGAAGTCGAAGGATCGGATGGCGACGACTTTGACGACCAGTTCGACGACTAGATCAAATAAATCAAACCCTGAATACACGTCCAGTCATGCCAAAGAAACCAACGATATTCAACCTCATGAAGTGCGGCCCAAGTGATGTGGCACGCGAAATCAAAATCATCAGTGAAGAAGTTGATGAGTGGAACCGCGGAGCTGGAATGAACTCCAACTTTTTTGTCCGCCATTCCCACTGGGCAACAGATGCCCTGCCTGATTTGTCGGGCAGGCCGCAAGCATTGATCAACGACAGGCTGATTGATAACTGCGACATCGTCGTGGCTGTCTTCTGGCGGCGCTTTGGGTCTCCCACTGGCATCGCTGCGTCAGGCACTCAGGAGGAAATAGAGCGTGCGATGACTCAAGGAAGGAAAGTCATGGTGTATTTTTCAGACGTTGAAGATTTGCGAGCCGAGGATGATGCACAGTTCCGCTTGGTTCAGCAGTTTCGCGAGAAGCTAAAGCCGTTGGGCATGTTTTGGTCATTCAAGAGTCGAGCTGAGTTTTCGAAGCTCTTTCGCAAGCATCTGCAAATGGCGGTTCAAGATTTAATCGCCATCCATTCACCAAAACCAGCGAGAAAAAAGAAGGCTGGCGATGTCCGTCAGGAAGGTGTCGCAAATGCGAATGTGGTGGGCGACGGCAACCAGATAAATCAAAACGTTTACACACAGCCTCCTGTGTTCAAATCAGTGGTTCCCCCTCCCAGCGGAGCGGTAAGTTCTGCTGAGAAGAAGCAAATCACTGACTGGGTGGATGAGCTTGCGCAGCAAGCTACGGGGAAGACCATCGGCCAGGCCAAGGCCGAATGGTGGGCTCGCTTGAAGAACGAAGCGAAAGTCACCCGCTATGAAGACATCCTTTCAAGTCAGATGCCTCAAATCGAAAGGTGGTATCGCATGAATCGTGGGATTGGCGTTCGTAAGCTTCGCAGAAAGGCTCCTAACCTTTGGGAAACAGAGAGGATCAAAGCTATCAAAACATGCATGTCTCGAATGGGGCGAGAAAAAGAAGAATACTACCCTGAAATCGCCCATCGGCTGAAAATGAAGAAGCCTTTTGAGAGTCTCAAAGACCTCACCCAAACTGATCTGGAGCGTGTTTACCAGTTGGTGACGCGAGACTCGCGATAGTGGCTGGTAATCGCTTCGGGAAAAGCAGTTTTGGCACCATCTCGGGCATTGGTGAACCGTGAGACCAGACAGTGCTGCTTTCAGGATCTTGGGTGGGTAAAAAGCTGGAAGGCAGAACGCTCGCCACAGGTTTGCCATGCTTCTTGGCCTGACAGGAAGTTTGATGCCAGAGTGAAACATAGCATCGTGGAATCGCCTCGTTGGAAGCAGGCGGCGGCAGCCGAGCGGAGTGATCTCAACCGCCGCTCGCTCTCGGCGATGACTAGCACGCGGAAACCGGGAATAGCATGGCGTTTCCACAGAATGCCAGCATCGCGCGTGGCTTTGTAGGCCAGCACCTTGCGGCGGAATGAGGTTTGGTCGGCACTGCCTCGGGAAACAGGCATGGTGCCCCGATCCGCCTCAACGAAAAAATATGATCGTTTGCCTTCTTGATCGAGTGCAAAGACAGCGTCAGGTATTACCGCGCAGCGGACTCGCTTGGCGTCGTATTGGATCGTGATACTCCAGCGCATGAGCGTCAGATGCTGGCCTTCTTCCGAATCCTTTTGCCAATCTTCCCGATGCAAGAATCTGGCCCCACAAGCCGCAGCCGTTCGCTCGAAAGCGAGCATCACATCGGTGACACGAAGCGTGTGAGATAGCGACAGCGCCACGGTTTCGCCACGAGCACGAGGTGGCGAAGCAAAAGTCGGGAATCCGCGCTCCCGCAGAATCGCCTGCCCGGCATTTGTGATGCAGCAGACCATGTGGGCATTGGCACGCGGTTGAATCAGCAACTGTGCTTTGGGACGATCCAGGAAGCCTGCGTGGAAGAGTCTGCCAAGCCGCCTTGTGATGTGCTGAACACTGCCTGCCAGCGCGGAGCACAAATGGCCGGAATGGACAAAACGATGACGCTCGACCAGTCGAAGAATGCCGACATCCCGCTCCGTGAGGTGAAGCGGCGGAATACCATCCGAGCGAATGAACCGTGGCTTCCTCAGCCTCGGTTTCTGCACATCACCATTTTATCATTTTTAGATTCGCAGAGGGAGCGCACTTGCAGATCAACCGTGGGCCTCTATGTTCTCAGTGGCGCTGGGAGACCAGTGCTGGGGCCTTAGAAAGTCTCAAACACGAAGCGGAAATGGCGTTCCCCGAAAGGCGACGCCGCCAACCTGACCAATGGTCGGGGGTGGCGGTGGTGCATGTTCAGGTCGCAGCTCTGCTGTGGCTAAAGACCACAGCGGTCGTCTTCGTGCGGCTTTCTAACACCCCCTGCCACCTGTCGGTGGGGGAGTGATTCCCCAGGGAGGTGGACTCTGAACCACCATGCCGCACCTCCTTGAGCCTCCCGTCCGAGTCTTGTTCTTCAGCCATCGCTTTGCACCCGCCTTCTCGTCCGGGGCTGCTGAGACGCATTGCGACCGTGACCAGCGGTCACGCGCTCTACGGCACCTTCAACTGGTGCTTTGATAACGTCCTCTACGTCTATGCCGTGCATCGGCTCGGGCTGCTCGCTGGTGGTGCCTTGATGACATGCCTCGCCGGTCTGCAATGCGCAGCAACGCTGCTGCTCTATGAGCGGATGCGCATCGACTGGGTGGGCGCTGGCAGCCTCGCCCACCTCACCACCATCGAAAATCCCGCGTGGTGGCAGCGGGTGATCCTGTGGGCGATGCAGCGGGGCAACGCCTTTGTTTTCGTAGCGCTGTGCGTCTTCCAAGATGCCTTCATCACCACGGCCTACTTCCGGCGTGGACGCTTCGATGGGCTTACCGTGCGCGACTGGCGCATCTTCATCAGCAGCGTGCTGCTCTCCAACCTCTACTGGACGCTGCGCTCAGGCGCGGTGGCCGCTGCCTTGTCCGGGGTCTGGCACCGGGTCCTCTCATGACGATGCCGGGCACAAAACTGGAGCGTCTCTACACGCCTCTCCTGGAGGCGGCAGCGAGACTGCACATCAGGCGACAAACAAAAGTCCTGACCCTGGCGAATCCGCTGGAGCGGCTGCTCGCTGCGCGTCCGTATGCAGTGCTCTTCCGACAGGTGGCGACGCCGAACTATGAAATGCAGCGTTTCGTAGCGATGGCTAATGCGGCGGAGCTGACTCCGCTCGTTCTGGAGTATCACGACGACAAGTTCGTCCACTTCAATGCCGCCAAGCACGCACTTCTCAAACTGCGCTTCCATTCAGGGATGGGCCGCAACGGGGGCGCACGCGTCCGCTGCCTTAATCTCGCCGACATGAATGGCTGTGACGGAAGGCCGCTGCGGGAACTGCACACCCGGAGAGGACAGGGGATCGTGGACTTCCACCATGCCATGATGGATGCGGCGGCCTTTTCACGACGAGTCGCGCTGCACGACGGCTCGGCATGGTTTCTGCAGCAAGGTGGCAGCGCAGCCAGCTACTACCCGGAACTCTTCCGCCTGTTCCTTCGGCACGCCGTGTTGTTCGAGAGCTTCCTCACATCAGGGAGTGATGCTGCCTTCACGGACAATGTGGTCCTCCCTGCTTTTGAAACCGCGTGCAATCGGCACGGCGAAATTCCGCTCGTCTGTCGCTTGGACCCGGTCGAGTCGGAAGGTGATCCTTTGTGGCTGCAATACCCCGGAGAGCTATTCGGAAAGGCACAGGAGATGCTCGGGATGACGACTCAAGCTTCCGAACCGCCAAACCATTTCGACAGCTTGCGCTCCACCTCGGAGCGCGATGTGCAAAAGCGCTGACGGCTACGGTGCCTGATGTAGTTGGCGTCATGCTGAAAGGCTGGAGCCAGTTCTTGGATCGTGAGCCTGAAAGGGAACCCTGCGCCATCCAATGGTCTGACGAGTGTGGTGAAGGGATGCAGCTCAATGAACTGCGATGAAGCAAAGAGAGTGCCGTAGTGCTTCGCGAGCATATCTGCATCGTCACCCGAGACTCTGAAGGAAAAGGTGGTCCCCACGTTGCCGAGGACGGCGGTTTGCGCGGCGGACGGGAGCTGCGCCAAGTATTGATGACAGAGCACCATGCCGAGGCCGAACTTGCGTGCCTCGGAGAGCACGGTGACAAGCGCATCCGACAGGAATGACTGAGCCTCGTCGAGAATGAGTGTGAAGTCGCGACGATCATCTGTGTTTGAAGTGCCCCGCTCCATTGCGGCAGCGCACAGGCTGGAAACGAACAGCGAGCCAATGATGCGCGCGGCGTCCTCGCCGAGGCTGCCTTTGGCGAGGTTCACGATCACGATGCGGCCCTCACGGATGATCTCGGCGAAATCCACCCTGAGCTTCACCTGTCCGAAGATGTGCCTGAGCTGCGGGACTGCCACGAGCTGGCCGAGCTTGTTCTGAATGGGAGCAATCGCCTCCTGCCGAAATCGTTTGTCCCACGCCTCGTATTCGTTGCGCCAAAAAGCACGGATGAAGGGATCGTGGCACTGCTTCACGAGCGAGGCACGAAAAGCATCATCCGCCAGCAGGCGGGGCAGTGCGATAAGGCTCACGTTCTGTGCATCGAGCAAGGTGCGTAGCGCATGGTAAAGGATGTATTCCAATCGCGGCCCCCAACTCTCCGCCCAAATGTGGCGAAAAGCCGATAGCAAGGCCGAAGCCACAAAGGGCCTGGAAGCCTCTGGAATGGCGCTGGCGACGAGATTGAGGGCTGGGGAGTAGTCAGGGTCGGCAGCGTCCAAAAACACCACCTCGGCGAGCCGGCGGGGCGGTATGACACTCAAGGCCCACTCGGCGAGGTCGCCGTGAGGATCGAGCAGGCAGAAGCCCGAATCATTCACCAGCCCAGCCATGAGCGAGCGAAGCAGCGTGGATTTGCCCATGCCCGTCTTGCCTAGAACGTGAACATGTCGCGTGAGCTGAGCCGTGTCGAAATAGCAGGGCAGCGGAACGCCCGCGTAACCGAAACGCTGACCGAGGTAGATGCGTGCCATATCGGAGGCGGCTGCCCTCGCCCATTCCAGTCGCCACGCTCCATGCGATCAGCGCAGCAACAAAAACAACCGGCAAACCTGTGTTGAGGAGCCGGGGAGGAGAGAAGCTGCCGCCGATACCCGAAGAACAGTGTCTCGGGTGAAGGTTCTTGCCTTTCGTATTATAGCAGACCCATCATTCTCGAATTAACTGGGCCAGGCGGGCAAGCTCCTGGTCATCGGCTCGCTTCCAGTCGTGCGAGGAAAGGTAGCCTTCGTAAACCACAAAAAACTTATCCACGTTCGAGTTGATGGGTCTAAAAGAACTGTCGGTCCCAGTGCCGTGCATCGGAAAGAGTTTTGCGTGAACGTGATCCACGCCATATCCCTCGAAAATCATTCCGGTTCTGGCAACTCCCGGCAGCTTGCGATCTAGCAAGAGAGCAACCTGTTTCGCCGCAACGGTAAGTTTAGCGAGAACAGAATCAGCCAGCTCAAACGCGTAACTCGGATGGTGCTGGCGCGGGATAACCACGGTGGCACCCGGCGTATTCGGGTAGATGGATAAAAAGGCGATGTGGTCCGCATCTTCCCACACGGTGTGTGCGGGAGCTTCACCACGGACGATTTGGCAGAAGATGCAATCCTTCATAGAGGGGTTTAGGCTTGCGGGAAGATGCTGCAAAATCACCAACACGCCAATGCGTTGGGGCTGAAATTTAACCAGTCTAACCAGTCACAACCGTGGTTGCCCCCTCGTTCAACTGTCGTAGGCCAGTAGTTGTCCCGTCGTCCACCCTTCGTTGAGGCCAGTTAAACCCGTTGTGAAAAGTCCACCCGCTATGCGGGTGAACCCGGCGGAGGCAGGGGACGGGCTTGGCCCGGCTGCTGCCGCACCTCGTCTGAGGAAGACGCGTTCGGTTGGATGGCGGACACGCGCATCGGTTCGGATGGGGAGCGAGCGGAGGCGGGCCAGCGGGCGCAGCGGACTCCCCACCGGAGCCGATGGGCGTGCGGGGCAGGTCATGCGGTGGGCAGCCCGTCGTTAGAACCCGTGGTCCTGCGCGAGGCAGGAACCCGTCGTGAAAACTAGTTCCCCATGTGTCGTGACCGCATCGCGGCCCGACTTGCACGACAAGGCGATGTCCTTGATGGCGTTGCCTCAAGGACCCGTCCCGGTAGCCGGAGGTTGCCGTGCAAGTCGGGCCGTGAGGCCGACACATGGGAAGTAGAAATCCCTTTGTTTTACAAGGGTGAAACGCCAGTCGGCGTGTTGCGTGCCACGACATACCGTGGTTGTCGGGCGCGATGTCGGGGTGGCGAATGCCCGCCATGTTTGGCGGTGCTTTGACAACAGGGGAGCGTGTACGCTCTACTTCATCCCGGCCTCCGCTGTTCTTTGACAAATCGGTCCGCATGTTGCGGACCATGCATAGTTCCAGGTAGGCTGACTTGCGGTCTCTCAATAAATGTGTCCCTCTGCGCAAGTAGGGGAGTGGAGGCCATTATCCGCCTGACAAGGCAACATGGAGAGAACGAAAAGCCGTCCGCACCGCCTGGGGCGGTATGCGGCGGTCGAGAGTGCCTTCGCGCCGAGCGAAGACAACGAGACGCTGGTCCGTCATTACCTGGAGTGGAAAAGCAGTTATGCGCCGTGTGCGGCCAATCGCTATGCGATCTGGGTGCGGCGCTTCCAGGCAGCCATCAACAAAGCGCCCGAGGACATCACGGTAGGCGATTGGAGCGCCTTTGCGCGAAGCCTCAGTGGGCGCTTTGCCCCGAAGTGTGTGGAATACGCGTTGAACATTGCCCACAACTACCTGCGCTTTTGGTTCGAGCAGGGTCGCCTTCGGAGGCTTCCACTCTACCTTGCCCGTGTCCAAAAGGCGATCGCGTGCTCGCACGCGGCTGCGACTGAAGAGGAGTATCAGGCAATGGTGCAAGCATTGCGATTAAAGGGCGATGAAGCCCTGCGCGATCTGGCGATGCTGATGCTCCTGCACGATACAGGAATGCGGGTGGGCGAGCTGGTGGCGCTGGAGATCGAGCAAATCGAGGAAGATGCCTCGGCGACGATCCGCACGGAGAAGTCAGTGCAACGTCGGCGTGTGTTCTGGAATCAAGGCACTGACGATGTGCTGCACAATCTCATCGTCGAGCGCATCAACTCGGGTGCGCTGACAGATTGGCTGTTCGTCGCCAAGCAAGGCAACGGCGAGAAGGCAATCACGACACGAGCGGTGGAACGAATCATCGACAACGCCTGCAAGCTAGCGGGCATCGAGCGGCATCTGTCGCCGCACTCGTTTCGCCACGCTTACATCCACCGGCTGGCGAAGCTGGGAACGCCGGATGCGATCATCGCGCAGCTCGTGGGGCACAGCACGCCGCACACGATCGCGCACTACACCAAGCTGAGCCGCCCAGAGTTCTCGGACTACGCGCGGCGACAGTTCGCGGTGCCAGCTTTGGTGGCCGCTTGAGCCGACCTCTTGCGCGAGTAGGCAGTGGGGGAGTAGAATGCACGCAGCTCCTCTACATCCTCACTTGAGGCGATTCGCGCGAAGGCACAGCTCATCCGTGAGCGATTGGCCGACGCATAGCTGCTGACATTGCTTTGAACCCATCCGATCAGGGGGCTGTGGATAACCCAGCCCCCTAGCGCAGGACGTATTGTGTCGCACAATACTACTTGTCGGAAGTCAAGGCAGACCACTCCAGTCAGCAACGGAGTCGCTTCACCATTCGAGGGGAGCGACTTCTTTGCGTTGGGGAGCCTGGCGGCACTGAGAGACACGGGGAGAGACCGCCGCCAGGCTCCCCGACACAAATCGGGGACACACAGGTCGAGCTTTACCAGACTATCTAACCACCTCGTCCCATGCGACGGATCACAGAGCTGGACTACATGCCCGTGGGCATCGAGCGCGCGCATCAGCCAAAACAACGTGGCTTCCTCTATAGGCTGCTCTGCGCCCTGCTTGGTATTCACGCACCCTACATGTGCCCGGCCTGCCGTCAGCGGAGGGGCGAGGAGGTAGAGGAACCGTCACTGCCAGTCATCGAGTTTTAACCGGCTCACCGGCCCGCGTGACGTGCCGCATCACGGGCGGGCTGGCGGCAGGCGCACGCGCCCCCGCTGGTCTGCACCACGGCACGCCATCACCACGCGGGCATTGGCATTTAACAAACAGCCACATGGCGCAAAACAGGTATGTGAACACCGGCATCTGGGTGGATTCCTACTTCGCCCGGCTGGGCGCGAACGAGAAGCTGGCGTTCCTCTACCTCCTCACCACTTCGCACGCGAATATCTCCGGCGTTTACACGCTGCCGCTGCGCTGCGCCGCCTTCGAGAGCGGCCTCGCGGCCAAGGTCTTCGCCGCCGCGCTCGAACGCTTCGAGGCCGACGGCAAGATCGTCCGCCACGGCGAATGGCTTGGCCTGGTGAACTTCATCAAGCACCAGAAGCCGAACCCGAAGGTGCGCATCGGCATCGCTAGCGAGTTGGGCAAAGCCCCACGCGAGATCATCGAGCGGCTGCCGCTCACCGTCGCCGCCGCGCAGATAGGCTTCGATAGGCTATCGCATTCAAATCCAAATCTTAATGCCAAAGAGAATCTGAATCCGAAGCGCTCCCTGTTCACAAGTTTATCCACAGGCAATCCCCAGGAGGAGCCGACACGGCTGCGGGCGAGACGAACAGGCGAGGGTCGCGAGGGGGAAGGCGCTGGCTGGTGACCGGCATGAAGCCCGTCTCACTCACGAGGCAGGCTTCACCCGATCATCAAACCCAGAACCCAAGAGTTCCTTCCCATGAAAACCAAAACCAGAACCGCCCCGTCTGCCAACGCAGAGGGCAGAGAGCGCCTCGATCCTTACCAGTTCGTCACTGACATGATCGTCGGCCACCTAGAAAACGGCGTCGTGCCGTGGCGTCGCCCGTGGAATCGTGAGGTCGGCAGACCGCGCAACTTCCACACCGGCAAGCCCTACCGTGGCGTGAACCTCCTCATGCTCGGCTGGCGTGGCTTCGCCTCACCCTACTGGCTCACCTTCCAGCAGGTGAAGACGCTCGGCGGCAGCGTCCGCAAAGGCGAGAATGGCTCCATCGTCGTGAAGTGGGGCCGCTTCAAAGACAAGCCAGAGCAGCCCGACGAGCAGACGCAAAACGACGCAAAGAAAGCGAAGTTCTACCTCAAGGAATACACTGTCTTCAACGCCGTGCAGACTGAAGGCATCCAGTTCCCCGCAGTGAACGGCAAGCCGCACATGCCCGAAGATAAGCGTATCGAGATCGCCGAGCAAATGGTCGCCAACATGCCGCAGCGTCCAAACATCATGGAAGGGCAGCGGGACATGGCCTTCTACAAGCCGTCCACCGACACCATTCACATGCCCGCCTTCGGCTCTTTCGAGAGCGCCGAGGCCTACCACCTCACACTCTTCCACGAACTGTGCCACGCCACCGGCCACGAGTCCCGCCTCAATCGCAAGACGCTCGTGGAAACCGACGGCTTCGGCGGGAAAGTGTATTCGCAGGAGGAACTGGTCGCCGAGATGGGAGCCGCCTACCTCGCCATGGAAGCCGACATCGTGGCCGACGACCACGCGCAATCCGCCGCCTACATCCTGAGCTGGCTCGATGTCCTTCGCGAACCCGATCACAAACGCTGGCTCGTCATCGCTGCCACCCAGGCCGCGAAAGCCGCTGACTTCGTGCTCGGCATCAAGCAGCCCGAGTATCAGGAAGACAAGGCCTGAACACACGACCTCTCGCGTTAGCGAGAGGTCTTCTGTTGGGGGAGGGGTCGTCACGGCACAAAAAAATCTGGATTTCTGCTTTCATTTTGCGAGCAGTTGGGCTGAAATGCTGCTTGATATGGCTTCGCTCACGAACCCGTGAACGGATTGCTGTCCACAGTTCCCATTTGCCCGTCTGCCCCCCGCTAGCTACGATGTAATCACAAGGAAGCCAATCCCATGCCGCCTTCTCTGGAACCTGAGCACCTGTTCTCACCCCAGCAGCCTCCCCGCAGGCGCTGGGTTCGGATTGTCGGTATTTTCGCCGTTGCGGCCATAATGGGCGTTTTGATCTACTTCGTAGCTTCCAAATCATTGGCACCCAATCCTGTCTCTCCGTTAGCTGCGGGATTCACGAAGTCTGCCCATGTGGTAGCTGTCGAGCCTCAAGTTTCCAAGATCTCCACTGCCAGGACCACGCCAGTTCTCCCCGCACTAATCACGTCGTCGGAGGATGAGAAGAGACGCTTCGCGAAACACCAAGAATACCTCAGGCTTGAAGCTTGTATGGCACCGCTAACACAGCTAATAGAGGACGATGCGATCATTCCTCCAGGAACTTCAGAGCTGGTTCTGACTACCTACGCTGATCTGCTCGCACGGGTAGAATCGGGTGAGGGCCTCAGTGAGGATTCAGTCAATCTCGGACGCCAGCAGCTAATGAGCAGGAATATGTCACTTTGGTCAGTGCGTATAAAAGATGGCACAGCTTATCCATCCGATTACTCGGGTATGGCTTCGGTGTTACTGGAGGTTATTCAGGATTTTAAAGGTCCGACTAGCAACTACTACAGCTCGTTTCTTGTCGGGAAGTTTCGTGATCCAATGCTGTCTCTGGCAGACAAGATTTCCTTGGCGGACGATTTCAAAATCCTGGGTGACCCGGAAGTCAATCAAACCATTTTGAGCTTGCTCAAAGATGTCCCGGTATGGCCCGGAGCCACAAAGCAAGATGTTGAGCAGGCTCAGTATGTAGCAGCCGAAATCTCCTCCCCGTGATTGAGTATGCATTCGAGATTGATCATCGGCGCGATAGCGCTGTTTTCTTTGTGTCTGGCTGAAGCGAAAGAACACTTCGCCTATCACTCTCAATGTGTCAGTCGCCTTACGCTGCCCTGGCAAGCAGCTTTCGACGCGACCAAAACGGAGACCGCGTATTTTCCGCCAGTGCTATATGATCAAACTGACAGGCTCGATTTGGTGGGACAGGTTGTTGATGAAGTGATGATGACCGTCACGTTTAATCCAGGCACTACTCCCGCCATCGACGAGGTCGTCTCGATCAGTTACGGCAATGAGATCGTTCTTGGGCCAAGTTCGCATAACTTACGTTTCCGTGTGCAGAACCAAGATTTGCACATCTGGTATGGATTTCATGATCAGGCGGACTCTCATCAATCTTTCCCAAAAATCACGACGAAGGCAGACTGGAGCTTCCGGGTCAAAGGACACAACACGGTCAATTCGGTAATGTTTTATGTCTCTTGGCACTCTTCCGCCGAATCTGAGATGCCCTCACTACATGCGTATGACTCGTTGAGACGACTCTGGCCTTCGGATAGCGAATTATTGAAGGCGGAGTCCCCGTCTGTTCGGACAACCATAGGCTCGCCGGTGGAGGGAACCGAGAATTACAAAAAAGTGATCGTGTTGATTCATGGCTGGAACCCAGAGGGCAACAAGAATCACTATGCGGCAGCCAAGGAGGAGGAGAATCAATTGGGCACCTGGCGACCGCTGACCGAAGGCTTGATGGCTCATCCCGCCGTGACCTCAGGTGACTGGACGGTTTGTCGATACGATTGGGCGCTTGATGCTGCTACAGGGGGTGCAAACCTTCTGGCTGCTTATAACGCAAACGCTGCTCGGGATGCCGCATCTGCGCACGCACTGAAATTGGGTGGCAAGTTGCTTTCACTGAATCCAAGCCACGTTCAGTTCATCGCGCATAGTGCGGGTAACTGGATGGCACTGCGTGCAGCCGCGCATCTCAAGTTCATGCTCGGTTCAGCGGTGCAGATTCAGATGACTTGTCTCGACCCGTTTGTGAATGACGACCTTGGCCTTGTTCCAATGTTCGAGCTGTGCTCCGGCTGGACCGACAGACTTAACAATTGCTGGGTTGCAGACTCGAAGACCGATACCATTGATGGCTGGAGGCTCTATGGGCGGGACGCACTTGAGCTGAAAGGAGACTGGACTTCGGGCGACTACGATTCGCCGCCGAGCGAAACTGCTTGGCAGAATCTTGATATTAGGACGCTTGGCGATCCAGGCTTTTTCTTTCTCGATCAGGGAATGAAGTCTCACGGAGGGCCTGTGTCTTGGTATGCGCAGACGGCCATTTGGCCTAACACGGTAAACAGCGCAATTTTTGACCCAGGTTCAGGATGGTATGATGGCTTTGTAGATTCTCTCGCGTGCCGGTTGAGTGATAACGATAATTTTCCAGGCGAGAATCTTGGAAGCGCAACGCAGGGCAGCAAGACATGGGTGAACATTCATGCCACTCGTGAGGGCGCAGAACCGATTTGGTCGGGTATGGGCACGATTTGGGCCACTTGGACGGCTCCGGCAGCAGGACAGGTTAAGCTATCAGTCGTTGGGAGCGAGATGGCGGATGGTTCCGGGGTTTTCGACTTGCCGACGATTACCGTGTATCAGGGGAACACTGCGACAGCAGTCTCGACTGTAGCCAGCAACATTGAGGGCCATATTTCCCCTCAGGAGCAGGTGCTCTTCTCTGCTGTAGCGGGTGAAATCTACCGCGTTCAACTCGCTGGCTACGGTGGCGGAGTTGGCAAGGTGGCATTGAGTTGGAGCATGGATGGCGTTTCGCCACCCAACACTCCGCTTGTCACCGCACCCACTGCAAATCAAACGGTCACCGGAACGGTGGCCGTTGATGCTTCGGCGACATCTGCGAATGCGGTGGAGTTCTACCTGGATGGGATCAAGCAGCACCGGGATGAAGCCCCGCCGTTCTCCTGGTCTTGGAACACTTTGTTGAGCGCGAGCGGCTCGCACCATCTGTCGGTGAAGTCGTTCAACGGCCAAACCCTCGTCGGCACCAGCGCCTCGGTAGTGGTGAACGTGAACAACACCGTCACACCTGTTGTAGATGTAGACGAACCCAATGACCGCTCCACACAAGCCACGGGGCCACTAGCATCGGGAACGATGAAGACGGCCAAGATCAACAGTCCGTCGGATGTGGACTGGTATCGTTTCGATGTCACCCAACCAGGGACTTTTAGTTTTCGGCTTAATGTGCCGTCGGGCAATGATTTTGATCTTGAGTTGTATGGACAAAACAACACTTGGCTTGCGGGTAGTTACAAGGGGATCGGAAGTGCGGGCAATTTAGATTTGAGCTTCAACAAAACCGGCAGCAGACAGATCAATCTCGCGGGCTTCTGGGACTACTGCTCCGATATCGCAGTTCAGGCCGATGGAAAAATCGTGATCATTGGGGGCATCAAACCATCAAATCGCTACATTTTCGCGGTGATTCGACTTACCCCAGAAGGTGACTTTGACAATTCGTTCAACGGAACAGGGGTGGTCACCACTGATTTTGGAATTCCCGTGCGAGCAAGCGCAGTGGCAATACAGCCAGACGGCAAAATTGTTGTGGCAGGTCGGAGTGAGGTTTTTAACGGCGATCTTATTGTGGCTCGGTATCTGAACGATGGCAGCGCAGATTTGAGTTTCAATGGTTCTGGGAAAGTCACAACTACGCTGGGAGGTGGAGATTACGCTTCTGATTTGCTAGTTCAGCCAGATGGCAAAATCCTTGTGGTCGGGACAACGGAGCCCACTGGAGAAAGCCATTTTGCGGCAGCCCGCTATTTGCCAGATGGCTCGTTGGATACAAGTTTCGATGGGGATGGGGTTTTGGTTACAGATTTCGGAACCTTCTCGCGTGGAATGAGCGTTGCGTTGATGAATGACGGCAGGTTTGTAATTGGCGGCAGCGGCAACGGCTATCCTTACGACTTCGCGGTAGCTCGGTATCATCCAAACGGTTCGCTGGACACCAACTTCAACGGGACAGGAAAGCTGCTGACAACCATCACACCCTCCAGCAGCGAAAGCGGGGGAAGTATCGCGGTTCAAGCCGATGGGAAGATATTGATCGGCGGCGAATCCTACTACGGTAGTCAGAATCATTCCGTTCTTCTCCGTTACAATGATAACGGAACATCGGACACCTCGTGGGCAGCGAGCGGAGTTTTGGTTCTATCTGATGAAATTCCGAGCGGACAAGTGCTGCTGCTGCCGGACCAACGTATTCTCTTCGGCAGCCATCTGCGCTTCTTGGGCAATGGCACGAGGGACACGAGTTACAATCCACTCAACATCATCTCGCCTGAGCTTGGGCCTGGACTGGCCCTTCAGCCAGACGGTAAGCTGGTCACCTGTCAAACGTTCAGCCAAGATTTCTTGGTGGCGCGCGCTCAAATGGATCGGTCTTCGATTGAGTCGATTTTGATTTCGGTCTCTGAACCCGGCACCTACTACGCTCGCGTTTACGGCTACCCGGCGGGCAACGGCTCGTTCAGCGCTACTGATCCTTACACGCTTAGCTACACCTTCATGCCTGGTCTCGTTACACAGACGCACTCGCTTGAAACCATAGCCAGCGACGGGACGGTGCAAAGATCGAATCCAGGGCCGAACCACAGTGAGGGCCAGACGGTGATGCTCACCCCGGTGCCGAATCCGGGGTTTCAATTTGCCGGGTGGAGCGGCGATGCAAGCGGCACGGCTAATCCTTTGAGCGTAACGATGAGCGCGGACAAGAAGATCGTGGCGACCTTCACGCCAGTGGCCTCCACTTCGTTCCAGGCGAATGTAACAGTGAATCTGGAACCACCCGAGGCGGTGGCTGCAGGGGCACAGTGGCGGCTGGTCTCTGATGGTGTATGGCGGAATAGCGGCGCAACGGCTGCGGTCAGCACGCAAGGTATCCAAACGGTGGAGTTCAAAGCCACCACGGGTTACTTTTCGCCTGGCAAACAGACGGTCTCAGTGAACCGCGCGGCGGGCGATCTGAGTCTTACGGGTGCTTACCGCTTGAAAGCGGTTGATGCTGGTTCTGGCTTTCTGGATGTTGGTGACTTGCCTCCCACTCTTTCCTGCATTGAGGGGCAGTCGGCGTCCTTGACTGCCCAAGCAGCCGGGACTGGCACCCTGACCTATCAGTGGTTCCTCGGCGCGTATCCCGTGGAGGGAGCCACATCAGCCACACTCATTTTGACGAATGTGGAAACGGGCCTCGTGGGCGAAAAGTTTTCCTGCGTGGTAAGTAACGGGACGCTCTCCAAACAGACGAATGGCTGTGAACTGATCATGCTCTCGCCGCCCGTCATATCCCAGCATCCTGCGGCTGCCAGCCTTCCTGCCGGTGGCACGGCGTCATTCCGCGTCGTCGCTACGGGGACATCGCCGTTCCGCTACCAGTGGAAGAAGGCGGGGGTGGACATCGCCGGAGCCACAAGTGAGTTTCTGCGCCTGAACAACCTCCAATCGGGAGATGCGGCGAGCTACACTGTCGTGATCTCCAATGACGCCGGTTCGGCCACGAGCAACGCCGCCGCTCTCTCAGTGACCGGCTCCGCCCCGGCCCCGAGCGGGAACGACAGCTTCGCCGGGGCTAGCCTGATCCCTGATGCGGCCATTACCCAGACCGGGAACAATGCCAGCGCTACTCGCGAGCCGAATGAACCGCTCGTCTCCGGCAGCGTGGGAGGCCACTCGCTGTGGTGGAGGTGGACCGCGCCGTCCAGTGGCCGCGTTACGATCACGACAGAAGGAAGCGACTTCGACTCTACGCTCGGCGTTTACATCGGCAACGTGCTCAATGCACTCGCGCTCTTGGCCGAGGACGATGACAGCGGCGGAAGGGCCATCACGAGCACGGTCAGCTTCGATACCGTGGCGGGGCAGACCTACAACATCGCCGTGGATGGTCACGATGCAGCGGACACGGGCAATATCCAGCTCCGCATTGATTTGAGTCCGACCGCCAGCCCCGCGCTAGCCCCTGTGACGGCGATCCATGAGGTGCTCGCGGCCGTTGGGCAAACCACTCTCGGCATCAAGCCACAGGCGTTCGTGCAGGCTGCGGACGGCAGTCTCTATGTCTGCTACGGCGACGGCGGTCCCTATAGTTTCGGTAGTGTCGTGAAGCACAATCTCGACGGGTCGTCCGTGCTCATGCACGCCTTTACTTTCACTGACGGCAGCTACCCGAATCGAATCATTCAAGCTTCGGATGGGAACTTTTACGGGACTACGATGGGTGGGGAACTGAATGGCTTTGGAGGGGTCTTTCGAATGACACCGGGTGGGGAGGTGGCGTCTGTTGCCCCATTTATTCAAACGTCTGGACACACTCCGAGGTGGCTATCGGAGGGAGCGGACGGCCGTCTTTATGTGGTTGCCGGACTCCGAGGGACTTCCACGTTTGGCTCCGTGCTGCGTTGCCTGAAAGCTCCAGGCTCTAGTCTCTCCACCTTTTTCCAACCAACGACTTCTCCCAACAACGGCAACACCCCTGTCCACCTGCTGCAACTCTCGGATGGTTCGTTTGCATTAACTTGCAGTTTAGGGGCTACCAGCAACCGAGGATCAGTTCTTTTCATTAGTTCTGCGGGTGTGATGACACAGGCTGTCCTGATGACGACAACTTCGGGGCATGTTCCGCAGGGTGTTGTGGAGACTGCCAGCGGTGATCTTTGGGGATTGGCAAGGTCGGGAACGAGTGCCAACGCAGGCTCCATCTTCTCACTAACGCGTGCAGGGGTGCTGTCCGTCCTTCATGCCTTCAGTTCGGCCAGCCCGGGCAACGTCAACGGCCATCGACCGACTCTGCCGCCTGTCCTCGGCCCAGACGGCAAGCTCTATGGCTCGGTGGATGCCGGAGGTTCATCGAACTTTGGGGCTGTCGTGTCGTATGACGCTGGCAACGGCCTCCAAAAGCTTCGTGATTTCAGTAGCTCGACGGCTTCGATTGGTGCTGTCCCTGGTTATCTGGCTTTGGGTAATGACGGTAACCTCTATGGGTTGACCGTGATCCGAGGGCCAAACAATGCGGGAACGCTTTTCGGTCTCAACAACTCTGGAACGGTTGTTTTCTCAAAGCCCTTCGGAGGTGTGCAGGGGAGTGCGCCCTCCGCGCTAACTGAAGGCCAGGACGGGAACATCTACTGGATGAACGTGGATGGTGGGGCGTCGAATGCAGGTGAGGTGATGAAGTTTATTCGTCACGGCTCTTCCGTGACAAGCATGGGGAGTTTCGATGCGAGTGTAAACGGCAACCCAACACTTCTGCCCGCCAGGAACTCTCCCTTCATCCTGCTTCCTGATGGCCAGTTGCTAGCTTCAGTCCCAACAGGAATCATGAGGGTAAATCCTTTGACGAGCGCAATCGCACGGCTTGCCACGTTCAACAATTCTATCCATGGCTGGAGTCCCGGAGGAGGGCTACTCAGGCTCTCCGATGGAACCGTCTATGGAGCTACTACTCTTTTGGCGGCAAACAGCATCGGTTCCTTGTTCTCTTTTACCGAAGCGTCAGGAGTGACCTCTCTTGTGCCGCTCAGCAGTTCGACCACCGGCTCGGCTGTCGCTGGTCTCACAGAAGCTGCAAACGGCAATGTCTATTATGTCGCCCAGAGCGGGCCGTCCACATTTGGAGGAGTCTTTCATTTCAACCCCGCTGGTAGTGCGACAGCAATGGCGACGATGTCCAGCTCTGCGACTTATGGTCACACGCCGACCTCTTTGATGCGCGGCAATGACGGCTATCTCTACGGCACGACACGATCTGCGGGGGCTGGCGCAGTCGGCGGCATCTTCCGGTTTGATCCATCCACCAGTTCGTTGAGCCACGTTACGGCCATGACAACTGCGACAGGGGCATCTCCTGAAGGCCCTCTGATTCAAGAAGAAGATGGATCACTCATTGGCACAGCTCCAACGGGCGGCACTTTCGATGGTGGCACCTTGTTCAAAACAAGTCTGGCTGGAGATGTCACGGTTCTGCATCACTTCGAAGAGACCAGTGGGCACAATCCCCAATACGGCGTGATCCGTGGCTCCGATGGAGATCTCTACGGCGGCACCTATCATCAGTATGGAGTCGCCACGATCTACAGGGTGACCTACCTCCCGCCGGAAATTCTCAGTATCTTGCCAGCACAAGCGCCGCCGGGCGCGGCAATCACCATCACCGGCAAGCATTTCGCCAAGACAAGCCGCGTGCAGTTTGGCAATCTGGACGCACCTTCCTTTTCGCTCGATTCCAACACCCAAATCACCGCCGTGGTGCCCGCGGGATTCCGCGCTGGCTCGATCTCCATCACGAACCCTCTCGGCACGGGCACGAGTGCCGCCTATTCAGCCCCCGCGCTCAGCAACCTCCAGCTCTGGCGCGAGGCTTACTTCGGAACATCGGAAAGCGCTGACGTTGCGAACGATTTGGCCGACTTGGAGGGTGATGGGGTGAAGAACCTCGCCGAGTTCGCCTTCGGCATGAACCCCTATGCAGGGGGCCAGCAAGACCGGATGCCAAAAGGTTTGGCAGCCACTCACAACAGCCAGAGCTATCTCGCCATCAGCTTCCGTCGCCGAATCAGTGAAACCAGCATCGCCTACGAGGTCGAGGAATCTGATAACCTGAGCACTTGGACCACTCTCAACATCCTCGCCCAGCAGGTCGGCCTTCCCGTGAATAACGGGGACGGCACCGAGACCGTCACCGTTCGGGCCACAGTGCCGATGGAAGGGCCAGGATCGCAACCCAAGTGCTTCCTGCGGGTAACAGTGAGGCGCACCCCGTGATCGCCGTTGGTCGCTCAACCCGGAACCTGCATCGCCTCGACTTGTCTGATTGCGAAACGGTCTCATGACCGCCCCGAAAGTGAAGCATGTGGGTTGTGCATTCCCTACTTTCCACATAAATAAGCTTTTGAGTGCCCGAACATTTGCCCCACCCAGACACTACCGAGGAGTCCGCCGTGATTTTAAACGGGGCGGACGTAAATCACCGTGTCTTCCACCATCTTTCTGCGCAGAAGGTTGGGGCATACAGGAACATTCTCCGTCTTTTTGTCGCGGCCAAAGAAAGGTTTGAGATTGCATTGCGTCCCGCCGATATGCTTGCCCGACTCAACGAAGAAGAGCGGCGACAAGTCGGCCTCGAAGATGAAGAGTCGATCACCGTCTGCCTGACTTCTCTCTGTGACTGGGGAAACCTGAGTGCCGCACGGGACGCGGTATCAGCGCGCACCATTGAGGAGTATTTGCGCCCCAAGATGCTATACCAGCTCACACAGGCTGGTGATCTGGCCGAGCGGGCGCTGGCAGAGTTTGATGAGGGTTTGGCACGGCCGGGAGAGCTTTCTGCCTCAGCACTTCGTGACATAGCTGAAGCGCTGGAGGAACTAGTGGGTCTGATGGCGAGTGAGGAACTGGACACAGGGAAGGCTGTGCGCACGCTCACCGAACTATCATCCCGCTTCGACACGCTGGTAACACGAGCGCAGATGTTTATCGGTGGTTTGCAGCGGGAGCTGGATCGCCCAGAAGCGGAAGAGGTGTCTTTTCTCGCTCTTAAAGAAGAGCTTCTGGGTTATCTCGACCGTTTTGTGAAGGAGTTGGTAAATGCCACCTTCCGAGTGAGCCGGCTGCTCCAACAGTTAGAGAGTGCAGATATATCCCCAGCACTGGAAGCTGCTGCAAACGCTGAACTGAAGGACGCATTGTCACCGACGGATGAACAGCGTCTGCGTGCCCTGCGGATGTGGCAGAATCGGTGGGCTGGACTGCGCGGGTGGTTCATTGGTGCTCACGATCATCAGGCTCACGCGGAGAGCTTGCGGTCGAGGGCGCTGGCCGCCATCCCTGCTTTGCTGGAGCGTGTGCAGCGCATGCACGCGCTGAGGGCAAATCGTGCTGATCGCGCCACAGACTTCCTTATGCTGGCACGCTGGTTTGCCGAGGCTCCAGAGGACGACGACTTGCACAGGCTATGGAGGGTGGCGTTTGGGCTGCATTCCTGTCGGCACATGCGAGTGAACGCGAGCACATTGCAAGCCTGGGCCGGGATCGAGGATAGCGAACGTCCATCGTGGGAGGACTGTCCGCCCTATATCATCACCATCACTCAATGGCAGCGGGGACGCGCTGGCACGCGTGGCAAGCCTCCAGCCATTGTGGATCGCAGCGTGGCGAGGGCAGCACTGCTTGAGCAAGCGGAGGAGGATAGTCGATTGCTCACCGCAGCTCGCAGAGCAATCGCCGTGCGCACGCCATGCACATTGTCGGAGTTGGAGGAACTCGACGCGCCGGTTTTTGACGTGCTGATGGATGCCATTGGAGAAGCCTATGCCTTGATCGGCCTTGGTGAGACACGAGGATCTGCCAGCACGGCTGACGGAGGCTTGAGCGTTGTGATCGAGCTGCCACACCCTAAGGCCGTGGATTCGGTGCTCAATACACCAATCGGCACACTGCGAGGACCAGATTTGCGCATCACACTCCAGCTCACTGACGAACCCTCCGCATGAACACTGCCACCTTTCAGGAAGCCGCTGACTACCAGAGGTCGTCGCTTGCAGAGCGCCAGGAGGCATTGCGTGCTTTGCTGCGGAACCCTTTGTTGATCGCGGAGCATCCCGAGCATGGCGAGTCGTTCGCTAAAGTTCGAAGACATGCAGAGTCGCTGCGACAGTGGTTCTCGAAGCACACAGGTTGGACGCTGGACGTTACCACGGAATGCGCACGACTCTACAAGGTGCCTGCTCGGGTCATGGATGCAACACATCCCGCCTGGGTTCCGAAGAAGGACGGCGTGCCGTTCTCCCGCCGGTCCTACATTCTGCTTTGCCTGGCCTTAGCAGCTCTAGTGCGCAGTGAACGTCAAACCACGCTGGAAAAACTCGCCACCACCATGCTGAATATGTGGCGTGAAGAGCCCGCTTTCACCACTCTATCGTTCGATCTTGATGTGGCGGAATCGCGGCGTGACATGGTTAACGCACTCCGGCTGCTCACAGAACTGCACGCTCTCACCCAGGTCGATGGTGATGATGGTTTGTTCGAGCGCGATAGAAGTTACAACGTGCTCTACGATGTTCATCACCTGATCATCTACAGATTGCTGGTGTCCCGCCGTCCGCCCGCCGCCATTCAGGAGCAAACATGGCGGCAGCGGCTTGAGGCGTTGGTCGCAGAGCCCTCCCTTGATGAAGGACAGCAGGGGCATCAGCGTATCGCCCACTACCTGCATCGCAGGCTGCTGGATGATCCCGTGCTCTATGCTGGAGCCGCTGATCTCACGCCCGAAGCGCTCGACTACCTGCGCAGCCAGCGCCCATTCATTCTGCGCAGGCTGGTGGAGGCGACAGGTCTTGAGAAGGAAGATCGTGATGGCGGCATGGCGCTTGCCGATCCAATCGGCGACTGCACGGACATAGGAATGCCTGAAGAGGGAACGTTGGGGCATGCAACGTTACTCACGGCGGAACACCTTGGCACACAGCGACTCGGCGACCCGGGCGGCATAGTTCCCATTGCGGTGGTGGAGGTGTTTCTGGCGGACAAAGCGAAGGAGTTTCGTGGCTACTGGCGGAAGGAGACCACGGCTGATGGGGCGGAGAAGGCACTGGCAAGAGAAGTCATCCGCCGGCTCGCCAGTCTCGATTTGGTGCGGCATCTGAGAGATGGGTTGCTCATCATGCCTGCCATCCATCGCTATCGTCATGAGTTGAGAACAAGTCTCTTCTCCGAAAACAAAGAAGCTTTCTGATTCATGTTGCCCACACCAACCAGTTCTCGATTCCAAGCCCTGCGCAGCGGCTTGATCAATCTCTTCAAATACGAACAACAGGAGTTTTGGTTTGAGAAAGGGCGCTTGCTGATTCGCGGCAACAATGGCACCGGCAAGTCGCGGGTTCTGGCTTTGCAATTGCCCTTTCTTCTCGATGGAAGAATTGAGCCCCGCTACGTAGAGCCGGATCGTGATCCCGCGCGCCGGATTGATTGGCACTTGCTCATGGATCAATACCGGGAACGGACAGGATACAGTTGGATCGAGTTCGGCAGGCGGGATGATGCGGGCACTGAGCACTACGTCACTCTGGGCATTGGCCTTCGGGCTGTGCACGGCGGCGATAGCAACCGATGGTTCTTCATCACGGAGAAGCGCATGGGCGCTGACTTTCAGTTAGTGGAGAACTCACATCCTGTGAGCAAGGATCGTCTCGCTGAGATTCTCGGCACGAGTTGCCTTTACCCGACGGCCCGTGAGTATCGGGCGGAAGTGGATCGCCGATTGTTCTCTCTAGGCCGGGAACGTTACGAATCGCTGATCGAGCTATTGATCCAACTGCGCTCGCCGCAACTGAACAAGAAGCTGGAGGCACAGCCGATTTTCGATGCTCTTTCGGACGCACTGCCACCACTTCCCGAGGATGTGGTTCAGCATGTGGCTGATGCGTTCAAGCAACTGGATGACCTGCGCCTCCAGTTCAATGCACTTACAGGGCTCTCCAAGTCACTCACTACTTTCCGTGCCTCGTATCAAAGCTATCTCCAGGCCGCCATCCAGCGCTTGGCGGCGGAGGTGCGGACCACGCACTCGAAGTATGAAGATGCTTCACGCAAGGTCATCGCGATTGAACGCCAAATTGCGGAGGCTTCCGACAATGTTGCCAACGCTGAGAGCGAATTGATTGAAGCGAGGGATGCCTTCACAAGAGCCGAAGCTCATCTGAGCACGCTCAAAGATAGCGAGGATGCTGACAAGGCTGAAAGCCTTAACAATGCGGCCAAAGCAGCGGAAGAGGCGCAAAGCCAGCACTCCGCCGCACTTCAACGTGCCGAGATCGCTGCAAGCAAACTCGTCAAAGCAGAAGCTGAAGTTGCCTCACAGCAGAGCGACCACGATGACCGCCTACAAGAGCGAGATTCAACGTGGAAGATCGCGACAGTGCAGGCTCAGCTAGCAGGTTTTCATGCCGAGCATCAGTCTTTGAGTCAGTGGCCTGGAGATCAACCCGGTTTGGTCAAGCTGAAGGTGGAACATCAGCGGTTGGCGGGAGATCACCTGCATCGGCTGAAGCAGATCGAGGAGGCACTCAAAGATGTGGACGATGCGCGAGCCACGCTTGCGCGCGCACAAACTGAGGAGGATCGCTTGGAGGGCATTGCCAGCGAGCATCGTGAAAATGCAGATCGCCATCATGCGGCAGCGGAAGCTGCGCTGAAATCTCTCACGGGCGAATACACGGATTGGCACCAGCAACTGCGTTGGCTCAAGACGCCTGCCTGGTCGGAGCTTGCTCAGTCGATGGATGATTGGCTGGAGACTGCTGATGGTCGGCACCGCGTTCTCGCAGGTCAGATCATGCTGGCAGGACAGTCCGAGGCCGCTTCCATTAGCCAAGCCCGAACTCAATGGCAGCACGCTTTGGATCAGCTCTTTCACGAGAGGGATGTGCTTTTTCGGAACCGAGACGAGCTTGCTCATGCGGCACCGCCTCCACCACTACCAGCTACTCGCGATGCTGACTCACGCACTGGGCGTCGTGGCGCACCTTTGTGGCAGCTTTGTGAGTTTCATCCTTCGCTGAGCGACTCACAAAAAGCTGGACTCGAAGCAGCCCTAGAAGCATCAGGATTGCTGGATGCTTGGATCACACCAGACGGCACGCTGTCCGGGCCACTGCCAAATGACACTTTCCTGGCGCATGGAGACCGATTCATCGCATCTGCGGTGCCCACACTTGCATCATGGCTTGTCGCGGACTTGCCAGCGGGATGCGGCATCACGGCAGAAACGCTGGCACAAACACTTCATCACATCGGTGCAGGGAGTGAACATTCAGCGCATTGGGTCACACTTGATGGACATTGGCAACTGGGGCCGATCTTTGGCCGTGGGACCAAGCCAATGGCCCAATACCTCGGCTCCACAAGCCGAGAGCGCGCTCGGCTCCAGCGCCTCGCGGAGATCGAAGTGCAACTCGATGAACTTCAGCGCAAAGAAGACCTGCTTCATCGAGAGAGAGAACAGCTTGATGCTCGGGAAGCCGAAGCTACCGCAGAATCAAAGTCCGCACCTCGTGATGAAAGCGTCTTTGAGGGGCTGACGCTGCGCACTGAGGCAAGAACCAAACTTACCCAGGCAACCAATGCCCATGCGATCGCAGCGCAAAGGACCCAGGATGCAAGGAAGCAAGCAGAAGGAGCCCAGGCTGCATTGAACCGTGATGCAACCCACCTGGGCTATGCCGACCATCTGTATCGGCTGCATGAGTTACGCCCTGCATGGGTTGGCTATGAAAGGGCAATCACCGAGGCATGGGGATGTCTGCAAGCGTGGATCACTTCACGACAGCATTTGGAGGGGGCGCAAAGCAGGGCTCGTGTGGATACGGAGGAGCACGCGTCGAGAAACGCCGAACTCGAAGTTGCCCACCACAAGCAAGTTCAGGCCAGCCAAACCCATGAGACATTGCTCACGACTTCCGGCGCATCTGTGATCGAGTATCAAAGCCAACTGCGTAACGCAGAGGTGGCTAAGATAGCGGCGAACTCACATCTAGAGCAGGCTCGTGATTTCTTGAGCGAAGCCAAGGCATCCCATGCCGCCCACCACGCTCAGCTTGCTCCAGCAAAGGAGAGAATCTCCCTTGAGGAGGGCGTTCGTGATCGTGCGATCTCCGCGCTGCGAGTGCCAGCGATTCATGGCCTCTTCCCCGAGGCGCACGACAGCTTGGCGGACATCGAGACCGACGCATGGTCCGCGACGCGCGCTGTGACTATCGCTCGCCGCATCGACAAGGAGTTGCCAGAGATGGACGACAGCGATGATGCCTGGACCAAGCGCCTGAACCTGCTCGACGCACAAATCAATGACCTCCGCACCAGCACAGGCGGAGCTTGCGAAGTGATTGATCAGACCATCAGCCAGGGGCTCAAGGCTGTCGAGTGCCGCTATCACGGCGTCACTCACAAGCCCACTGGTTGTCTCGCCGCCGTGGATAATGAGCGTGCGATGCGTGAGCGCCTGCTAGGTGAAGGAGAGCGTGACATCATTGATCGCCACCTTGTTACGGAGGTATCCATGCAACTGCGGACGCTCATTGAGGGGGCGAAGGCCCGCACCGAGCAGATGAATGAAGAGATGGTCCGCTGCGCCACGACACTGGGGCTCACCATGAAGCTCGTGTGGGAGCCAAAGATCGACGATCTGCCGCTGGGATTGCCAGCCGTTCGGCGACTCCTTCTTGGAGATCATGCGAATTGGACGAGCGCTGAACGAGAGAGCGTAGGCGAGTGCCTTCATCAGTTGATCGCAGTCCAACGCATCGCTAATCCGAAGGCTACAGCGGCTGAGCAGTTGCAGGTCGCGCTTGATTATCGCCAGTGGCATCAGTTCTACGCCATGCGCCGCCAAAATGACAAATGGGAACGCCTGACCAAACAAAAGTATGGCACTGGCTCCGGAGGTGAGAAGGCACTGCTCATCACCATTCCGAAGATGGCAGCAGCTTCATCTCACTACCAAACTGCCGCTCCTCACGCGCCTCGTTTCATCCTGCTGGACGAAGCCTTTGTGGGGTTGGACACGCCGACGCGTGCAGAACTCATGGGCTTACTTGAAGCCTTTGATCTCGACTTGCTCATGACGAGTGAACGTGAGTGGGGCACGCACGCCACTTTGTCTGGCATTGCCATTTACCAGCTTGTGGCCAACGCGGATGCTGTCGCTGCCACACGCTGGGTTTGGAATGGCAAAGCCTGTCGGCGCGCACCTGTGCCGGATACCCCTGAGTTACGAACATGAAAATCCAGGACCAGGAACGGCTTCGTGCGATCTTCCTCCAGCCAGGGTGGGATCGCTTCATCGCAGCCCTGCTGAACTACCGGGATCAAGGTCGGGCCTTCCCATCTGCCGTCAGTCTGCGGCAGCCGACTGAAACAGAGTGCCTGCTCTATGCCCGGCTCTTGCGCCTGCCAGCGCAATCAAGCAGCGCCATTCTGCGCTACGACCTCGGCAGAATTGCCGCAGCTCTGGCGCATGGTGGCTTTGAGCCTGACTGGCAAGTTATCCTTGAGCTTCTGCACGGCCCCATGTCGCCGAGTCATCTCGCAACACGCACCCGAGAACAAGCGTGGCAGGACTTTTGGCCTCGAATGGAGGGAGCTATTGCAGTAGCTCCGTTCGACCGATGGGAAGAGTGGCTCGCGTCTCTGAAACGCGATGGCCTTCTCAAACGAATGTCCAAAGGAGACACTGAGCAAGCCCGCGGTTGGTTGGAGACTGCTGCGAGGCTGCTCCAAGCCTTGCCATTGGAAACTGAACGGTCCCTTGCCGGAGTGTCTGCCGAGTTCTGCGGCGACAGCCACGCTTTGGACGTCGGTTCAATACTATCCACCCTTGTCTTGCGAGGCCTAGCGTTGCGAATCAATCAACCTATACCATCGCGGTCAGAATCTCGCCGAGAGTTGTGGGGAGCTTTCGGTGTGATCTGCGATGAGCTCAGTGCTCCTGTGTTGGTGTTCAATCTGGCCCTTCACGGCGATGCGCTGCTTTGCAGGCTTACGTCGTCTGCCTCGGCGGAGAATCAGCCGCTCCATCTGACCACCCGCCTGATATGGTCCACGGAGTGGAGTTCGATCCAAAGTCCATCCGACGTTTATGTTTGCGAGAATCCAACCGTCGTCAGTATCGCCGCAAATCGTTTTGGCCACCAGTGCCCTCCACTCGTCTGTGTGAATGGTGAGCCCACTACGGCAGTGAGACTTCTTTTGCGCCATTTGAGATCAACCGGTGCCCGACTGCACTATCATGGTGATTTTGATTGGCGGGGCGTCGCCATTGCCCGGCGGGTAATCGAAGAGATCGGAGCCATTCCTTGGGCTTTCGACGTTGCCTCCTACCTGGCCGCGGAATCCTATCCGAGCCGAGAACTTCTTGGTGCGCCGTGCCCCTCACCATGGAGCCCTGATTTAGCGACCAAAATGCGGCAACGCGGCGTTGCCTACGATGAGGAAGTCCTGGCTGAAGAGTTGCTGAACAAGGTGTGTGGAAAAAATGAATCTCGTCTCGGCCGCACAGTCGGTTCGCTCAATCTTGGATCAGGGCCAGCCAATGCAGAAGCCATTCCGCGTAAGTGAGGCTGAAACCACTGCTTGCAGTGACATCTGTCTTTTCGATACTTGGCATCCATGATTGCCCGCACCTACTCTGCCACCCTCGTCGGCGTTGACGCCTTGGAGGTCGAGATCGAGTCGCATGATGGTGGCGGGACGCCAAAGATGTTCATCGTCGGGCTGCCTGACGCGTCGGTGAAGGAGAGCCGGGAACGTGTGACTGCGGCGATTTCCTCCTGTGGCTTCGCCATGAACGACGGCACCACGACGGTGAACCTTGCTCCTGCAGATTTGAAAAAGGAAGGGCCGGGTTTTGATCTGCCCATCGCGATTTCGCTGATTGCGCATCGCGTGAAGGTTCCCATCCAGGCGCTCGCTGAAACGGCAATGATCGGTGAGCTGGCTTTGAATGGGGAACTGCGGCCTGTGCGCGGACTGCTGGCCGTCGCGCTCGAAGCTCGGCGAAAGGGCCGGAAACGGCTGATCGTGCCCAAGCGGGCGGCGATTGAGGCGAGCGTTGTGGCTGGTATCGACATCATCGGTTGCTCGAACCTGCGTGAAGTGGTGGATTTTCTGAAAGGGGAGATCGAGCTGGCTCCTGAGCCATGCCGCGCTGCCGAGTTCTTCGCTGCCTCCGAGCACTACGACATCGACTTTGCCGATGTGAAAGGACAAGGCCATGCAAAGCGTGCCATCGAGGTGGCTGTGGCGGGCGGACATAATCTGCTGATGGTCGGGCCTCCGGGAACGGGTAAAAGCATGATCGCGAAACGCATCTGCACCATCATGCCCAAAATGACCGAGGGCGAGGCCATCGAGACGACCAAGATTCACAGTGCCAGCGGCATGTTGAGCGAGTCGCGGGCTTTTGTCGCCACGCGGCCTTTCCGCTCGCCGCATCACACGATCAGCGATGCGGGGTTGCTTGGTGGTGGCACGAATCCTGGCCCAGGAGAAATCTCGCTGGCTCACAATGGCGTGCTTTTTCTCGATGAACTGCCGGAGTTCCGCCGCAGCACGCTCGAAGTGCTTCGGCAGCCGTTAGAAGATGGGAGAGTCACCATCTCTCGCGCGGCAGGCACGATGACATTCCCAGCGTCAGCGCTTCTCGTGGCGGCTATGAACCCGTGCCAGTGTGGATTTTACGGCGATCCGAAAAGAGCCTGTCGCTGCACCTCGACCATGATCCAGCGCTATCGCCAGCGTATCAGCGGGCCGTTGCTCGACCGCATCGACCTCCATGTGGACGTGCCTCTCGTGGACTACAAGGCACTGTCCAGCACTGCGACGGAAGAGTCCTCCGAAGCTATCCGCCAACGCGTCGAAAGGGTGAGGGAAGTGCAAGCAGAGCGGTTCAAGGGCCAAAAGTCCACCCACACAAACAGTGGCATGACGCCGCGACTCATAAAAAAGCATTGCGAGCTAGATTCTGAATGCGCGGGACTCTTGGAGCACGCCATGAGCGAGATGAACTTCAGCGCCCGCGCCCACGACCGCATCCTGAAAGTTGCCCGAACCCTCGCCGACCTGAAAGGGGGGGAGAGGATCGACCCCGACAGTGTCCTGGAGGCCATCGGCTACCGCACGCTGGACCGGAACCTTTGGACTTAAATCAACGGTGCTCTGGCGATGCGAGCGCAGTCAACTCAGGCCCAAGTTGCATCAATACATTTCGAACCTTCCGGAAAGGAGTCGTCTTGCCAGACTCCCAGTTCCGCACCGACTTCACATCCACCCCGACACGCTTGGCGAAGTGGTGTTTGTCCAGCCCGAGGCGGCGTCTCAGCGCCGAAACCGCCGCCGCAAAAGTGTCACAGCGAGGTGGTGAGGGGTCATAGCCGAGGAAGTCGAAAATCAGCGGCCATTTCCCGATACCTGGCGAAACCCGGCTGCCCTCCCACCCGTTGTAAGCCGTGAATGAGATTCCAAACCGTGCCCCCGCCTGTTCCTGGGTTAGCCCGAGGTCGAGCCGCCGCCTCCGCAAGTGCTCGGCGAGGCTCTTCGGTGCCACCGGGTAGCCTTTCGTCTTCTTCTCGTGGAGACCGAGGCAACGTAGCGGTGCCCGGATTGCCACCCGGAAAATTGGCAATGTATCCATGCCAATGCGGTTTTTATGGCGACCGCAAGCGCGAGTGCCGGTGCAGCCCGCCGATGATCCAAAAATACCGCCAGCGCATCAGCGGCCCTTTGCTCGACCGCATAGACCTGCATGTCGAGGTGCCGCTGGTGGACTACAAGGCGCTGGCAAACGCCGAGCCGGGGGAGTCCTCAGCCGAAATCCGCGCCCGGGTGGAGCGGGCGCGCGCCGTGGAGGCGGAGCGCTTTCGCGGCCAGAAGGGCGTGCATACCAACAGCCACATGACTCCGCGCCTGATCAAAAAACACTGCGAGCTGGATGCCGAGGGCGCCGCCATCCTGGAGCACCAGATGGGCGCGATGAGCTTCAGCGCCCGCGCCCACGACCGCATCCTCAAAGTGGCCCGAACTCTCGCGGACTTGAAGGGCCTGGAAAAAATAGACTCCGACTGCGTCCTCGAAGCCGTGGGCTACCGCACGCTGGACCGCAATCTTTGGGCCTGACTTTCTTGATGCGGGCGGACGCGCCAGTCAGCTGATAAAAAGAGGAGACGACCGCCACAGGCGGGCATCTCCTCGAAATTCCTGGCGCATTGCCGGAGGCTGCGCGCGAGCACGATCCGGGCCTACTCTTCCCGGCGCTGGTAGTACTGCTGGTAAACGTTTTCGTTGAGCTTGAACTTCGCGCGCATGCTGTCGAGGGCCGCATTGTCGGCCTCGATCTTGAAGTTCACGAAGTAGCCGCTCTCGACATGGCGGGGATTGTGCGGGAACTGGCGTTTGCCGAGGCGGTCAATCTCCTCAAGTTTGGCTCCGGCCTTTTCCATTTCGCGGCCGATGCCGTTGACGAGGTCTTCCACGGTTTCTTCTTTGCCCTTCATGTCGAGGACGATCAAGGCTTCGTATTTGCGCTTCATTGGGGTGTCTGGGGTGTGCTGGGTTTCTGGTTGAAAAGATTCATGGCGGCGGCAAGGCCGGAATGCAAGGCGCGCATGACGGCATCGGCGGCGCGCTGGATGGAGATTTGCATTTCCACCCACTCCTCCGGGCGGAAGCCGCCGAGGACATGCCCGGCAAGGCGCTCCCCCGCCGGCCTGCCGGTGGCGGAGCCGATGCCGACTTTGAGGCGCGGGAATGCCTGGGTGCCTAGATGCTGGATGAGGGACTTGATGCCGTTGTGACCCGCGGCGGAGCCGGACTGGCGGAATTTCAAAGCGCCAAGGGCCAGGTCCACATCATCGTGGACAACGAGCGTCTCGGCGGGGCTGATTTTGTGGAAACGCGCCAGCGCCGCCACGCTGCGGCCGCTGTCGTTCATGAAGGTCCGGGGCTTGAGCAGCCAGCCGCCGGAGAATTTGGCGACGAGGCCGTGAAAGCGGCTCTCCTCCGCGAAAGAGGCGCCCATTCTACCAGCCAGTTCATCCAAGACCATGAAGCCTGCGTTGTGACGGGTGTTGCGGTATTCCGGTCCTGGGTTTCCCAATCCGACGATCAGCCTCGGTGTCTGCGCCTCGGTGGTGGCGGGTGCTGTGGCATCTCCGGTCACTGCTGGGGCGCTGTCTCAGGCTGCCTGTCCGGGATTACTTCTTCGCGGCAGCGGCGGGTGCCGGCGCGGCGGCAGCGGGTGCGGCCGCGGCAGCCGGAGCTTCCTCAGCCACTTTCGGAGCCTCGCAGTGAAGGACGAGCACGTCGGCGGCGAGCACGGCGCGGACGCCCTCCGGCAGTTTCAGATCGCCAACGTTGACGCTGTTTCCGAGGTCAAGGCTGGTGACATCAATGTCAATGGACTCGGGCAGGTCTTTGGGCAGGCAGCGCACCTCGATGTTGTGGTGGAAGATTTCCACCAGACCGCCCAGCTTGGCGCCGGGGGATTCACCGACGAGCACGACGGGCACCTGCGCATGAATTTCCTCGTCCATTGCGACGGCGTGGAAGTCCACATGAAGAATGCCGCCGCGCAGATGGTCGTGCTGCACTTCCTGGACGAGGGCGAGCTGGGAATCCGCGCCCATTTTGAGGCTGACAAGAATGTTGTCCGAGGCGCTGCTTTCCAGCAGCTTGGTGAATGTCTTGCGGTCCACCTGAACATTCGACGGGGCCGTTTTGCGGCCATAGATGACGCCGGGAATGACGCCGGATTTGCGCAGCCGGTTGACGGCGGTGGTGCCGACGCTCGCGCGCGGCTCGGCTTGGATGTCGAGGATTTTGGCCATGGTCGTTTGCTCCTATGAACAGTCGTTTTGAGGAAAAGGGCCGGGAGAGTAGCCGCCCTTTCCTAGATGTCAAAGAGAGAAGTGACGGACTCGTTGTTATGGATGCGCAGAATGGCCTGGGCCAGCAGTCCGGAGATGTCGAGCGTGGTGACTTTTTCACCCGCGGCCTGCGGCACGGAGTTCGTGGCGAAGAGTTCGATGATGGGCGACTCGGCGATGCGCGCCTTGCCCTTCTCGCCAAGCACGGCGTGGGAGACGCCGGCGTAGATTTTGCCGGCCCCATGCTTGAGCAGCAGGTCGGCGGCGGCGGTGAGGGTGCCGGCGGTCTCGGTGAGGTCGTCCACGAGCAGGACGTTTTTTCCCGCCACGTCGCCGATGACATTGAGAGCCTCCACCTCCTCGGCGCTGACGCGGTTTTTGGCGACGATGGCCATGGGGGCGTTCAGCGCTTTGGCGTAGGCATGGGTCATCTTGATGCCGCCGACATCGGGCGAGACGACGACGAGATCGCCGATCCCGCGCTCACGGATGGCCTTCATCAGCACGGGAGCGGCGTAGAGGTGGTCCACGGGAATGTCAAAAAAGCCCTGAATCTGCCCGGCGTGCAGGTCCACGGTGAGCACGCGATGCACGCCGCTGGCGACGAGGAGGTTCGCCACCAGCTTGGCGGTGATGGGCACGCGCGGGCGGTCCTTGCGGTCCTGGCGGGCGTAGCCAAAAAACGGCAGCACGGCGGTGATACGGTGGGCGCTGGCGCGGCGCACGGCGTCCACCATGATGAGCAGCTCCATGAGGTTCTGGTTCGTCGGCGGGCAGGTGGGCTGGACGATGAAGATGTCCCCGCCGCGGATGTTCTCCTTGATCTGCACAAAGGTTTCGCCGTCCGGAAAAGTGGTCAGCGTGGCATCACAGAGATTGGCGCCCAGGTGCTGGCAGATGAGCTTGGCGAGTTCGGGATGGGCGGATCCGCTGAGGATCTTCAGTTGTTCGTTCATGGGAGCGGCCCGTCTCGTTAGGCGGATTCAACGAGGAAATCAAGAGGCGGGTGGCAGAGACCAGAAAGCCGCCCGGACGGGCTGTGCGATGCCTTTGGTTGTCAAAGTCCGAATCACATCGTCCATGCCGCTTTGTCCGCAGTCATCCATCTCTCAGTGCTCGCAGAGTGACGGCAGGCCGTGCAATAGCCAGGCGTCCGGCAGGGCGCGAAGCAGGCGGCTTTCCAGAGGGGCCGCGGGATCGCCGCCGGCGGCATGGGTTTCATACAGCGCCGCCTCGTCCTTCGTCAGCGGTCGAGCGGGTGCCAGCACGCGGAGGGTGGACTGCGCCAGGCACTGGCGGACGAGATCGTCCCGCAGCGAGCCAGGCTTCAACACGCTCATGGAGATGACCAGCGGATGCGAACCCAGGCTGAGGGAGTAGAGAGGCTTCTCCTGCTCTTGCGCTGGCAGTGGGTGCCAGCGTGTGGAGGCATCGCACATCTCCGCGCCGGAGAGCAGGAGGCAGGCATGGCTCGAATCCTTGCCGGCTGGCAAAGCGGGAACGGCCTCTGGAGGCGGCATGTTTTCCGGCAGCAGCACACGCGCGGGTGGCGGTTGCTCCAGCCCGGGCTCGCGCATGACGCGGAAGGCCCATTCCCATCCGGGAAGCAGCGCGATCATCACATCCAGACCTTCCTGGTGAAAAAGCCCCGTCCATGGAATTCGCTGCCATCCGCTGTCGGCGGCCAGCAAAACCCATGAGGCGTCCGGCGCGGCGATGCGGATGGAGCGCGCGATTTCCGCTGCCAGCGGCGCCATGTCCGGGAGGCCGTCCGTGCCGGAGCGAAGGCGGCCCATGATGTGCCTGCGTCCCTCGCGGCCTAAAACAAGCAGGCTGAAGCGGCCGCAGCCGGGTTCGCCGACGCTGGCGAGGCTCACCCACACGGTGTTAGCGAGACCCGCGCGCTCGCGCAACGCGGCGGCGATCTCCCAAAGCTCCAAGCGGCGTTGATGCTCCAACTGGCGCAATAATTTCGGTTCCGACGCGAGTTCCCGCACCAGTGCCGAGGGTGCCCGGCGGCTGTGCGGGTGCCGCAAGGCGTTCCCGCGCAGGGCATGGGGGAGGCGGCGCAGCGTGGTTACCTCACGGTCGAGCAGGGTTTCGTGAATGAAAAACACATCCTCCGGATCCGTGATGGCCTCCGGCTCAAGGCGGCCCCATGCGGCGCGCAGGCATGAGGTCATGCGCTCCCAGGCCGCGGCATCCCGGAGGTAGGGCATCTGCCGCAGGCTCAGGCGCAGGGCTCGCGCGTAGTCCAGCACCGCCGTGGCGCCGCCCGGCCATTGGGCGAGGATTTTACCCTGGCTGCCGAGGCAGTGATGACGCGCGGCGAGACGGGCTGCGGCATCCAGCAGGGCGTGCTGTTTTTTCAAATGATGCGACTGGGCTTTTCTGGCCGCCCAGGCCAGCGCGGCCAGCGGATGATGCAGTTCCACTCCTGCCGCCGCGAGCGATGACCAGTCGGGATCATTCGCGGTAGCGCGCGCCAGACAAGCAAGGGAGGCATCCTCCGGATCGTGGAAAAGGGCCGCCACCTCCCTGCCTTTGGGAGTGCCGGGGTTTTCACCGGGGAAAGGCAGGTCGTCCAAAGACACACCGAGACCGGCAGGCGCCTCGATGCCGGCCTCGGCCAGGCTCCAGGCGGCCACACGAGCGCGCTGGAGGAGTATTTCCGGAACGCGTGGCGGGAGCAGATGGAGCGCCAGAGCCGTCCAGCGCGCGGCCTCCAAAGGCCGGTTGTTCAGACGGGACGCGGAGGCGGCATTGAGCAGCGCCTCCACCTCTGCAGGCAGCGCGGGCGCATGGGCCGGGCGCGAGTCGCGCAGCAGCAGCCAGGTGGTGAGATGCCAGTCTGCCTGTGCCGCAAGGGTCTCCGCATTTTGCCGGAGTCGGCGGGTTTCGCTGTGAATCTGCGCCGCCAGCCAGCGCGCGGCCTTGGCGGCGGGCACGGGACTCATCGCGGAGGCGAGGAATCCAGGATCAGGCGCGCGGCCAGGCTTCCAGGAAGGGTCGGTTCGCAAGATCTCCTCCAACTCAGCCAGACGCAGCGCCCCCTCGGGCGCGGTTGTCCCGCCTGCCTTCCCCGCCGCCAGCCAATGCGCCAGCCTTTGTCCGGACGGGACGCGCATTTTCATCAATGCGGCGGGCAGCACGGCCAGTCTTTGCGGCGGCACTTGCTCGATTTTCAGTCCCGGCAGCAAGACGAGCGCCCCCAAGGCAACGCAGGGATCGGGCGAAGTTAAAGCGCGCAGCGCCAGCGCGGCGGCGTCCTCCCGCAGGCCGGCGGGCGCGGGACCGCCTGAGAGCACCACACGCCAGAGAAGGTAGTCAGGCCGAGGCGCGTGTTTTTCATCCAGAGCTTTCCAAAACTCGCGCGGCAGAGGCCCCCTGTCTGCCGCGCGCAGTTCAGGGCACTCGTCCAGGAGCGAGGCAAGCGGCTTTGCGGGGGGAGCCTTCGAAGTCTTGGGCGCTTGCGGGCGGTGATGGCGCGGGCGTCGGTGCATGGGTGTCTCTCAATGGGGCGGAGTGCCTGGCTGCGGGACTATTTATTGCAAGAGCCGCAGCGCCTCGCGGATGAGCTTGTCAGCCTGCGGGGCGGTGTCAAAGGCTGGCTGCTTGAGCAGCTCGGTGACGGCCTTTTGCGCCTCGGCCTGCTTGAAGCCCAGCGCGATGAGACCGAGCACCGCGTCACTGGCGGCCTCCTGGCGAGGATCATGAGCGCCGCGCGCGGCTTCGGCGGCCTGCCAGGCGGTGACGACGCCGACCTTGTCCTTCAACTCGAGCACGATGCGCTCGGCGGTTTTTTTTCCCACGCCTTTGATGCGCGCAAGAGCGGCTGTGTCGCTTCGGATGACGGCGTCTTTGAAAGCGGGCACGGGCATGCCGCTGAGCACGGAGAGCGCCATCTTCGGCCCGATGCCGGAGACGCGGTCAATGAGCAGGCGGAATAAATCGCGCTCCTCCTCGGTGTGGAAGCCAAACAGCAGATGCTCGTGCTCCGTCACATGATGATGAGTGAGCAGGGTCGCCTCCGTGCCGGATTGCGGCAGTCTGTCGAAGGTGGAAAGCGGGATGTTCACGGCATAACCGACGCCGGCGACATCGAGCACGGCCTGGTGAGGCAGGGCGGAGGTGATTTTTCCGCGCAGAAAAGCGATCATGCCTTGATGAAGCCGGGAGGCATGTTAAGTGCAAGAGGTTTGATGCGCAGGCTGGTCCGCGAAATGACGAGCAGCGCGCGCGCACACAAGCCACGCGGAACTGCTCCTGGCATGACATACCGTCTTTACATCCTCCTGCTGCTGGCCGCCGGGCTTCCGGCGCAGGAGACTCCAGCGCCCGTTTCGCCGCCTTCTTCCCCAGCCCCGGCTCCAACCGCCGCCTCCGCCGCGACTACCGCGCCTGCGGCCGCGCCGGCGCCGGCCGCTGCTCCCGCGCCGCGCAAGCTGGAGCTCCTGGTCCTGCTGCCGGAGCCGCGAGTGCTGGGCACCGAGTACTCCGTCAAACCCGAGGGCGCGCGCCACACCGTCTTCTCTCCCGCTCGTGAAGTGGCCGAGGTGCCTGGCATTCAGACCTATTCCAAGGAAGAATTCCAAAAGCTGGGCATCAGCCCGGAGACTTTCACCGTGCGCGCCAAAGCCACCGCGGACCGGCTGCTGGCAGACATCCAGCCCGACTTGGTGAAGGACGCCGAGGGCAGGGTGTTGTACGCCGTTTACCGCGGCGAGCGGCCGCTCATGGCATCGCTTGTGACAGCCCCCTCTCTGGCGGCGACCTTCGAAAAACTCTTCGGCCTGGAAATCTGGGTGGCGCTGCCTGACAGGCACTCGCTCTTTGTATTTCCGGCGGATCCGGACGCGCTGGAGGAATACACGATGGACCTCAACGAACGCTGGAGGGCCGACACTCATTCTGCCAGTCCGGAGATCTTCACTTTGAAAAAAGGCGAGGCTCCCAAAGTGGTGGGCAGCTTCGGCTCATGAGGCGGCGCTCGCGCAGTCGGACGGCATCGTGAATGTGAACACGCTTCCGCCGCCCTCGGCGTCTTCGATGGAAATGACCGCCCCGTGCGCGTCCGCGATGGCTTTGCAGATCGCCAGGCCGAGTCCCGCTCCGCCGCTGCCCCGGTTGCGCGAGTTCTCAACCCGGTAAAAGCGGTCGAAAAGCCGCGCGCGGTGCTCCATCGGGATGCCTGGCCCCTGGTCCGCCACGCTCACCCAGGCGCGCCCGTCAGTGACGCCGGCGCGGACGGTGACGACGCCCCCGGACGGCGTATGCCGGAGCGCGTTGGAAAGGAAATTGGTGATGACCTGGGCGGCGCGCTTTTCATCCACACGGCAGGGTGCGCAGGAGAGCTGCTTTTCCAGGACCAGTCCGCGCTCCGCTGCCAGGGACTCCATCATGGCGGCGCAATCCGCAGCCACTGTGGCAAGGTCGGACTCGGTCACTTCAAGGGGATCGGCGCCGGCGTCCATCTGCGCGAGTTCGAGCAGGGACTCGATGAGGCCGCTCATGCGTTCGGCGGCGCGCTGGCAGGTGTCCAGAGTGCCGCGGTACTCCTGCGGGCTGCGCTCACGGTTAAGGGCCAGTTGGATTTGTGAAAGCATCACTGTCACCGGCGTGCGCAGCTCATGCGCGGCGTCGGCGGTGAAGCGCGCCTGCTGGTCGAAAGCCTGGCGCAGACGGGAGAAGGTGTCATTGAGCACACCGGCCATCCGGCCAAGCTCGGTATCTGTCTCCTCCACGTTGATCCGGCTGTCGAGATGCCCCGCCGAGATGGCCGCCGCCGTGTCCGTGACTGTCTGGATGGGGCGCAATGCGCGGGTGGTGAGCCAGCCGCCGCCCGCCACTCCAAGCAGCCAGACCAGCCCGCCCAGTCCCGCAAAGCGCAAGGCGGAGCGCCTGCTCGCCGCCGCCTCCGTCAGCAGGCAGCGGCCCACCAGCACCACATCGCCCGGCGGGGTGAGGGCCATCAGCTCGCGCACAGGAGCCTCGCCAGCGGCTCGCACCGTGAAGCCGTAGGGGGTGAGGGGCTCCATGCGGGTCGTGTCCGGTTTGGACCTCGGGTTCTTATCCACACCCTCGGCGACCAGGATGCCTCCCTCGCGCGACCATGCGATGAACCACCGCCGCTGCTGCCTGCCCGCCTTCACCCAGCGGCTCAATGCATCGAAGTTCCTGTCCTGGCGCGGGGGCGGCGGACGGGCATCCTCCGGCAGGGGAAAAAAATCCTCAAGTGTCTCCGCGCGCGGCGGACCCGGCGGCCTGCCCTGGGGGCCGGGCGGGCGTCCGAGCAGGCCGAGCAGCGTGTTCATTCTCTGCTGCAGTTCGGCGTCCACCCGCCGCAGTTCGTTGGTCCATTCCAGGCGATGGACCGTCCAGCCGAAGCCGCAGAGCACGACGGCGAGCAGCAGCCCGTGCCAAAGATGCAGGCGCCAGCGGATGGAGCGCGGGAAAAGTCTCATGCCTCAATGCAGTAGCCGTGGCCGCGGCGGGTGGTGATGAAGTCATGGCCGAGCTTTTTGCGGATATTGGAGACATGAACATCGAGCAGGTTGCTGAGGCTGCTCTCGTTTTCATCGAAGAGATGCTCATACAGCTCGGTGCGGGTGACGACCTTGCCATGATGCAGGCCGAGATGCTCGACCAGGGCGTACTCGCGCGCGGTGAGGGTCACAGGCTCGCCATCGCGTGTGAGAGTGCGCGAGCGCATGTCCAGACGCACCTGCCCGAGCACGATTTCGCTGCGCGTCTCGCCGGCGGAGCGCCGGCACAGCGCGCGCAGCCTGGCGCAGAGCTCGCGCAGGTCGAAGGGCTTCGGCAGATAATCATCCGCGCCCAGGTCCAGCCCGCGCACGCGGTCGCTCACTCTGCCGCGCGCCGTGAGCACGAGCACAGGGGTGGCGCGCTTTTCACGCAGCCGCCGCAGCACCTCGAAGCCGTCCATCACCGGCAGCATGAGGTCGAGCACCACCGCGTCGTAGTCCGTCTCCACCGCCTTGAACAAACCCTCCTCGCCATCCTCCGCCTCGTCCACGGCATGGCCCTCCTCCCGCAGCGCCTGGGCCAGCGTGCGCAGCAGATCCGGCTCATCCTCGACAATCAGAATCCTCATGACTTGATGAGAATACCCCGGCCCGCCTTAAGCAAGCATGAAGAACAGGCTGGCGGCAAAGGCCATGCCGGGTTTCCTGGCATCGAAACCGGGGACATCTTCAACAGGGCTGCCCTCTCAGCGCCGCCATCAGCGCGTCCAGTTCTTCGCGGACATTGCCCAAATCACTCACCGTTTGCGCGATCTCAGCCTTCACCGCGTCGCGAAAACGCTTTCGCAGCCGGTGAATGGCCACTTTGACGGCGTCTTCACTGAGGCCGAGCTTCGCCGCTGCCTCGCTTTGAGGGGTTGCATCCGCATCGGCGGTCAGCCAGGGCTTCAGCGTCTCAAAATGATGTCCTTTGCCACTCTCGCGCAATTCAGCCTCCAGCAAGGCCAGAGCACGAGCCAGCACCGTTAGCGCCCATTGGCGGTCAAAAGCCGTGTCAGGCGCTTCAGCGCTCAAATCGGCGATTTCGGCTCCTTCGGCGACATCCGCGTGGATTTGGCCGCCTCCGCGCTTCGCGGCGTTTGTCTTGTCGCGCTGGTCCGCGGCGAAACGCTTCAGCGCGGAAAGCAAATAGCTGCGGAATCTCCCGCGCACCGGGTCCGCGCCCTCAATGGCCCCGCCAGCGAGAAGCTTCGCAAAAAAATCATGCGCCAGCTCGCGCGCCACATCCTCCTCGCGGCCGTCCCGTTTCAAAAACGCCACCACCGGCGCATAGTAGGCCTCGCACAGCTCGCTGAGCGCCGCCTTCGCCTGCGTGTCGCTGCCGCGAGAGCGAGAGACGAGCGTCCATCGGGTGTCATGGAAGGAGGAAGTCATGGTTTGGGAATCGCCGATGGAGACAGATACGAAAACAGCATCTTCCCAATCACTTTGTCCCACGGCATGAAAAACTCATCCGGATTACCGCCGCGCTTCAAACGCAGGCCTTTGAGCTCAACCGTCACCACGCGAGCCAGCCACGTCTGGCCGCTCTCGTGCTCGTAGGCAATGAGGTCGCCTGCGGCGAATCCTGTGTTGAGATGTGACGCGAGCCAGCGGCTGTTTTTGGTGACGCCAGGTTCGGCGCCGTTCGGCACGACGTAGGCCCGGCCCACGAACGAGCGCACGAAGAACATAAGCACCACGACCGGCAGGACGAGTTCGAGATTGCGTAGGAGCCGGTGTGTCTTCCGTGGCGTCGCGCCCATTGGATGACGGCGCATCCAGACGACGGTCGAAACCACTGCCGCTGCCAAGGCCACAAGCGTGAGCGTGATCGCAGCCCATGCGTAGGCGTCCAGATGCCGCGGCAGTTGATAAAAACCCGCAACGCCCGCACCCATCACCAACAGCGACCACCAGAACAGGTGTTTACCGAACACCGCGTTCACCGCGAACCAGCGCGTCTCAGAAGCCATGGTGGAGGGCAGCCTCACGCCGTACACCGGATTGATCGGCACCAGACGGAGCCACAGTGGCAATGCGAGCACGAAGAACAGCAGACCCATGCCGCAGATGACTGTCGGGATGATAATGTTCGCCATTCCACCCGGCACGGCAGTGCTCCATTTCCCAACGAGCCAGAACAGCATGCCGCAAAACAGGGTGGTGGCCGGAATCGTCCAGAATATCCGCGATGAGCTGCCGGCCTGCTCGCGTGTGGTCCCCCCGCACTCCACTTGAAGCTGTCGCCGCGCCCACCAGGGCACCAGCGTCATGAGAAGTCCCAAAGGCAGCCACAGCAGGTTCAGCGCCGTCAAATACGGACTGGAGCGAATCATCCATTGCAGAGCAGGAGGCAGCTCGGAAATGCTTTTCACGACGGTTCCCGCGCCCACCACGCCGCCCATGCCGTGATTGCCCGCCGCGACACCGCCATGCGCGTAAACGCCGACGGCCACACCGCCGCACGCCATCCAGCCCATCGCGACTCCTCCCATCGCGAGAGCACCGACGGCCACGCCGCCAACGGCGAGCAGCAGCGCCACAGCCAAACCTCCAATCGAAATCAACCCCGTGCTCAGTCCGCCAAAGCTCACCACTCCCACGGCCAGACCACCGCAGGCGAAAAAACCGCGCGCAATGCCGCCGAAGGCAAAGACGCCCTTTGCCAGATCGCCAAACGCGAAGAAGCCATGCGCCTGCCGTCGTTTGCCCGTCGCAGGATCGCGCCCATGCACGACGTGCAGCAGCGGCAGCCCCCAAAGCGTGCGCCTGGACTTGTATTCGAACGCGTCCCAGCGATTCCCGCGAACCGCCGCACGGCCTGGCGCGGCATGCGCGCCTTCGACCTGCGTCTTGAACTCGCTAACGCTCTGCTGCCGGCGCGTGCGTTCCTTCTCCAACGCGCGAAACACGATCTCGTCGATGTTTCCGCCCACGGCGGCGATCTCGGAAGGCGCGGCGAAGCGGCCGAGCGGAAGCTCGCCCGTGAGCATCTCGTAAAAGACGACGCCGAGGCTGTAGATGTCCGCGCGGTGATCGACGCTGGAGGGCTGTTCGATCTGCTCCGGGGCCATGTAGGGCGCGGTGCCGAGTTTTGCGCCGCTTTGCGTGAGCAGCATCGCGTCACCGCCTTTTTCATCGAGGATTTTGGCGATGCCGAAGTCGGCGATCCTCACGCGCCCCTTCGAATCAAGCAGAATGTTCTCCGGCTTGATGTCGCGATGCAGCACGCCCTGCGTGTGGGCGAACTGGAGCGCGTCACAGATGGCCGGGATGATGCGCAGCGCCTGCTCCGGCGTGAAACGGCCCGCGCGCATGGCCTGGCGGAGGTTCACGCCATCCACGAACTCCATGATGAGATACGCGAAGCCGCCGCTCTCGCCAAAATCATGCACGGCGACAATGCTCGGATGGCTGAGACGCGCGAGCACGCGGCCCTCGCGGTTGAAGCGCTCCGCAAAGCCCGGCGTGGCCGCGAGAGACTTTGGCAGCACCTTCAGAGCGACGACACGGTCGAGTTTCGGCTGCCGGGCGCGAAACACCGCGCTCATGCCGCCATGACCGATGAGTCCGAGAATTTCGAGATCGGGAAACGCGGCGGCGATTTCCTCCAGCGAGGGCAAATCGGCGCGCTGAAGCGGGATCGTGTCGGCACCACCGTCCGTAGGCATCGCGGCGGCGGCCATGAGATCGGCGGGGTTCAGGCCGTGGAGGGGATCAGGGGATGAATCGTTCATGTCACCGGCTGCATGGGGAATGCGGCGGCGGAGGTTACACGAATTTTCTCCCAGCGACGCTTTTTGTCACCGCGTGAGCAATTCCTCACCGCGATAAATCACACGCTCGACCATGCCCTGGAGCGTCTGGTCGAGGAAGGGCGTGTTGACGCTCTTCGACTTCATGAACTCGCGCGTGAAGGTGGTGGTGCGGGCGGGGTTGAAGATGATGAACTCGGCGATGCCGCCTTCTTGGATCGGAACGGGCGGGAGTTTGAAGAGGCGGCGCGGTTCGGCGCTGTAGCGCTTCACGATGAGTCTCCAGTCGAGGATGCCCTTGCTGATGAAGCGGTCGTAGAGCGAGACGAGGGCGGTTTCGAGACCGGTGATACCGAAGGGGGCGCTGGCGAAATCCTGGTTCTTCTCAAAGGGCGTGTGCGGGGCGTGATCGGTGGCGATGACGTCAAACCAGCCATCCTTGAGACCCTGGAGGAGCGCGGCGTTGTCCTCCGGAGTGCGCAGGGGTGGATTCATTTTGTAGTGCGTATCGTAGTCGCCAATGTCCTCGTGGTTGAACATCAGGTGGTGCGGCGCGATCTCGCAGGTGACGCGAATCCCGCGGTCCTTGGCGCGCTTGATGGTGCGCATGCCCTCCGCAGTGGTGACGTGCTGGATGTTCAGGTGGACGCCGGTGAACTCGGCCAGGCGAATGTCGCGCGAGATGCATATTTCCTCACTGATGCTGGGAATGCCCGGCAAACCAAGGGCGTAGCTGATTTTGCCCTCATGCATGCAGCCTTTTCCCGAGAGCTCCTTGACCTCGCAATGGCTGGCGAGAGGCAGGTCGAACTCGCGCGCATATTCCATGGCCCGGCGCAGCACTTGGGGATTGTCCACCGGGAAACCGTCATCCGTGAGCAGGACCGCTCCGGCGGCCTTCATGCCGGCGATGCCGGCGAGTTCCTCGCCTTTGCGGCCCTTGGTAATGGCGCCGCTGGTGAAGATGCCGGGGCCGATGCGCGTGCGGCGGGCGCTTTCGAGCACGCTGCGCACGACGCCCGCATTGTCGATGGCGGGCGAGGTGTTCGGCATCATGATGAAACCTGTAACACCGCCGTTGATGGCCGCCTCAGCGCAGGTGGCGATGTTTTCCTTGTCGTCCTGGCCGGGCTCGCGGGCGTGGACATGGATGTCAAACATGGCCGGCATAAGCACGCGCCCCGCGCAGTCAATGACCTCCGCGTCATCCGCGCCGGTGATGCCATGCGCCACGCGCAGGATGCGCTCCCCCTCAATCAGCACATCGGCGGTCTGAAGTTGCGCGGAGTCTTCGTTGGCGATCTGGGCTTGGCGGTAGAGGCGTTTCATTGCGGCATGATGACGCGCGGCGCGGCGGTGGCAAGAAGGGCGTTACCGCTGCGCGCCAGGCCAGCATGTCGAAAGCGCAGGCTCAGACCAAAGAGAGCGCATTGGCCTGGAGCAGGGTTTTATCCCACCATGCGGGTCTGAAACTCAAACGACGCCGGCTCCTTCATGCGGCCCTAATCCTCCCGGCCGCAGGCTGCGCCACCCCCGCACCTTCCAAAACCATGAAACTCACCCTTCGCAAATCCAACGAACGCGGCCACGCCGACCACGGCTGGCTCGACAGCTATCACACCTTCTCCTTCGCCGATTACTACGATCCGGCGCACATGGGCTTCCGCAGCCTGCGGGTCATCAATCAGGACATCATCGCTCCCGGCGCGGGCTTCCCCACGCATCCGCACGCGGACATGGAGATCTTCAGCTACATCCTCTGGGGGGCGCTGGCGCACAAGGACAGCATGGGCAATGGCCGCACGCTACTGCCCGGCCAGATTCAGCTCATGAGCGCCGGTCGCGGTGTGACGCACAGCGAATTCAATCCCTCGAAGACCGAAGGCGCGTCGCTGCTGCAAATCTGGATCCGCCCGCATCAGCGTGGCCTCACGCCGAGCTACACCGAATGGCATCCCGATCCCACGAAGGAAAACGAGCCGAAAGTGCTCGTCATCTCGCCCGATGGCCGCGAAGGCAGCGCCACCATTCATCAAGACGCCGACATCTACCGCGTGCGCCTTCCGAAGGGCCAGAGCATCACCCATGAGGTCAAAACCGGCCGCGGCGTGTGGTTCCAGCTCATCAAAGGCAGCATCACCACGCACGGCAGCACGCTGACGCCCGGCGACGCCTTCTCCACCGAGGACACCGGCACGCTCACCCTCACCGCCTCCGATGACGCCGAGGCCCTCCTCTTCGACCTCGCCTGATTCATCATCACTCCACAACTCCAACACTCCACCCTCATGAAACACGCATCCACCCTCGCCTCCGTCCTCCTCGGTCTCGCCTTCATCACGTTTGGCGCGAACTTCTTCCTCAACTTCATCCCGATGCCCGCCGATCCATCGCCCGCTGACGCGCCGCACAAGCTCTTCATGGCCGCGATGTTCCCCACGGGCTACCTCGCCTTCGTGAAGGTGCTGGAGATCCTCGGCGGCCTGCTCGTCGCTCTGCCAAAAACGCGTAACATCGGTCTCCTGGTGCTCGGGCCCATCATCGTGAACATCCTCGCCTTCCACGTCTTCCTCACCAAAGGCGCCGGCCTCACCGATCCGCCCATCCTCGTCATCTCGATCCTCTCCGCCTTCCTCCTCTTCACCGAGCGCAAAGCCTGGCTCGGCCTCGTGAGGTAATCCATCCCATCAACTCCACACCTCCTCCATCATGACCGCCCACGAGTTCCAAACCCTTCTGTCCTCCGCGGATGCGCCGTTGCTCGTGCAGGTCCTGCCGGAGGAGGTATTCGCCGCGAGGCGCATCCCAAGCTCCAAGCAGGCCTGTGTGTATGAAGTGGCCTTCTTCGATCAAATCGCCGCTCTCACCACCGATAAAGCTCGCGCCATCATTGTGTATGGCGCGGGCAGCGGCTCGCTCGATGCTCAAGTCGCCGCTCAAAAGCTCAGCGCAGCCGGTTTCACCCATGTGACCGCCTTCGAGGGCGGTCTCGAAGCGTGGAGCGCTGCTGGATTGCCTCTGGAAGGCGACGGCACGCTCCCAGCCGCGCCTTTGCTCAGCGGAACCTTCCGTGCGGACACGGAGCAGAGCCTCATCCGCTGGACCGGCCGCAATCTCTTCAACCATCACAGCGGCATCGTGCGCCTCGCCGACGGCGAGATCACGTTGCGCGACAACGCGCTCGTGGCCGCCCGTTTTCGGATTGCGATGAACAGCATCACCTGCGAGGACATCAGCGACTCCGCGATGAACCAGATGCTCATCGCCCATCTGCACAGCGATGACTTCTTCGATGTTGCGCATCATCCCGTTGCTGAATTCGTCGCGGAGAGCATCACACCGCTCGCCACCTGCACCGACGGCACGCCGAATTACCTCCTGCGCGGCCAGTTCACTCTGCGGGGCATCACCCGCGAGATCGAGTTTCCCATCCTCGCCGCCACCGCCGATGGAAAACGCCTCACCGCGCAGGGCGTGCTCGATCTCGACCGCACCCAGTTCGGCAGCGTTTACGGCTCCGGCCGCCTCTTCCGCTTCCTCGGCAAACACATCGTCAACGACCACATCCATCTCCACCTCAAAATCCACGCCGACCTCCAACCGTGACACAGACACTCCTGTCTGTGCCCATTCAAAAACAGGCAAGAGTGCCTGTTCCACCCTTTCCCCAATCATCACTCCAAACCTCCACCACTCCATGCACCTCCTCTCCCCACTCACCGCCGGCGCTCTTCAGCTCCCCAACCGCGTCCTCATGGCCCCGCTCACGCGTTGCCGTGCCGATGCCGATCACAATCCCACGCCGCTGATGGCCGAATACTACGCGCAGCGAGCCAGCGCCGGGTTGATCATCGCCGAGGCCACGATGGTCATGGAGGGCAATTCATCCTTCTGGATGGAGCCCGGCATCTACTCCGATGCTCAAATCAAAGGCTGGAAAGCCGTCACCGATGCCGTGCATGAGAAAGGCGGCCAGATCGTCCTCCAGCTCTGGCATGGCGGTCGTGCCTGTCATCCGCTGCTCAATGGCGGAGCCCAACCTGTGGCTCCGAGCGCCATTCCGATCACCGGTGATGAAGTTCACACGCCCGAAGGCAAGAAGCCTTACGTCACCCCCCGCGAACTTCGCGACGACGAGATCCCCGGCATCGTCGCCGGATTCAAAAAAGCCGCCGAGAATGCCAAAGCGGCCGGATTCGACGGTGTCGAGGTCCACGGAGCCAATGGCTACCTTCTCGATGAATTCCTCCGCGATGGTGCGAACAAGCGCAGCGGCCCCTACGGCGGCCCTATCGAAAATCGCGCCCGTTTGATGCTCGAAGTGCTCGATGCCGCCATCAGCGTCTGGGGCGCGGATCGCGTCGGTTTGCGCATCTCGCCGCTGAACAGCTACAACAGCATGCTCGACAGCGATCCTGTCGCCATCACCGCCTACCTCGCGCAGCAATGCAGCACGCGCGGCATCGCCTACCTGCATGTCATGCGCAGCGACTTCTTCCAGGCGCAGCAGGGCGATGTCCTCACGCCCGCGCGACAGCACTTTAAAGGCGTGCTCATCAGCAACATGGGCTACACCGCCGAAGAGGCCGAACAAGCCATCACCGAGGGCAAACTCGACGCCGTCGCCTTCGGCACCAGTTTCCTCGCCAATCCCGACCTGCCCGCCCGCATCGCCGCGAAAGCTCCGCTCAATGCGCCGAACCCCGCGAAGTTCTACTCCCCCGGCCCCGAGGGCTACACGGACTATCCGTTTCTCCTGGCTGTTTGATTCATATGCGCGGCTCTTGCTCGCGACACCCTGCCGAAATCCGCCGCTTTTGGCCGCATCCGCGCCGAGGTCATCCGCCTTGCAGCCTTGTCCCGGAAGACATGTCATTCGGCGGCGGCCGCCTTTTTTGCATCGCGCTTGTGACGCACCACCTCAATGATGATGGGCAGGAGGGAGACCACGATGATGAGCAGGAAGACGAGCTTGAGATTGTTTTTGATCACCGGGATGCTGCCCAGGAAATAGCCGCCGAGGCCGAAGCTGACCACCCAGATGACACCGCCCGCGAGGCTAAAGGTGAGAAAGCGCGTGTAGTGCATGCGTCCCAGTCCGGCTGTGAACGGCGCGAAGGTGCGGATGATGGGCGCGAACCGCGCGAGGATGATGGCCTTGCCGCCATGGCGGACAAAGAAGGCCTCCGTCTTCACCAGATAGTCGTTTTTGAACCAGCGCTGCCGCACCATCCAGCCGCCGGCCTTGCGGCCGATCCAGTAGTTCAGGTTGTCACCGATGATGGCCGCCGTGATGAGCAGGGGCAGGATGATCTCCAGGCGGATGAGGTCCTGCGCGGCCAGCGCGCCGACGGCGAAGAGCAGAGAGTCGCCAGGCAGGAAGGGCGTGACCACAAGACCCGTTTCACAGAACACAATCGCGAAAAGCAGGATGTAAATGAGCGTGCCATACTCCTGGGCGAAGGCCTGGAGGTATTTGTCCACATGCAGGATGTAATCGAGAAGCTGGCTCATGAAGGCGCGCATAGTCCGCCTTGGGCGGCGGCGGGCAAATGAAATGTCCGCGCGTCATTCCGGCAGATCCTCGCCCCTGGTTTCGGGCAGCAGGGCCAGGAAGACAAGCCCAAGAAGGAAAAAGCCGCCCAGGCAGGTGACCGCGACTCGCAGATCAAAGGCGGCCTTCATCCACGCGCTGAGCCAGATGAGAACAGGAGCGGCCAGAATGCGGCCCGTGTTGAAGCAAAAACCGGAGCCCGTGGCGCGCAGATGCGTGGGAAACAGCGCCGGGAAGTAGGCCGCGTAACCGGCATGAATGCCCTGGGCGAAAAAGCCGAACACCGGCAGCAGCACCAGCAGCAGTGCGTAGCTTCCAAGACTTGAGGGAACCCAGCAAACGACGGGTGTCATCACCAGCGCGGCAAGGTGCATGACGACAAAGGTCTTTTTGCATCCCCAGCGGGCGCTGAGAGGGCCGAAAGCCAGCATGCCGGCCCCCGCTCCCGCCGTCTGGATGAAGCCGAAGGCGATTTTCGATTTGCTGGCCCAGTCCGGGTCACCGAGCTGCTTGAGCAAATGCTCGGCGATGTTTTGACCCGCCACCACGACCCCCCAAAATGTGGCCAGGCCCACCATGGCCAGCAGGGCCCCAAACACTGCTCTTGAGCGCCAGCGCGGGTCTCCCAGCAATTCGGCAAAGCTGCCCAGCCGGTCGGATTTCTGCTCGCGCGCCTGCTTCCATGCCTCCGGCTCCTTGATGCTGAGGCGGACCCAGAGCACGAGCAACGCCGGGATCACGCCCAAGAGGTAGGCTGTGCGCCATTCCGTGCCCACCCATAAGCCTGCCGCTGCCGCCAGCCAGAGGCCCGCCACACTCGTGGCATGAAAAATCCCGCCCGCACGCTCGCGCGCCTGCTTCGGAAACACCTCCGCCACAAGCGCCGCTCCCACTGCCCACTCGCCGCCCACACCCATTGCCACCAAAAAGCGCAGCACACCCACATGCCATGCCTCAGTGGCGAAGTAGGTCAGGCCGGAAAAGATGGAGTAAAACAGAATCGTCAACGCCAGCACCGGATTGCGCCCGATGCGGTCCGCCATGGAGCTGAACAGCCAGCCGCCAATGGTGCCGCCAATGAGGAAGATGCCGAGAAAACGCTCTCCCCATGCCTTCACCAACGGATCGTCCGCGCCGACTTTGAGGATGTCAGGCAGCATGTCACCGCGGGTGATGTTGTAGAGCTGGCCTTCAAATGCGTCAAACACCCACCCTAACGAGGCGACAGTCAGAACGAGCCATTGATAGCGTGTGACACCGGAGTACCATTTGGGGGATGTGGTCATGATTGGGAGGAATGGCGGGGGAGGAAATCTGAAGCACGCGGGAATGTCGAAGCAAAAATGCCAGAGGCGGCTATCAAACACGTCACGCCATGCCCGCTTCTTCCTTCCCGCCGAACCATCCACGCATCCGCGTGGTTGGCGCCTTTGACGAACTGGTCACAGCGCGCTTCGAGAGTGGAGTGAACGCGCTGTGCTGGCCGCGCGTGCTGGAGGGAGATTTTGAGGAGGTTGTCATGAAACTGAAAGCGGGGCCGGGGATCACGCATTTGACGGAGGACATGCTGCGCGCCCTGCCGCTAAGCGCCGCCGGGCGTCTAGCGGCGGCGGCCATGCTCGATGATTATCAACGCCTTGTGGATCACGGCCTGCAGCCAGCGCTGGACTGCGTCAACGGTTATGAGCATGCGGAGGAAACCGGACCTGTGCGCACGGATGTCTGCTCCTGGCATGCGGACAGCGCCACCGCTGAAGTGGACACCTGGCTCTGCACCTATCACGGCGCGTCCACGGAGGGTTTGATCAACGAGGAGGCTATCCGTCGTGTGGATGTGCCGGAGACGCGCGCGGAACTGCTCAAATTATACGGCGGCGCCGATGATGGGGACTTTCGTGAATGGCTGAACGAACGCTTTTACGATCTGCACTACGCTCCCCTCCCTCACGCGCGGCCGTATGCGTTCGGCGCCGGAAATCTGTGGCGCATCGCCACGCTGCATGACGGCTGCGCGGTGCCCCCGTGTGTTCATCGCGCGCCGGGTTTTGTTCCCGGTCAGAAGCGCCTCTTGCTCATCAGCTGATCAAACGTCTTCCTGCCGGCGGGTTCGAATCTTCCTGGCGTCAAACCCGCGGCTTGAACTACAACGGCAGCGTGGTCCCCGGAACCGCCACGGGATACCAGCCATCCGCGTCCGGCTTCACCGGCGGCTCGCTGTCCCAGGTGAGGTTGTCTGGCGCGAGGTTCTCCCGCGAGTTCATGACCTGGTCCCAGGTGATGACCTGACCGGTGTAGGTGGCCATGCGGCCCATCACGGCCATGAGCGTGCTGTGCGCGGCGTATTCGGCATCGTTGCGGTAACCGCCGGTGCGGATGTTTTCAAAGAAGGCATCGTGCTCGATCTGGTAGGCGTCGGTTTTGTTGCGCGCGCGTTTACCACCGGGAAGCTGGCCGTTGATGAGGAAACGCCCGTTCGCGGCGAGGTTGGCCGTGCCTTTGAGGCCGTGGAAATGCTCGCTCACATCACGCTGGCATTTGCCGCCAATCTGGCAGCACTGGCTGAGCAGGCGAAAGCCGCCCTCGTATTCAAACTCGACGGTGTGGTGGTCAAAGATGGTGCCGTTTTCCTTCGCGCGGCGCACCTGCCGCCCGCCCTGGCCCGTGGCGCGCACGGGCATGTTGCCCTGAAGCACCCAGTTGGCCACGTCGAGATTGTGGCAGTGCTGCTCCAGGATGTGGTCGCCGCTCATCCAGGTGAAGAAGTACCAGTTGCGGATCTGGTAATGCAGCTCGCTCTCGCCCGGCTCGCGCGGGAAGCCTGGGCGCGAGGAGCCGTTCCAGTACACACGGCCATACACGAGGTCGCCAATCTCTCCGGCGTGGATGCGGTTGATGACATCCATGTAGGCCGGATCGTAGCGGCGCTGGAAGCCGACGCAGACATTGAGCTTCTTCTTTTTCGCCTCCTGCGCGGCGGCGATCACGCGCCTCGCGCCCATGGCATCCACCGCGACCGGCTTTTCCATGAACACATGCTTCCCGGCCTTGACCGCCTGCTCAAAGAGAAACGGCCGAGGGCCCGGAGGTGTCGTGATGAGCACCACATCAGCGAGAGCAAAGGCTTTCTGGTAGTCCTCGAAGTTCGTGAACACCTGGTCAGGCGGCACATCCACCTGCCCCTCGTGTTTTTGTTTGAGGATGTCGAGCGCGGCCTGCGCCTTGCCCTCCAGCGGATCCACCACCGCCACCAGCTTGATGGTGGAGCCGGCGGACAGCGCCTGATTACACGCGCCCGTCCCGCGCCCGCCGCAGCCGATGAGGGCAATTTTGATGTCACTGCTGCCACCGGACGCAAAAGCGTGTGTGGCGGCGGAAAGCGCCAGCCCGGAAGTGGTGGCGAGGAAGGATCGGCGGGTGCTCATCTCCCCTCAACTGCCGGAGTCGCGCCCATATTTCATGGCCCAAACCGCACGCAATACACCGGCGGCAGCTCGGCGCTGAGCCGCTCCCACGAGTCGCCGCCGTCTTCGCTGATCCACACGCTGCCGGTGGTGCTGCCAAAGGCGAGCGTGCGGCCGTCGCCACTGACATCGAGGCAATGACGGAATACGAGATGGTAGGCATGCTGCTGCGGCAGGCCGGCGCGGAGCTGCTCCCAGGTTTCGCCGCCGTTTTGAGTGCGCATGACGCACAGCGCTCCGTCGCAGGCCACACGACACTCATCTTTGACGCCCGGAATGAGCCACGCGGTCTGTGGATCACGTGGATGCACTGCCACGGCGAAACCGAAGGCAGACGGCGCGGCATTCGTGATCTCGCGCCAATTTTTGCCGCCGTCGTGGCTGACAAAGATGCCGTTGTGATGCTGCATCCAGATCGTGTCGGGATTCGAGACACTCCAGGCGATGCGGTGCGGGTCTTGGATGCCTGGATCGCCGGCCTGATCGGGCGGCACATATTCGGCGCGGATGCCCTCACCGATGTTCTGCCAGCTTTCTCCACCATCGCGACTCTCCCACACACCAGCACAGCTTACAGCGAGCAGCAGGCGCTGTTTGTCGCGAGGATCAATCAGGATGCTGTGAATGCCCGGCCAGTCCGCGCCGCCGCCAAACCATTTGGCACGATCCGGATGATTCCAGAGGCTCTCTACCAGCCTCCACGACGCGCCGTGGTCAGTGGAATGAAACAAACCGCCGGGAATCGTGCCGCACCAAAGCTCACCTTCGCCCGCACCGGCTTCCAGCGCCCAAATCTTCTTCAAGGTCCATGGAGTCGGTTCCTGGCTCATCGGATTCGCCACATCGACATAGTTGTCGGGTTTCGGTGGATAGGTCGGACAGGCACGCTCCTCCCAAGTGGCACCTCCATCCCGTGAGGCATGAATTTTCGTGCCAAAGTGGCCGTGCTCGACCGCGGCGTAGAGCGCGCCATCACGCGCATCCGGCAGCAGCATCGGCACTTGCACGCCGAGAAAGGACATGCGCGTGATTTTCCAGCCATTGGTGCCGCGGACGGCTTCGAGGAGGCCCTTGCGAGTTCCGAGGTAGAGTTTGGTGCTCATGATGAATATGTGTTTCAACCGCCTGACAATGCCTGCATGACAAAAAGCTCCGAATCAGGCCTCACAGCGTCGGTTTGCGCGCGGCGGTCGCGGATGGCCGTGCCATCGACAAAGACCACCACATGCTGCCGGATGGCGTTTTGATCATCAAGCACATACCCGCGCAGTTTCGGATGCAGTTCAAACACCGCGTCGAGGCATTCGCGCACGTTCCGGCCGTCCACACGGCATTTCGGCGCGTGCGTCTGGTTCGCAAGGTTGGCGGTGAACTCGACGGTGGGCACGGGGTGGAATGATCAGGCCTGCACGATGGTCTTGAAGCCGCCGTAGGCCATGCGTTTGCAGTCAAAGAGCATCTTGCTCGGGTCGCACATTTTTTGGATGCGCGGATCGGCCATGACCTTCTTGTTCACCTGGTCGCGATGCTTGCGCGACTTGAAAGTGATGAAGGCAAAAATGACCACTTCGTTGGATTTGGCGTCCGCGGATTTCGTGAAGAGAGTGCCCCAGTCGTTCTTGAGGTCGTCGCCGACACACTCGCGGTAGTCGAGCGCGCCATGCTCTTTCCAGAGCTTGCCCGCCTGCCGCGCGATGCGCTGGTAGGCGGCGAGGTTCTTTTTCGGGAGAGGGAGAAGGAAGCCGTCGGTGTAGGTGGGCATGGTGGTGGTGTGGTTAGATGGAAGCGAGATGCGCGGCGAGGCGGTCGAAGTTTTCTTCGTTGGAGGGCGCGCAGATGCCTTTGAGGGTCTCACTGAGCTGCACGGTCTCGAAAGTCATGCGCCAGGTGAGGCGTGTGCCGCCGTTTTCGTCCGCAAAGGTCATCGTCATGCAAAAATGCGGCTGCACATGATCATAAACAATGCGCTCCAGCGGCACGATGTCGGCGAAGACGGTGTGATTCGGGTAGTTGGCCCCATTGGGGCCGTGAAACATGAACTTCCACTCGCCGCCGATGCGGAAGTCGAAGGTTTCAAAGGTGCTCGTGAAACCTTTGGGGCCAAACCAGAGCGTGAGCTGCTTCGGATCGCTGAAGGCCGCGAACACGCGCTGGCGTGAATGCGGAAACACGCGCGAGCTGAGGATTTCGTTGTCGGCGGCAGGGTTCATGGGCAGACCTCAGTGCTGATCATCCAACCCATGCCGAACTTGTCCTTCAACATGCCAAAACGCGGCGACCAGAAGGTCTTGGCGAGCGGCATGGTGACTTCTCCACCTTCGGCGAGAGCGTTGAAGGTACGATCCGCCTCCGCTTCGGTGGCGACGGTGATGGACAGTGAAAAACCGGCGAAGGGCGAGGTGTCGCCGCAGCCATCGGAGGCCATGATCACCGAACTGCCGACGCGGAAGCTGGTGTGCATGACTTTGTTCTCGTAGCCCGGCGGGATCATGCCGGGCGCGCAGGGCTCCGGGCTGTCGCTGTAGCGCATGAGCATCTCGACCTCCGCGCCGATGGCGGTTTTGTAGAAGGCGAGCGCCTCTTCGCAGCGACCGCCGAAGAAGAGATAGGGTTGGATGAAAGGTGCGGACATGGGGGTGTTGGGGTGATGAATCAGCGGCAGATTTCGACGAGTTGATCGAAGGCCTTGGCCCAGCCTTCGGCGAAGCCCATGGCGGCGTGTTTCTCGCAGTTTTCCTTCGTCCAGTGAAGACCGCGGGCGGTATAGCGGGTTTTGCCGTTGGGGAGGGTTTCGAAGGTGATGATGCCTGTGAAGAAGGGATTTGGGTTCGGCTCCCAATTCGCGAAATAGGCGTCGGTGAAGACGATTTTCTCGTTGGGCACGATTTCGAGATACACGCCCTGGTTCGGGAATCGCTCGCCATCCGGCCCGCACATGGTCATGCGGCTGAATCCGCCCGCGCGCACGTCGAGCTCGACATCGGCGACAGTCCACGGCTTCGGACAGAACCACTGCGGATACAATTCGGCCGTGGTCCAGCCGGCGTAGAGCTTTTCGCGCGGCACGTCGGTCTCACGGACGAGCACGAGCTCGCGTTCGGAGAGCGGGGATTCGATGGGAACAGGCAAAGACATGGTTCAGAGGATGGGGCGGCTGGCTTTGATCAGGGCTTCGGCGCGGCGACAACCTTGGCGAGATTCGCGAGGCCTTCGTTGAACTGATCGCCGCACATCTTCTCGCAGTCCATGAAGAGGCCGACCACCTTGCCGATGAAGGGCTTCTTGCTCTGCATGGTCCAGGTGACCTTGGTGCCGGTGCCCTCGGCGGCGAAGGTGAACTTCACATCGGCATCGCCCGCAAAAGGCCGCACGAACTGCAGCTTCATGCCGATCTCCTCGTTCGGCTTGCTGGCGATGAGACTGGTCGTGCCCTCGCCGACTTCGTCGTTGCCGGACCATTTATAGATCGCGCCGACGCCCTCGGGCGGGCCTTCGAGCGTCTTTTTCATGTTCGGATCGAGCTTCGACCAAGGCGACCATGCGTCCCACAGGCGGAAGTCGTTCACGACTTTGAAAACAGCCTCCGGCGCCGCCGGGATCGTGGTGGAGCGGGAGACGGTCATGTCATCGGACTGAAAAGACGCGGCGACGAGGATGATGGCGATGACGGCGACGAGGCCGAGGAGTATCTTCTTGATCATGATGGTGTGGTGGTTGGGTTGAAGTGTGTGAACTGAAGGTGTCAGCAGCCTTCGGGCATGGCGCTCATGCGCTCCTGCATCTGCTGCGGGGTGAGTGTTTCGGTCTGATGCTGGATCATCCAGATGTGCCCGAAGGGATCCGTGACACAGCCGCTGCGGAAGCCGTAGAATTGATCCGCCACCGCACGGAGCACCGCGGCTCCCGCCGCGACCGCCTGGGCGAAAGCAGCATCCGCGTTGTCCACGATCAGGCAAAACGTGACGGGAGAGCCGCCGAGTGTTTGCGGCGACTTGCTCATGCCGGGAAACTCCTCGCTGAGCATGATGAGCGTGTCGCGGATCGACAACTCGGCATGCGCGATGCAATCCGGGCCGCCCATGGTGAGGCGGAAGAGTTCCTTGGCATCGAACGCGGCTTTGTAGAACTCGATGGCCTTGGCGGCTTTTTTGACGGTGATGTAGGCGCTGAGCGCAGGATAGGTGGTGGGTGTGTTCATGGTGATTTACTTGTCAAAGAGGCTGTCCACGAAGGTGCGGGCGAGCTTGAGATTGGCGCGGATCATCGCCTGCGAGTCCACGGCCTTGCCGACGAGCATGGATCCCTGCCAGAGGCTGTTGAGAAACCACGCGACAGCCTTCGGATCGAAGTTCGTGGCCGGTTTGAGCTGCTTTTTCGCCTCGGCGAGCATTAGGGCGACTTGGTCGTTCCAGCTTTGCAGCTCCTTCGCGCAGGCGGCCTGCATGACGGGATTTGTCGAGGCCAGTTCCTGCGACATCATGCCGACCATGCACACGCAGTTTTCGTCCTTCCTCATCGTGAAACCGCTCATGATGTCGAGCATCTGATGCAGCCGCTCCAGTGCTCCGATGGCGGTGTTCTGCCACGCCGCGTTGTAAAACGACGCGCCCATCTGCCCCCACCACTCCACCGCGGCCTTTCCAAGGGCCTCCTTGCTCTCGAAATGATGGAAGAAGCCTCCCTTCGTCATCCCGGCTTCCTTGCAGATCATGTCCACCGAGGTGCCGGCAAAGCCCTGCTGAAGCATCAGCCGCACCGTCGCATCAATGAGCGCCTGCCGCGTCCCCTCGGGATCGCGTTCGCGCTTCTTGCTGGCGGCTTTCTTTGGCATACAAACCGGTCGGTATGTAACAAGACATGCAGCCTCGTCAATGCGGTTTTGGTCAAAAATTTGACCGCTACCAGATGCGGGAGCTACTTCGCACCGCCTGCCTTCTTCGCTTTCGACTTCGCGGCTTCCTTTGGATACCGCATGACCTTGATGTCGTTCATCTGCGGTGCCCCTGGCGTGCTGCGGCCGGCGCGGATGAGCTTTTCAAAGGAGGCCTGCATGGCTTTGACGCGGTCGGGATGCAACGGGGCCACGTTCATCGTTTCGGCGAGGTCTTCGTCGAGGTTGTAGAGCTCGGGCTCGGCATGAGCGATGTATTTCCATGAGCCATCGCGGAAGCTCGGCGTGCCGCCGCAGGCGGTGTTGACGGCGTTGGTGCGGATCGGGCGGTCTTCACCTTTGAGCAGTGGCATGAGGCTGAAGCTGTCTTCGCCGGCGGTGTCAGGGAGCTTTGTGCCGAGGATTTCGGCCAGCGTGGCGAGGGTGTCGGCCTGCAGCACGAGCTGTTGGCACACGCTGCCTGCTTTGACCACGCCGGGCCAGCGCACGACAAACGGCACACGATGACCGCCTTCATACACGGAGGCTTTGTAGTCGCGCAGCGGACCGCTGGGGAAATGACCCTGCTTTTCCATGTCCTTCACGCCGATGTAGGACGCGCAGCCGTTGTCGCTGGTGAAAAGCACGAAGGTGTCGTTTTCGACGCCGGCAGCTTTGAGCGCGTCGAGCACGCGACCGATCACGGCATCCGTCTCCATCACCAAATCGGCGTAATCGCTATTCAGTCCGCTTTTGCCCTTCCACTCGGCATTCACGGCCAGCGGCGTGTGCGGCGAGGTGAGCGGCAGATAGAGCAAAAAGGGCTGCTTGGCCGCTGACTGCGTCTGGATGAACTTCTCAGCGCGAGTCGCCAACGCGGGCAAAATGCCCTCCAACTGCCAGTCTGCCAGCGCGGGACCTTGAATGCTGGCCTGGTTCTTCACGAGCTTTGACGCGGGCAGCAGCTCGCTCGGGATGCCGACGGTGCGATCTCCATCAATGAAGCAATATGGCGGCCAGTTGGGCACGTCGGTGCCGAAGTACTCGTCGAAACCACGCTCCGTCGGCCCGCCGGGGATGCGCTGGGAAAACACAGCTTTCCATGCTTCGCGATGTGCGTCGGTGATCGTCGTCGAAACGTCGCCCCCGCCGCCGGATTTGCCGCCAAAGCCGGTGAGGAGCGCCTTTTGCTCCGGCGTGACCGGCCAGTCGCTGCCGAGATGCCATTTGCCGATGCAGGCGGTGCGGTAGCCGTGCTGCTGCGCGAGTTTGCCAATCGTCAGCCGGTCTGCAGAGATGAGCGGCTTTCCCCACACGCCGACGATGCCGGATTGCAGCGTCGTGCGCCAGTGATAGCGCCCCGTGAGAAGCGTGTAGCGCGATGGCGAGCAGCAGCCGGAACTCGAATGCCCGTCCGTGAAGCGCATGCCCTCGGCGGCAAGCCGGTCCATGTTCGGTGTCGGAATCTTCCCGCGCTCGGGGTTGTTCGCCTGCATGTCGCCATAACCCAGGTCGTCCGCGAGGATGATGACGAAGTTCGGTTTCGCCGCGAGCAGCGGCACGCAGAGGACGGAGAGAAGCAGTAAGGCGAGATGGCGCATGAGAGGAGCTGGCAGAGGCTTATTTGCGTGTGCGTCCGGCTTCGCGGGCCTGGGCGAGCTGGGCGCTGAGCTGTTTCACGACTTCCGGATGCTCGGCGGCGATGTCTTTGGTTTCTCCGACATCTTGCGTGAGGTCGTAAAGCGTCTTCTTCTTGCCGTTCTTGCTCTCGGTGAACTTCCAGCGGCCTGAGCGCACGGCGAGGACGTCGTCCTTCGTGTCGGCCTGAAGAATGGTGATGGGACGGATCGGCGTGGCGAGCGATGGATCGCGCAACGCGGGCAGGATGTCGAAAGAGTCCTCGCCGGCATCGTCTGGCAGCTTTGCACCCACGATGCTGGCGAAGGTGGCGAGCAGATCGGTGAGGCAGATGGTCTGCTCCGAAGTCGAGGCGGCGGGGATCTGGCCGGGCCAGCGCGCGATGAACGGCACGCGATGCCCGCCCTCGTAAGGCGAGCCTTTGCCATCGTGCCAGGGGCCGTTGGTGAAGTGACCCATCGCGCGGGCGTCTTGCTTGGCCGTGTGGAATTTCTCGCGCACGCCGCCGGCCTCGCTGGCGAGGTTGAGATTCATTTTTTGCGAGCCTTTGAAATCGTTCGGCGTGCCGCCGTTGTCGCTGCTGAAAATGACGAGCGTGCGCTCCGAAAGCTTGAGTTCATCCAGCGTGGCGAGCAGATCGCCCACATGCGCGTCGAGTTCCTGGATGTAATCGCCGAGCAACCCCGCCTGGCTGGTGCCGCGAAACTTCGCCGCCGGTGTGATGTGCGTGTGCGAGGCGCAGGGCGTGAAGTAGAGAAAGAAGGGCTGGTCTTTCTGCTCGCGGATGAAGCCGACGGCTTTGGCGGTGAGCGTGGTGTCCACCTGGTCCTCCACCCGCGGCTGCGAGACGCCTTCGGGAAGATCGCGACCGTCGTTCACCACGCGGTAGGCCTCGCCCGGTTTCCGACCGAAGATGTCGTGGTTCTCGATGAAGACACGATACTGGTCGTTGTGGTTCCCCGGCACGCCGAAGTGATAATTAAACCCGACCTCCAACGGGCCGGTGATGCGCTTCTGGTTCCAGTCCTTGCCGTAACCGAGATGCCATTTTCCGATGGCCGCCGAGCGGTAGCCCTGCGCTTCGAGCATCGAGGCGATGTTCAGGCGGTCTTTTTTAAGCTTGTAGCCGTTTCCGGTCCGATGCAGCCGCCACGGCGAGAGTCCGGTCATCACTCCATAGCGCGATGGCGAGCAAACCGACGCGGGCGAATGCGCGTCCGTGAAGCGCGCGCCTTCCCGCGCCAGCCGGTCGATGTTCGGCGTCTGGATTTTCGTCGCGCCCTGGCAACTGATGTCTCCCCAGCCGAGGTCGTCGGCGAGGATGACGATGAAGTTGGGCTTCGTGTCCGCGAAGAGCGGCGAAACCAAGAGGGCAAACGACGACAGGAATGAGAGAAGGCGTGAAGAAGAGAAGAAGTGTTTCATGGTTTGGTGATTGGGCTGAGTGAACTGAATGCGCCAGGTTTCACGGAGGAGTGCGTCACTCTTTGTCAATGATGCGGTCCACTTTTCCCCCGTGGTTCTGCTGAATGGTGACGGCGTCCTGGCCGGGGCCCTCGACGCGGATGCTCCGGTTCTCGCCAATCAGGAAGTTGTTCTGGATGAGGATGTCGCGAACCTCCTCGCGCGTGTCCACGCGGATGGCGGCGAGCTGGTGGGCGTCGGTCTCGATGATGTTGTCGGCGATAAGATAGGAGGCGGTGGGCGTCGCGAACTTGTCGCCGCGGGCCTCGTTGATGGTGATGTTGGGATTCCAGAGATGATGGCGCTCCGTGCCGTTGTTCTTGCGGCCGTTCAATGAGAAGACGTTGCCGGTCACGACGCAACGGGCTGAATCCGGGATCCAAAGGCCCTCGCGGCCGCTGCCTTCGATGGTGTTTCCCGTGAGCGTGCAGAAGTCGCTTTTGCGCTCGATGGTGACGCCGCGCGAGCCATTGTCGCGCATGACGTTGTTGGCCGCGAGCACATGCTGGCAGGTCTCAAGGAAGTAGCCGCCCATCTTGGCGCGGTAGATTCGATTGTCGGTGAACTGTCCGCGCCGGCAATAGTAGAGGTGCGTGCCGTCCGAGCGCGAGTCCTCGAACCGGCATCCGCGCACGACGAAATCGTGGACATGGTAGAGAGCGATGAGGCCCTGGTCCTCGCGGGTGGAGCCTTTCTCAGGGCCGCGCTTGGACTCGGCCTGGTAGTCACCATAGACGTTGGCGCAGTTATCAATGACGGTGTCGGTGATCCAGACATCGGTGGACGGATGTTCCTCGTCGGCAGCAAAGATGCCGATGCCATTGCTGGAGAGGTCGCGGATGTGCATGTCGCGGATGCGGATGTCGCGGCACTCTCCGGTGAGATGGACGCCGCGGATGTTGACGCCGGTCAGCCAGACGTCGTTGCGACCGATGATGGTCCCGCCCTCAAGGCGCAGACCGGAGACTCCCTGGCCGAGGAAAAGCTGGCCGTCGGCGGCGCAGGTTTCTGAAAGCAGGAACGTGGCGCCCTCCATGCTCAGGGTCAGGTTGGAGCGGAGACGAAGTCCGACCGGGTCGTCGATTCGATAAGTGATGGGGGCGAAGACAACCGTGCCGCCGGTGCCGGGAACGGCGTCAATGGCGGACTGAATTGCAGATTGGTAGGAAACGGAGCCGTCAGTGACGTGATCGGCTGGAAGGAAATCAACGACCTGGATGACGGCCGTGGCGGTTGGGGGCTTGGCGGCGGAAGCCGTCAACGGTGCAAAGAGACTCGTGACAGCGACAAGGAGGAGCATGGTTTGTTTCATGGTTTGGCATGGTTGATTCCAGATTTTGAGTGGGCCGGGAGGTTGCGCCATTGATTCTACCCGGGAACTGCCCAATCTGTCGCGACAAAGACTATGCGAAACGCGACACCCCTCCAGCCCCGGTCCCGGCAGTCGCGGCGTTCCCTGGCGGAAATCCAGCGCTGGCGCGCGCGCCGCGCCGCCTGGTTCTCGCAGCTCGATGCCGCGTGTGGTTTCCAAGCACTCTTCGACCACATCCCCGCGGTGTTCTTCTTCGCCAAGGATCGCGAAGGCCACCTGATGTTTGCCAGCAAGGGCCTTCTCGGCCGCTATCAGATGCGCGACGACAGCGAGTTCATCGGGCGCACGGATTTCGACCTCAATCCCGGCAGCATGGCACAGGCGTATGTGGACGATGACGCGAAGCTTCTGCGGGGCCGGGCGCCGGCCATCGAGCGCATGGAGCTGTGGTGGGACCGGCAGGGCATGCCCGACTGGTATCTCGTGACCAAGCTGCCGCTGCGCGACCGGCGCGGGCGCGTGCAAGGCATCATGGGCATCCTGCGCCGCGCCGACGAGCACGACCGCAGGCTCCCCGTCTTCCAGACTGTCTCGCGCGCGGTGGAGATCATCCGCCGTGACTTCGCCCGGCCCATCACCATCGGCGAGGTGGCCGGAATCTGCGGCGAATCTCTGCGCCAGCTTCAGCGGCGCTTTCTCATCGCCTTCGGGATCGGGCCGCAGGAGTTTCTCATCAAGACGCGTGTCCTCGCGGCGGCCCGCCTGCTCGACGAGAGTGATCTCACCGCCGCGGAAGTCGCCACGCGCTGCGGCTTCGTGGACGCGAGCAGCTTTACCCAGCAGTTCAAGCAACGCACCGGCACCACGCCCGCGCGGTATGGGAAGCGCCGAACCCCCACCGACCCCGGGCCTTCGGCAGGAAGGGAGCCGAGGGGTTGAAAAAGGAAATTCCTGCCAGCCAGAGAGCTGCGAGATGCTTTTTTCCGGATCGTTCTTCCATCCGGATCGTTCTTCCAGCTTGCCATGAAGCACCTCGCCCTGATTCTCCTCGCACTCTGCCCTCTGCTTTCCGCCTTCGCGGCGGACAAGCCCGCGCATCTCTTCATCCTCACCGGGCAGTCGAACATGGCGGGCATGGATCCGAAGCTCGGCTTCGAGCCGGAGGCGAAGAAGCTGTTTCCCGGCGCGGACGTGGCCCACATCAAGGTCGCGGTCGGCGGCATGCCCATTCGCTACTGGGTGGACGAGTGGAACGACATCGCCGCGAAGCACGGCGTCGATGTCGCGAAGGCGCGCGAGGCGGACAAGCGCAAGGGCACCATCTTCTACCCGCGCATCCTGGAGCAGTTCGCGGAGCTGCTGAAACAGCACCCGAATGCAGCCTCGGTCACCTTTTGCTGGATGCAGGGCGAGAATGACTCGAGAACCGGGCTGCAAGCGCCTTATGCCGACGCTTTGAAGCAACTCATCGCCAACCTGCGCCGCGACCTGAAGCGCCCGGAGATGAACGTCGTCATCGGCCGCCTCAGCGACCACGACGAGCTCAACCCGTCCGCGTGGAAAGTCGTGCGTGAGAGCCAGGTTGCCGTCGCTCTGGCCGACCCGCATGGCGCATGGGTCGATTGCGATGATCTGAACGACAAGGAAGTCAAAGGCGTGATGACCAACGACCTCCACTACACCAAGCCCGGCTATGAGCTGCTGGGCCGGCGCTTCGTGCGTCAGGCGAAGGCGCTGATCGAAGGCGGAAAACCTGCGGAGAATGGCCGGCCGGAGTGATTCAACCCATTTTCTGATACATCAGCCGTTTGGACGAGTTCTCCGCGCCTGCCATGATCACTCACCGCCTTCCCCTCATGCTTGGCCTCGTGTTTCTCGTGTCTCTCCCCGCCGCGGCGCAGCAGAAGGCCAGGAAGGAGACTGCGAAAGGTCCGCCGCCCACTTTCGCGGATGTGCCCTATGGCACGCACGAACGGCAGGTGCTCGATTTTTATCAGTCCAAGTCCGGGCAGCCCGCGCCGCTCATCTTTTTCATTCATGGCGGCGGCTGGCGCGGCGGGGACAAGGACCGCGCCGCCGGTTACGGTCTCAATGAGTATCTCGAAGCCGGCCTGTCGGTGGCGGCGATCAATTACCGCTTTGTCCCCGCCGCGCATGAGGCGGGCATCAAGCCGCCGGTGAAGTGGCCGCTCGAGGACGCGGCGCGGGCGCTGCAATTCGTGCGCAGCAAGGCCGGGGAGTGGCGCATCGACAAGACACGCATCGGTGCCACGGGAAGCTCGGCCGGCGCCGCCTCCAGCCTGTGGTTGCTGTTTCATGATGACATGGCGGATGCCGGCGCGAGTGATCCGGTCGCCCGCGAATCCACACGCCTGACTTGCGCGGGGGTGCTCCACGCCCAGACCTGCTTCGACCCTCATCTGCTGCGCGCCTGGATGCCCAACATGACTTATGGCGGCCACGCCTTCGGCTTCATCAAAGACGGGCAGACACGCAAGGATGAGTTCCAGGCGTTCCATGACGGGCGCGAGCAAATCATGCCCTGGGTGAAACAGTATTCGCCCTATCATTTGGCGACCGCCGATGATCCGCCCGTGCTCTTGCAATACGACGCCCGTGCCGATGAACCGCCCGTGGTGGGGAAGCGGGCCGGCGATGCGCCGCATTCCGCGGTCATGGGCATCAAGCTGCTGGAAAAGCTGCGCGAAACCGGCGTGGAAGGCCACCTCGTTTATCCAGGCGGACCAGAGAGTCCTTATCCTTCGGCGGTTGCCTTCTTGATTGCGCGCTTAAAGGCAAAATGAAGGTGTCACGGCAGGCCGAAACGCCGCGTTGATCCTGCCGGCACCGTCAAATCTTCGACCCTTTTATGATCCTCCGATTCCTGCCAGATTTTTCCGCGATGCCCCGCCGTGCGCTCGGTGTGGCCACCTTTCTTTTGCTCCTCGCCATGACGGCGATGGCGGCGGCGCAGCAGCGGGCGCCCAATGTCATTTTCATCCTGACCGACGACCAGCGCTACGACGAGCTGGGGGTGACAGGACATCCGGTGATGAAGACGCCCCACCTCGACGCGCTCGCCCGCGACGGTGCGTTGTTCCAGCAGTTCTTCACGACGACGGCGGTCTGCCTGCCGTCCCGCGTCAACTATGTGACGGGCAAGTGGGAACGAAGCCACACCGTGGGCTTTCGCGGAGAGCGCGCGCTTTCGGACGAGCAGTGGCGGGATTCGCTTTTCGGGGTGCTGCGGCAGGCCGGCTACTTCACCGGTCTGATCGGAAAGTCCAACATCCCGGGGCTGCGGCAGGACGACATCGACTATTATTGCGGGAGCGACAGGACCTATCTCGGCTTCTACCCGCGCGAGCAACATCGGGACTTCGAGGTGCTCTTCCACGGTGCCACCGAGACCACGCAGATCGAGATCATCGGCGAGGCGGCGCGCGACTTCCTGGGGACCGACGACGGCTTCTACCAGCGTTCGCTGCCGGCGATGAAGAAATATCTCGGCCGGCGCGATCGCTCGAAGCCGTTCTTTCTCTATCTGCCGTTCGAAGTGCCCCACGGCACGGGCACGCGCACGATGGAGCGGCGGCCGACCGACGACGAGCTCTATCGCTCGGCCTATCGCGACCGGATCGACGACATGCCGTTGCCGGACAATTATGTGGCCTTGAGCGACTGGCGCACGCCGAAGCTGCCGCTCGAGATCTACAACGGCGAACAGAGCGACAGCTACAGCTACCGCCGCACCCCGGAAGGCGTGCACGAACAGATGGTGCGCAATTGCCAGACGATCACCGGCATCGACCGGCTGGTGGGCCGGCTGCGCGCACAACTCGAGGAGCTGGGCGAGGCCGGCAACACCATCATCCTCTTCGGCTCGGATCACGGCTGGATGCACGGCGAGTGGGGATACGGCGGGAAGTGCCTGCTCTACGAGCCGTCGATCCATGTGCCGTTCATTGTCTATGATCCGCGGCCGGAATCGATCCGGCGCGGAACGCGGATCCGGGAGCTGGCGGGGTCGCCCGATGTTGCGCCCACGATCCTCGACCTCTGCGGCATCAAGCCGCCGGAGTCCATGCAGGGTCGCAGCCTCGTGCCGTTGATGCGCCGGGCTGACGCGCAGTCCGTGGAGTGGAGGAAGGACATCTTCCTGGAGTGCCTGATGCTGGGGCAGAATTATCCCCTCGTGCAGGGCGTGCGCGGCGAGCGTTGGAAATACATGCGCTACTGGCCGCTCCGCCCGGTCCCCGACGACTACCGCGACATGCTGAACTTCGGCCTGCACGGGGAGAAACCGGCCTACGAGGAGCTCTACGATCTGGAGGCCGATCCGCTGGAGAACCACAACCTCGCGGACAGCCCGCCGCACGCTGCCAGGCTGGAGGAAATGCGTGCGCGGTGCGTCGAAGCCCTGCGCGAGTCGCTGGGGCGCGCCCCAACCGATCCGATGCCGTCGATCACAGTCGAGGAATGGCGAAAACGAACGGGCGACTTTTACCGCATGCTTCGCAGCGCGAAGAAATAGCCTAGGCCATCATTCTCCAATGATCTCATGTGCCAGTGGTCGCGGGCGAATGCGCGTCCGTGAAGCGCGCGCGGTCATTTTTTGATCCCGCTCATGGGATGCGTGCTCACCGTGTCCCAGGCGATCTGCTGGAGCAGCGTGTTGAGCTTCGCCTTGTCCTCGTCGCTCACGTTTTTGAGCGTGCGAAATGCCAGCGGCACCGGCAGACCGACGGGGCTCTTGCGGTAGATCACAGCGTAGTGGCTGTAGCTGGAGAGAAACTGGAGCGGAAGCAGCGCATGGCCCCAGTTGTCGCGGAACAGTTCTCCCTGCGTCTTCAAACCGGGTGCCTCTCCCTTCACGATCTTCTCGCGCAACGTCACCGCGGCCATGCCGACGGGCACGATGAGCACGGCATCCTTGCCGAGGCGCTGATTGATGCCTTTGACGTAGTCCTCGATGTCCTTCGCGTAGCGCATCGTCGCATCGCGCAGTTTGGCGAGGTCCGTGGCGTTGTGATCGACCTTCTTCTTCGTTTGGAGCGGATAGACCGGCTCATACTCGTCATTCGGCATCCAATACTCCTGCACCGTGATGCGCAGCGCGGGATTGTGCGCGATGCCGAGCTTCACGAACTCCTCGATGGCCGGATCAGGCAGCCAGATCGGCGAAAGTGTGAGCACATCCGCTCCTCCAGCCTTCAGCACCTTCTTTACCGCGCTCTCTTCCTCGGTCTTGTCCCAATGCTTCTGCACCGTGGAGCCGCCGATGCTCGAAATACCGACGAGCTGATGCTCCAGCCCCGCCGATTTGGCGATCTGATCGACCTGCGGGTAAGTGAAAACGTGAAAGCTGTGCCCGCAGGTGGCAACGCGTTGCCCAACCGTGATTGGCGGCTGCAAATCGGCTGCACGGGCGGTGAGTGTGGTGAGGCAGAGGGTGGCGAGGAGAAAGGTAGCTCTCATGGCCTCAAGAACGTCGAGGAAGGCTCGAATCGCTCATTGGGATGCATGAACAGGTGCTGGCAGAAAGATGGGGGAAGCAAATAGCAGAGGCCATTTTCTGCCCCCCCATTTGCTGTCAGCTAGTTCTTCTCAGCCACGATACTTTGCAATGCCTTGCGCTCATCTGCCGGCAGCGGCGCGCCGGCAACCCATGACTGCACGGCTGTTCGAAAGGATTGATCACCGAGATCGAGGGCTTGGATCGCTTCTGATCTTGCCTGCTGCGAAATGCCAAAAGGGAAGCCCAGTGTCCAGCTAAGGGCCGAGCTGATCTTCGCGGCATTTGCATTTCGCTGAATGAACAACTTCGCTGCACGATGGATCTTTTCTGGCTCCACGGCACTCAAGTTCAACCTCGGCAGCACCTTGGCATAATCTTCTGCACGACTGTCTTCACCACTCAGCCAACGGAGAGTGTCATCAACGAGGGCTGTTTCCCAACCCGGCGCACCGTAACGGGTAAGCATGGCGATTGCCTCCATAGGCTGACTGGGGTGACGATACCCCACGAGGCTGGCTAACATGATGTTGTAGTTGGGATCATCACGCACCGCCCGCAGCAGAATGGCAAGCTTGGCCTCTGGCAGGCCTCGCGCGTTAAACCCAAAGGCGTTTTTCCAATCGTCGCGCAGGCCGACTTCGTATTGCTGAGCGAAGGCAAAGGCAGCCTCTGGCTCGATCTCTGACCATTGTGAGGCGATCACTGCTGCGAGTTCCTTGCGATCTTCACTGGCTGGTAGTGCTGAGAGCCATTGTACAGCCTCATCAGGCGAACGTTTAGTCCATGCCTCAAGGATCGACTTGGCTGCCTCCACTTGATCAACGACATGGCTGGAACCGATGATGCTTTGTAGCGCAGTTACTGGATTGTCATCGGCACTTGCGAGGTAAAATGAAGCTAGGGCGCGGTCACGATTCTTTTCACTGGAGAGCGCTGTCACGATCGCCTCTTCGGTCAGATGTCCTTCTCGTGCAGACTCAGTCATGAGCTTGGGCAGGAAGTCAGAGTTCCCTGACTGAATGGCTTGTCGCAGAGCTTCTTTTGGTGCGGTCTTCAGCCAGGCAGAGTAGATCCGCCCGATACACGCACTGTGGGCGTTGGCTTGCTCGGCTTCCATTCCACCACGCTTGGCCATGTCAGTTGACCGTTTGGCGGCTTCAGCATAGGAGGCTCCTTCGATACCTGCCATGGCGCGGAGCATGTTGACCAGACTGCCATCGGAGAACTGCCCCGAATTTATGGCACGGAGCAGTTGTTCGGTACTCAGCCTGGGAGCAAGACGAACAATGTTCTCATGGCGAAAGTTCTCTCTCGGAGCGCGCAGAATCTGATTCAGTATCATCTCGGGATCGCCTGTGTCTGTGCGCTGGTAGATAGCCTCTTCCACTGCTTCCAGCTTGATTTCATTGTCAGTGATTTTGGTCCAGATGGAGCCGCTGTTGTCCAGTTCTTCGGTCCACGCCTTAGCTTGTCCACTGAGTTGTGGGTGGTTCCCTGCTTCGACAAATGCCTCCCATTCTTCGGGATGAGTCTTGATCCAATCGGCGATGACCGAGAGCACCCAACTGCTGTCCCCAGCTCTACGGCCTACTAGCGCGAGTTCCCAAGCCACAGCCTCGCGTGGTGCCTCCAAAAACCACTCGGCAGTCAATGCGCGATAACAAACTAGCGAAGCTTTTAATGCAGTGCGCTCGTCAAATGAATCGACGTTCGGATGCAATGCCATCACTCGATTGTACGAGGTGCGTGAAAGGGTGATGCCGATAGCATGAAGTGCCATGAATCGCACCTCAGAACCCCGAGACCAATAAATCTTTGATATTAATTCCTGCCATTGTTCCTGAGAAAATTGGGGGGCCTTTGCCCAGATCGCCCTTGCTTCGGCTAACAACTGCTGTCGTCGATTGCTTGAGGCGACTTTGTCAGACCTGCCAAGCTTTTGAGCGGCACCAGTGACCTTCATGCTTTCTTCGGAATCACTGCTCATCAATGACATAAGCCACGAGTTGTGGGATGCGAGATCAACACCCACCGCACAGGCGAGAAATCCCACAGTGATGCCAAGAGCCACTTTTGCTTTTGACGCGAGCAGGATCTTGATCGTTAGCCATCCAACGCTTGATGCATTGGCTCCGATTCCGCTGAGGGCGATCTTGTTGAGTCCGGCGACCAAGGCATGAGGTGCGGCCAGAGTTGATTGCTGCATGATGACTGCACCCAGCCCGGCACCACAAATCATGCCTTTGGCACGCAGTCTCTCACGCAGCCGGACAAGACTGCTATCCAGCAACCGCGACACGGTTGATTGACTGACACCCAGCCGCGCCGCCACCTCTGCCTGTGTGCGGGCCTCCAGAAAATGCTCGATGATGGCTGTTCGTTCCTGCTCTCCGAGTTCACCGAGCGCCTCGTCAAGCACGGGTTCCATTTCTTCCCAGGTGCATTCGCGCCCCTCATCGAGAATGGCAGCGCTGGCCTCGGTCCTGCGTCTAGCACTCTCTGAACGAACCGCATCACATGCTCTACGAGACGCGACGCGATGCAGCCATGCGCCCACAGACGAGGTGATCCGCTGCCCCTTGCGTGCCAGTTCCAAAAATGTCTCCTGGGCCACATCTTCAGCAAGCGAGTCATTGCCCGTCACTCGTCTGGCCGTGGCAAAGACCATCCCAGCGTGAAGCTTTACAAGCGATTGGAACGCTGAAGCATCGGCTTTGTCGTGGTAACGATGAAGTTGTTGGAGGTCTCTTTGCATGATTTTCCGGGAGTCGGATGAGCCATGGGTGATTATGCAATAAATCCTCCATGGCTGACAGAAAATCAGAGGCAGCAAACGTCACTCACCCACGCACCACAAAAACTCCTGCCGCGTGGGGCTGGTCTTGGCGGAGCGGAGGTAGATGCGGTTGCCGCAGATGGCGGGCGTGCTGAAGGATTCGTCGCCGAGCGGGTTTTGGCCGATGAGGGTGAATTTTTCGGGCGTGGCCTCGAAGACGGAAGTGACGCCGCTTTTGCTCGTGACGTAGATGCGCGAGTCGGCCATGACCGGCGAGCCGTAGAATTCGCGATCGACTTTTTCATTCCAGCGCTCCTCGCCGGTCGCAGAGTGCCAGCACACGGCACGACCGGCATCGCCTACGGCGAAGACGTGGCCGCTTTTCACGATCATGGACGGCACATAGGTCTGCGTGACGTTTTCCCACGCGATCTTGCCGCTGCCATCGGCTTCGAGGGCCATGGTGTGGCGTTTGGGGTAACCGCCGCCGAGGAAGACGCGGCTGCCATCGGTCACGGCAGTGACGACGGTCTCCTCCGTGCTGCCGTCGATGCTCCAGAGCTTTTTGCCGGTGAGCGGATCGAAGCTCTCGACTTTGTTGCAGCCGGCGAGCACGGCCTGGACCTTGCCTGCGGCCGTCACGATGGCGGGCGAGGCGTAGTTGGCGACGGGCGGGCGATCCTGCTGCCACACGATCTCGCCGGTGAGTTTGTTGAGGCTGGTCATTTTGCCGCCGCCGCGATGATCGGCGGAGACGAGCACGATGTTTTGATAAATGACGGGCGAGGAGCCAAAGCCCTGATGCACCTGGAAATCGCACACGCGACGCTGCCAGAGCTGTTTGCCGTTCAAATCGAGAGCGGTGGTGAAAACGGCTCCGTTGTTCAAAAAGTTCACGAACAGCCGTTCGCCATCGCTCACGACATCGGAGGAAGCTTGCGACGAAATTTTGTGGCCCTTTGTGTTAAGGTTTCCGCGATGCACGACGCTCTCCCAGCGCGATTTGCCCGTCGCACGATCAAAGCTGAGCACAAGCTGCTCCTCTGTCTCCACATCGGCCGTCGCGAGCAGCACCTGATCACCCACGACAATCGGCGAACCATGCCCACGACCTCGCACGGCGGCTTTCCAGACGAGATTTTCGCTCTCGCTCCATTTCACTGGCAGTTTTTGGCCAGGAGCCGCATGGCCGTCGCCTGTGGGCCCGCGCCACGCAGGCCAGTCAGCGGCGAAAAGAGATGTGGTGGCGATGAGGAGCGAGAAGGCAGTGAGTTTCATGAAGAGCGTGTGGTGATTTCGGCAAAGCGGGCTTCGTAGTCCTTGTGATTGGTGCCCATGAGGCGGTCCCAGTAGTTGAAGTAAAGGCCGTAGTTCCCGCGCATCTTCTCATGATGCTGCACATGGTTGGTGGGTGTGTTGAGGATCCTGCCCAGCCACGAGCGCATCATCCATTTGGGGAAGTATTCATAGCCGGTGTGGCCGATGACGTTGAAGGTGATCTGCCAGACCATGAAGGCAAAGAAGGCCAGCGGATGCATGGGCACGGTGAAGACGAGCAGCGGGAAGATGCCGGCCTGCACGGCGGCCTCCAGCGGCGCAAAAGAGTAGGCGGCCCAGGGCGTGGGATTCGTGCTCTCGTGATGCACGCGGTGGAAGAGTTTAAATAAACGCCGGTGATGCATCAGCCGGTGCGTCCAATAAAACCAGGTGTCATGCACGATGATGGCGATGCCGACGCTGGCCACGAACCAGCCCCAGCCATGCGTGCTGATCTTTGCATACATCTGCCAGCCCCATGTCCTGCCGGCCAGGATGGTGGCAATCCCCACGAGACCGTAAATGAGCGCGGTGAGCAGGGACCACTTGATCTCCCGCCGCACATCGGCGGCGGACGGTGTCTTTTGAATGATCTTCCGTTTCCACCAGCGATTCTTGAAGATCACATAGGCCAGCAGCCAGGCGACGCCGGCCACGAGCGCATAACGCAGCCAGTTCTCGATCGCGATGCCGAGAAACATCTGCGTGGACTTGGACCAGCTTTGCGAAATGAAGAGATCACGGAGCATGGCAGCAGCGAACCTCAGAATTTCAGCATGTCGCCAACCGGCAGCGGCTTGTTCTGGCGGATGGATTCCTCGGCGACGAGGCAGAGGCCGGCACTCCAGAGGCCATCGAGACCCGTGGCGACAGGCTTTTTGCCCGTGCGAACCATTTCCACGCATTGGGCGATTTCCTCGCGCAACTCGAAGACTTCGCCGCTGTGTTTTTCGAGCTTCACTGTTTCCAGCTTCTCTCCGTCGAAAACCTTGAGGAAGTATTCAGGCTCCAGCGTGCGATCCAAAGCACCGCTCCAGGCGGCCCAAAGAGCACCCTTGGTGCCGCTGACCTTCACCGTTTGATGATGCTCAAAGGCGGCGAGGGTCTGAGAGACGACGGCGTAGCTGCCGTTGGCGTATTTAAACATGGCGCTGAAGTTGTCGAACAAGGTCGGACGCCGCGGATCGCGTGAGTTGCCATAGGCGTGGAGTTCCACGGGATCGCCGCTGCTCTCGAGGTACCAGCGCGCGAGGTCGAAGAAGTGGATCGGCTCCTCCAGCACCCAGCTCCCGACGCGGCTCTGATCGTAGCGCCAGCCAGAGGCGCCCATGCGGTAAGGTTTGCGCGAAAGCTCCACCAGCACGTATTGCGGTTCTCCGATGGTGCCGCGCTCGATGATCTTCTTGATCTCGCCCCACTGCGAGGAGAGGCGCAATTCGTGCCCGACAGCGAGATTCACGCCGTATTGGCGCGCTCCGGCGACGATGGCCTTGCAATCTTCGAGCGTGATGGCCATCGGCTTTTCCAGGAGCACATGCCGACCCTTCCGCATAGCGGCGAGCGCGATCTCGCGATGTGTGTGGCTGGGTGTGGCGATGTCAATGATGTCAAAGTCGCTCTGCGCGATCATCTCCAGGCTGTCAGCATAGATTTCCGCCCCGGGGTAGAGCTGGCGGGCTTCCTCGCGCGACGCCTCGGAGGGCGCGGTGATGGCGGCGAGTTGAGCGTCCGGGTTTCCGGCGATGGATTGGGCGTGGAATTTTCCCCAGGCGCCGAATCCGGCGAGAGCGAAGCGAACAGGTGTGTGCATGTCTGAAAAGGAATCCAGAGTAACAGGCCAAAGCCGCCGGTATTTCAATCATTGAACGAGCGCGACGGGGTTGCTGGGGGATGCGTTTTCAAGGCTACGGCACTCCGCAACCCCGGCATCATGGATTCATCGTTTGTTGTGACGCGGGGCATGCGGCGCCCGCCATGCGGCCTGCCCAAAATACCCGCCGTCAATGATTGAATGAAGGCCGCAAGGCTGTTTACTGGCGCTGAAAATGGAAGCCGCCAGCACTCTTTTCCCCGCCACACGCTGGACGCTGCTGCGCCGTCTGCGCGAAGGCAGCGCCGAGGAGTCCGGCGCCGCGCTGGAGATCCTGTGCCGCGCATACTGGTATCCCATCTATGCGATTGGGAGGAGCCTCGGTTTGAGCAAGGCGGACGCGGAGGACGCCACACAGGACTTTTTTTTCAAGCTGCTGCGCAAGGACTACCTCCGCCATGCCGACGAGAAGCTCGGAAGGCTGCGCTCGCTGCTGCTGAAGGCTTTTGACAATCACCTTGCCAGTGAGTGGAGGCGCGAGAAGCGGCTGAAGCGCGGCGGCGGCCTTGAGCGAGTGCCGTGGATGGACTTTCTGGAAGCCGAGGAGAGATACCTGCAAACGGGCGGACCGTGCGGCTGCGACATGGAGGCTCTTTTCGCGAGGGAATGGGCGCGCTCGCTGCTGGACCGCGCGTTGAGCAGTCTGCGCGCCGCGCAGGAGAAGAAGGGCAACAAGGATGAATTCGCCATCTACGAGCCTTTTCTGGTTCAGGAGGGGGCGGAGGGTGACACCGAGCGGGCGGCCGTGATGCCGGGGAAATCCGGGGAGGCGTTTCGCGTGACCTTGTTTCGCCTGCGACGGCAGTTCCGTGACCATGTGGAGCAGGAGATCGCGCTCACACTGGGCAGTGACGATCCCTCGTTGATCCGGGAGGAGATGGCCGAACTGATGCGCTCCTTCTCACAAGCCCCCACCAGCACCGGCAAGCCATGAAAAAGCTCAGTCCGGTCATCGGCCATGAGGCGGCGATTCTGGAGAGCCTGCTCGGCGGGGATTCGTGGCGGGACTCGGCGGGAGACGAGATCGGTCCCTACACCCTGGTGGAGCGGCTGGGCGAGGGAGGCTTCGGCGTGGTGTGGAGGGCGCGCCAGACACATCCCGTGCGCAGGGAGGTGGCTTTGAAAGTGCTCAAACCGGGGATGGACACCGTGCGCGTGCTGACCCGCTTCGAGCGCGAGCGCCAGGTGCTGGCCGGATTGGGGCATCCAAACATCGCCAGGTTGCATGAGGCCGCGGCAACGACGGACGGGCGGCCCTGCTTTGCGATGGAGCTGGTGGACGGCGAGCCTCTGACCGAGTATTGCCGCAGGCGCGGTCTGGCCCTGGAAGCGAAACTGGGGCTGTTTCTCCAGGTCTGCGCCGCCGTGCAGCACGCGCATCAGAAGGGTGTCATCCACCGTGATCTCAAGCCGCCGAACATCCTCGTGGCCGAAGAGGGAGGAGCACCGGTTCCGAAGATCATAGATTTCGGCATCTCAAAGCTCATGAACCCCGGCGATCTCGACGGGCCCGAGCTGACGCTGCTCACCCGCCAGGACGCGCTGCTGGGCACGCCCTTGTACATGTCTCCCGAGCAGCTCGACGGCTCGCAGGATGTGGACACCCGGTGCGACATCTATTCCCTCGGCGTGGTGCTCTATGAGCTGCTGGCCGGCGAGCCGCCCTTCGACACGCCGGCTCTGCTCTCCCTGGGCACGGAGGAAATGCACCGCGCCCTGCGCGAGGACCGTCCGCCGCGGCCCTCGACCCGCATCTTGCGCGCGGGCGCGCCGGGTTCTGTTTCGAAGCGGCGCGCGCTCTCTCTGCCCGCCGACCTGGACTGGATCACGATGCGCGCCCTGGAGAAGGACCGCGCGCGGCGTTACTCGACGGCGGCGGAATTCGCCGCCGACATCCGTCGTTTCCTGGACCGGGAGCCTGTGCTGGCCAGGCCGCCCAGCCTGGCCTATCTGGCGGGCTGCTGGGTGAAAAAGCACCGCGCCCTGGCCGCCGCCGCCAGCTTCAGCGTCCTCGCGCTGGTCGCGGGCCTGGCGCTGGCGCTCTGGCAGGCGCATGAGGCGCGGCTTGCCCAGCGGCAGGCGGAGACGGAGGCGGAGCGCAGCCGGCAGACGGCGGCCTTTCTCACCTCACTGCTGGATGATGTGGCGGCCGAGGTGAGCATGGGGAGGAACCCGGAGGCTTTGCGCGGCGGCCTTGCGGCGAGCCAGCGGCGGCTTGCCGAAATGGGTGACATGGATTTGCGAATCGCTCTGCTGGACCAGATCAGCAGGCTGTATGACAGCATGAGCGAGCGCAGACTCACCCTTGAGGCGTTGTCCGGGTTGGCGGAGCTGACCCGCGCGCGTCATGGCGCGGACAGCCCGGAGGCGCACGCGGCGGCGGTCAGGCACCTTTCCCTCATGGTCAACCACGGAGCGCGCGGCGAGGCGGCCGGCCTGCTCCAGGCCATGAGCGACCGCATCGAGGCGCGCGGCGGACGCGGCAGCCTCGAATGGTTCGATGTGAAGAACCTGCTCATCCGGGCCTGGGTGAAACTGCCGAATGCCGAACTGGCGGTTCGCACCGCGGAGGATGTCCTGGCGGCGGCGGGCGCGCATGAGATTCCAGCCACGAAGCACTTCATCATCATGCTCACATGCATTGAGGCCCAGCACGCGGCGGGAAAACACGGGGCTGCCTTGAGGCAGATCGAAGCCGCCGGTGAATGGATCAAAAAAAACGGCCTGGTGAAAGTCCATGAGCTTGATCTCAAGCGCCGCATGATGAACGCCCGCCGCATGATGGGCGAATACTCCGCGGCTGCCGCCGTGCAGCGGGAGATCGTCAAAGAAATCGCGGGCCGCGGACGCGCTCATGTTTTTAAAGAGTATGGCAGGCTGGTCGAAGTGGAGTGCCAGGCCCGGGAGCATGAGTCCGCCATCGCCCACGCGCGGGAGGCCCTGGCCCTGGCGCGCGAACCCGCCGCCGACGGCGCGCTCAACCGCGCGGACATCGCCGACTGCATGCGCTTCCTGGCGGACGCGCTCGGCGCCGCCGGCCGTCATGACGAGGCGGTGCAAACCGCGCGCGACGCCCTGGCGCTCGCCGTTGAGGACGGCAATGGCGGGCGCATTTCAAGCGCCCAGGTGATGCTGGCCGTCACGCTGGAGCGCGCCCGGCGTCTCGATGAGGCGCATGCCGCCCATGCCGCCGCTTTTGCCGGTCACAGCGACCGCAACGCCAGCTTCAAAGACCGCGTTTACGATCTCCACGCCATGGCGGGCATTCGCCGAAGTCAGGGCCGTCATGACGAGGCTCTGGCGCATCATCAGGAGGCATGGCGCCTGACTCTGGCGGATCCCGCCTCCAAAGCGGATCCGGACTTTTTCCCCTTCCTGGCCCGCCCGGCTATGCAGTGCTGGAAAGAGCGGCTTGCCAATGACCCGGATGCCGCGCCTCCACCGGAACTCCAGGAATGGGAGGCATGGCTCAACCGCCCACAGCCGTGACGACACGGAAGGATTCTGCCGCGGGCGTCCGCAGGCTCGCAGGATCGGTGCGGAGGATGTTTGTCATTTCCTCTCCGCCGTGGTCAGCGGGGTGACTGGATCAGGAATCCGGCGGTCTTGCAGTTCGTTCAGGCGGCAGGTGGGGAGTTTGGGAAGGACATGTTTGGCGAAGAGATCGCACTCGTCGAGGTGCGGATAACCGCTGAGGATGAAGGCACGGATGCCCATGTCCATATACCGGTTCAATTTGGCAAGGACTTGATCGGGATCGCCGACGATGGCGCTGGCGCAGCCGCTGCGGGCAAGACCGATGCCGCTCCACAGATGCGGCTCGATGTAAAGATCCTTCGCTTGAGCGCGGAGCTCGTCCTGGCGCTGCACTCCGAAGCTCTGGCTGTCCTGGGAGCGCGCCTTGATTTCCGCCCCCTTTTCGGCGGTCAGTTTGGAAATGAGGCGGTCGGCTGCGGCGCGGGCCTCGGCCTCCGTTTCCCGCACGATGATGTGCCCACGAAAGCCGAAATCAATCTGGCGGCCGTAGCCGGCGGCTTTTTCCGACATGAGGCGCATGGTCTCGGCGATGCGGTCCTCCGTCTCCGGCCACATGAGGAAGACATCGCAGTGCTTGGCGCACAAATCCTGCGCGGCGGGCGAGATGCCGCCGAAGTACATGAGCGGGCCGCCGTTTTGCTGGTAGGGCTTCGCCGGTTCGGTGGTGGGAAGGCTGATTTGATAAAACTCTCCCTTCCACTCGAAGGGACCGTCGGCACGCCAGAGCGCCTGCAGGATCTGGATGATCTCGCTGGCGCGGGCGTAGCGCGTCTCATTGCTCTCCTTGATGCCGGGCATGTCGGAGGAGATGATGTTGATGCACAGGCGGCCTTTGGCGATGTGATCGACGGTGGCGAGGGCGCGCGCGAGCATCGGCGGCCAAACCTCGCCCATCCGCAGGGCGACGAGCTGGTTGATCTGCTTGGTTTGCGGTGCCATGGCGGCGGCGAAGGCCAGCGCGTCCTGCCCGGCGATCCAGCCGCTGGGCAGCAGGATGTTTTGATAGCCGAGTTCGTCCGCTTTTCGCACGATGTCACCGCAGTGCTCGTAGCTGGAGCGCAGGGAGCCATCGAGGACGCCGAGGAACTCGTAGTCATCAGAGCAAAGAGCGGAAAACCAGGCGACTTCACATTGGCGACCGGGCGTGCGGATGGGGGGAGGTGTCATGATGGTGTGACTCAAAGCTGGCGGATGCGGACGTTGCGGTAGCGCACGGTGCCGGAGAATTTGCCGCCGTGGATTTGAAGACCGATGTGACCGGTGGCGGGATGCACGCTGGCAGGCTCGGTGTGCCGCATGATCTGCACGCCGTTCACCCAAGTGGTGATGGTGGGCGGATCGCCGGTGATGCGGGCGCGGACCTCATTCCATCCGCCGACACGCCAGAAGGTCTTCCATGCCTCTGGTGAGACCGGGCAGGGCTGCTGCGGGTTCTCATTGAGCGTGATGACGTCCGGCGTACCGCCAAAGGTGTAGTTGCGCACACCGCGGCGCTTCCAGATGCCTTCGCCAAGGATGCCACCGATGGTGCCGCCCGGGTGGTAGTCAATGAGGCACTGGTAGGCTTTGCCATCCTCCGTGCAGCGAAGAAACAGGCCGCTGTCGGGGCCGAAATCGTTGTTGGTCTCGACGGTTACTTCAAAATCGCCATACACAGCCTCGGTGATGAGCAGGCCGCCATTTCCGGGCGTGTCCTGATCGCCGCAGATGACGCCGTCTTCGACCCGCCAGTTTCCGGCGGTCGTGTTCTTGCTGGCCTTGCTGTGCGGGCTTTTCGCCGTGGGTTTCCATCCTTGCAGCGTGCGCCCGTCGAAGATGGCCTGCCATTCAACCGCCTCCGCGCCCATGACCCGGCTTGTCAGCGCGAGGGACAGGAGATTGAAAATGTGCCGCCGGGTCATGAAGGTAAATTGTATGGGTTTAATTATTTCTAAACCGGAATATGTCCCGATTTTTCGTGCTGTGGCAATCTGTTTCAGAAATGTCATCCGACTCACTGCCGCAGTATGGATGAGGAGTGCGTGGTGACAGGCCGAACGTCGGGCGGTCTCAAGTCAGCGTATGCTGAGTGCCACCGCAAAGCAAAGAATGGCAAACACCAGCCAGGCGTGGCCCACAAAGCGCTCGTTGTCCTTCCAGAAAACCCAGCGGGCTGGTTTTGAAGTGCCTAGGCGGCGGGAGGCGAGGCGGCAGCAGCGGCGGATGGAGGCGCGGATGAGGCGGTTGTTTCGATGCTCGTCAAAGAGGCTGCCGAGCTGGTTCGTGCGGGTGTGGTCGAAGGGCGGCGGCCGGCGGCCGGGCTGGTATTCGAGCGCGGTTTGGACGAAGCCGTGGAGGCTCTGGCCATAGCCGTCGAGAACATGAGGATTGACGCTTTGCAGGCAGTCCAGAGCGGCGGCGGTTTCCTCGTTGAGGGCGTGCTCCAGGGCGGCCCAAAGGTGGAAGCGCATTTTGAGCTGGCCATGCTCCGGGTAGGCCATGCCAGCGCGGACCACTTCGGCGGCGGTAGCCGCATCACCCAGTTCCTGGCAGGCGAGCACGAGGTTGTTGAGCATGTAGGGGCGCATGCCCGGGCCGCGCTCCCGCCAGTCGGCGAACCATTCGATGAGGGCGCGATTTTGGCTGGAGTTCCTTAGTGTGTAGCCGACGGCACCATACAGCCTGGACTCGGCGCGAAAGGCATCCGCATGGCGGGCCATGACGGCGCGCCATCGGCGGCGCTGGCGCAGGCGCGCCCAGACGGCGGTGTTTTGCACCCAGGTGTCTCCCTGCAAGTTGATCCAGGCATTCCAGGCGCGCTGGCCGGCCTGGGTGCCGGGTGGGAGCTTCTCCAGAAGCTGGAGGTCCGGGGCCGCCTCGCAGATTTTGCAGACTTCGACATAAAATGCGCCCGCATGTATTTGAGGACAGCCTGCTCCAAGCAGGCGTGACGTGGAATCACACACGGCGCGGCGCAGGGTGTTGGGGGCGGCATTCACTTCGTCAAGCACGCGCTGAAAGCAGCTCTCATCATCATGGGAATCCCCCAGCATGCGCTCCAGGATGACCAAAGCCTGCTGATGACCGCCGCGGCGGCGCTCAAGGGCGAAGCGCCACGAGTTAAGAAACAAGGCCGGATGATGGGGCGTCAGGCTTTCCAGGAGTCCGGCAGCCTCAGGCCATTCCCTGGCGGCAAAGCGCAGGCCGAGCAGGCGTGCGATGGCGAAGGGGTAGTAGGGGAATATTTCCAGCGCGCGGGTGTAGGCTGCGGCGGCTTCCTGTTTTTTGTCCCGTTCTTCGAGCAGGCTGCCGAGGTAGCCGAGGGGCACATGCTCCATGGGCTGGAGACGGATCAACTGGCGGCAGGCAGCTTCCGCCTTGTCGAGTTCGTGGCGTTCTTGATGCCAGTCCGCGAGTCGCTCCCACCCCCAGATGTGTGCTGGGTCCCGGGCCAGGGCCGCCTCCATGACGCGCACGGCCTCGTCCTTGCCGCCTCGCTCCCAGAGAATCCAGCTCTCGCGCATGCGCAGCGAGACATCGGCTGAAGGGTGTGCGCGGCAGACTTCCAGAGCGGCATCGTAGAGGCCGGCTTGCGTGAGGGCCAGGGCTTTGAGATCGGCCGGGCGGGGTTCGTCCGGGCTGAGCTCGATGGCTTTGTCCAGCGCGGCGAGCTTTTCTTCGAACTCGCCGGGTTCGGTGAGCAACCGCGCTTGAATCATCCAAGTGCGCGCCTCGGCGGGGCGCTCGCGCAGCAGGCGCGCGGCGGCCTCGCGCGCTGCTCGGGGCCTGCCGCCGGAGGATCCCCATTCGCTGAGCCTGTCCCAGGCCCAGTTGTATCCGGGGTCCAGATTCACTGCGGAAGAGAGGCGCTCAAGGGCGGCGTCTTTTTCCCCCTGCTGCCAGAGAACCTCGGCCAGCCAGCCAAGGGTGATGGCATCGCCGGGATTTTGGCGCAGCGTTTCCTCCAACACGGAGCGCGCGCCTGGCAGATCGCCGGCTTTGCGCTTGAACTCGGAGAGTGTGCGCATGCCCCAGCCCCAGGCGGGGTTGAGTTCGCGGGCTTTTTCACCGGCGCGGATAGCGGCGGCGCGGTCGCCGGCGGCCTCATGGCAGAGAGCCGTCTCCAGCCAGCCGCGCGGCATGAGGGGGAAGCGCTCTGTGATGCTGGCGAGGAGGCCGAGGGCTTCCCCGGCGCGTCCCGTGTTGCGCCAGTGCCCGGCGAGCTGGACGCCGGTGTGCCAGAGGTCCGGGCGGTTCTCGTGCGCTTCTTTGAGAAAGGCCTCCATCTCCTCGTCGGTGAGGTAGGGCTGGGCTAGTTCGGCAAAGGTCGCCACGGCGTCACCGCTGGTGGTCTGGCGGCGGATTTCGTCCTGGATGAAGCGCATCTCCTCCTCGCGCTGCTCCGGGCCGCGGCAGAGGCGCAGGAGCATGCGCATGGCAAAGGTGGTGTCCACATCCAGGGCCAGGGCGCGGCGGCATTCGGCTCGGGCTTCATCCGGACGATCCTCGTCCTCAAGGATGGAGGCGCGGATGTTGTGCAGGGCGGGGGTGTTTCTTTCGAGAGTGGCAGCGTGGTCCAGCGCGGCATGCGCGGCTGCGTAATCCTCCCTGGCGCGCAAAAGGTCCGCCAGTTCCCGCCGCGCCCAGGCGCTTCTTGGATCAATGCGAATGAGTTCGCGCACTGCAGTCTCCCATGCCTCGAAGCCCTCGCTTCTGGACCAGTCCAGCAGCGCCACATGCGCGTGCCAGTCGAAGGGGTGGCGGGCGCAGCACTCGCGCAGCCAGGCCAGGGCGGCGGCGGCTCCCTCCTGCTGCTCCATGAGCCATGCCAGGGCGCGGCGGGCGTCATTGTCCAGAGGCTGATCCTCCAGCACGGCGCGCCAATGGTGCATCTGCGCCTGAATGTCCCCCTCCTGCCGGGCCAGGCGGGCGCGCACGCGGTGCCAGGCGGCGGCGCGCGTCCCTCGGCGGATGCTTTCGAGGATTTCACGCGCGCGCGCCGCGCGGTTCCACAACAGCATCTCTCCAGCCACATAGAGGGCGTGGTCCGCGTCATCCGGCCTTCCGCGGAGAGACTCCTCCAGCACGGCCAGGGCCTCATGGGAGAGATTCATCTGATCCAGTGCCTGATAGAGCGTGACGGCGGGCGCGGCGGAGGTGGCGCCCTGCTGCTCGAAACGGCGGCGCAGCATGTCCAGCGCGGCCTCCGGCTGGCGGGTCCAGCGCGCGGCGCGGAACCATGTCATCCAGATGCCTTCATTTTGCTCCTCCATGCACGCTGCCAGGCGGTAGATCGGCGCGGCATTGTCAAAGTCCCGCGTCTCCCAGAGCAGGTTCGCCTCGGTGAGGATGGCCACGGAATCGAGCCGGGCGCGATGCACGCGGCGCAGCCAGCGCCTGGCCTCCGGGATGCCTGGCGCCTCCCAGTGCAGCTCGCGCGCGAGCATTCGCCAGTGGATGGGGTGGCTGTCCGGCTTGGCGCACACCACGCGCAATGCTTCGAGACAGGCCTCCCGCCCGCGCAGTTCACGGATGAGGTCGAGCCGGCGTGTCTGCCAGTTTTCCACTTCCGGGAAGAGCCTCAGCAGCTCCTCAAGCCCCTCCAGAGTGGCCTGGTGGTCTGAATCATACTCGGCCGCCGCCAGTTCCGCCTGCCAGCGCAGGCGGTGCCGCAGATGACGCGCACGCAGAAGCTCCACGGCCTGGCGCGCTCCCGCGCGATCATGCTCCGCCAGCCGCAGCCGGGTCTGGTGCAGCAAGTCATGCGGCTCGGTGTCCGGCAGTTCGATGGCGGCCAGCCGCTCCGACTCCGTCTCCGGCACCATGACGAATCCGCGCGGGCCGAAGGGCGCCTGCCGCGCGAGCGCCTCGGCGGCCAGAAACTCGGTGGTGTGGGGATTGCCGGGGTCGCGAATAAAAAGCACGGTGCGGAATTGATCGTAACCGGTCACCACCTGCGCGTGCGCGCCTCCGGGATGGACCGTGTCCATGACAAAAGGCATGCCCGCGTCAATGAGCCGCTCCGCAGCCTCCACGGTGACGGCGAATTCCCGCGCCGACCAGCCGTGAGTCTCGGCCCATTCCCGCTCGCGATGGTCCGGAGTGCCGTCGTGGCAGATTTCCTCCGCCAGGTCCAGGTGCCCCACTTCCCTCCCCCAGAAGCGGGCGATGCTGGTCAGGGAAGCAGGCGCGCAGGTTTTGTGGTGCTGGCGCACAAAAGGCACGGGCAGCAGCACGCGGCGAAGGCCGGGAGCGGCGGCGCGTAATTTTTCCGCCACCAGTTGATAAAAACCCTGCCGCACTTGCCCGGCTTGGCGCAGAGCCCCGGCATGGTCTCCGCGCGCGCTGGCGATGTCGCACCGCCGCCCGCAATGCCAGTCCCGCAGTTCCTCATCCATGAGGGGAGCCAGACGCTCGTGCAGGTCCAGCGCGGCCTCTGCCTCATCCATCCGTCCGCGTTCGATCAAAAGTCCCGCCAGTTGCGCGGCCAGCCCTTTGCTTTGCAGACGCGCCACCCCCGCGCGCAAGACCTCCAGCGCCTCTTCCACGCGCTCCAGCTCCACCAGCAGTTCTGCGAGGGTCCGCACCGCCGTGGCATAGTCCGGGTACTGCTTCACCGCCGCGCGAGCCGCATCCAATGCCGCCTCCCTGCAGTCTTGTTCCTGGAGGAGGTCAGCGCGCAAGACCTGGAACCAGCGCTCCTTTTGGTCCAGTGCCTCGCCCCTCTGCAAAGCTGCCTCTGCCGCGTCGAAGTCCCGCAGCCGTGTCAACACCACAGCCAGGCAGCCCTCGTAGTCAGACAAATCATCGGCAGGCGCTGAGGCGCCGGGGGCGTGCCGCAGCAGCCACTTCCAGGTCAGGTAGGCGCCGCGCCGCTCCAGCACGGTCCAAAACACATCCTGCAGCAGATCGGACGCGCCTTTCGAGCGCCGCCACTCGCGCCAAAAGAGGCGCTCCGCGCGCTTGGAGGCGCCCAGTGTGTCCAGGAGGCGCGCGCCCTGCACGCGCGTCTCGCGTGCGGGCCATTGTTCCGGCGGGTCCATTTCTGAGACGAGCGCCCAGGCATCGAGCGCGCGCCCGGCGAGCCGGAGCCTTTTGATTTCAGCGATGGTTTTTTCGTCAGGTGTTCCAGGCATGGGGGTGTATGGATTGATGTGTGCCGCCTGCAGCAGGCCGTGAGTCTCTCAAGGCGCTAAAAAGCCCCGCCGCCTGCCGTCAAAGTCGGCCGTCTCATCCCGCCACATGTCCTCAAGGGCGCGCGCGTCCCTGCCGGACTTGAGCGCCTTCAAGAGCGTGTCGTGGTTGAGCAGCGTGCCGACCTTGTCCACGGCGAATTTTCCCGGATACAGCCGCTGCAGGACGGCGGCGACGGCCAGCCCGGCGCGCACAGGGCGCAGGGCGCGGCGGTCGGTGATCTCAATGCGCGCTCCGCCGCAGGGCTGGTCCTTGAAAATGCTGGCCGTGGGCGTGAACCGCGCGGGCATGAAGCGGAGCCCCGGCAGGCCGAGCTTGTTCAGCTCATGGGACAGGCGGAGGTCGTCCACATAGGGCGCGCCGAGGATTTCAAACGGCGTGTCCGTGCCGCGCCCGACGCTGATGGAAAACTCCAGCAGGCCGATGCCGGGATAGAGCAGCGCGGCCTCCAGCGTGCGCATGTTCGGGGAGGGGTTGACCCACGGCAGGCCGGTCTCATCGAAGAGCATCTCCCGCCGCCAGCCCTCCACCGGCACCACCTCCAGGTCCGCGCCTGTCATGCGCTCGGCATTCATCATCCGCGCCAGCTCGCCCATGGTCATGCCGTGGCGGATGGCGATGGGATGCGTGGCGGTGAAGGCCTCCTTTGACACGAGGGCGGGGCCTTCCACCACGGCGCCGCCGACGGGGTTCACGCGGTCGAGCACGATGAATTTCACGCCCTGCCTCGCCGCCGCCTCCATGCACAGGCGCAGCGTGGAGATGTAGGTGTAGAAGCGGCAGCCGATGTCCTGGATGTCAAAGACCAGCGCGTCGAGTTCCCCGAGCTGCTCCGCCGACGGCGCGCGCCTTTCACCGTAAAGGCTGTGAACGGGCAGGCCGGTCTTCTTGTCCACGCTGTCGCCGATCTTTTCCTGGTCGAGCTGGCCGCGGATGCCGTGCTCAGGGCTGAACAGGGCGCGCAGTTTGACGCCCGGCGCGGCGGCCAGCAGGTCAATCGTGCTCTCCCGCCGCGCGTTGATGCCGGTGTGGTTGGTGACGAGTCCCACGCGCATGCCCGACAAGCGCGCGAAGCCCTCGCGCTGGAGCACGTCTATGCCGTTGAGCACCGTCGGCACCTCGCCGGGCGCGCGGGCTTTGAAGGGCGCCTTGACGTTTGTAAAATCCACCCCCGCCAGGCAGCGCGCCGCCGCCGTGCCCACCTGCTCGTAAAGATCGCGCACGCTGCCGTTGCCCGCCGGATGCAGTCGCGAGCTGAGAAAAATGACAAAGCCGCCCGAGTGCGGGTCCAGCCACAAGCTCGTGCCGGTGAAGCCCGTGTGGCCGAAGCTGCCGGGCGGGAAGACCTCCCCGCGCGGGCGGCTGTAAGCGCTCTCCAGGTCCCAGCCGTATCCGCGTCTTTCCGCGATGGTGCCCGCCGTCTGGACGCGGCGCGCCTGCTCCAGTGTGGCGCCGCTGAGAATGCGCGCACCCTCCAGCTCCCCCCCGCCCAGGATCATGCGCGCGTAGCGGGCCAGGTCCTCCGCGCAGGTGAAAAGGCCCGCATGCCCGGCCACGCCGCCCATGCGCCGCGCGGTGGGGTCATGCACCACGCCGCGCAGCATGACGCCGGTCTCATCCTTCTCCGTGGGCGCGATGCGCGCGCGCCACTCCTCAGGCGGGGCAAAGCGGGTGGATGTCATTTTGAGCGGTTCGAAGACACGCTCCCGCGCCAGCACATCAAGCGGCCGGCCTGAAACCCGCCGCGCCACCTCGCCCAGCAGGATGAAATTGATGTCGCTGTAGCGGAAAACCGTGTCCGGCGGCGCGTCGGGCAGGCTTTCACAGGCCAGGCGCACGCCCTCGGCGTAACCCGTCCATGCGGGTTCCTTCGGAATGCCGGGTTTCATGCCGGAGGTGTGCGTGAGCAGATGGCGCAGCCGCACCCGTTCGCGCCCGTCACCAGTGAACTCAGGCAGATGCCGGCACACTGGGTCGTCCAGGTGCAGTGCGCCGCTCTCCGCCAGCAGCAGGATGCATGGCAGTGTGGCGACGACCTTGGTGAGCGAGGCGGCATCGAAGACTGTGTCAGGCGTCATCTCCTCGCGCGCGGGGACTAGGGCGCGCGCGCCTTTGACCAGGGTGTGGCTGGAACCGCCGTGCTCCAGCCGGAGCACGGCACCAGCGGGGTTTCTCACTGCCACGGCTTTGTCGAGCAAGGCCTCCAGCTCGCGCAGGCCTTCGGCTTTGAACGACTGCGCCATCATCGGCGGCGGAAACATGATGAGGGCGGGAAAAAGAAAGAAGCGCATGATCACAGACAACCAGACCGGTGTTGCGGAGTCAATCTTGGGCCCGGAAAGGCGCGGGTTCTTTCCATTCTGCTCGTCAGCCAGCCAGGCAGACATCCTGACTGGGAGATGGATCCAGAAATATAAAGCTCGCTTTGGTGAGGCGGGATGGGTATTTTTTCAATTATGAAAACCAGGCCCTGGTTGCACTCAAATGCGTGCTGTCCCGACGCGTTTCGTGATGCTGTTGCAGAAGCCTGGGATCGCCGGACGCCGGCATGACCGGCGCTCACAACCCCTGATCCGCACAAGCCATGCACCCTCATTTTATCCTCCCGCCGCTTCGCCGCTTTCTCTTGGCCGCCGTTGTCATGTACCAGGCAACCGCCGCGCTGGCCTTTTTTCCTGAACCGGATCCGCTGGTGATTGAGGTTGGCAAAACGGGCGTGGTGAAGGTGAAGGGGCAGCCTGCTTCAGCGGATGTGGTTTTGGAGCAGGTGCTGATCGCCGACCCTTCAGTCGCCAGTTCGGACTTCACAGGAACACCACTCACCGGCAAAGGCTTTGTGAATGTGACTTTCACTGGACTGAAAGGCGGCGAAACGCTGGTTTCATTCATTGGCACGAACAATGGCGAGCCGGTCTTCGGAACCACCCTCGTGAAAGTCATCCAATCGCCAGGCACCTCCGCCCAGACCCCGCAGGTGGGGCTGGCGGGTGACCCTGTGAACACGGCCACCGGAGAATATTTCGGCCTGGAAGCGGCGGACTTGAATCTCGGTGGGCCGATGCCGCTTTCCTTCACGCGATACGCAGCCTCCAATCTGGCCGATGACGCTCTCGCGGACAGCCCCCTGGGCGCGAACAGGCTGCACAACTTCGCCTCGAAAATGGTGACTCCTGACACTGCTTTCAAACAAGTGGTGCTGCCTGACGGGCGGACGGCCTTGTTCCGCAAGACCTCTGGAAAATGGGTTCTCTCCAGCCCGCTGGATGTGCCCTACCAGCTGCTGGAGGCGGGCGCTGAGTTCCGGTTCGGCGATCCTCATACCAAGCAAATCTGGACCTACGACAACAATGGCCGCCTCACCAAGATCGAAGACGGAAAAGGCAACACACATACTTTAAATTACATCGCCGGAAAGCTAGACACTGTCAGCGATGGACTTGGCCGCGTCATCGAGATCAGCCAGCCGGGCAGCCTCATAGAAAGCGTGAAAGGAATGACTGAAGCAGAAGAAAGAGAAGTCACTTACAGCTACACAAGCGGCGTGCTCACCTCTGTCACTGACCATGGGGGACACGTCACCACCTACGGCAACGCGGCCGGCCGCCCCACTTCCGTCACGCGCCCCGAGGGCAACGAACTGTTCACCCAAATCTACACCGGCGACAAGGTGACCAGCCAGACTGAGCGTGGCACGGACACCAGCACCCTGGATTACAATGGAGCGCAAACCACCTTCACCGACCCGACTGGCGAAACGATCGTGGACACCTACAACGCCGAAGGCCGCCTGATCAGCCACGCGGACGAGGCCGGCAAGGCCATCACCATGGCCTACGACAGCGCGGGCCGACGCACCAGCGTCACGGACCGGCTGGGCCGCACCACGACCACACTTTACCACGCCCCCAGCGGCCTGCCGGCGGCGATCACCAACGCCGAGGGGAGAAAAACCCTCTTCACCTACAAAGCGCGCACGCTTTCCGGTCTGGTCTTTCACGATCTGGTCAAGATCACCTACCCCGACGGGGCCTCGCGCAGCTTTGTCTATGACGCCAAAGGCAATGTGACGCAGATCAAAGATGAAACAGGCAAGACCTGGAAGTACACCTACAACGCGCGCGGGCAAGTGCTCACCAGCATCAACCCTCTCGGCGGCGTGACCACCAGCCAGTATGATGCCAACGGCAATCTCACCGAAGTCCAGCCGCCCGACGAGGGCGCCACGCAGTTCACTTATGACCCGCGCTTCCGCCTCCTGGAGGTCATCCACCCCGGAGGTGACAAGATCGTTTATGCCTACGACACCAAGGACCGGATTACCTCCGTGACCGATGAGCGTGGCAAAGTTTACGCGTTTGGCCATGACGACAACAACCGCACCACCGGCCTGACGGATCCCGATGGCGAGCAGACCGCCGTGGCCTTCGATGTGCTGGATCGCGTCCAGTCCATCACCGACCGCCTCGGACAGACCGCGTCCCTCACATACGATTCGCGGCAGTTGGTGTCCTCCGTCACCGATCAAAATGGCAACATGGTCAGCTTTGCTTACGACGAGCGCCAGCGTCTCACCGCTTTCAATGACGCGGCAGGGCAGGCCTGGACCTTCCAATACGACGACGAGGACCGCCTCATCGGCATCAGCAACCCCGTGGACCTGCCGGGCACACTGCGGCGGAATCTCATGGGGTTTGCCACGGAGGCGAGCGATCCTCTGGGCAACACCCTGCGCGTGCTGCGTGACCCCATGCAACGGGTCACTCAGGCCTTCGATCCTCTCGGTCGCCAGACGACTCGTGCTTATGACAAGATGGGCAGGCTGGTCAGCGTGACCGAGCAGAGCACCGGCACCGCCAAGTACACCCGCGATGCGCTTGGCAATGTGACCAAGATCACCGACCCCAACGGCGGCTCCTGGAGTTACGCCTACCTGAAATCAGGCAGGCTGTCCAAGATCACGGATCCGCTCGGGAAAAACTGGGCCTTCACCTACGACAACCGCGGCCGTCCCTCCTTGCTCAACCTGCCAGACGGTACCCTGTGCAACTACAGCTACGACGAAGCAGGCAACCTCACCGGCCAGCAGTTCAGCAGCAACAATCCCAACCTCGTTTATGCTTATGACGATCTTGGCAGGCTCTCCTCCGCCAACGGGGTAACACTCCAGTATGACAAAGAAGGGCGGCTGACCCAGTGCCCGCAAAACGGCAAAGCCTTCTCCGCCACTTATGACAACGGAGGCAGGCTGGCCACCGTGAGCTATCACGACAGCGCGCTCACCGTCACCTACACCTACGACAGCCGCAACCGGCTCACCGGCGTCTCCGACAGCGAGGGCACCACACTCGCCATGACCTATGACAACGCGGGCCGCCTCACCAGCCTCACCCGCACTCCGGGCATTGACTCCACCTTCACCTATGACGGCGCGGGCAGGCTGAAAGGCATTCAGGAGGGCACCATCATCAATCTGGACTACACGCTCAATGCGGCGTCTGAAGTGACGGAGGTGGATTTCACGGCTCCAGTGACGCCTTCCGTGACTCCCGGCTCGCAGCTGTTGAAATTTGGCAAAGCCGGGGAAATTGTCACCCCCGGCCACACCTACGACATACGCGGCAGACTCACCTCCTCACCCGGCAGAACCTATGGCTGGGATGGCGCCTCACGCCTCACCAATGCCAACGGGGTCATGCTGACCTACAACGGCTTTGGTGACGTGGAGACCCGTGTCGAATCCGGCCAGACCAGCCTCTTTTACCATCACTACGCCCTCGGCATGGCCCCCATTGTCTATGAAGACACACCTTCCGGCTCCGACCGTGCTTATGTCTGGACGCCGGACGGTCATCTTCTTTACAACGTGGACATCGCCACAGGAGACCCCATTTTTTATCACTTCGACCGCATGGGCAGCACCCTGGCGCTGACGGACAAAAATGAAACGGTGACTGACAGCTACGCCTATGGTCCCTATGGCGAGCCGCTCTCACCACCGGCGGCCAGCACGCAACCCTTCACCTACATCGGTAAATACGGGGTGCGCAAAGAGGGCGCGCTTTACCAGATGCGTGCCCGCTACTATGACCCGCAGACCGCGCGCTTCCTCTCCCGCGACCCCCTCCCCCCGCGCCTGGATGATCCGAAGTCGCTCAACCTCTATGAATACGCGGCGGAGAATCCCATGAAGTTCCTCGACCCAAGTGGCGAAGATCATGCCACCGCTCGTCCCTTTCGTGACTTTAATCGCTATGAACCTACAAGATTTGGGCAGTTGCCTTTGTGTGAATTTTTTCTCGGAGCATTTGGGTTGGCTGATAGTCCCAACAAAATAGAAAGCCCGGCCGAAAAGGAGAATAAAAAGGTGTTTGTGCGGGGGCAGGCTAATATGGCCTTAGAAGCCTGGAAAAGACGCGCGGCATCCGGACCTGGTGCGGCATCAGGGGCCAGTGTCTCCGGTCCCCTAGGCAGCGGGCACAGCGGCGCGGGATTGTTTATTTGTGACGGACCATTTCCAGGGGGAACCTCCGTGGCAGTGGGTGATTTCGATGGCAGCGGAAGACCCCAGATCATCCCCATGCGCACGGACACCAAGACCGGCATCTTCAGCGCAGGGAACTATCAATCTTCCGGTGCTCCCGCCCCCAAAAAACCTGATCCAGCCGGGCAGGGCGGCGGCCTATGGACTGGGACTGGAAGCATCACCATCACCAACAGCACCATCTCCAGCAACACCTCCGGTCCGAACGCCGCCCAGGCCATGGTGCTGGATTTCATGATCAACGTCTATATGTCCCTGCAGGCAGCTGGCAGCGAGCTGCTGAAAAAATTCCAGGACTCCGGCTACAAGAGCAAAGAAATCCGCGACAAGATGAGCGCGGTGAACAAGGCCCTCGAGAACGTCGGCAAGGTCATTGAGTCCCTCGGCGGCACCCGCCCGCCGCCTCCGATGTGAATCTTCATTCCTCCACTCTCATGAAAACTCTTCTGACCTTCCTCGCAGCGCTGATCCTGCTGCCGCTTTCCGCCAGGGCTGTGAAAATCAGCTACGCTTACGACGCAGCCGGGCGCATGATGGCGGTGAACTATGACGGCGCCAGCCGCACCGCCTACGGCTACGACAAAAACGGCAGCCTGCTCGCCCGCGTGAGCACCGTCACACCCGCGCTCACACCACCGCCGCATCTGGCCGCCACCTTCAACGGTCTCATCACCAACGCGGCCCCCGAGGCCGCCAACACCGGCGTCATCACCCTCAAGCTCCTGGCCAACGGAGCCTACAGCGGCAAGCTCACCGTGGGCGCGGTCACTGTCTCCTTCGCAGGCGCTTTCGCCGCCGATGGAGGCACGGCGGTCATCCCCATCACCGGCAAGCCGCCGCTGACCTCGCTGGACATCACGCTCGATGTGCTCGGGGCCGTGCCGCGCATCACCGGCACGCTCAACGGCACCGGCTTCAGCTCCGACATCGCGATGGAGGCCGTGCTTTACAACAGCAAGACCCTGCCTTTGCCCGCCGGCCTCGTCGGCGCCTACACCGCCGTTTTCCTGCCCACGGAAAACACCGCCGGCATCCCGCAAGGCGATGGTTATGCCACGGTGACAGTGAAAAACACAGGCGCCGTGTCCCTGGCCGGCAAACTGGCGGACAACTCCAAGCTCACCCACGGCAGCCTGATTCACGGCGTCAATATCTGGCAGCTTTATATCCCGATGCACAAAAACGCGGGCTTCCTCTCCGGGCGCGTCCTCTTCGCGCCTGACCCCGGATACAGCGACTTCGGCGGCTTCATCTCGTGGGTGAAACCCCTCACAGCGGGCCTGCACTCGGGTGAGTTTGTCACCGGAGTGGATATCGTCGGCGCGCGCTACCGGCCGCCCTTGAAAGACCAGCGCGCGCTGGGCCTCATGAATTCCGCGCCCAACGCCGTCTTCGCCGCCAGCGGCGGCGGGCTCGTCACCGATCCGTTCACGCGCAATGTGACACTCGACACGAAAAACAAGTTCGTCATCCCCGTGGATGCCGGCGCGCTGAAGCTCACCCTGATGCCGGGCACGGGGCTTTTCACCGGCAGCTTCAAGGACGGCGCCGCCACCCGCGCCGTCGGCGGCGTCATCCTGCAGACCCTCAACAGCGGCTCCGGCTTCTTCCCCGGCGCCACCGAGAGCGGCCTCGTCGAACTCACCCCCGCGCCCTGACCTGGCGATCAGCGGTTGAGATTTCGCAGCCTGGCGCCAAGGATGCGCGCGCATGCACGCCGCCGCCAAAGACCAGCCCCATCCGCTCTTTGATCTTCTCCTCACCGTCATTCTACCCTCCCTGGTGCTGGAGACGATGAGCAAGCCGGAACGGCTCGGCCCCGCCTGGGCGCTTGTCGTCGCGCTGCTCATGCCGCTGGGATTCGGCGTCTGGTGCTTCATCAACAAGCGCGGGCTGAATTTTTTCTCCATCCTCGGCCTTGCCGCCGTGATTTTCACCGGCGGACTCGGCCTGTTGAACCTGAGCGCCGTCTGGTTTGCCGTGAAGGAGGCCGCCTTCCCGGTCTTTCTAGGCATCGCCTTCCCCTTAAGCCTGGCCTGGGGCAGGCCTCTCGTCACAGAAATGCTGCTCAATCCGCAGGTCATCAATCATCCGCTTCTGGAACGCTCCCTGGACACACAGGAAAAACGCGCCGGCTTTCAAAAACTCCTGCGCCAATCCTCCTGGGCACTGGCCGGCACCATGCTGCTCTCCGCTTTGGCAAACGCCTGGCTTGTGCTCTGGTTTTTGAATGACGTCCAGCCAGGCAGCGAAGCCTACACCCGCGCCATCGGCAGGCAAAACTGGGTCGGCTTCATCGTCATCGGCATCCCTCTCACCGCTGTCACAGCCTGCCTGTTGTTCTGGCTTCTTGGCCGCGTGCAAAAACTCACCGGCCTGGACAGGCACGATCTCATGAACGCCGGTCAGACCGTGCGCCGCCAGGTAGGCTGACTGGCGGGGAAGTGGCGGACAGAGAGGGATTCGAACCCTCGGATTGTCCAATGGGGGTTTGGAATGCTTGAACCCTTGTAAAATCAAGGGTTCCACGTCACTAAAAATGACAAAAGCGCCAATGTCATTCTTAGCTGGATTCTTACACGGTGATGATGCAGGATGAAAAATCAATATGGCTTCACTCTGGAAACATCCGCAAAGCAGGTTTTGGGTGGCGTGCTACACCGATGGCAACGGACGCCAGCGCAAGGCTTCCACCAAAATTCCCGCGTCTGAAAAAAACCGGGCCAGGGCGCTGCGCATGGCGGATGAACTGGAGGCCGCGCACAAGCGGAGGATGACAGCCTCCCAAATCGTGACGCTGTGCGGGAATCTGGTGAAGGACATCACCGGCGAGGACATGCAAACGGCCACGGTGCGCGGCTATGTGGCGGAATACCTGAAGCGGAAGGAAGGCGAAGTCTCCAAAGGAACCTTGGCAGCTTATTTGCAGGTGACACGGGAGTTTGTGGAATGGCTTGGGCCTGCTGCGGATGGGTAGATTTTCAGGATCGAACAAAAGCACATTCTTTCCTTCCGGGATCATCTGCGCCAGCGGGTGAAAGCAATCACTGTGAACAAACTCCTCAAGCAGTTGAAGGTGATGTTCAGGGAAGCGCGGGCGGCGCGGGTGATCTTCGAGAACCCCTTCGACGGGCTGGCTTCCCTGAAACGTGACACTGACACGGGAAAGCGGCGGGGCTTCACGCTGGATGAGCTGCGCGTGGTGATGCGTGAGATTGAGGGAACCGAGTGGGAAAGCCTGGTGCGCCTGGGGCTCTACACGGGGCAGCGGCTTGGCGACCTGGTGACGCTGCGCTGGGGCCAGGTGGATTTGCAGGCGGATGAAATCCGCTGGACGACGCGGAAAACGGGGCGCGTGGTGATCGTGCCCATCTGCGCGCCGCTGCGGGAACATCTGCTTTCTCTGGCGGGCGGTGATGATGCCAACGGCCTGCTGCATCCACGGGCGGGCGCGCTGGGGGTGAATCATCTGAGCCGGGAGTTTGGGGAGATTTTGGCGCGCTGCGGCTTCCGCGCCAAGGCCAGTCATGGCAAGCTGGAGAACCGGGATGCGGAGCGCCGGAGGGTGAATGAATTGACCTTCCATTCCTTGAGGCATAGCGCGGTGAGCATGATGAAGAACGCGGGCATTTCCCCGGCCATCGTGCAAGACCTGGTGGGGCATGAGAGCGCGGAGATTTCGGCGCATTACACGCACATCGAGAGCGAGGCGAAGCGGAAGGCGCTGGGGGCGCTGCCGGTGATCTGAGCCGGGCAGCAAACGAGAGACGGCCCGAAAGGAAAAAGATGATTCTCTCCCCCTCTCCGCCCTGCATCCATGCGCCGCCGCGCCGGGGCGGTTTTTTCCCCGGACTGGATTTTCCCTTTTGCCATTATCAACGCCAAGGCTTCCATCCAGCCATGCACGCTTATGGAAAGCTGGACTGGACGGGGCGCGGAAAGGGCCGGGGCTTCCCCTCCTTGAAGCCCGGTGATGCGGAGCGTTCCAGCCTCCCCCGGCGCGGATGGAATCAACCTCAACCTTTGATGATATGAGCTTGAACTACGAGGACTTGAAACGAATCACCGGCATGACACCGGAAGCCGCGCGCTTTGAATGCTACTGGTGGAGCGCAAAGCGCAGCGAACTGGACTGGCCGGAACGCGAAGCGGAAGACCGCGAGGCTTGCGCCATGTCAGAGGCGGGAGCGAAATGGGCGAATGATGAGCTTCGTGAAAAGTCTGCTGATCTGAATGCCAAAAGACAAAGGGGCCATGATGAAAGCGAATTGAAGAAGCTGGAGGATGAGCGCGAGAGTTTGCAGAATCGGTGTAGTGCATGGAAAATTGGCGAGAGCATCCGCCAGCGGCGCTTGTGGATGGAGGCGGCGGAAGACTGGGCAAAGGCACGCATCAAGGGACGCTGGGAAGGCAATGAAAACGCGGGCTTTGATCCTGCCGCGTATTCAGTTGATGGATTGGAGACAGTAACCTGTGACGGCGAGGAAGCGCGGAAGCGTCTGGAGCACGCGGCACTTTGGCTGCCGGTGTATTACGAGTATGCGCGGCAATCTCCGCGTTGGCTGACCTGGGCGCGGATGATCCAAACCAAAAGCAGCCATGATCCATTCTGGGATGCCGAAATCCATGACTGCGGGAGCGCATTGAAAAGCAGCTTGGGCGGCGGCTGGATTTCGGCTCTGGGCACGCTTGCGGAATGGCTGGGGAATGATCTTCCATTCTCTGAGGTGCCAGCCAAGCGCCGTCTGGATATAGCCTGTTTCGCAGCCAACGCCACCTTGTCGCATGTCGAAGTTGATCCTGACACTTTCACACTTCTGGATGCCGGGCGGCCTGCCTGCCCGATGGAAGCGAAATGGGCGGGCCGCCGACTTTTGCGGCTTGCCTCCTTTGAGGAATCCACAAAGACGCGTGTGGAAGGTGTTCATGATGCGAGGTTGAAAGAGACATGGAATCATCATTGCAGAGGCGTCTTGAATGCGACGGTGCAAGAGGGCTTTTATCTTCGATCCGTAAACCCGAAGGGTGCTGAAAAATGCGAGATCAAGAGATGCGGAAATGATGATCTGCGCGGGCGGGCTGTGCGCGAAAATGGAGCCGAGGTTCTTGTCCTTCATGTGAACTGGCGCGAGACGAGCAACAAAGACTTGGGCAAGGCATTTGAGGCGTTTTGCAAAAGCATCCGCCCGACGAAATGGCCGGAGCATATTGAAAAGCCGGGGGATCAAGATCAAGCCGCAGACAAGGCTTTGCGGGTGCTGCTTTACTGGCGCATGACTGCGGCAATCAAAGCGCCGATTCACCGCCAGGAAGGCAAGGGAGATGCCAGGGAGTTTTTGAAGGCGCGGCAGGCATTCAAAAAGAACTTGGAGAAGCAGAGGAAGGCATTGGGGGCGCGCATTCTGCGAGACAAGGCACAGGCGGAAGACAGGTTTAATGAAATCACCGGAGACACAGAAAAGCCCTGGTGGGCTGTAAAGCCTGACACCATTTGAAATCCGATTGGTGACACGACTTCTGCGGTTTTGCGAAGCCTGGGCATCTACTCTGTTCGCAAAGCCTGCGGCAGGTGATTCATGTCATAGCGACCGGCGAGGATGCCGGGTGACGCTATGAACAAGAACAAAATCAAAGATGACGGCCCGCCGACTCTGGCGGGGAAACCACCCAAAGGCCAGGAAACAAAGTTCCAGACTGCCAGCCTTGAATCGGCGGAATGGGCAAGACTTCCCTCCCCTCGCGGGCGATGTCCGATTTCCGGGCTTAGCCGTTCTGCGGTGCTGGATTTGGGGGTGACGGTGCCGGGGCTGATTGTGAGGCTGCGCCGTCCCGGAGCAATACGCGGGGCTGTGCTGGTGCATCTGCCGACACTGCGCGCCTATCTGCGGAAGGTGCGGGAGGAACAGCTTGGGAAGGGGGTGGCGGAGTGAACGCGGAGACACTTCACGTTGCGGCCTTTTCCCCTGTGCAAGGCTGCTGGCATGTCGAAAGCCTGGCCGAGCATCTGCGGAGCAATGCCAGGAACTTTGCCAGTGGGACTTTGGGAGACACGGCCTTTTGCGCTGTGGCTTTGACCGGCTGCCACGAATCAGCCTGTGATGCCATCGTAAAAATCGAGGCGGCCTTGCAGCGAGGAAAGGAGGGCGAACATGAAGGCCGATGAAATCAGCATCGAGGAAATCAAGGCACGGCTGGACATCCCGACGGTATGGCGGCTGCTGAGTCTGCCGGGGGAGCCTAACAAATCATGCACTTCCCCCTTCCGGCAGGACCGGCATCCTTCCTTCTCTGTCTTTGACGGCGGGCGGCGCTTCCGGGATCATGCGAGCGGGGAGGCGGGGATGGTGATTGATTTCATCTGTCTGGCGCTGGACGCGGCCTTGCCGGAGGCGCTGGCCTGGGCGCGGGAGAAGTGCGGCGGGCCGCTGCCGGTGACGGCACGGCCCGCGCCCGCGCTGAAGCCGGAGGCACGGGCGGGAAAGGCACCTGCGCTACGGATGGGGAAGCCTGGGGAGCTGGAGGCGCTGGCGCGGCTACGCGGCTTTTCCGTGGTGATGCTGCGCGGTGCGGATGGCTGCGGGCTGCTTCGCTTTGCGGATGTGTGGGGCCGGGCGGCCTGGTGCGTGTGTGATCCGGGCGGGCGCATCGTGGAGGCGCGGCGGCTGGATGGGCAGCCGTGGGCGGCGTATGGCTCCATGCCTGCGCGGAAGTGCCACGCCTGGGGCGGCGGGAAGAACTGGCCGGTGAACCTGGAAGCGGCGGCACAGTGCCCGAAGCTGCTTTTCTGCGAGGGCGGGCCGGATGTGCTGGCGGCGCTGGAGATCATCCGCCGGGAGGGTGTGGCGGAGACGGTGGGCGCGGTGGGAATGCTGGGCGCGGCAAACACGCGGCTGGATGCGGCGGCGCTTCCTTTCTTCCGGGGAAAGGTGATCCGGCTTTTCCCTCATGCGGATGAGGCGGGCAGGCGGGCGGCGCGTGAGTGGGCGCGGGTGCTGCGGGCTGCCGGGGCGGCGCGGGCGGATGCCTTCGATCTGGCTGGGCTGGCGTGTGTTGATGGCACGCCGGGGAAAGACTTGTGCGACGCGCTGAACATCGGCGCGGAGTGCGTGGAGAATCACACGAAATTTCAAGGGAAACTGACGCCATGAAGAAGGGGAATGAATCCGGGGTGTATGATCCGCTGGCGGGGGAAGATCGAAAGCCGGGCGCTTGCGCGGTGGCGGCGGCAAAAAAGTATCTGCGCTTTTTCAAGCCGTCCGAACTGGCAGCCTACACGGTGCCGGAGGATGTGCCGATGGTGGGAGACCTGCATCTTTACAAGGGCGGGATTTTCGTGCTGGGCGGCGCGCCGGGCGTGGGCAAGAGCTTTGCCATTTCGGCGCTGGCGGTATGCGGGGCGACGGGGGAGCCGTGGTTTGGCCTGCCGGTTCACCGGCGCTTTCGAACGATGATCCTGCAAGCGGAAAACGGCATGGTGCGCCTGTCCTCGGAATACAAGGTGCATTGCCAGGTGCCGGGCCTGGATGAGTGGCTGCGGGTGTCGGAGGATGTGGACACATTCGCCTTTGAGAACCCGGATTTCTGCGCGGAACTGCGGGCGGAGATCGAGGATTTCCGGCCGGATTTGATCGTGCTTGATCCGTGGAACCGTGCGGTGCGTGACAGCATGGAGAAGGATTTCAGGGCGGCTTTTGACGCCATCATTTCATGCCTGCCTGAAGGGCCGGAGCGGCCCGCGCTGCTCATCATCGCCCACACGCGCAAGCCGCGCATGGGGGAGAAGGTGAACGGGCGCGGGCTGCTGAACCTGCTTTCCGGCTCGCTCATCCTGGGTAGCGTGCCGAGAGCGGCTTTCATCCTTCAGGCGGCCAGTGATGACACGGAGCCGCAGGAGTTCGTCTTTTGCTGCTGCAAGAACAACAACGGCGAGCTGGGCAAGGCGACGGCCTGGAAGCGCGAGGGCGTGCGCTTCACGGGGCCGCTGGAAGATTTCGACTGGGACGCCTTCAACAACGGCGGCCAGGGCGCGGCGGGGAAAAACAAGAAGATCGAGGAATGCCACCTGGAGGAAGTCTTCGACGGCGGGAAGAAGTGGATGAAAAAGGACGCGGCGGCCAAGGCGCTGATGCAGTTGACGGGCGCGGGGAGATCGGCGGCGTATGCGGCGCTGGACATGGTGAAGGGGCGCTTTCATGACCGGCTGCGGGTGAACCCTGCCAACGGGGAAATGAGCCTGGAGGCTGTGCCGTGGGAGGATGAGGAATGAAGCGGCGGGACTACCGGCCAAGGGCGCGAATCACCTGCTTGGGCCAAAGGATTGCCACGGGTTTGACGTGGAAGCCTTCCAGCAAGACGCGCAAGGCTGGCTGATCCACGCCGTAAACTTGGCGGTCGGAACTGATGAGGATGTCGCAATCACACAAGGCGGCTTCCGCAATGAGGTAGCTGTCATTCCTTTCGGCGGCTGGCAAGAGGCCGCTGGAACGGATTTCATCTCCGATGCGTTCGACAATGCCATGTCCGACGGGCTGCAAGTCCAGAGGCTCAAATCCCCATGCCAGCAGGGATTGCAGGGCGGAAACGGCCAAGGAACGGGCCTTTTTTGTCTCGCCACGCTCGGAGAGATGGGCGAGTTCTTGAAGGACGGTGGGCAGCACGACCAATCGCGGGAGTTCACGGCGGCGCTTCATGGCGTCCATGCAATCCCAGCACGCTTCATCCTCATGGGCGAGGTCCAGAAGCACGTTGGTATCAACGGCGATGAGCGGAGACTTTCGGGCCATTGCTGCCGTAGATCAAATTCATGGCGCGGCCCATGAGCGCGGCGCGTTCGTCATTTGCCAAGTCGTTGCAGGCGGCACGATTGGCACGGGCGAGCTTCACGCCTTTGGAGGGCGCGGGCGCTTTTTCTATCTCAAGGACGGGCGGCTTTGTTTTGCTCATGGCTTGGCCGTTTGGCGGGTTTTAACTTTGCTGGCATTATGGCATCGCTGGCGGTGGCGTCCAGTCCGGCTTGCTATAAGCGGGAGAAGGCGGACGGAATGCTTGGCGAGATATGCGACAATAAAGGCTTGCGTTCACAGATATACGAACGTATATGTGTGAACATGAACGGAAAATTCATCGCATATTATCGAGTCTCCACCGCGCAACAGGGCAAGAGCGGCCTGGGATTGGAAGCCCAAAGGGAAGCCGTGAAAGGCTATCTGAACGGCGGGGAATGGGAATTGCTGGGAGAGTTCACCGAGATCGAGAGCGGGCGGCGCAAGAACCGGCCTGAACTGCAAGCGGCGCTGGCGATGTGCAAGAAGCACAAGGCCACGCTCATCATTGCCAAGTTCGACAGGCTGGCGCGCAATCTGCATTTCATCTCTGGCCTGATGGAAGCGGGCATTGATTTCGTGGCGGTGGACATGCCAACGGCAAACCGCCTGACGGTGCAAATCCTGGCCGCCGTGGCGGAGGAAGAAGCGCGGGCCATCTCCGCGCGCACCAAGGCGGCGCTGGCAAGCGCCAAGGCCAGGGGAACGAAGCTGGGAACGCATGGTGCGGTCCTGGGCGCGGAGAATCGCCGGAAGGCTCTGGACGTGGCTGAGAGCTTGCGGCCTGTGCTGGCGGAGATTGAGGCGGAAGGAATCGCCACGGTGCGCGGAATCGCTGAGGCGCTGAACAAGCGCGGCGTGCCTACGCCTGCGGGCGGGCGCTGGCATTCAACCAGCGTTCACCGGCTGCTTTCCCGCATGAACTGAGCGGGAGGCGCTTGGCACTGCTGGCCTTGTCTCTTGCGGGGCTGGATGCGGCGCGGCAGGGCGAGTGCGGGCGCGGCGGGGGGAAAGTGGAATCATGGATGACATGCAGGCCGGAAGAAGAAGGAGCGGCAAGGGCGGGCCGCTGTAGTATCGAAATCATGGGTGCCTTGTGAAGCGCTGCGGTAACGGGAAAAGGCCGCGAACTGGAGCCAGTGGCGAGTAGCAACGGCAGGCCATACGACAATTCAAACAAGGCGGCAAAGAGTGGAGCAATCACAAAAAGAAATTGGCTCGCTGCTGCTAATCATGGGGGGGGAGGGGGTGGAAGGGGGTCGCCAGACGCTTCGCTCTGAATGGATTTGGAGCCGGGAAATTATTTTGCAATGACAGCAAAATCAAAGGCGGCCTATTCTTAGATTCATTATTAGAATACCGGTTCCTGTGCTGTAAAACCTTGATTCTCAAGGTGGCGGACAGAGAGGGATTCGAACCCTCGGTGCCTTTTACAGCACACACGCTTTCCAGGCGTGCCCGATCGACCACTCTGGCATCTGTCCTCAAGCAGGCTGCATTTCACAGCGAGCGCGGACTCTGCCGCCTGGCACGGGACGTGGCAAGTTGATTTTCCGTCCGTTTGATCGGCAGCCGCTCAATGGCAGCCGCAACCCGTGCCGCATGAGCCACCCGGGGGCATGGAGGGCCCCGCCCCTCCCATAAGTCCGGTGCCGCCAATAATAACCCTTCGTACCGCTCGGCCTGTTTCAGGGTCCGCGGTCAAAGGCGCGTCATTCATGCTTTGACGCACCTCGAACCGGCGCGGCACTTCATTTTCAGACTCGGGGATGACTTCGTAAATGTAGGTGGGCATGGAATGTTGGGGTTGTTCTTCCCCGGCACGAATGACGATAGCCGCGCCTGCTGGCAAGACCAAAAATGAAAACGGCGTCCCCGGTAAGGGGGGGCGCCGCATTGGAGGAATCAAGCGGAATCAAGCCTCCATGGGTCCCTGAGTGCCGCCTGTCATTTGCTCGCCAGTCACATGAATGGCTTTGTAGCCGCCCGTGACTTTGAAATAAAGAATGAGCAGCAGGTAGATCAGCGCCATCGCCAGCGGCACATAGGATGTGAGCTTCAACGCCATCCTGCCGCCATGCAGGCCAGCGGCCGTCACCGGAGCCTTGTCCTCAGCGGCTGATTTTGACGCGTCTTCCCACCACTTGGCGAGAGTGGCGTGGTTGGCGTCTGTTTTGTTCTCTTTCGCCAAAATTTCTCCGGCTCGTGCCAGTTCTTTGCCGGAGTCGTCCAGGACACCCACTTTGGCACCGTCAAGACCCACGGTTTTATAACCCACGAAGCTGTTTTCATTTCCCGCCTTGTAACGTTCATAAATCGCCGGATGAGAATCTTTAAGCTGTGCGGATGCATGAAAATCTTGCTTGAAACCGATGCCGGGACCGCCAAGAAGCCCGGCAGACAGCATGCCAACTCCACCAACCGCGCCAATCGTGATGGCGCCACCCTTGGGGAACCGCTCGGAGACGACAGCCAGCATCGTCGGCCAGAGAAAAGTCTTGCCGCAGCCATAAATCGTAGCGGCCACCACGCAGAGTGCCACCGAGGTGGCATTGCCCAGCATTTGCAGCCCAACAAATCCAAGAACTGCGCTGACAAACAGCAAGCCAAGCGGGGAAATGCGCTCCACTATCGGCCCGGCAAAGAATCGCAGCGCGAACATCAAGCCCGAAGTGTAAACAAACAGCAGCAGGCCTTTCTGCGGGTCGGCCATGATCGCCCCTGTGATCTTGCCGATCCAGGAGTCCGTGCCCAACTCCACATAACCGACGAGCGCCTGCAAAACGAGGAGCACGATCATGAGAGGCCTAAAGAGCTGCATCACCATGACTCCGTAACCCACGCCAGCCTCGCTCGCCTCGGAGCCGGGCATCCGCTGGCCCATGATCATCAAACCATATAGAACGACAGGGACGAGGAAAAGCGCCATCTGGATTTCCCAAGTCACCGCCTTGCCATCCGTGAAAGCGCCATTCATGGCGTATGAGGCCAGACCACCGACAATGAGTCCGCCCGGCCAGCCCGCGTGGAGAATGTTCAGATAGTGCGCTTTGTTTTTCGGATATAGAGTGGCCACCAACGGGTTCACAACGGCCTCGCAAACACCATTGCCCACCGCGAAGAGGAACATGCCCCAGTAAAGGCACTGGAACGCGGCCTCTTTGCCGCCCGCCTCAAAGGCATAACCAGCGCTGAGCGTCAGCACTGCGGAAACGAGATGTGTCAGAAAAGCGATGAACATCAACTTCCCATAACCAATGGCGTCGGCAATCAGCGAGCTGAGCATGATAATGACACCAAAGCCGACAAGGCCACCGCCGGTGATCAAACCCAGTTCGGTCATGGTAAATCCATATTTTTCCGCCCATTGGCCGAGAATGCCGGCGCGAATGGAAAAGCCGACGCCGGCGGCGAGGATGGCCATGAATCCGGCCCAGAGGAGCCGGCTGGCGTTGGGTGCGATGCCTTCTGTTTTTGCTGACATGATGTGGTGTTTGGATGTGTGTTTGTTGGGATGAATTAAATCCGATGGCGGCCACCGGGCCGCCATCGGGCTGGATCGAACCTTCCTTATGCCTGCTCCATCTGGCCGCCTTCCTTGTCCGGGGCCATGAGGTCCACCGCTTTATAGCCGCCTTTGGACTTGAAGTAGAGGAACATGAGCATGTAGCAGACCAGCATGAAGGCCGGGAACATGGCCATTCTGCCAAGCGCGGTGAACTGGCCCGCCTTGGTCGCCTCGGCAATCATGCTTTTGTCCTCCTCAGCGGTGACGGCGGCGGCTTTGACGGGGTCCACCCCTTTGTAGGCGCCGAGCACATATTTTTTATCCACCGTGATCTGTTCGACCAGCGCGCTGTTCTTTTCCTGGATGAGCTTGGTGGTGGTGTCCTCCTGCAGGGAGCCGATGAAGGGAAAGCCCAGGATGCCCACAGCCAGCATGCCGATGCCGGAGATGGCGTTCAGTGTCAACGCGCCGCCTTTGGGACTCTGCTCGGCGGTGATGCCGAGCATGGTGGGCCAGAAGAAAGTCTTGCCGAAGCCGTAAAGCGTCGCAGCGGCGAAGATGATGAGCAGGCCGGAACTGCCGGTCTTTGACAAGGCCAGAAGGCCCGCGATGGCGAGGACAGAGCTGGTGATGAGCAGGCCGATGGGGGAGAGCTTGTGGACGATGGGGCCGGCAAAGAAGCGCAGCACCATCATGATGGCGGAGGTGTAAATGAGCACCCAGCCTGGATTTGCCCCTGCGGCTTTCATGGGTTCTTCCATCAGGGAGTTGATCCAGCCGTCTGTGCCGATCTCTGTGGTCGCCAGCGGTCCCATGATGACGATCATGAAGGCGAGCAACGGCCTGCCGAAGCTTTTTGTCACCAGCCCGAACAGGGCCGCGACAACGCCGGTGTATATCCATTTGGCATAAGGGGCGAAGAAAACGCTGGAAAGCTCCGGCACCTGCTCCAACTGCGCGAAGATGAGGCCAAAAGCCACCAGCGCGCCGAACACGCCGAACTCGCCGAGCATCTGCACATAACTGACGCCGGCCTGCTCGCGCTCGTTGACCGGAAATTTCGCCCCGATGAGCATGACCAGATAAATCACCGCCGGTACCAGCACGAGGCCGAGCACGATGCGCCAGTCGCCGCTGGCGGCGACACCCGCCAGCGCAATGGTGCAAAGACCGCCGAACACAAGACCGCCCGGCCAGCCCGCGTGGAGGATGTTCAGCCACTTGGTTTTGTCCTTGCTGAACATGGTGGCAACGACAGGGTTGATGAAGGCTTCCACCGTGCCATTGCCGAGTCCGAGGATCACGCTGCCCCAGTAGAGCAGGTTGTACCCGCGCGCCTGGGCCGCCACGAGCGCGTCACCTGTCACACCCTGGATGGCTCCATAGGCCATGAAGGCCATGCCCGCGTAGATCAAGTAGCAGACAAAGGAGAACAGCATGGCGATTTTGTAGCCGATGCGGTCAATGATGAGGCTGAACAGGATGATGGAGATGGCGAAGGGCCAGATGCCAGCCCCTTTCAGCGCGCCGATGGTGACTTTATCAATGCCGAAATCCAGGCCGAACCGAACGTCGCACAGATACATGCGCGAAAAGAAGGCGTAGGATGTGGTGATGAGGGCGATGAAGCAGCCCCAGAACAGGGCCATTGAAGGTTTGCCGTCGTTGCTCATGGTTGGGTTGGTATGTGGGATGGATGTTGCTTTGTCGGCCCGCGCGGACGTACCGGCCGGCAGCCAACGGGAGAAGCGGCGCGTTTTTATGCGGGCAGTTGAGGTGCGACAAGAAAAAAAGCGGCGATTTTCACAAATTCGTTAGTCCCCTCCGCGCCCGGCATTCATGCATGAAAGAATCCCGCCCGCGTGCCCGACTCCCTTTCCCACCATGAAGAAAGCATCCTTTTTGCTCCCCCTGCTCGCCGCTGCGCTCGCGCCGGCGGTTTTCGCTGAAGACAATGTCCCCCCCGCCGGCTTCACCGCCCTGTTCAATGGCAGGGACCTCTCCGGCTGGTATGGCTGGGGCACGCAGGACCCCGCCGACCTTTGGAACATGAGCGAGGAGGAGCGCGCCGCTTACAAGAAAAAATCCATCGAGGGCGGCCTGCTCGACGCCAAGGGCAACGACAAGGGCGACCATGTGAACGCGCATTGGAAGGTGGAAAACGGCGAGCTGGTCAATGACGGCAAGGGCCTCTACCTCACCACCGACAAGGACTATGGCGACTTCGAACTCTGGGTGGACTACAAAATGCTGCCCAAGGGCGACAGCGGCATCTATCTGCGCGGCACGCCGCAGGTGCAGATCTGGGACTTCACTGAAACAGACGAAAAAGCCGTCTCCCTCGGCAAGCCCAAGGGCTCCGGCGGCCTCTGGAACAACAAGAACCCGGAGGGCAAAGACCCGCTCAAGCTCATGGACAAGCCGCTGGGCGAGTGGAACCGCTTTTACATCCGCATGATCGGCGAGCGCGTGCTCATCAAGCTCAATGGCGAGGTCGTGGTGAACAACGCCGTGCTGGAAAACTTCTTCGCCAACCGCAAGGCCGGTTATCTGGCCTATGGCAAGAAAGACGACAAAGCCAAGGCCGCCGAAAAGCCGCCCGCAGGCTGGATGCAGGATCCGGTTTACGCCAAAGGCCCCATCCAGCTCCAGACCCACGGCAGCGAGATCCGCTGGAAGAACGTCTTCGTGCGCGAGATCCCCGCCGAAGAGACGAACCAAATCCTCGCCCAAGGTGAGGAAGGCTTCACCCGCCTGGACAACGGCAAAGACCTTTCCAACTGGCAGGGCGCTGTGGACAATTACGAGGTCGTGGAGGGCAGCATCGTCTGCAAGCAGGGCAAAGGCGGCGACCTGCTCAGCAAGGAGGAGTATGGCGACATGGTGCTGCGCTTTGAATTCAAGCTCCCGCCCGCCGGCAACAACGGCATCGCCCTGCGCACTCCCGTGGGCGGTCACAGCGCCAAGGACGGTCTGGAGATCCAGGTCATTGACACCGACGGCTACGAGGCCAAGACCGGCAAGGAACTCCAGCCCTACCAGGTGCATGGCTCCGTGTATCACCTGCTCGGCGCCAAGCGCGGCTACCTGCGCCCGTCGGGTGAGTGGAACTACCAAGAGATCGAAGTGCGCGGCAACCAGATCAAAGTGACCCTCAATGGCACCAGGATCCTCGACGCCAATCTCGACGAACTGGACTACAGCGGTGTGAAGACCAAGCCCGCCGGAGTCGAGCGCAAGACAGGCCACATCGGCTTCGCGGGTCACAGTGATCCCGTGGCCTTCCGCAACTTCCGCGTGAAGCGGCTCTGAGCCGTCCTCCCACTGCCTTCCATCACAGCCCGTCCCTAACCGGACGGGTTTTTTCTCATCCTGCCCTGACTCCTCCGCAGGCGCGGCAAAGCAATACAGACAGTTTTAGGATTGCCTCCCATTTCGTGGGCGATAATATGCGCGATGCCATGTCAGACGAAATCTACCCACAAGACTCCTCCCCTGACTCACCTCCACCGCGCACCACGGGGGGCAACTGGCGCTGGGAGCCGCCCAGCCCGGAGGAGCTGCAGAAGCTCATGCCCGGCTACACCATTGAGAAGCTGCTGGGCCGCGGCGGCATGGGCGCGGTCTATCGCGGCATCCAGATGAACCTGGACCGGCCCGTGGCCATCAAGATCCTTCCGCCCGGCGTGGAGAAGGAGGACTCCAGCTTTGCCGAGCGCTTCAAGAATGAGGCCAAGCTCATGGCCAAGCTCAACCACCCCGCCGTGGTCAGCGTGCATGACTTTGGCGCCACCCAGGGCGGGCAGCTCTACTTTGCCATGGAGTATGTGGACGGCAGCGATGTCTCGCAGATGATCGCCGCGCAGGGGAAACTCCCTCCGGACCACGCGCTGGCCATCACCGCTCATGTCTGCGATGCGCTGGCCGCCGCGCACGAGCTGGGCATCGTGCATCGGGACATCAAGCCCGCCAACGTGCTTATCAACATGAAGGGGCAGGTGAAGGTGGCGGACTTTGGCCTGGCAAAGGTGGAGGAGCCTGGCCAGCACGGGTTCACCAAGACCGGCTACGCCATGGGCACGCCGGACTTTGTGGCGCCGGAGGCGCTGATGCTGGGCATGGCCATCGATGGCCGCGCGGACATCTACGCCGTGGGCGTGATGCTCTACCAGATGCTGACGGGGAACATCCCGCGCGGCGCCTTCAAGCCGGCGGCGCAGCTGGTGCCGGGCCTGGACCCGCGTTTTGACGCCATCATCACCAAGGCCATGCAAAGCGCCCGCGAGGACCGCCACCAGAGCGCCGCGGAGCTGCGGCGTGAGCTGGATGTGATCCTGACCGTCCCCCTGGTGCGGCAGGACGCGCCGGTCAGCGCGGCCATCCCCGTGGCCCAGGTGGCGCAGGCCCCCGGCCAGCGCAGCGCCGCGCAGAGGCCGGCGGGGAGGAGTGATGTGGGCACTCCTGCCCGCAAAGAAGGCGCTCACGCGGGCAAGAGTGCCCGCACCACTTCCGACCCATCCGCGAAGTCCAAAGCACCGCTCTTCATCAGCATTGGCGCCATCGCCGCCATCGGCATCGGAGCGTTCGTCATGATGAGCGGGAAAAAGGAGCCCACCAAGCCTTCCACCCCGGCCCCCAGCGCTGCCAAACCCGCACCCAGACCTTCTCAATCTTCGCCATCAACTCTTACCAGTTCTACAACGACTGGCAGCGGCACCACCCCCAAATCAAGCAGCACCGCAAATAACACTCAACCGACAGCCACGACACGCCCGCAGTCTGGCAAATCAGCAACAGTCGCGTCTTCGATCCTGCCTACGCCACAACCCGTCCAGACGACCTTGCCGCTCAAGGCGCCCGCAAGACCAGCCCAAGTCGGGCAGATTGTCGTCTGGCGCGTTGATGGCAAGCCCATGAGCGACAATGACGCGCACGTCAGGCCGCCTGCGGACGCGACGGCGAGCGTGCAGATCTCCGCGAATGCACAGTCAAGCGGGTTGCACGCCGCCGCCCTCCAGTCCGACGGCACCGTGCGGGTTTGGGGCAAAATTTCGCCAACCCCCGATGAGGTTCGAGACGTTGCCGACCTCGCGGCCTCTTCGGGGCGCGTCCTTGCCATCAACGCAAACGGTGAATTTTTCGCCTGGGGCAGTTGGAGTGAAAGAGCTGACTTCATCCGCCGCATTCAGCAAGGGAGTCACAAAATCGTCCAAATCGCCGCAGGGGCGGGTTACGATTACCTGCTCACGGACCAAGGCCGGATCCTGACGCGGAGCAGTCTGGCAGATCGCCAGGCCGACATCGATGCCAACGGCCCTTTCCAGGCTCTCGTCAATGGCTCTGGAAAAGCCGGGGCCATCACGCTGGACGGACGCCTTCTGGAACTTCACACACCCAACAATGCCAAGCCAAACTTGAAGCCTCTCGCCTTCCTGCGCGCCCAGGCAGATGCCTTCGCGCTGAATCACGAAACGGTCATCGCTTCCAAGGACGGCAAGTTGGTAGGCGCTGTGCCGGAATCTCAGGCATCCAGCTACGCCGGAGTGACCCGGATTGTAGCAGACAGCAGCCGCATCCAGGCCTGGAGGATGGCCGACGGTGCGTGGAAATTCGTCACCGGGGCATCATCGGGCACGATCAGCATCCCGCACTGCGAGCAGCAAGCCGAAGGCTGCTTCGACATCGCCCTGGCTGGCGACTACGCCTTCGGTCTGAAAGCAGAGGCGGACTCTTCGCTCGCTGGCGCCTCCACCTCAAATCTTCCATCCGCCCCTTCAACTCCCGTCCCGGCGGCCTTCCCGCCCGGCCAGTGGGTGAAGGTCTTCACCAAGTTCGAGGACTTGCCGGACTCTCTGCGCCAGCCGGGAAGAGGCGTGAAGTTCGAAGACGGGTGGATCCGCTTCGAACCAGGCAAGCCGTTGCGCATTTACGTCGTGGACTCGCTCACCAACTATGCGATTCGCGCCACGATGCAGCGTGCAGGCGATGAGTATAAGAGCAAGTCCCTCATGATCCGTGCCGCACATGGAACCAGCATCGACGGTTACTTGCTTCACGTCCCGAACGACAATTCGTTCTTCGGGGCGGGCCGCAGGGTGAATGGAGGAACCGCCACCACCTACTTGTGGAAGGCGCTGCCTCATGAGTTCCAGCCACCTCGCATCGGACAGGAATACACGCTGGAATGGGGTTGTGTCGGTGACAAGCTCATCGCCCGTTACGGGACCCATTTCGTTAAAACGGTGATCAACACTGACTTGAAGAGCGGCCCGGCATACCTCACCGGAGAAGAACCCGTCCGCGACATCGAAGCCATCAACCTCGACGGCCTTCCCGAAGCGGAGGCGCTCAAACTCCTCGGCGTGGATGAGAAGGGCAATGATCTGCGCGCGCTGGCCGCGCAGCAGGAGCGGCAGCAGATGGAGCAGTCGCAGAAAGACGATGCCCTCGCCGCCATCCCGGAACTCAAGGCGCTGCACGAGCAGTTCGTGAAGCTGCAGGCCGAGCGCGTCACCGCGCCCTTCGAGGCGGAGGTGGCGAAGCTCAATGCGAGTTATCTCGGCGGCATCGACCGCGAGATCGCCAATGAGAAGAAGGCCGGGCACCTTGACGGTGTCATCGCTCTGGAGTCAGAGAAGAAGATTATCGCAGACAAGCAGCCCGTGCCTGCCGCGGACGATGCGAAGACGCCCGAGGCGCTCAAGAAACTCCGCGCCATCTACCGTGACACCCACGCGAAGATTGACGCCTCCCGCGCCGCGAATCTCAAGGCGCTCACCGACCCGCTCATCACGCGGTTGAAGCAGCTCGTCGCCGAGCTCACCCGGCAGGACCGCGTCGCCCATGCCAAGACCGTGCGGGAGTATCGGGAGGCGCTGGAAGCTGGCAGGCCGGCCGCCCCCCCAGCCGCCGCGAGCGGCCCCGCGGCCACGAATCCTGCGAACGCGGCGCTTGCAGGAGCAAGCGCCCTGCCCGCCAAATACTCCAAGGGCGACGACCGCAGGGCGGCGGAGTGGGCGCTCTCCCTCGGCGGTGCGGCCATGGTCACGGTTCAGTACCAAGGCACGCCCGCCAAAGAGCTGCGCCCGGGCGACGATCTTCCCAAGCAGGATTTCGCCATCACCAAGCTCGACCTGGCCTTTGGCAGTGCATCCGCGCCGCCCCAGATTCCCATCACGGACCTTGATGTCCTGGCCGGCCTGCAAGAGTTGCAGCGGCTGCGCCTTTCCGGCAGCCATTTCACCGAGTCCATGCTCCGCATCCTGCCCAGCCTGCCCAAGCTCGACGAGCTTGTCCTGAGCGAGGGAGCCTATTCCGACGGGGTGGTGGATCAGCTCAAGCTGTGCAAGAGCCTGACGGTCTTCACCGTCGAAACCAACAAGAACTTCACCGGCTCCAGACTGGCCGAGCTTACCCCGCTCAAACTCACCACGTTGAGCCTCAGGTCCACCGGCGTTTCGGCTTCCAGCCTTGGCTTCATTGGCTCCTTGGACGACTTGAACAGCCTCACCCTCTGGTTCCACGACTACACGGATGACGACATGCGGGCTTTGGCGGGCCTCACCCGTCTGGAAAGTCTGAACTTGATACGCACGCGCGTCAGTTTCGCCGGACTGGGGCACTTCGCGAAAAACCGCCAACTGACCACCCTCGGCCTGATCCCGCCGCCGGAGGAGGCCACGCCGGAATTCGCGCATGTGGTGGAGATCTTCCCCAAACTGACGCATTACCGCATGAAGTCGCCATGCACCCGCCGGCAGGTCGCCGCACTGGCCGCTTTTCGGAATCTTTTCACTTTGACTATAGAGGACGAACATGCCACCGACGAGTCTGTCCTCGGTGTCCTGGACCTGCCCAGGCTCAAGTATTTGCGGCTGAATTACGGAGGTGGTGAGAATATCACCCCCGCCGCCTTCCAGCAGCTCGCGGCCCACAAAGGGTTGGAACGCATCAACAGCGACGGCCTGCCGCTGCTCACCGACGACGCCCTCATGGCCCTGGCGGACATGCGCCAGCTCAAACAACTCGAACTCGGCCCCACGCCGAAGCTCACGGCCGCTGGCATTGCCGCCTTCAAAAAGAAGCGCCCGGATGTGAAGGTGACGCGGTGAACCGTAGGCGCATTCGCCAGAATGCGGAGCCTTCCGATCACGTCGCAAGCCCACCCCAGCCCTCGTTCTGGCGAACGAGCCTACGACGGGCGGCAGGCGCAGCCGCCAGACTGCGGGGATCGAAAAGCCCCGATGCTCTCCCAACCTCCTCGTTCTGGCAGACGAGCCTGCGGACAGTGCCTGGTGCGGAGCGCATGCGTCCCGCGTGCCGTTTACCCGCGTCTTCACGACAATCCGTGGCTTTGAACTTCCGTCATCCCATCGGTCGTGGCCGACCGAGCGCAGCCCTCAGGGACAGGCTGTGGCGGGGCGCCGCAGCCGACATGCGGGCCGTGTTGCTCCGTTCTCGAGGAGCACGCGCGGTGAGCTGGCATGGCGAAACTGAGGTGTCAGTCCCTCCTCCCGCGCACGAAGAGCAGGCCGCCGGCCAGCCCCCAGCAGACGTTCATGAGCCAGCCGGCCAGGGAGGCTGCGACGGCCTTGGACGCGGGCAGGCCGGCGAGTCCGCCGACGAGGGCCTCGAAGGTCTTTTCCCGCACGCCGAGACCGGAGACGGAGACGGGCAGCCCGGCGGCCATGTCTATGACAGGCATGGCGGCCATGAACCCGGTGAAGGGTGCGGTGCCGCCCACGGCGCGGATGCCGCAGTAGAAGACGAGGAAGTGGAAGAGGTAGAGCACCAGGGAGGCGCCGAGGGCGAGCAGGGACCAGCGCCAGGCGTGGCGCAGCGCGTCGCAGGCCTGGCCGAATTTTTTCAGCGGCGGCCAGCCCAGCAGCCAGGGCAGCTTTGACTCGCCCCAGGCATAGATGCGCGGGGTGAAGGAGAGCACGGAAACGAGGATGCCGAGGAGGGAGCCGGCCATGAAGACGGCGAAGCCGCGCAGCACCGCGTCCGCCTCCGGGCTGAGCTGCTCCAGCTTTTCCCGCACCAGCCAGCCGCAGCCGAGGAAAACGATGGAGACGGAGACAAGGCCGACGAGGTGGTCGAGCATGATGGAGGCCATGACGGGCAGCTTCTGCGCGCCATTCCTTCGCAGCAGGGCTATGACGCGCCATGCGTCCCCGCCGAGCGCGCCGAGGGAGGTGATGTTGAAAAAGGCTGCCTCGAAGGTGACGCGCGCCACCCTGCCCGGCGGCACGCGCTGGTCCTGGCCGGCCAGCAACGCCTGCCAGCGCAGCGCGGCGAAGAGGACGGCCAGCCCGGCGCAGGCGAGCCCGGCGAGCGCCCAGGGCCAGTTGGCACCCATGGCGCGCAGGTGCGGCAGGATTTCCCCGGTGAACTGGTGCTCGCGGAAGATCATGCCGAGGAGCACCGTGGTGACGGCGATCTTCAGGGCGATGACCAGGGCTTTTTTCATGCCCTTGGCTCAGCCCAGCCCGGCTTCCTCGATGGCTTTGGCGATGCTGTCCACGCTGTGCAGGATCTCGCGCGCTTTTGTCTGGTCGCTGATCTTGAGCTTGAAGTGCTTTTCGATGGCCACCACGAGCTGGAGCGCGTCCACACTGTCCAGACCGATGCCTTCGGGACCGAAGAGCGGTCCGTCGTCGGTGATGTCCCCGGCGGCGACTTCCAGCATCAACTCGCTGGCCATGACTTCTTTGATTCGTTGGCGGAGGTTCATTCGGGGGAAAAACAAAAAGGACGGCCCGCCGCTCACACCAGCGCGCCGTCCAGCTTCAAGGCGGCGCCAGTCATATAGCTGGCCTCCCGGCTGGCAAGGAAGAAAACCACGGCGGCAATCTCCTCCGGCCGGGCAAAGCGGCGCATGGGTGTCTGGCGCCGCGCGGCCTGGAGCTGCTCCACGCTCCAGCCGGCGGGGGGCGCTCCCTCGATGTGGCCCGGGCAGAGGGCGTTGACAGTGATGCCGAGGCGGGCGGTCTCCTTGGCCAGGCTCTGGGTGAGGCCGATGACGCCCGCCTTGGCGGCGGCGTAGTTGGTCTGGCCGGCGGGGGGGTGCAGGGCGCTCAGGGAAGCGATGTTGATGATGCGGCCCCAGCGCTCGCGCAGCATGGGCTGGAGCGCGGCCTGGCAGCCGAGGAAGACGGCGTTGAGGTTGGCGTCGAGCACGCGCGCCCATTGGCCGCCGGTCATGTGGGCGAGCAGGGCGTCGTCATGGCAGCCGGCATTGTTGACCAGCACGCTGAGCGGCCCGGCCTCCGCCTCGATCCGCGCCACCGCCTCCTGCCAGTCATCCGCTCTGGTGACCTCCAACGGGCAGAGAAAGGCGCGCCCGGCGTGGCAGGAGGCCAGCGCCTCCGCATCGTCGCGCTTTTCACGCACACCGAGGAAGACGCGGCAATCCGGGTCGCGCTCCAGGAAGTGGCGCGCCACCACGCACCCCAGGACGCCGTTCGCGCCGGTGATGAGGATGCGGCGTTGGTCGGACATGCGCTGGGGTCACGCGGCGGCGGCGGGGTGCTGCTCGCAAACTTCGGGCTCGGGGTCGGTCTCTTCGACGATGGCGTTGTCCTTGAGGAACTGCATGGCATTTTGCAGCAGCAGGTCCTCCTGCAGGCTGCTGATGAGGCCGCTCTTCTGAGCCTCGGCCATGAATTTTTTCACCGGCTTGTTCTGGCGGGCGGCCAGGTTCGCCAGGGCATGCATGAGCTGCTGCTGGGTGACCTCCAGATTCTCCTTCTGCGCCACCTGCTCGAGGATGAAGCTGACCTTGATGCTCTGGCGCGCCTGGTGGGTGGCGCTGCCGAGGATCTCGTCCTGGTGCTTGAGCAGCTCCTCATGGCTGAGGCCCTGCTGCATGGCGCGCATGGCCATCTCGTTGGTGCGGCGCTGGGCCTCGCGGTTGACGATCTCCTGCGGCAGATCGAACTCCACCTTCTCAAAGATGTGGGCGATGACCTGATTGCCCTTCCCGTTCTCGCGCGCTTCCTCCCGGCGGCGGCGGATGGCCTCGCGCACCTCGCCGCGCAGCATTTCCACGGTGAGTTCCTCGCCGCCAATCTTCTTGAGCAGGTCGCCGTCGAGTTCAGGCACCTTTTTCTCCTTCACGCCTTTGCAGTTGACAGTGAATTCGATGTTCTTCTGGCGCAGCGGCTCGTAGGGGAAGTCCTCCGGCAGCGGGATGGTCAGGGTCCGCGTCTCGTCTTTGCGGATGCCGTTCAGTCCGGCATAGAAGCCGGGGAGGAAATCCTCCTCGTCGTCGAGAAGGAACCAGTTCTCCTTGATCTCCCGCAAGTGCTGGGGCGCGTCCGGCATGGTTTCGGCCAGGGGCTCGCCGTCCAGGCTGCCGGTGGCGGTGAGCACCACGGCGTCGCCGTTTTGCGCTCCGCGCTCCACATCCTGGAAGGAGGCGTGGCGCTCGCGCAGGTGCAGGATGTCATGGTCCACATCGGCGTCGGTGACCTCCACGCGCGGCAGCTTCACCGGGATGCCCTTGTATTCAGGCAGCTCGAATTTCGGAGCCAGGCTCATCTCGGCGGAGAAGCTGAAGCTCTGGTCCGTGTCGTGTACCATCTTGTCGGTGACCGAGAGGATGTTCAGCACTTCCAGTCCCTCGTTTTTGATGGCCTGGCGCAGGCCGTCGTTGATCAACTGCTTCTCCAGCTCAGCCTCGATGTCCGCGCTGTAGCGCTTCCTCACCGCGGCAGCGGGCGCCTTGCCGGGGCGGAAGCCGGGCAGGCGCACCTGGCTGGCATAGTAAGAGGTGATGGCGCTGCGCTGTTTGCTGACCTCGGCGGCGGGCACGCGGATGTGCGCCACGGCTCGGCAGTTGGGCTGGTGTTCGACGTTGATGTTCATGGGGGTGGGAAAACTCGCCTTCCAGGGGGCGCGCGGATGACCGGAGCCTCGGAGGGGGTGTCAGGCTAGAGCAGCCCCGCCGCCTTGACAACCCTGGAAGCGATTTTCAAAACTCCCCGCCGGCCCGCCGGGCGGGCAAAGCCCCGCCGCAGCCCGAAACACCCGCCGCCGAATCCGCAGGTCAAAGCAAGATGTCCCTCACCACATGGCTTTCCTCCACGCCGGTGAGGCGGACATTGAGGCCGCGGAACTTGTGGCTGAAGCGGGCGTGATCAATGCCCAGGCAGTGCAAAATGGTGGCGTGCAGGTCTCGGATGTGGACGGGGTTTTCGGCGATGTTGTAGCAGAAGTCATCCGTGGAGCCATATTCGAAGCCGGGCTTCACACCGCCGCCAGCCAGCCAGATGGAAAAGCAGCGCCCATGGTGGTCACGACCCATGCCGGGGTCTCCGAGCTTGCCCTGGCTGAAGGTGGTGCGACCAAACTCGGTGGCGAAGACGACAAGCGTGTCCTCCAGCAAGCCGCGTGATTTGAGATCCTTGATGAGCGCGGCGGTGGGCTGGTCAATGTCATGGCATTGGTTCGGCAACTGGCGTGAGATGGCGATGTGCTGGTCCCAGCCGCGATGAAAAAGCTGCACAAAACGCACATCCCGCTCCAGCAGGCGGCGGGCGAGCAGGCAGTTTGCGGCATAGCTGCCGGGCTTGCTCACATCGGGGCCATAGGCCTCCAGCGTGGCGGCGGACTCGCCGCTGATGTCGGTGAGATCCGGCACGCTGGCCTGCATTCGATAAGCCATCTCGTAGGCCTTGATGCGTGTCAGTGTCTCGGGGTCGCCCAGCTCATCGGCGCGCATTTGGTTGAGCCGGGCGAGGTCGTCGAGCAGGGCGCGGCGCTGCGGGCGTTCCACGCCGGGCGGGTTTTGCAGATAGAGCACCGGATTGGCCCCCGGCCGCAGGCCCACTCCCTGATGCGAGGAAGGCAGGAAACCGCTGCCCCAGAGACGCGAGAAAATGGGCTGGCCGGGATTTTTGCCCGTGCCCTGGGAGACCATGGCGATGAAGGCTGGCAGGTTTTGATTCTCCGTGCCGAGCCCGTAGCTGACCCAGGCGCCCATGCTGGCATAACCGGGCAGTTGGTTCCCCGTGTTCAGATAAGTAATGCCGGGATCGTGGTTGATGGCCTCGGTGTGCAGGCTTTTCACGAGGCAAATGTCATCGGCGATGGTCTGGATGTGCGGCAGCAAGTCGCTGATCCAGGTGCCGTGTCCGCCGCAGCGCCTGCCTGCCATGAGTGGCGGCACCACGGGGTAGGCGCTCTGCCCGCTGGTCATGCCGGTGAGACGCTGCGTGCCTTTGATGCTCGGCGGGATTTCCTGCCCGGCGTGCTTGTGCAGCATGGGCTTGTCATCAAAGAGGTCCACATGAGAAAGGCCGCCACTCTGGAAAAGGCAGAGCATGCGCCTGGCCTTCGGCGCGAAATGCGGGAAGCCGGGCAGGCCGATACGCGGCGCGTCAGAGGCGGCGCGCAGGCCTTCCTGATGCAGCAGGCTGCCCAGCGCGATGCCACCGATGCCGCGTGAAACATCGCCGAGAAAGCTGCGGCGGGTGAGGTGGGAGAGGTGTTCGTGGAGAAGGGTCATGTTGGGCCAAATCAATGTTTCAATTCCGTGTCACGCTTTCGCTGAGGTTGAGAATGAGTGCGGCGACCTGCATCCAGGCGGCGTGCTCGATGGCGGGGAGTTTGCCATCACGAGGGGATTCACCGACTCGCAGTGCCTGGGCGGCAGCTTGCGGTTTGGCGTTGTAATGCTGGCGCTCGCGTTTGAGAGCGGCTAGCAGCACGCCCAGTTCGGCGGCTTTGGGCTGGCGCGAGGTGGCTTCGGCAAAAGCCCAGCGCAGCCGCGCGGCATCATCGCCGGACTGATGCAGCGCGCGCTGCGCAAAGGCGCGGGCGGCTTCGACGAACTGCGGGTCATTCAGGGTGACGAGCGCTTGCAGAGGTGTCGTGGTATTGCCGCGGTCAATGGTGCAGACCTCGCGGTTGGGCGCGTCGAAGGCCGTCATGTTGGGCGGGGCGGCGGTGCGTTTCCAGAAAGTGTAGAGACTGCGGCGGTAGAGCTTTTCACCGTGATCCTGCACAAAGGTCTGTGCGGTGGCCGGCGTGCTCCCGTAGTGGCTGACCTCGCGCCAGAGATCGCCGGGAGTGTAGGGGTTGACACTGGGACCGCCGATGCGCGGCACGAGCAGGCCGCTGGTCTTCAGCGCGGCATCGCGCAGCAGCTCGGCGGGAAGACGGAAACGCGGACCACGGGCGAGCAGGCGGTTTTGCGGGTCGCGCTCGAGCATTTCCGGCGTGGCGGCGGAGGTCTGGCGGTAGGTGTCGCTCATGACGATGAGCTTGAGGAGACGCTTCACATCCCAGCCGCTTTCCATGAACTCCACCGCGAGCCAGTCGAGCACATCGGGATGGCTCGGCCACTCGCCCTGCATGCCGAAGTCCGCCGCTGTGGCCACGATGCCGGTGCCGAAGAGCATTTTCCAAAAACGGTTCACCGCCACACGGGCTGTGAGCGGGTTGCCTTTCATCGTGATCCACTGCGCGAGTCCGAGCCGGTCCTGCGCGGCACCATCCGGCATGGGCGGCAGGGACTCGATGGTGCCCATGCTCACTTTCACCGTGGGCTGCGCATAGTCGCCACGGTTTAGGATGAAAGTGTCACGCGGCTTTGCGGCCACATCCATGACCATCGTCGGGTGCGGCTGGGTCAAGGCGGCGAGCCTTTCCTCCAGGTTCGCCAAGTCGACACGCGTGCGCCGCATCTCATCAGCATGAGCCGCCGCATAGCTCCAAAGCGCCGCCTTCTGCCGCGGGCTGCGCTTTGCCTCGGCGGTGCCGAGAATGGCGATGATGTCCGCTGGCAGGGCGCTGTCGTCATCCTCACCCGTGATGACGAAAATCTCGAAGTGCCCAGGGATGAGGCTTTTGCCATGTCCAAAGACGAGCTGCGTGGTGAGGAAGGGTGTGTCGCTGGCGCTCAGCGGCCTGGCAAAAGTGGCCGTCAAGCGCACCGGCCCCTCCGTGGCGGGATCGGGCGCCCAGCCGCTTTCATTGCGCGGATCGAGACAGGCGGCGGGCGGGTATTTCACGTCCCAGGAGTTGGCTGTGACGTGGGCGATTTCCTCCAGCTTGTGCAGGTTGATCTGGTCATTGGCGATACTGCCCGCCGTGGCCGCGATGGAGGTGAGAACGAAGCTGCCTTTGTGCGTGGGAGCCTCCTCTTTCGGGGCGGTCTTGGCCTTGGCTTTAGCTGGCGCGCGCCCTTCCTGCGGGCCGCTGCCCCAGCCACCGCCGGGCAGATCGGGCACAGGATGAAAGACCACGCGCAGACCGGTGATGGGAGCGCTGATTTTTGGCAGCTCCATGGACACATCATAGGCTGCCATGGCCGCCACTTGGGGCAGGCGCACGCCGTTTTGCCCCTCCATCTCAAAGCCATTTCCCCGGTTCGGTGTGGAGACTTTCAGGATGCGGGTCGGGTGCGTTTGGAAAGCCGTGCCGCACTTGTCGAGCCTGGCACGTTCACGGTTCTCCCATGCTCTTAAAATCTTGCCATGAGGCGTGGAGAGCCTTTGCCGCAGCGTGGAGATTTGCTTCTGCAAAGCGGGCACCTCATCGGTCTTGAGCACGGTTTTGGCGCTGATAAACGGCCCTGGATTCACGCCGCCGTTGCCATCGAGTCCGCGGTCGCTGAGCGAGTTGAAGAAGGCGAACATCTGGAAGTAATCCTTCTGTGTGACGGGGTCGAACTTGTGATCATGGCACTGCGCGCAGGCCAGTGTGAGGCCTAGCACCGCCTCGCCGAGCGTCTTCACGCGGTCGGCGTTGTAGTTGGTGAGGTTTTCCTCCGGGATGGTTCCGCCCTCGTGCGTGACCATGTTGTTGCGCTGAAAGCCGGAGGCGATGAGGTCCGCCTCGGTGCGGCCGGGCAGCAGGTCGCCGGCGAGCTG
>DDQZ01000102.1:0-30848 GCA_002343505.1 Verrucomicrobiaceae bacterium UBA2429 | reverse complement strand
GCAGCAGGTCGCCGGCGAGCTGCTCGATGAGAAATCGGTCGTAGGGCTTGTTGTCGTTGAAGGCCTGGATCACCCAGTCGCGCCACAGCCACATGCTGCGTCCGCCATCAATCGAGAAGCCGTTCGTGTCCGCGTAGCGCGCCGCGTCCAGCCATTCCAAAGCCATGCGCTCGCCGAAGTGGGGAGACTTCAGCAGACGATCCACCAGCGCCTCGTAAGCCTCCGGGCTCGCGTCTTTGACAAAAGCCTCCACCTCCTCCGCGCCCGGCGGCAGGCCGGTGAGATCGAGCGACACCCGCCGCATCAGCATCGCCGGGTCGGCTGCCGGCGAAGGTTTCATGCCTTCCTCCGCCAGGCGCTTGCGCACGAGTGCATCTATGGCGTTTGAGGTGCCATCGGGAATGACCGTACGCAGCGGGGAGATGAAGGCCCAATGCGCCGCATACTTCGCACCCTCCCCGATCCATTGCCGGATCTTCTCCTTGTCTGCCGCGCTGAGCTTGAGGTGCGACTTGGGCGGCGGCATCACATCATCCTCATCGTCACTGATGATGCGCAGCCATGCCTCGCTGTTTTTCAGGTCACCCGGCTTGAAGGCAATGACACCATCCTTGTCCGCATGAGCGTCCTCTGCCATATCAAGCCGCAGCTTCGCCTTGCGCGCCTTCTCATCGAAGCCGTGGCAGGAGAAGCAGTTCTCCGAGAGAATGGGCCGGATGTCGCGGTTGTAATCAATCGCAGCAGCTCCCTGAACAGAGGAGCACAAGCATGCGGATAGCGGGATGCTGAGAAGGGTTCGTTTCATGAAACTGGAGAAAATAAGGACACGGAATGCGGCCGGAGGGGGCCTGGGGGCGAGTCTTTCGTGTTGGACAATAAAGGCGTGGATCGGTGCCCGGCACTTTCCGCTCACTCCTTCGAAATCGTCTCGTCGAGGTTCAGCAAGGCGAGCGCCACGGCTTCGAAGGCGGCGGTCTCGCTTTTGACGTATTGCTTTTGCCAGAGGGCGTGAAGAGCGGCGAGTTCGGTGGGAGTCGGTGTCCGGGAAAGGGCGAGGCGGAAGCCATGACGGATGCGCTGTTCGGCATTGGCGCCGGGCTTTTCACTGATGATTCGCTGGGCCAAGGCCTGCGCGGCTTCGACATAGACGGGGTCATTGAGGAGGTTGAGCGCTTGCAGAGGAGTGTTCGAGCGGTGGCGCTTCACCACGCAGGCCATGCGCGGGCCGGAGTCGAAGTTCACAAAGCTCGGATACGGCGCGCCGCGCTTGAGCACGACGTAAAGGCCGCGCCGGTGCTTCTCCGCGCCGGGGCTGACTTCATACTTGTATTGCTGGCCGCCGACTTTGGCCCAGAGGCCGTCGGGCTGGGGCGGGTAAATGGGTGGGCCGCCTTGCTTGGGGTTGAGCAGGCCGGCGATGGCGAGCGCGTTGTCGCGGATGCCCTCGGCATCGAGGCGGAAGCGGACCATGCGCCAGAGCAGCAGGTTTTCCGGGTCTTTGTCCTGCGCTGCGGCGTTGGCGGGGGCGTGACTGCTCTGCTGGTAAGTCTGCGAGGTGACGATGAGCCGCAGGAGCTTTTTCAGGCTCCAGCCCTGGTCCATGAATTCGACCGCGAGCCAATCGAGCAGTTCGGGATGCGTGGGCGGCGTGCCTTTGATGCCGAAGTCCTCGACGGTGGCCACGATGCCGCGCCCGAAGACCTCATTCCAGATGCGGTTCACGGTGACACGGGCGGCGAGCGGATTGTCGCGGCTGACGAGCCAGCGCGCGAGGGTGAGGCGGTTCGGAGCGCCCTCGGGCTGCTTTTCGAAAAGGGCGGGCACGGCGGCGGTCACAGGGTCTCCGGGGTTCGTGTATTCGCCGCGCTTGAAGAGGCTGGTCATGCGCGGCTCGGGCAGCTCGCGCATGACTTCGGAGGTGGCGGGCTTGAGGGCGTCGAGCTTGCGCTGGAGCGCCTTTCGCTGCGCCTCCAGGCGCGCCAGCACGGGGTCTTTGGCGGCTTTGTCATCCCCGGCATCCACCGGCTCCGGCAGGTGCTCCTCGACCGTGTCATTGAAGGCGCTCACGCGCAGTCTGCCGATGACACGTTTGCCGCCGAAGTGCTGCACGAGCCGCAGGCCAAGTCGCGAGCCTGGCTCCAGGGGGAGCGGTTTTTCGAAGGCTAGCGCGGCCCAGTGCGGCTTGTGAAATTGTGGATTGATGGCCCAGCCGGTGGCGGGGTCTTCATCAATGAGGCCCGCCACATCAAAGCGCGCCTGGGAGAAACTGGCGCGGGCGCGGGCGAACTTCAGCGGCACGCCGCCGGTCTTGTCCTTGCCGGGCGGGAGCAGCTCGGCGTGAAGTTCTTGCAAGACAAAGTTCGGCCGAGTGGCATCGCCGCGCCCGGGGCCGTCGCCTGGCAGGGAGGGATCGGTGAGCACCTCGATGAGGATGCCGTGGACGGGCGTGGTCGGTAGATCCAGTTCGAGCGTGTAAGTGTCGCCATCGGGCGCCTCGCCGATGAAGAGGATGCTGGCATCGTCGCGCGTCTCGGCCTCGGAGGCGGATTCGGTGTCCACGCGCAGAGGCTTGAGCGCGGTGATGGCGGCGATTTTTTCTTTCTTTGCAGGACGCTCGCGCTTCTTCGCGTGCGCGCTGATGCGGGCGTCCATCTCCTCTAGCTGCTTTTGCAAAGCCGCGCGCTCCTGCTCCTGGGTGGTGTCGCGCATCTCCATGGGCGAGCCTTTGAAGGCGATGGAGCCGGGCACCTTCGGATTCGAGCGCTCGGCCTCGCGCTCGGTGTTGTTGAAGTAGGCCAGCAGCCGGTAGTAGTCCTGCTGGGTGAAGGGATCATACTTGTGGTTATGGCACTGCGCGCACTCCAGCGTGCTGCCCAGCCACACGGCGCCGGTGGTGTTGACGCGGTCAATCACCTGGTTGATGCGGCTCTCCTCCGGCTCGGTGCCGGCCTCCACATTCGTCGGCGTGCAGCGGTGGAAACCCGTGGCGATGACCTGCTCCGGCGTGGCATTCGGCAGCAGGTCGCCGGCGATTTGCTCGATGCTAAACTCATCAAAAGGCTTGTCGGCATTGAGCGCGCTGACCACCCAGTCGCGCCAGCCCCAGATTTGCCGCAGGTCATCGCGCTGAAAACCGTGCGAGTCGGCGTAACGGGCGAGATCCAGCCAATGCCGCGCCCATTTCACACCGTAATCCGGGGAGTTCAGAAGTCGGTCCGCGAGCCGCTCCACCGCGCCCTGGGCATCGGCGGCATGGTCTTTAACAAAGTGCTCCACCTCCGCCGGCACGGGAGGGATGCCGGTGAGGTCGAGGTGCAGCCGGCGCGCGATTGTCTCCGGCGCGGCGGGCGCGCTCGGTGCCAGACCCTCGGCGGCGAGACGCGCGCGCGTGAAGGCATCCAGCGGATGCGCCGCGCCCTGGGGCACGGCGGGTTTCACGGGCGGCACATAGGCCCAGTGCTGCTGCAAAGTCACCGTCTCCGGCCACACGGCCCCGGCGGCGATCCACTCGCGCAGTTTGGCGATCTCATCCTTCGTCAGCGGTGTGCCGCGGCGTGGCATGGCCTCCTTGTCCGTGCGCGGCAGGGACACGCGGCGCAGCAGCTCGCTTTCATCGGGTTTGCCAGCCGTGATGACCGCGCCGTGCTTGCCTCCGGCGGAAATGGCCGCCTTTTCATGCAGGCGCAGTCCTCCGCGCGCCTCCTCCGCGCCATGGCACTCGAAGCACGCGCGCTGCAGCACCGGCAGCACCTCGCGGGAAAAATCCACTGCATGCACGGCGGCGCCGCTCAGAAGGAAAAATGTCAAAACCCGGTTCACGCGCTGAGAACGGGGCTGGAGAAGCCGGGCTTTCCGGCGTTATCTGGCCCATGCGCCGCCGCCTGACTGTCTTCTCCGCCGCCCTGCTCGCGGGCGCGCTGGCGGCGTGGTTTGGCGCGCCGTGGCTGGCGCCTTTGCCGCCCGCCTTGCTTGCGGCGCAGAGTGTCTCGACGCGCTTTCTGGCCGCCGATGGCACACCGCTGCGCATGCTCCTGACTGAGGAGGGACAGCGGGTGGCAGGCACGGCTTCCTATGCGGACATCCCGGAGCATTTGCGAAACGCGGTGCTTGCGGCTGAGGACAAGCGCTTCTTTCAGCATGGCGGCGTGGATTTGCTGGCGATCGCCCGTTCGGCCTGGGACAATCTGCGCGCCGGAAGGGTGGTCTCCGGAGCCTCCACGCTGCACCAGCAGCTCATCAAAATCACCGCCGCCCGGCCAGGTCCGCGAACCCTTGGCGTGAAGCTGGTGGAGGCGCTCCAAGCGCGCCGTCTGGCGATGACCTGGAGCAAGGAGGAGGTGCTGGCAGCCTGGCTGAACCGCGTCTCTTACGGCAACCTGCTGACAGGCTGCGAGAGCGCGGCGCTGGGCTACTTTGACAAACCGCTGCCTGATCTCTCACCCGCAGAGTGCGCGCTGCTGGCGGCCATCCCCCAGTCGCCCGCGCGGCTGAACCCTTTTCGCGGCATCGAACGCGCCCGGCCGCGCCAGACGCGCATCCTGGAGAAAATGCGCGCGCTCGGCTGGCTGGACGCGGGGCAGTTGCAAACCGCGCTGGCCGAACCCGTCAGGCTGCGGCGCTTCAACGGAGGCTTCGAGGCGCCGCACGCGGTGCAAATGCTCGCCGGCGGAACGGCGCCGGATCCAGTGGTGCTCACCACACTGGACGCGGCGCTGCAGCGCGCGGTGGAGCGCGTCATCACGGAAAGACTCTCCGGACTGCGGGAGCGCCAGGTCACCCAGGCGGCGGTGGTGGTCATTGAAAACGCCACCGGCCACATCCTCGCGCTGGCGGGATCGCGCGACTTCTCCGCGCCGGATGGCGGCCAGATCAACGGCGCGTGGACTCCCCGTTCTCCCGGCTCGGCGGTGAAACCCTTCACTTATCTCCTGGCCTTCGAGCGGGGAGCGGCACCGGCGAGCATTGTGGCGGACCTGCCAGTGGAGTACTCCACCGGCAGCGGCTCCTACCTGCCGGAAAACTACACGCTCAAGCATTACGGCCCCATGACCTATCGGGCTGCGTTGGGAAACTCGCTGAATGTCTCGGCGGTAAAGGTGCTGCAAAGCGCCGGCGGCCCCGGGGCGCTGCTGCGCAGGCTGCGCCAGCTGGGGCTGACCACTCTCACGGAAAGCGCGGAGCATTACGGTCCCGGACTCACGATCGGCAACGCGCCCGTTCGGCTTGTGGAGCTGGCGAACGCCTATGCCTGCCTGGCGCGCCTGGGCATTCACAAACCCTGGTCGCTGCTGCCGCGGGAAAACGAGGGCGCGCGGCTGCTTGACGGCACCTTTTGTTATCTCATCGCGGACATTCTCGCCGACAACTCGGCGCGCGCGCTGACCTTCGGCCAGAACTCCGTGCTGCGGCTGCCTTTCCCCGCCGCTGTGAAGACTGGCACCAGCTCCACCTACCGCGACAACTGGACGCTCGGCTTCACCCGCGAGTTCACCGTCGGCGTGTGGGCGGGCAATTTCGACAACCGGCCCATGCAAGACGTGAGCGGAGTGACCGGCGCGGCCCCCATCTGGCGGGACGTGATGCTGGAGTTGCAGCGCCGGCGCGGTGTCTCCTGGCATGAACCGCCTCCAGGTCTGGTGAAGGCGGTCATAGATCCGCGCACAGGCAGGCGGCTCACTCCACAGTCGCCACCCGCGCGTGTGAGCCGGGAGGATTGGTTTCCTCCGCAGCGCCTGCCCCCACCTGCCGGCGCGGAGGACTACGACGCGCAGGGAAGGGCCATCCTGCCCGGCATCTACGCGGACTGGGTGGCCGGCGCTGACAACTGGATGGGAGATCTCGTCGTGTGCGAGACGGCGAAAAAAGAGAAGCGCCCCTGGCAGATCACCAGTCCCGCTCCCGGCACCGTCATTCATCTGGACCCCGACCTGCCCGGCTCCGGCGCGCGCCTGCTGCTCCAAGCGAACCAGCAGGGGGTGCGATGGGATTGCGGCACGCTGGAGATCGTGGATGACGCTGGCAGGCCCGTGGCCCTGCTCAAGCCGGGGCGCCACACGTTGCGCGCGGAGGACCCGGCCACAGGCGAGACGCGCCGCACTTTTGTCATCGTGCATCCCGAGTGACCCCGCATTCGCCAAAGAGACTCCGGTGATTGGCCGCGATCTGCGCCGCAAGCTCATCCCCAGGCGTTCCGCGCAGGCGTGACAGCAAAGAGAGACTCACGCGCAGGTTGGCCGGGTGGTTCAGCCTCAGGCCTTCGTGCCACAGCGGATGTGTGTCGAGTTCCTCCGGCGGCGCCATGTCCGGCGCGTCGGTTTCGATCAAAAGGCGGTCGGCGGGCACACTCTTGAAGACCGCGAGTTTCGCGGATTTGGCCGGATGACCGAACCAGGGCGAGCAGGAGAAAAACGCGCCCATTTTCACAAAGCCGGGGATCATTTCCGCCGGACCTCCGTAGGAGTGCAAAAGAAAACCCCGCTCAGGCAGGCGCGCCGCGCGCAACACCTCATCCAGCAGCCCCCAGGCGCGCAGGCAATGGACTGTGACAGGGCGCTCCAAACGCGCCGCCAGATCGAGCTGCCAGAGGAAGCACTCGCGCTGCGCTTCGACATCAGGCTGCTCCATCCAGCGGTCCAGCCCGATCTCCCCGACTGCGGCGCCTGGAAACTCCGCCAGAAATGCCTCCAGCGTTTCCTTCCACTCGGGACCGCGCCCGCTGACCCGCCAGGGATGCAGGCCAAAGGAGGGCCGCACCCAGGGATGCGCCCGCGCCAGTTCCGCCACGGCGGGCCAGTCCTGCTCGCAGGTGCCATTGGCCACCACACCGGCAATGCCCAGCGCGGGCAGCTCTGCCATGATCTCCGCGCGCCACGGCAGCAGGCGCGCGTCATGAAGGTGGTTGTGCGAGTCAAAAAGCACGGTGGAGGATGGATGTCGGCTTGTTTCCACAAAAGTAAATGAAACCGGAAAGAACCGGGGTGGCTTGTTGCCGGGCACAGAACTGGCTCGACGTGGAAATGCCGCAATGCTAAGTGTCGGCGGCGGGCCGATGCCCGCTTTTTCATTGATCCATGTCCGCAGCGAAGCACTCCAACAGCCTGGCTCCCATCACCGAAGCCGAGCTCAAGCACCTGAAAATGCCCTACCGGCGTCTGCTGCCCTACTTGCGGCCCTGGCTGGGCAGGTTCTTTCTGGGCATGGGGCTGGGCGCGCTGGCGGCGTCATTCAACGCGGTGATGATCCTGGGTTTGCAGTTGATTTTTCAACTCGTGCTCGACGGCGCGAGCAAGGACCTGAGCATGCCCGTGGAGATGGCCTTCGTGGGCAAGATCAACCTCGGTGAGATGCTCGGCCTGGAGCCCGGCACGCCGATGGGCCTTTGGGGCGTCATCGCGGCCTGCGCCTGCATTCCGCTGCTGATGTTTCTGAGCGGAGTCCTGGAGTATCTGAACAAATACTGCCTGGCCTGGGTGGGCACGAAGATGCTCTTCCAAATCCGCAGCGATGTCTTCGCGGCCATCATGCGCCAGTCGCCGGCGTTCTTTGCCACCACCAAGGCGGGCGAGCTCATGCAGGTGGTCTCGCATCAATCCCGCGTGGCGCAGAGTCACGCGCTGCAGGTGGTGCAGCTCATCTCGAACCGGCCGCTGACCATCATCGTGATCCTGGCCACGCTTTTCGCCATGGACTGGTTCTTCACGCTCATGTCGCTGGTGGTCTTCCCTCTCTGCCTGGCGCCGATCCTTGTCATCGGGCGCCGCGTGCGCAAGGTGGGCGCGCGCGAGGAAAAGGAGGTCGGCGCCATGATGACGGCCATGCACGAGTCCTTCACCGGCATCCGCCTGGTGAAGGCCAACGCGCGCGAGGACTACGAGTGCAAACGCTTCGACCGCGCCAACCGCGAGATGACGCGCAACATCCTGCGCTGGACGCGCGCGACGGAGATGATCGGCCCCATCGTCGAGGCCGTGGCCTCCATCGGCATCGCGGCCGGGCTGGTTTACTTTTGGTGGAAGGAGAGGCCCGCGCATGAGCTGATCGTGCTCGTGCTGGCGCTCTCGAAGATTTACCCGCCCGCCAAGGAGCTGAGCAAGGTGAGCCTGCTCATGCAAAAGACGGTCTATGCCATCAACAACATCTTCCGCGTGCTCGACCGCCAGCCGGACATCACCGACGCGCCGGATGCGAGGAGGCTGCCGCGCGTTTCCGGGGCGATCCGTTTTGACGAAGTGTCCTTCGCCTACCACGCGCCGTCCGGCGCGAAGCTGGAAAAAGCCGCCGTGCGCGGCGTGAGCCTGGATCTCCAGCCGGGCAAATTTTACGCCCTGGTCGGCCCCAGCGGCGCAGGCAAGAGCACTCTTTTCTCTCTTTTGCTGCGCTTCTATGATCCCGACTCCGGCCGCGTGCTGCTGGACGGGGAGGACATCCGCCTCGCCACGGTAAGCAGCCTGCGGGAAAACATCGGCATGGTGAGCCAGGACACCTTTCTCTTCCACGACACCATCCGCGAAAACATCCGTTACGGCCGTCTCGATGCCACGGAGGATGAAATCCTCGCCGCCTCGAAGCAGGCGCACGCGCACGAGTTCATCCAGCAAATCCAGGGCGGCTACGACGCCGTGGTCGGCGATGCCGGCTGCAACCTCTCCGGCGGCCAGAAGCAGCGCATCTCCATCGCCCGCGCCATTTTGCGCAACGCGCCCGTCCTGCTGCTCGACGAGGCCACTTCCGCGCTCGACACCGAGACCGAGAAAATCATCCAGGACGCCATCGAGACCCTGGCGCAGGGGCGCACGGTCATCGCCATCGCGCACCGTCTCTCCACCATTCTGGAAGCCGACCAGATCATCGTCATGAACGAGGGCCGGGTGGAGGCGGTGGGGCCGCATCAGACGCTGCTTCAGACCAGCCCTCTTTATCAAAAACTCTACCAACTCCAGTACCAAAACGGCGGCTGATGGCGTCCGAAAGTCTGGAATCCAAAGGCTGTCCCGCGCGTTTAAGCTCCTGTCCGAATGAATTATCTCCGCTCCATTTTGCGCTTCACCGTTCCCTTGCTGATCCTCGGCGGCTGCGGGTATGCGGCGTGGTGGCTGCTGGCGCATCCGCCCGAGCAGGAAAAAAAATCCGTGCCCGCGCCGCTCGTCCGCGTGGAGGGCACGGTGCTGCGCAAGGGACTCTATGAGCCGCGCGTGCGCTCCCAGGGCACGGTGCGCCCGCGCACGCGCAGCAGCCTGCTGCCGGAGGTGGCGGGCAAGATCGTCGAGGTCAGCCCGGCCTTCCGCCCCGGCGGCTTTTTTGAAAAAGACGAGGTGCTGCTGCGGCTGGACCCGCTGGACTACGAGACGGCGGTCGTGATCGCCCAGGCGGCGCAGGCCCAGGCGGAGGCGCTGCTGGCCGAGGAGCAGGCGCGCGCCGACCAGGCGGTGGAAAACTGGAAGGCTCTTGGCCGCGCGGGCCTGCCGGGCGCGGTGGCGGCGCGGGTGCCGCAGCTCGCCAAAGCGAAGGCCGATGTCGAGTCCGCGAAAGCCCAACTCGCCAAAGCGCGCCGCGACCTGGAGCGCACCATCCTCCGCGCGCCATACGCGGGGCAGGTGCTGGAGCAGACGGCGGATGTCGGGCAGATGGTGGGGCAGGGCACGACGCTGGGGCAGATTTTTGCTGTGGATTATGTCGAGGTGCGCCTGCCGCTGCCGGAGCGCGAGAGCCAGTTTTTGTCACTGCCACAGCCTTTCCGAGACGGCGCGGCCAACTCGGGAGGAAAGGCGCTGTTGAAAGCCACCGTCGCCGGAAAACCCGCGCAATGGGAGGGCCGCGTGGTGCGTGTGGAGAGCGCGCTGGACGAGACGACCCGCCAGGTCATGGCCGTGGTGCAGGTGGACGATCCCTATGGCCGCCGCGAGGACGGCACACCGCCGCTGACGATCGGAGCTTTCGTCGAGGCCGAGCTCGCGGGGGAGCCTCTGAGGGATGTCTTTGTCATTCCACGCGCCGCCGTGCGCGCCGGCAACGAGATCATCCTCATAGACCGCCCGCAAAACACCCTGCGGCGCCGCGTTGTGGAGCCGCTGGTCAGCAACTCCAGGCACATCGTGGTGGACAGCGCCTCGGTCTCCGCGCCCAAGGAAGGCGATGTGCTCTGCCTCACACCCATCCCCTTCCCCGCCGACGGCGCGCGCGTGCTGCCAACCATAGACGGCCAGGTGGAAAGCCCGCCCGTGGGCAAAAAAGCCGCGAAGCAACCGGAGGACGGCGAGCCGAAGCCGAAAGCGCCCGTCGTCAGCCAGAATGACGGGGAGTGAGGCGCGTGCCGTGATTTCTCCGGTGAAAAAATTCACCGCCGGCGCGTTCCTGTTCCGCCATGAAAAACACCCTGTTCATCCTTCTTCTCACCGCCCTGCTCACCTCCTGCTCGGCGGGTTTCCGGCGTGAATGGAACACAGCCCTCAAGACCGGTCCGCAGCCCGGCGTGGCGGGCGCCTGGGAGGGCACATGGAAAAGTCATGTGAATGGACATCACGGACGCCTGCGGGCGGTTGTCTCCGCGCCAAAAAACGACACCGGCGATCATGACTTCCACTATCACGCCACCTGGGCGCGAATCCTCAGCGGAGGCTTCCGCGCGGAACATCGCGTGACTCCTTTGCGCGGCGGCAGCAGCTTCAAGGGCAGCCACCAGATGCCCGACTGGGCCGGCGGACTCTACACGTATGAGGGCACAGTGAAGGGGGACAGCTTTGAGGCATGCTACGAATGCGCCAAAGACAAGGGAGTCTTCAGCATGAGGCGCGTGCCGCAGGCGCGGTGATGATTTTCAATACCTCCGCCGCCAGGGCGAAACCAAACGCGCCGGTGACAAACGCCGCAGCGCCAAACCCGGCAGCGCAATCCAGTCGCAGACCCTGCCCGCCTCCATCACGTTCAGGAGAGCAGGTGCCGTCCGCTTGCAGATAGACCGCCTTTTCCGTGGAATACACGCAGGGCACTCCCCAATCCATGGGACGCCCATCCGTGCTTTTGGCAAAGCCGTGCTCCGTGCGGAGCAGGCGGCGCACCTGCTGAAGAAGCGGGTCGGCCCCGGCCAGTCCGAGATCTGCCGCCCGGATCTGTGTGGGGTCGCGCCGGCCGCCGGCCGAGCCAGAGACGACCGCCGGAATGCCCAGTGCGCGGCATTTTGCGATGATGAGCGCTTTGATGCCCGTGTCATCCACAGCGTCCACGATGACGTCAAAGCCGGGCGCCAGGATGCGGTCCGAGTTGCCAGGCAGCAAAAACTCCGCAACGGCAGTGACCCGGCATTCGGGATTGATGGCACGCACGCGCTCCTCGAGCACGCGCACCTTCGGCCAACCCACCGTGGCGGCGAGCGCGGGGAGCTGGCGGTTTGTGTTTGTGACACAGACATCGTCCATGTCCACCAGAGTCAGCGCACCCAGGCCGCTGCGCGCCAAAGCCTCCACGACCCAGGAGCCAACCCCGCCCACACCGACCACGCCCACATGCGCCGCGTGCAGGTGCGGCAGCGCCGCCGCGCCATAAAGCCGGCCAATGCCGCCAAACCTTTGAAACCAGGATTCCGTCATGGGCCTTTGACATACCCACAAAGAATGCCCGGGCCAGCGCTTCGTCAGTCTGGACCGCGCTCAGCGGCGGTTTATTTCGATGAACTGCCCGCCAATGCCCCAGGCGATGTCCTCGCGCGGAAGGATGCCGTCGCCGCCAAGGTAAAATTTGCTCGCAAAGATGTAGTTGTCCCGCTGGATGCCGCCTTTTTTGCCGCCTGAGACCAGGTCCGCGACCACCAGCCCAAGCGTGCCGGCCAGTCCCTCCTGCTGCCGCACATGCTCGCGGAAATCGGCCTCGTTGGGATTGGTGAAAGCCAGTCCGGCAAGAACGACGATCAGGAGCAGGAGGATGAGTCTCATGCGCGCATCATGACGCCGTGCGACTGTTTTCACCAGCACGTTTTCCATGGTTCAAAACTCTGGCCGCGGATGCGGACCATATTGCGGCTGGTCCTGCCCGCTCCTTTGCGGGCGCTTTTGCGCATGACGAAGAAGCCTTGAGGGGCTCACCCGCCGGATTGCGGCTTCGTTTTCACTCCCGGCCTGTCCCACAGCAGCCACATCGCCAGCACGCCCAGCCAGGGCGCGAGGCCGGCCATCGCCATGCCGAGGTCGAAAGACTTCGTCTCATCCACCAGTCTGCCAAACAGTTTGTGCATGGGAGATGACACTGCCCAAACCCAGGTGCTCAGGAGTCCTGTGAGGCGCCCCACATGGCGGTCGGAAAGCTCCTGCACGAAGCTGTAGTAGCAGGGGAACAAGGCCAGGGCGCCCGCGCCGACGACCAGGATGGCCGCCATCAGCGCCCAGCCCTTCGGCAGCCAGAGCACCAGCAGGCTGAAGGAGGTCAAAACGCACGCGCCGGCATAGACCAGGCGTCTTGCGTTGTGCGCCGTCATGCCGAAGCGCCGCGCCAGCCAGAGCGAGATGATGCCCGCCGCGAAGCAGCCGATGTCCGTGCCGATGTAATACGCCGAGTTGAAAGCAAGCGCCTCCGTCTCGCTGTAGCCGCGCCCCTCCTGCATGAACTTCGGCAGCCAGACGCGGAATAGATGCCAGCATGTCTGCGCTCCGAAGATCAAGGCGGCAAGCGCCCAGAAGCGGCGTCCCAGCAGGATGCCCAACAGCCCCTCGGATGCGGCTTTTTCCATCGGAGCCACCACGTCCAGCTCCATCCTGCGGATCGAGGCGAACCACAACACCACCCACACGAGACCCGCGGCACCGATGACCTGGAAGGCCAGCCGCCAGCTTGAAACATCCTCCGTCATCAGCCAGATCATGATCGGCGGCGTCACCACCGCGCCGATGGAGGCGCCGCTTTGCAGCACGCTGTTGCCCATCGTGCGGTCCTCCGGACGCAGCAGGGCGAATGTGGTTTTTAATGCGCAGGGCCAGTGCCCGGCCTCGAAAAACCCAAGCAGCACGCGGCAGATCATCAGCTCCGGGTAATCCCGCGTGTGCGCCGAGGCGATGCCCATGAGCGACCAGCCCGCCAGCACGATGGGATAGAGCCAGTACACCCGGAACCGGTCCGCCAGAAACCCGAACACGAGTGATCCCGCGGCAAATGCCCAGCCGAAGGCCAGCTCAAGGTCCCCATACTGCTCCTGGGAAAGGCCAAACTCCCTGGTCACGCGCACCGCCGCGTTCGACAGCGTCTGGCGGTCCATGTAGTTGATCGTCGTGGCCAGCAGCAGCAGGCCGCAGACGTACCATTTCCAAAATGAGGGGCGTGGGGCGGGCATCGCCATTGGTACGGAAAAAATGCGCCCGTCACAGCGGCTTTCCGTCGAATCCTTGAACCGCTGCTTGAATCTTCGTTGTATGAAACCGCCATGACCCGTCTTTCTGACTGCGTCTTCCGCTCATGATCTTCGATGTTCATTCCCATGCCTGGAACTTCCCCGCCGATTTTTCGGAGGACTTCATCACGCAGGCGGGCCGTGCCAGACCAGGCGTGAAAGTGGACCTGAGCGCGACTTACGAAGCGTATCGCGCGGCGGCTCCAGATGACACGCACACGATCGTTTTCGGCGGCAAGGCAAGGCTCAGCGGCCTCTGGGTGGATGACAAAACCGTGGCGGAATATGTGGGGCGAGATCCCGCGCGGCTGACCGGCTTTTTATCCGTGGACCCGACCCGGCCCGGATGGGAAAATGAAATGCGCGCCGGACACGAGGAGCTGGGCCTGCGCGGCATCAAACTGCTGCCGATGTATGCCGGATTCAGCCCTGATGATCCCGCGCTGGAGCCGCTATGGAACTATGCGGAGGCAAACGGACTGCCAGTGCTGCTGCACATGGGCACCACCTTCATCGCGCAGGCGCCTCTGGCCTTGACTCTGCCGCGCTTGATCGAACCGGTGGCGCTGCGCCATCCGGGAGTGAAAATCATCCTGGCTCATCTCGGCCATCCCTACGAGGGGGAGTGCATCGTCACGATCCGCAAGCACGAGAACGTCTTCGCCGATGTGAGCGCGCTGCATTACCGCCCGTGGCAGTTCTATCACTCGCTCATGCTCGCTCAGGAATACGGTGTGTGGCACAAGCTGCTCTTTGGCACGGACTTCCCTTTCACCACGGTGAATGCCAGCATCGGGGGCATCCGCGGGCTCAATGACATGCTCGAAGGCACGAGGCTGCCGAGGCTCGATGCTGAGCAGATCGAGGCGGTGATCCACCGCGACAGCCTCGCGCTGCTGGGACTGCGGCACTGAGAAAAGTGTTACCGGCCGCGCGGACGGGCGTTTGAACCGCGTCCGAATGGAAACTCCCCGCGCAAACAGCCGCCGCCATGATCTCGACGCCCTGCGCGCTTTTGCGATGCTGCTGGGCATCGCGCTGCATGCGGCGCTCTCCTTCACCGGCGGGCCGTGGATGGTGCAGGACACGCGCACGAGCGGCTTGTTTCATCTGATGGTGGGCGCGGTGCACGGGTTCAGGATGCCGCTGTTTTTCCTGCTCAGCGGCTTCTTCACCGCCATGCTTTGGCGCAAGCGCGGGCTGCGGGCTTTGCTCGCGCACCGCTTCAAGCGCGTGTTCCTTCCGCTTGTGCTCGGCTCGGTGACGATTGTGCCTGTGATGTTCCTTTTGGGCGGCGTCTCCGCGAAATCCGGCGCGCGCCAGGAAGAGTCAAAGCCGGCCACTCTCTGGCGCGCCTGCGCGGCGGGTGACGAAGATCTGGTGCGCGGGTTCCTCAGCGATGGCGCGGACATCAACGCCCCCGACCCTCTGCTGGGCGCGACTCCGCTCACCCATGCCAGCCTCTTTGGCCGGGAAAATGTGGCGCGGCTGCTGCTGGAGCACGGCGCTGACGCTAACAAAACCAACCGCGACGGAGGCACCGCCCTTCATGCGGCCGCGTTTCTGGGCAGGGCTGGCATCGTGCGCATGCTGCTGGGCGCGGGCGCTGATCCGCGGGTGAAAAACGAGCGCGGAGACACGGCGCTCGATGCCGCGCGGACAGACTTGCGCGCCACACGGTTCCTGGCCCGCATCTTCCAGGTGGATGTGAAAAACGACGCCCTGCAGGCTGGACGCGCCGAGACGCGCCGCCTGCTCGGCGGGGATGCCATCGAGGAGAAACCGAGGCCGCTTCTTGGGGTGTGGCTGTTTTTGCGGCACATGCCGGTCTTCGCGCATCTTTGGTTTCTCTGGTTCCTGTGCTGGATGTTCGCCGGTTTTGCCATGTGCGCGCGACTGGCGGACGGCATCGGCTGGCGGCCCGCTCCGCGCGCATGGGTCACCTCCGCATGGCGGTATCTCTGGCTGGTGCCGCTGACCCTGATCCCATCCTGGTTGATGGCCCAGGCGGGGCAGAATTTCGGACCGGAAACCTCGTCGAGCATCCTGCCGCCCGCGCATCTGCTGGCCTATTACGCGGTCTTCTTTGGCTTTGGCGCGCTGTGGCATGACAGCATGGACACGGCCGGCCGCCTGGGCCGGTGCTGGTGGCTGACACTGCCCCTGGCCTTGCTGCTGGTTTACCCCGCCGGGCTGGCGGCCACTTTGGGCGGGGCCAAGCTGCGCGGCGCGGCGGTGCTGCTGCAGGTACTCTATGCCTGGCTGATGTGCATGGCGATGATCGGCCTGTTCCGCCGCTTTGTGTCCGGGGAGCGAGGATGGGTGCGCTATCTTTCCGACGCCTCCTACTGGATGTACCTGGCGCATCTGCCGCTTGTCGTCGCCGCGCAGATGTGGGCGCGTGACTGGCCGCTGCCAGCGGGAATGAAGTTCCTTCTCGTCTGCGCGGGAGTCTTCGCCCTCCTGCTTGCCAGCTACCGCTGGCTTGTCCGGCACACATGGATCGGCGCGCTGCTCAACGGGCGCAAGGAGCGTCCTCCCTTGTCTCAACCTGCGGTCACGGGATCACCGTAAAGAGTGAAGTGGTGGTGGCTGAGCACGCGCACGTCGAAAATCTCGCCGGTGTGGCGCTCCGCGCTGCCTTCGAAGACGACGATCTTGTTGGTGCGGGTGCGGCCCATGAGGCGGGTCTCGGTGGTCTTGCTGGGGCCTTCGCAGAGGATTTCCACATTTTTTCCCACCAGCTCATCGTAGCGCGGCAGGGCATGGGAGTTGACCAGGGCCAGCAGATCCTGGTTGCGCTCCTCCTTGACCCGTTCGGGCACCTGGACGGACTCGTCCATCTCCGCGGCTGGCGTGCCGCGCCGCTTCGAATAGCGGAAGACGAAGGCGTTGTCGAAGCGCACCCGCTCGAACAGCGCGCGAGTCTCCTGGTAATGCGCGTCCGTTTCACCCGGAAAGCCGACGATGACATCCGTGGTGACCGCGATGCCCGGACGCGCGGCGCGGATGCGCTCGACGAGGTCGGCAAACTTCCCCGCCGTGTACGGACGGTGCATTTTTTTCAGAATCTCATCACTGCCGCTCTGCACCGGCAGATGCACATGCTCGGCCAGCTTGGGCAGGCGGGTGAAGGCCTCGATGAGGTCCTTCTTGTAGCCGATGGGATGCGGGCTGGTGAAGCGGATGCGCTGAATGCCCGGCACCTCGTGGACGGCCTCAAGCAACTGCACGAACGGGCTTTTGCCATCCACGACTGGAAACTCGTGCCGTCCGTAGAGGTTCACGATCTGGCCCAGCAACGTCACCTCTTTGACGCCCCGGTCGGCGAGACGGCGCACTTCCTCGACGATGCCGGCAATGGGCCGCGCGCGCTCGCCGCCGCGCGTGTAGGGCACGATGCAGAAGGTGCACTTCATGTTGCAGCCCTGCATGATGCTGACAAAGGCGCTGCCCTGCCTTTCCTTGAGGGTGTGGTCGCGGATGGTGTCCTGCGAGCCTTCCTCCTCCCCCACATCCACGATGGAATAGCGCTCGTCATCCATCTGCCGCTCCTCTTTGGCCCGGATGATCCGGTCCACATAATCCACCACGCGGTGGTACTTCTGCGTGCCGACCACGAGGTCCACGCCGGATTTTTCCACCAGCTCCGGCCCCCGGCTCTGTGCCATGCAGCCCATGAATCCAGTGACCAATGGCACGCGCCGCCGCCGCGCCATGCCCATCTTTCCCAGCGCCTTCTGCTCCGCCTGGTCGCGCACGGAGCAGGTGTTGATGAGCACCACATCCGCGTCCTCATCGGTGGGCGTCAGGGTGTAGCCGCGCTCGACGAACATCTGCGAGACCTGCTCGGTGTCGCGCTCGTTCATCTGGCAGCCGTAGGTTTTGATATAAACTCGGGGCATGTGGGGCGGCCAAAATACGGGCATAACGCCTTTTGACAACCGCTCCAGACCGGACCGGCAAGGTTCATGGACGGGCTTGCGCGCGCGTGCTTTCCGCTTATGGAGCGGCCCTCTTATGCACCATTTTCATTACTCCCAGGGCGGGCTGTTTGTCGAGGACGTGTCTCTCCAGTCATTGGCGGAAAAGCACGGCACGCCGCTCTATGTGTACTCGAAGGGCACCATCACCAGTCATTTCACCCGGCTGGATGCCGCGCTCTCCGGCCTGGACCACCTCATCTGCTATGCGGTGAAGGCGAACTCGAACCTGGCCGTGCTGGCCACCATCGCCAGGCTCGGCGGCGGCTTTGACATCGTCTCCGGCGGCGAGCTTTACCGCGTCATCAAGGCGGGAGGTGATCCGCGCAAATGCACCTTTGCCGGCGTGGGCAAGACGCGCGAGGAGATCGCCTATGCTCTCGACCAGGGCATTTACTGCATCAATGCGGAGTCCGAGGCCGAGTTGCGGCACATCAACCAGATCGCCGGCGAGCTGGGCAAAAAAGCTCCCGTGGCCGTGCGCGTGAACCCCAATGTGGACGCGAAAACCCACGCCAAAATCACCACCGGCAAGAGCGAGAACAAGTTCGGCGTGGACTTTGAAAACATCCTTGATGTCTATGCCCGCGCCGCCGCCGAATGCCAGCACCTGGAGCTGCGCGGCCTGCAAATGCACATCGGCTCCCAGCTTACCAGCGTCGAGCCCTTCGTCGAGGCCGTGCGCAAGGTCGTGCCCCTCGTCCAGGAGGTGAAGGCGCGGCATGGCATCCAGTTTTTCAGCATCGGCGGCGGCATTGGCATCAACTACCGCCAGAGCCTCGACTCCGGCCCCGAGAGCTGGTGGCAGGAGAATGAAAACCTGCATCCGCTCACCATCCAGGCCTACGCGGACGCGGTGACGCCCCTGCTCCAGCCCCTCGGCCTGCGCATTCTCTGCGAGCCGGGCCGCTTCATGGTCGGCAACGCGGGCGCGCTCATCACCCGCGTGCTCTACGAAAAGCGAGGCGCGGCCAAGATATTCAAGATCGTGGACGCGGGCATGAACGACCTCATCCGGCCCACGCTCTACGAAGGCTGGCACCAGATCGTGCCGCTCAAGCAGCCCGCCACAGGAGAAGTGGAGAAGGCTGACATCGTCGGCCCCATCTGCGAGACGGGAGACTTCCTGGCACAGAACCGCGAACTGCCGCCCGTGCAGGCGGGGGACTACCTCGCCGTGCTCAGCGCCGGCGCGTACGGCTTCACCATGGCCTCCAACTACAACACCCGCCCCATGCCCGCCGAGGTCCTCGTGGACGGAGCCAAGGCCACCGTCGTCCGCGAGCGCCAGACTCTGGATGACGTGCTCAAGGGGGAGCGGGTGGAGTAAAAGCAGCGCCCGGTCTCAGCGTCCGAACAGAGGACGCGGCCCCTGACGCACAGGGCCGGGCTGCGCTTCCTCCTTGGCGCGCTCGCGTGCGGCGCTGTCGCGGTAGAAGAGGACGCCGTTGCGCTTGAGGTTGGCGATGAGGTCGTGCAGGTCGGTCTTGAGCGCGGGGTCGTTCATGAGGGCGGCGAGGATGCCTTTGCCGGAGTTGAGGTTGCGCGCGGTGAGGGCGAGGCTGTCGGCGGCGCTTTTGATGGATTGGAGGGTGTCTTCGGCGCCGGACACGACCTTGTCCACCTTGGCGATGGCGGGATCGAGCTTGTCGAGCATGGGGCCGATCTTGGCGGTGCCTTCCTCGATGTGTTTGGAGGAGGTCTTGAAGCTGGCGGCCGCCGCTTTGAAGTCGGCGAGGGCGGACTTGAGCATGTCGGCGTTTTCGTCGCCGAGCACTTTTTCATCCACGCGCTTCATGGTCTGGCTGAGGTGCTCCATGCTGTCTTTGAAGTCGGTGATGGTGGCGTCGGAGAGGGCGTCTTTGTTGATCTTGGAGACGGATTCGCGGATGTCTTTGAGGGCGGCGCGGAGGTCGTCGAGGACGAGGTCCACTTTTTTGCCGACTTCCTCGGCGGTGCTCTGGAGGTCGGAGAGGCCGCCGCTTTTGACGCCTTCGATGATTTCGGCGTGGTCGTGGGGGATGAAGGCGGTGGCGCCTTCGCTGCCGGGGCGGATCTCGATGAGGGCGTCGCCCATGAGGCCGGCGGAACCGATGGCGAAGGCGGAGTCGGCGGGGATGTCCACATCCTCGTTGATCTTGAGGTCCACGATGATGCCGGTGAAGGTTTCGTTGAGCTGGGGGTGGCGGAGGACTTTGCCGACTTTGGAGCCGCCGAGATAGACGGGGGAGCCTTCCTTGATGCCGGAGGCGTTGGGGAAGGAGACGCGCAGGCGGTAGCTGTCGGTGAACCATTCGCGCAGGCCGCCGAATTGCAGGATGATGCCGCCGAGCATGAGCATGCCGACGAAGAGAAAGAGGCCGACGAGGATTTCGGTTTTGCGTTCGGAATTCATGGGCGGGGGTCAGGCGATGAGGCCGGAGCGGCCGGCGATGAAGTTCTGGATTTCTGGTTCGGGGGAGGCGCGCAGTTCGCCGGGGGTGCCGTTGAAGCTGACAACGCCGTTTTTGAGCATGACGACGCGGTCGGCGATGCGGAAGACGCTGCTCATGTCATGGGTGATGACGACGCTGGTAACGCGGAAGCGCTTTTGCATGCGCTGGATCATGTGGTCTATGACGTCGGTGACTACGGGGTCAAGGCCGGCGGTGGGCTCGTCGTAGAGGATGCACTCGGGGCGGGTGACGATGGCGCGGGCGATGCCGGCGCGCTTTCTCATGCCGCCGGAGAGGTTGACGGGCATTTTGTCCTTGTGGGCGGAGAGTTCGACGAGGTCGAGGGCTTCGTGGACGCGGTCGGCGATTTGTTTTTGGTCGCGCAGGCCGGCTTCCTTGAGGGGGAAGGCGACGTTTTCGGCGACGGTGAGGCTGCCGAAGAGGGCGGCGTTTTGAAAGAGGTAGCCCATGCGCTGGCGGGCGATGAGGAGCTGGCGCTCGGTCATGGAGCAGAGGTTGACGCCGTCGAGCTCGACGCGGCCCTCGTCGGGGTGGAGGAGGCCGATGATGTGCTTGAGGAGGACGCTTTTGCCCTCGCCGCTGGGGCCGATGAGCACGAGGGTCTCGCCGTGGCAGATGTCGAGGTCCACGCCCTGGAGGGTCTTTTGGGCGCCGAAGCTTTTTTTCAGGCCGGTGACGCGGATGAAGGGGACGCTGGAGTCGGTGCCGGGCATGGGTCAGAGGGCGGTGCCGAGGGGGAAGAAGTAGTTCAGCAGCATGGTGAGGAAGAAATTCACCACGAGCAGGGCCAGGGAGGAGAAGACGACGGCGCGGGTGGTGCCGAGGCCGACGCCGACGGCGCCGTTGGCGGCGGTCAGGCCCTGGTGGCAGGAGATGAGCACGATGAGGATGCCGAAGAAGAAGCCCTTGGTCATGCCGAAGATGAGGTCGGTGTGGTTCGTGTGGTCCACGACGTGGGTCCAGAACCAGGTGAAGGGGATGTGGAAGGCGAGGCTGGAGACGAGGGCCGAGGCGGCGAGGCCGAAGACGATGGACTCGGCGATGAGCAGCGGCATGGAGATCATCATGGCGAAGAAGCGCGGCTGCACGAGGTAGTCCACGGGGTGGACGCCCATGACGCGCAGGGCGTCTATTTCCTCGTTCACCTTCATGGTGCCGATCTCGGCGGCCATGGCGGCGCCGACACGGCCGGTGACCATGAGGCCGGCGAGCACGGGGGCCAGCTCGCGGCACAGGGAGACGCTGACGATGCCGCCGATGGTGGTCTCGATGCCGAAGTCTTTGAATTTAAAATACGACTGTGCTGTGAACACCGCGCCGGTGAAGGCTCCGGTGACCACAACGACGGCCTGCGAGCCGTAGCCGATGCCGACGATTTGCTCGGCCATCTGCAGGATGCGCAGTCTGCCGCGGAAGATGGAGTGGGCGAGGTCGGCCACCAGCCTGCCCAACTGCCCGAGGTAACTCAGGAAGTTCAAAAAAGAGCGCCCAGGCAGGGCCAGCATCTCGACAAGCACGGACATCGGACGCGCATCATGCCACGCCTGGGGGGGATGGCAACCCGCGCGCGGTGCTCAGGCCAGCCGAGCGGCCACTTCGCGTCCGATGGCGATGAGTCTTTCCTTTTCCTCCGGCGTGAACTCATAGGCGGTGAGCTTGCCGATGCCGAGCGTGCCGCAGAGCCGGTCGCCATCGAGGACGGGCACGGCCAGGCTGCCCTGCACCTGGGTCTGCTTCGCCCCCGGCTTGGCCACGCCGCTGGTGTCGGTCTGGAGGTTGCACAGCTCCACGGGCTCCAGCCGCTCCGCCGCCGCTCCGGCGATGCCTTTGCCGATGGGGATGGACTGGATGACGGGCATCAACTGCGGGGGGATGCCGCGATGGGCCACCAGCTTCAAATGCCGGTCGGCGGCATCCAGCCGGTGCAGGGTGCCAGTGGTGCAGCCGAACTCGTCAATGACGCTGTTGAGAAAGCCGTCCCAATCCTGGCTGGCGGGATGGAGGCTGGGGAGATGTTCGCTCATGACGGGAAATGATCTTGGCTTGGCGGCGGGGCGGGAATAGGATGGGGCGTATTTTTCCAGGATTCATGAATCTACGCGACTCCATTTTTGCTCATTTATGGCTGCTTTTGGCGCTGCCGGTCATGGCCGCCAGCCCGGCGGGTCAGGCCGTCGTCGGCCGCACGGTTTACCACCCGGACAACTCACGCACCGAGACCGTGCGCGACATGAACGTGCGGGAAATGACCGAGACGACCTACAATTCTGCGAACGCGCTCATCTCGAAAAAAGTCTTCCTGCTCAACGAAAAGGGCGAGCCCCTGCAAGGCAACATCTACGACGGGCGCGGCAACCTGGTGGCCCGCGCCCAGTGTCTTTACGACGAGTTCGGCCGGCGCAAGGAGGACCGGCTGTCGAACATGAAGGGCGAGCTTTTTCAGCGCATCGTCCACGAATATGACGCCAGCGGCAAGGCGCTGAAGCCCAAGGTGATGAACCTCTCGCAAAGCCCGACGATCCGCCCGGCGGCGATTGACTTCACAACGCCGCCGGGCGGGGTGCCCGCCGGTGTGTCACCCGATGCGGGCAGCCCTTCCTCGCGTTTCGCCCCGACGCAAATCCCCGCCGCCTCCCAGCAGCCTGCGTCCACCCCGTCCTCCGGTCCGAAAGAGGAGAAAAAGCCGAACTTCTTCAGACGGCTGTTCAAGAAGGAGTGATCGTTCGTTGACCCGGCGTCCGGCACGCGCGCAAGGTGTGCGTGCGACACAGGCATTCTTGTCTGTTCGGAGCGGGCAGTGTTCCCAGGTGGATCAGGGCGGACAAGAGCGTCCGCGTCACGCATGGCGTGCTTTAACGCCCGCGTCAGAGCCCGCGCTTCTGGCTGGCGGCGGTTTTGCGGGAGGTTCTCTTCCTTGGGGCGGGCGCGGCGGCGGGTTTGCCGGTCGCGGTCTTTTTTACCGCCAGATTCTGCCGCTTGACGATCCTGGCCAGCCCCCCCTCGCGCTCCAGACGCTGGCGCAGCATCTCCTCGCGGAAGGCGATGGCCTCGGCCAGTTTTTCATCGTGGTTGTCCTTGGTATAGGCATAGACGCGGGAAACCGTCTTGCCGCGCTCGGCGCGCACGGAGACGGCGATGTGACGCACGAGCTTGCCCTTGGAGTTCTTGGACTTGCGGTAGGAGATGCCGACGTGGCCGCTTTTGTTTTTCGCGTTGTGGCTGTGGGCGATGCGGCTGGCCTCGATCTCCGGCATCTCGGAGAGGATCTGGTCCCTGTAGGCGCGCGCGGCTTTTAGGGAGCCTTTCATGCCGTTGTAGAGGCTGTCCGAGAAATGCTTGGTGTGGAGTCCGCCGTTGCGCGAGATGCAGACCTGGAAACCATGCGTCTGCTTCGCGGAATCGGGCCGGGTGTCAATGCGTTTGATGTTGCGTTCGGAAAGGGGATTGAGTCGGCGGCGCATTCAGGAATCAGAGGTTTTGGGGGGGAGCCTCAAGTTTGGACGGTGGCAACCTGCGCGCAAGATGAAAGTGCCTTTGCAGCCATGCGCCTGCTATTCTCTGGCGCGCGAGTCCATTTGAATGGTGACCGGTCCGTCATTGACCAGCGCCACCCGCATGTCCGCGCCGAAGACGCCGCGCTCCACCCGCGCGCCGAGCTGCCTTTCCAGCGCGGCCAGAAAGTGCTCGTAAAGCGGCACGGCCTTCTCCGGCCGCGCGGCGCGCGTGAAGCCCGGCCGGTTGCCCTTCCGCGTGCTGGCGTGCAGCGTGAACTGGCTGACGACGAGCACTCCGCCGCCAGCCTCGATGACGCTGCGGTTCATTTTCCCCTCCTCGTCCGCGAAGATGCGCATGGCGGCGATCTTCCCCGCCAGCCATTCCGCGTCCTCCTCCGTGTCGGCATCCTCCACCCCGGCCAGGATGACCAGGCCATGGGAAATATTCCCCGCCACTTTCCCGCCGATGCTGACACTGGCTTCCAGGGAGCGTTGGATGATCACGCGCATGGGGCGCGATGATGGAGAGGGCGCGGCTTTTGTCCACGCGCGCGTTGACGGCGGCGGCCCGCGCGTTGAATGGAAATTCCATGCGCTTTCTCATCACCGCAGGCCCCACGCGCGAGCCTCTCGACCCGGTGCGTTACCTCTCGAACCGGTCCTCCGGCAAAATGGGTTGCGCGCTGGCCTCCGCCGCTCTGGAAGCCGGGCATGAGGTCGTGCTCGTCAGCGGCCCTGTGGCGCTGGAGCCGCCCCCCGGAGCGCAAATCACCCGGGTCGAGACGGCGCGGCAGATGTTCGAGGCGGTGCGCGACCAGATCTCCGGGTGTGAGGCAGCCATCTTTTGCGCCGCCGTGGCTGACTACCGGCCCGTCTCCGTGGCCGGGCAGAAAATCAAAAAGACCGGCGAGCGCCTCGTGCTGGAGCTTGAGCGCACGGAGGACATCCTGGGTTCCGCGCGCTCCATCTTCGGCTTCCGCGGTTTTCTGGCGGGCTTCGCAGCGGAAACCACAAACCTGCTGGAGCACGCCCATGACAAACTGCGGCGCAAAGGCTGCGACCTTGTCATCGCCAACGATGTCTCGCGCGCGGGCATCGGCTTTGACAGCGCGGAAAACGAAGTCATCCTCTGCCTTCCCGGCGCGCGTGAAATCCCCCTCCCGCGCCAGACGAAGGCCGGGCTCGCGCGCGCGATCATCGCCTTCATCACAGAAACCCACCCGCCCCAGACGCCCCCATCCCCTCAGTGAACGACCTCCTCCCCCTCGCCATCGAAGCCGCCACCCAGGCGGGCCGCCTCATCAAGGATAACTTCAAATCCGAGAAAACCGTCAACGAGATGAAGCGCCGCGATGTGAAGCTGGAGCTCGATGTGCGCACCCAGAAGCTCATCACCGGCATCCTGCTCGCCGCCCACCCGGAGCACGCCATCCTCGGCGAGGAGGAGGGCGACCTCGGCGGCGAGGGCCCCGTCGAATGGATCGTGGACCCCATTGACGGCACCGTGAACTATTTCTACGGCATCCCGCACTTCTGCGTCTCCATCGCCGCCCGCATGCGCGAGTCGGGTGAATACCTCCTCGGCGTCATTCACGACCCCATGCAGGGCGAGACCTGGACTGTGGAGAAAGGCGGCCCGCCCAGGCTCGATGGCCAGGCGGTGCGCGTCAGCCCGCGTGAAAACATGAGCGAGGCCATCATCACCGCCGGCTTTTCAAAGAGCAAATCCGCCCTCGACGCGGGCTTCGAGCGCTACCGCCGCATCAGCTACGAGGTCTTCAAGACGCGCATGCTCGGCAGCGCCGCGCTGGCGCTGGCCTATGTCGCCACCGGCCGGCTCGACGCCTATGTCGAGGAGCAGATCAGCCTGTGGGACATCGCCGCTGGCGTGCAACTCGTCGAGGCGGCGGGCGGCAGGGTCATCCTGCGTCCCAGCACCGTGAAGGAGGGCACCTTCTTCATCTGCGCCTGGAATGGCCGCCTGCCCATCGAGCAGTACCTGTGAGGCGGGTCACAGCTCCCATCCGGCGCGGTATTCGCGCCTGACCAGCGCGTTGGCCGCCTCGTTGTTGGGGATCTTCAGCCCCGGCTCGTCCCACACCAGGTCCTGGCCGGGGAAGGCGCTGGCCAGGCAGCCGAGGAGCACCGCCTCGGTCATCGGCCCTGCGTAGTCAAAATTGGCGCTGGGCTGCTTGTCTCCCTTCAGGCAGCAGTCAATGTAGTCACGCCAATGGTCGCGCGGCTCCAGCTTCGGGTATTGGAAGCCGGTGAATTTCCCGCGCGGATACAGCATCGGCGTGCTGCCATGCGGGGCGAGCAAAACGCCGTCTGTGCCGATGTAGAGGCTGCCCTGTCCGGGAAATTTCTCCGGATCAGCCAAAGCCATGACCTCCTTCGGCGGGCGCGCGTCGCCATCATACCACGTCACCTTCACGGTGTCGGCGGCGGTGAACTCGGTGCCTTTGAAGGTGTACTCGACCACGGCATTGACGGCCCAGTTGGTGAGGTTCAACGGGGAGGGGCCGGTGGACTTCACGCCGACAGGCGCGGCCAGGCTGAGCGCGCGGAACCAGCCGCTGAACATATGGCAGCCCATGTCTCCCAGAGTGCCGGTCCCAAAGTCTCGCCGCTTACGCCACTGGCCGGGGTGGTAGTATTTGTCCATGTAGGGCCGGTCGGCGGCGGGGCCGAGCCAGAGCTGCCAGTCGAAACCCTCCGGCACCGCGTCCGCACGTTGCGGCACGGGGTCCATGTCCCCCCAGAACTTGTTCGAGAAAGTGTGCACCTCTTTCACCTTTCCAATGGTGCCCTGCTGAATGATCGCCACCGCGTGCCGCTCGGTGAAGGCGGAGGAAATCTGGATGCCCATTTGCGTCATCACCTTCTTCTCGCGCGCCTTGAGCATGAGCTGGCGGCACTCGAACAGGTTCTGCGCCAGCGGCTTCTGGCCGTACATGTGCTTGCCCAGCTCCAGCACCCTCATGCCCATCGGCCCGTGCATGTGGTCCGGCGTGGAGACATTCACCGAGTCAATGTTGTCGGCCTCCTTCTCCAGCAGCTCCCGCCAGTCCTGGTAGCAGCGCGCGCTGGGGAATTTCTCCTTGATGCGCGCGAAGTTCCGCGTGTCCACATCCGCCACGGCCGTCAGCTCCCACATCTCATGGTTCGCCATCTGGCTGATGTCCGCCCACGACATGCCGGACGCGCCGAAGGCCGCGTGCCGCAGCTTGCCGTTCGGCGGGGCCGCCCTCATGCCGGTGGTGACGAAGGGGGCGGCGAAAAGTCCGCCCGCTGCGCGGGTGAGGAACTGGCGGCGTGTGGTGGTGGTGATGGTCTGGCTCATGACGGGCGGAAGGTACGCGCAAAAGCGCCGCCGTCTTTGGAAGTTCAAAATTCGAATTTCGAATTTCGAATTTCGCACTACCACCCTTCCATGTCCCTCATCCTCGGCATTGACCTCGGCACCACCCACTCCCTCGTCGGCGTCATGGACAGCGGCTTCCCCATCCTCCTCGCGGATGCGGAGGGCGGCCGCCTCACGCCCTCCGCCGTGCATTTCGGCGCGGACGGCAGCGTCACCGTCGGCGCGCCCGCCCTGCGCCGTCGGACGCTGGAACCCGCCCGCACCGTCACCAGCGTGAAGCGCCTCATCGGCCGCCGCGCGGGCGAGGGGGACTGGCGTCCGCCCTATGACCTGCGCGCCCTCGGTGCCAGCCCCGTCGAGGTTTCCGCCGCCATTCTCCACCACCTCCGCGCCCTGGCGGAGCGCGTCATGGAGCAGGAAATCACCCGCGCCGTCATCACCGTGCCCGCCTACTTCAACGACGCCCAGCGCGCCGCCACCAAGAAGGCCGGCGAACTGGCCGGACTCACCGTCGAGCGCATCCTCAGCGAGCCCACCGCCGCCGCGCTCGCCTACGGCCTCGACAAGCTCGGCGAGCACCAAAAAGTCGCCGTCTATGACCTCGGCGGCGGCACCTTCGACATCTCCGTGCTCGAAATGCGCGACGGCGTCTTCCAGGTCCTCAGCACCGCCGGCGACACCCAGCTCGGCGGCGACGACATGGACCGCGCCCTGGCTGAAAAGCTCGCCCCGCCCGGCGCCGACCCCGCCTTTTTCATCACCGCCGCCGAGGCCGCGAAGAAGCGCCTCTCCACCGAGGACACCACCCGCGTCGAAGCCCCCTTCTACGATGGCGCACACAGCCTCTCCGTCGAACTCACCCGCGGCGAGTTTGAAAAAATCATCCGCCCGCTCATCGAGCGCACCCGCGCCCACTGCCTGCGCGCCCTCAGCGATGCCGGGCTAGAGGCGCGCGACCTGCAGCGCGTCATCCTCGTCGGCGGCAGCACCCGTATCCCGCTCGTGCGCGCCCTGGCCGCCGACATCTTCGACCAGGAGCCGGACCTTTCCCAGAACCCCGACGAAGCCGTGGCCCTCGGCGCCGTCATCCAGGCCGGCATCCTCAGCGGCACGCTCAAAAACGTCCTCCTGCTCGATGTCACCCCGCTCTCCCTCGGCATCGAGACCTTCGGCGGCCTCATGAACGTCATCATCCCGCGCAACACCACCCTGCCCTGCAAAGCCGGCGAGATGTTCACCAACGCCGTGCCCAACCAGAAGGAAATGCTCATCCGCGTGCTTCAGGGAGAGCGCGAGCTGGCGCGGGACAACTGGGAGCTCGGCCGCGTCATCGTGCCCTTCCCGCCCGGACCCAAGGGCAGCGCCCGTGTCGGCGTCCAGTTCACCATTGACGCCGACGGCATCCTCCACGTCCTCACGCGCGACACCGCCACCGGCGCCGACACCCTCCTGGAGATCCAAAACACCGCCGTGGACGTGGACGACGCCCGCGTCGAGGCCATGATCAGCGAAAGCGTCGAGCACGCCTTCGAGGACATGCACGAGCGCGTCTGGACCGAGGCCAGGTTGAAAGCCGAGGAACTGCTCGCTGCCGTCGCCGCCGCCATGGAGCAGTTCGGCGACGCCGTCAGCCCTGAAGAGCGCGCCGAAATCGGGACCGCCGCCGCCGCCGTGCGGGAAAGCCTCAGCTCACCCGCGCACGACGCCCGCTCCCTCAAAGCCGCCAACCAAGCCCTCGACGACGCCACTCAGGAACTCGCCGTCCGCCTCGTCGAGCGCGCCATGGAGGAGTCCCTCGAAAGACGCGGCCTGCTCGGCTGAGACGCGCTCCGTGCCCGTGGAGGAAAACGTCAGTTTTCCCCGGCTTGGGGAAGCGTGCTTCTCTTTCCTGGCGCGTCTCACGCCTCCAATCTCCCGATCCGGGAAGTCTGACGACTTCCGCTATGAGCCAGCGACGAGCCCGGCGCGGGTCACGTCCGCATGGCAAAGGTCACCACGCTGCGCCAGCCGGGCTCATTCACCGCCTTGTGCTCCGGCATGGACACATAATTGTTTTCCCAGCCCACCTGCTCCCGCCTGATCATCAGCCCGCGCACCGCCTCGTTCAGCCGCTTCCGCGCCAGCGGCGCCGGGTCATCCCCGCAGCGCTCCATTTCCACCCTTGCATGCTTGATGTCCGCCCGCGCCATCATGCGCAGCACCGGCTCCCCCTGGGCGAAGCGCGCCAGATCTTCCGGCGTCTCCGGCTGCTTGCGGTAGAACTCCTTCTCCGGGATCGCCGCCCACGCCTCCAGCTCGCACGGCAGGCTCATCCCGTCCAGTTGGCCGAAGCGCAGCTCCCACTCCAGGCTCAGGCAGTTCTCCCACACGTCAAACTCCCCCTTTTCCTCTGAGACGCGCCCGTGGTGCAGTTGCAGCACCGGCTCCACCAGATGTCCGTACTTGTCGCTCTCCTGCACTTGCTCCAGCCACTCCGGCGTCGAGCGGATCACCATGCCGGAAAAGTCCCGCACGTCCCGCACCTGCGCGCCCATCTCCAGCAGCTCCACTGTGAACCAGCACTGATGGCGGTACTTCCGCTTCACCCCGTCATCCGGCCACGGCACTTCGTGCGCGAGCCGCAGACTCCAGCACTGCCGCGGACCGCCCATGTCCGGCGCATGCAGCCTCAACTCCATGCGCGCCTCGTCCTGGGTCGCGGGCAGGGTTTCATCACGCCATTGGATCCAGCTCATGTCATTCGTCCTCGTGATAGCCGTGGAAATGCAGCTTCACAAACACATCGTCATGCAGGCTGTTCGCCGCCACAGCCTCCTCTTCCTCGCGTCCCTCCCGCACCACCAGGAAATCCTGCATATGGTAGGCCTCCGGTGGTGTGGAGATGCCCAGCAGCTCATGCGCGCGGTGGCGGGCGCAGGCCAGATGATCCCGCGCATTGCGCGGCACGCGCACGGTGACCTTGCCAAAGGGCACCCACTCCAGCGCGTAGATGGCGGCGGTTTCCCTCCAAAAGTCCGATGGATCACGCTCCCCGGTCTCCCGCGTGCCGTCCGGCAGCACCAGTTCCTTCTCCTCCGCCGGCTGCTCCCGGCCCACCCCCGCCGCCAACTCCACCAGAAAGCGCCCCCCCTCCCGCTCCCGCACCTGCCAGAACACCTCGCACCCGTGGGAGAACTCGTGCTTCCCGCCCGCCTCCGCACGATGGCACAGGTCCAGCATGCCGCCCTCCCACGTCAGAAACCACGGCAGCCCGGTCCGCTTCTGGTCTTCCAGGTTCCTGTCCCAATATTTGACCTCCGTCAGGTCCGTCCACCGCCCGCTCTTCAGCTTCCATGATCTGATGGCGAGATCCACCTCCGGGCGCACATGCTCCTCCACGCGCCGCCAGCGCGCCCCGCCCGCTTTGTAATGCAGTTCCAGTCCCCACATCACATCCGCCGGTTTCCGGTGACCGGGCATGATCCACGCCTCAAAGCGCGACGGCCCGTGGCGGAAAATCCAGTCTTCATCGCGGAAGGAGAGCATGGGCGGGGCGGGTCAGAGCTTTTTCATGAACTCTTCGATGTGTTGCTGGAAGGAAAGCAGGCACGGCATGATCTCCGAGCGGCGCGGCTCATGCACATCCAGCGCCAGGTCCATGAGCTCCTTCATTTCCTCATTGATGTCCCGCATGAAGGCCCACATGCTGCACTCCGGCTTCTCCCGCTGCGCGGCCAGCAGCCGCTCCCGCAGCGCTTCCACGCGGGTCATCACCTCCTCCATCACTTCCTGCGAGCGCACCCGCTCCAGCCCCGCTTTCGCGCTTTGCATCACCTCCTCCGTCAGCTCGCCGTAGTCTCCGGCCAGCGTCTTGCGCATGATCTCCGCCATGAAAGCGCGGCCTTCCGGCGTCAGCAACCTCTTCGCCACCTCCGCCTGGCCTGGCTCTTCATCCGGCTCCTGTGCATTGGGTTCCTCGTTCATGGCTTCCATTGTAAACGAAATTCAGCGTTCTCCAACATCCTTCACCCCCCGGGGTCCCGCGCCCCCTGCTGCGCGCGGAAAACGTGCGTTGTTCACCGGGAGCTGTCATCAAGTTGCTCCAGAAAGTTTCTCATCGCCTCGGGCACCCTGCCCAGCGCGCGCTTTCTGTCCAGCCGCCTCAGTTGCTGGCTCACATTCGCCGCCGAACTCATCCGCAAC
>DDQZ01000009.1:19471-19786 GCA_002343505.1 Verrucomicrobiaceae bacterium UBA2429 | reverse complement strand
GTTTGGGGTGGAGAGTCTGACGACGAGATTGCCCGGCTCGCGGGCGATGACGCGCACGGGCGAGCCTGCGGGGGCAAAGCCGTCCTGGCAGCGGACTTCGCGCCTTTTGCCGCCGAAGTCGGCGCGGCCAAGCGGGCGGAGGTCGGTGAGGGCGGTGCCCTCGGCTCCGGGCGCGGGATCATCCGGCGCGGGCGGCGCGGGCACCTCGGCGGTGAGGGTGAAGGAGCGCCGCCAGAGCTTGATGGCGAAAAAGCGCAGCCACACCAGGACGACGGTGACGGAGAGGACGAGGATGCCGGCGGCGGCGGCGGCGCG
>DDQZ01000009.1:18908-19353 GCA_002343505.1 Verrucomicrobiaceae bacterium UBA2429 | reverse complement strand
CGGCGGCGGCGGCGCGCAGCCAGCCGGGCCAGTGGGCGAAGTCCTCGGCGACGAGGACGAGGATCATGGCGGCGAGCACGCACAAGGCCCCGGCGATGCCGGTGACCATGCCGGGCACAAAGGTCTCCAAAATCATGAGGAGAATCCCGAAAATCACGATGATGGCGATGGTGGTGACCATGTCTGAGCTGACGATGGCGCGCATTGCCGGTGCGTCAACGCGGTAGATGCCGACCGAGTCCGCGACACCGCGTCCGTGCCTCAAGGCGGCAGGGTCTGGAATGAGCGGACGCCGAAGGCGGGGAAGCGCCATGGCTTGCCGGGCGCGGCTGCGGGGCTTTGACAGGGGCGGGCGGTGTGGGAAGATGGGCTTCTCCCGATCATGCCCGCCGCCAGCGACCGCCCTTTCCGCCTGCTCTTTGTCTGCATGGGAAACATCTGCCGC
>DDQZ01000009.1:10086-18832 GCA_002343505.1 Verrucomicrobiaceae bacterium UBA2429 | reverse complement strand
CGAGGGTGATCAAGGTTCTATTCGTCTGCATGGGAAACATCTGCCGCTCGCCGGCGGCGGAGGGTGTGATGCGCAGGCTGGCGTGCGAGGCGGGCCTGGCGGAGCAGGTGGAGATAGACTCGGCGGGCACCGGCGGCTGGCATGAGGGCAGCCCGCCGGATGACAGGATGACTGCGGCGGCCCGCCGCCGCGGCTATGAGCTGACGGGACGGGCGCGGCAGATCACGGCGGGGGACATCCGCAGGTTTGATCTTGTGCTGATCATGGACGAGCAGAACCGGCGGGACATCCGGCCCTGGCTGCCGGACGGGCCGGAGCGGGAAAAGGTGCGCATGTTCTGCGAGTTCTGCGCGCGTTTCGAGAATGACGAGGTGCCGGACCCATATTATGGCGGCAGGGAGGGCTTTGACCGCGTGCTGGACCTGCTGGAGGACGGCTGCGCGGGCGTGCTGGAGCACATCCGGCAGTGGCGCGCGGGCGCGGCTGAAAAGCCGTGAGCAAAGCGCGCGGATTTGGGATTGCATAAAGCGCCAGCCTGCCTCTAAACGTGGCGCATGACTTTATTGCTCGCCGAGGTGGAGACCGCGCAAATGACCGGCCAATGGATCGGCTCCGTGCTTGGCATTTTGCTGCTTTCGGCTGGTTTGATCAAATGCCTGACTTTGCTGCGCCGTCCGGCGACGAGCAAGACATGCGTGTCGGCGCTGGCGCTGGCTTTGGCCGGCTGGCTGGGCGCCCTGTTGTTCCAATCCATCGCGTTCCTAGTGCCGGAGGCGCTGGCGGTGGTTTATGTGATCGGCGGGCTGGGCATGGCCGGCCTGATGCTGGCGGCCATCGTCACAGGCATCACGGGTCTGGCGCTCTATGACTCGAAGGTTCACACGCAGGGCCGCGCGCAGGCGGTGTGGAGCCTGGTGATCGCCGTGTTGATGCTGACGGTGGCTGTCACGGGCCTTGTTTTGCAAATGCGGCTCGAAAGCGCGGCAAACAAGCTGGCTTCGCTCTCAGGCAAGGGCGCCGAGATCAGGAGCGCGGAGTTCAACTGCTCCCTGGAAATCCCGCCGCGCTGGCTGGAGACGAAGCCGGCGCTGATCAACAAGCTGGCCTGCATCGCGGCGCGGCGCGCGGCGCCGGAGGCTTATGTGATGGTGCTGGGGGAGCATATTGACGGCGAGATGGATCTGGAGGCGCTGCTCGACGCGGTGAAGGCGAACATGGCCGCCACCTCGAAAAGCGTGACCGGTGAAACGGAGGAGTCTCTCACCGTGGATGGCGTGCCTTTCATGCGCCGCGCCTGCCTGGTGGAGAATGACGCGGCCAAAGGCATCAAGCTCTACTTCGAGCAGTGGGTGTCCACACTGCCCGGCTACGCCTGGCAGTTGCACATGTGGGGGCCGGTGGCGGGCAGGGCGGATCTGGAGCCTCAGTTCAAGCGCATCGGCGAAAGCTTCCGCGTGCTGGACAAGCAGCGCGTGGTGCCGGCCAGCGCGGCCCTCGACAATGTCAGCCGCCCGCAGTGGGGCTACCGCACCGAGTTCAACGCGGGCGACTGGAAGAAGTGGGGCGTCGAGGGCCACGAGCAGACTCTGGCCGACTTCGCAGCGCTGCGCCCGCTGGAGGCGTTCATCGTGCTGCCGGTGAACCTGGGGCCGGAGCCTCCGCCGCTGGAGGCCGCCGCCTCCGGCCTGCTGGACCGGTTCGGCATTCCCTTTCCCTCCGATGACTGGCCGGCGCGAAAATGGCCGAACGCCTGGGGCGAGGGCATCGAGATCACCGGCGTGCGCTCGCTGGAGGACGGGGACTACAGTTACAGAATGCGAGTGGCGGCGCGCGGGCCGGTGGCCTTGCTCATCGCGGGCTGGCACGCGGTGAAGAACGGCGATCCCGAAATGGTGCGCAAAGCGGTGGATGGCGTGGTGCTGCTGCCCGGAGAGCCGGGGGAGATTCCCGGCCTGGAGGAAAGCCAGCGCAGTCAATACGGACTCGTGTGCAACGACATCGGCATCTGGCATCACCAGCGCCAGCAGACCGGCAAGGCGGCGGAGTGGTTTTGGCGCGGCTTTCAACAGACTCAAAAAGACCCGACCATCCTGGGCAACGCGCTGGATGCCTGGCAGCAGACGGGCCGGGCCGCCGAGGCGCTGGAGAAGGCTGGGGAGCACATCAAGAAATTCCCCGCGCATGTGAACACACAGCTCAGCCATGCCCGCCTGCTCTGCGATCTTGGCCACGATGACGAGGCGGCAGATGCTTTCGCCGCCGCCCTCAAGGCCGGTGTCAAAGATCCCGACGCCGTTTTGCGCTGGCTGCAATACCTCAACGGCGCGGAAAAATACGCCCTGGCCGAAAAGACCGCCGCCGCCTGGATGGAGCAAAGCGGCAACCTCGACTCCCGGCGCTGGCACGCCCAGACCGTCGCCAGCAACGGCGGCAAGGCGCGCGCGATCCAGTTGTTCGAAAAAATGGTGGAGGAGCATCCCGAGGACCGGCGTCTGCTTTACGAACTGGCGGAGACGCGCAATGACGCGGCGGAATACCTCCAGGCCGCCGAACTGGCGCAGGGCATCCTCAAAGACACGCCGGACAGCGCGCGCGCCTGGATGATCCTGGGCTGGAGCCAGATGGGGAGGAAGTGGTACCGCGAGGCCAAGGAATCCTTCGAGAAAGCCCTGGAGAAGCAGCCCGACAGCGAGGACATCCAGCAGGCGCTGCGCCGCGCCTCGGCCATGCTCGGCCAGGGCAGCAACTCCGACATCAAGACCCCCATCGAGCCGGTGGCGCTGCCGGAGGAATTGCGTGAGATGCTGGAGAAAAATCCGCCCGCCGCCGGTCATGCCGCCGGACAGCCGGTGGCATGGCTGCTTTCGGCCACAGGCTACCATTTTGAAAAGGACAAACCGCTGCGCACCACATGGCATGTGCGCGTGAAGCTGCGCGACAGCGAGGGCGTGTCCCGCTTCAGCAGCGTCGAGCACAACTTTGACCCGCTGGGCAGCCGCGTTTTCATCAACAGCGTCGAAGTGCGCGACGAGGAGGGCAGGGTCATCGCCAGCGCCGCCGGAGACGCCTATGTGATGGATGTGGACAACGGCATGGGCACCCATGACAAAAAGCTGCACTTTCAAATCCCCGGCCTGCGCCCGGGCTGCGTGGTCGAGTATGTGATCAGCCAGGAAAGCCGCTACAAGGCGGAGACCTTCGAGTTCAACCGGCACCTGTTCAGCGACTCCGCCGCCGACATCGTGTTTGTCACCGGTGACGTGGACGGCGTCGCCTTCGCGGGCAATGCCTCGCTGGCGGATCTCAAGCATCTGCGCCAGGACCGGCTGCTGGCATGGACCGGCCTGCACCTGCCGCAGAGCACGCGCGAGCCTTTCCCCGTCCTCATGGAGGAGCGGGTGCCCTGCCTGGCGCTCGGAGGTCATGAGGGAAGCTGGGCGGAGGTCGGCGACAAACTGCTCGACAAGGAACTCGCCGGGCGGCTCGAACCGGAGGCTGAAGTCACAGCACTCGCACAAAGGCTCATTCAGGGTGTGGGAAGCGAAGGCGAAAAAATCGCCGCGCTCGCCAGGCATGTGCAGCAGGCCATCAGCTACACCGCCATCGAGTTCGGCACGCGCGCGCGCCGCCCGAATCCCGCCGCGCAGACGCTCGGGCAGAAGTATGGCGACTGCAAAGACCAGGCGCTGCTGCTGCACCAGCTCCTCACCGCCGCCGGCATCGGCAGCCACCTCGCGCTGGTGAGCAACAACTGGCGCACGCGGGTCGAACTTCCCTCTGTGGATCAGTTCAACCACATGGTTGTGCATGTGCCCGCGCTCGGCCCCGGCTTCCTCATTGACACCACGAACAAAAATCTCGCCCTCGCGAGCCTGCACGCGGACAATCTCTGGCACAGCCACGCGCTGGTGCTTGAGCGGGGCAAAAGCCGCCTCATCGAGCCGGCGCAGCCCGCCCCCGGCAGCGCGCGCATCCTCAGCGAGCGCAAGGTGCGCCCCTCCGGAGACGGCTGGGAGGTCAATGAAAGCCTCGTCATTCACGGCTACTACGCGGCATGGATGCGCGGCGCCTTCACCGGCAAGGACGCCCAAAGGCAGTTGCAGAACGTGCAGAACATCCTCGCCGCCCACGCGCCGGCCCTGCGCGTGCATGAGTTCTCCTTTCATCATCTCGAAGACACCGGCCTGCCCGCCCGGCTGGAGATCGCCTACGAAGTGCCCGGCCGCCTCCAGGATGAGGGGGCGCTGCGGCGCGGCGCGCTGCCCGCGTTGTGGGAGCAGGAGTACCTGGGCACCACTTTTGTGAAGAACCGCGCCAGCGCGTTCCGCTTCATCTATCCGCTCCAGTTCGAGTCCGATCTGCGGGTCGAAGGCGCGGACGGCATTCCAGAGGACACGCTCAAGACGCTGAACGTCTCGCGCGAAGGCCGCTTCGCCTCCTGGAAAATGGAGGCTGCCGCGCAGGGCGGGGGACTCCTCAAACTGCGCTTCCGCTTCTCCACCCAGCCCGGCACCTATGACGCCGCCGACTACCCGGACTGGCACGAGCAGTGGAACAGCGCCGTGCGTCAGTGGCAGCGCCCCTTTTCCTGGAAACCCTGACGCGCCGCCTCCGCACTGCAATGATGCCGCCCGCGCGCGCGTTTGGCCTGGATGCAATGCGACGGCGTCATTCTCGGATCAGGGCACAACGCGCTCGTGCTCGCCTGCTACGCGGCGCGCGCCGGCATGAGCATCGTCGTGGTCGAGAAAAATGACGAGGCCGGCGGCGGTCTCGCCACCGTGGAGCATCCGGCGGGGTCCGGCTTCATGCACAACACCCACTCCTTCTTCCACCGCGCCATCACCACCATGCCGTGGTATCAGGACCTCGGACTTGAACGGCACGGCGCGCGCTACATCGAGCCGGACCTCAATGTGGCGATGATCCTGCCGGACGAGCGCGTGCTGGAGTGGTGGACGGACTTTGAAAAGACTTTCGCCTCCTTCGCTGCCATCTCCCCGCGCGATGCCGCCCGCCTGCGCGAGTGGACGGAACGCTTCCGCCCCATCGTCACAGACATCCTCATCCCGGAGGCGCAAAACCCGCCGCTGCCTATGGAGGAGCGCCTGTCAAAGCTGAGTCAAAGCCAGGCCGGGCGCCTGCTGCTGGAGACGCAGGCCCTGTCGCCGATTGAGTTCGTCATGCGCGAGTTCGAGCATCCCGCCGTGCGCGCGGGACTGCTTTTTTTCAACGGCCTGCGGGAGGTGGACCTGCGCCAGAAAGGCTTCGGACACTCCATCCCCGCGCTGCTCGCCAGCCCGCGCAAGGCGCAGATGTGCGCCGGCGGCTCGCGCAGACTTGCGGAGGCGCTGTGCGCGGAACTTCGCGGGCATGGCGGACGGATTCTGACCGGCTGGCAGCCGCGTTCCATCCTGATGCGAGGAGGACGCGCCTGCGGTGTCGAGTCCTTGACCGGCGAGCGCGTCGAAGCGGCGCGATTTGTGGCCAGCGGACTGAACCCGCAGCAGACCTTCATTGATCTCATCCCCGCCGACGCCGCTCCTTCGAGCCTGCGCGAGCGCGCCGCCGGCTTCGAGTACAACCTGCTGGCGCCGCTCTTCGCCCTGAACCTCAACCTGCGCGAGCCGCCCGCCTACACAGCGGCGGAGCGGCATCCCGAGTTGAGCCGCGCATTCATGGTCATCCTTGGCCTGGGTGATGTGACGCAGTTCCAGGAAATCGTCTCCGCCCACGAGCGCGGCGAAATCCCGCGCACCGTCATGTGGGGTGCGTGCCCGACTTTGTTCGACCCCTCGCAGGCCCCGCCCGGCAGGCACACCGCCTTCATGTGGGAAAAGCTGCCCTATGCCCTGCGCGGTGACGCGCGAAATTGGGACGCCTGCAAGGAAGCGCATGGCCGCGTGATGCTCGACCTGTGGGCGAAACACGCGCCCAATCTTCATGACGCCGTCCTCGGCAGCTTCACCCGCAGCGCGCTCGACACCGAGCGGCTGCTGCCAAACATGATGCGCGGCGATCTGCTCGTGGGCTCCTTTGCCAACGGCCAGACGGGTTTTCACCGCCCCTTCAAAGGCGCGGGCAGCTACCGCACCGAAATCCCCGGCCTCTATCTCTGCGGCGGCTCCACGCATCCCGGTGGCAATGTCACCGGCCTCTGCGGCTTCAATGCCGCCAGAGTCCTGCTAGCCGACCTTGGGGTCGAGCGAGGCACGCTTTCTGTGGTCCCGCCGTGATGCCTTCCGGCATGTCCGGCTAGGGCGTCCCGCTGCCGGCAAGACTGACAAGCATCACCGCATGCTGCTCATACACCGCGCGGGCGCCGGCGACGCGGGCGATGTATTCGATGGCCTCGGTGAGCGGGATGTTGTTGAGTTGCAGGCTCAGTGTCTTCGCCTTCAACTCGGCATCCTTGATGATGATGTTTGGCATCACTTTGCCTTCGGTGGAGGTTTTGCACAGGCCGCGCAGGCCTTCCACCGCTTCTTCCAGGCTGACATCCACAAACTCGATCTTCGCCAGCGTCACGCCCGAGTAAGTTTTCTTCAACGAACCGGTGCCGGTCTTCATGTGAGTGCGGATTTGGGCCAGCAAAACCTTGGTTTCATAGTGGTTCGGCTGCTTCGCCTCCACCTGCTTGAGGAGCTGGTAGGCCATCTCCATGTCGCCTTTGTAGTAGGCCGCGCGTCCCATTTGAAACAAGGCTTGCAGGTCGTCATTCGCTCCGGCTTCCGGCATTCCTACGGTCATCAAGACAACCGCCGCACTGATCACCCATCCCTTGAATCGTGTTTTCATGATTTTGTGAGTTTGGTTTTCGGGAGCATTTCATCAAAAATCCGCCGGAAGCGCAAGATTTGTTTTCACGGAAATAATCATCGCGGCTTTGCGGCGGCTGGGCACGTTCTTACCACCGCCCTTTGGACACGGTTTCGAACAAGGCCAAACGCCCCCGCAAGACCACCCGCCCGCACATTCCCGGCCCCGCCCGCGAACGTGGGGAATTGCACGCCCTCGTCACAGCCGCGGCGGATGCTTTCACCGCCACGGCGAAGGGCGCGCCCTTGCTGGAGCATGTGACGCCGGAGGCGTTTCCCTTTGCCGTGGCCGTGGCTTTGGAAATGCTCTGGCGCAAGTTTCCCGGCAGGCGCGTCTGGGTCTTCTGCACCAATGCCCGCACGCAGGATGCCATCCACGCGGGACTCACCATCTGGCAGACGCCCGCGCTGTATTACCCGCGTCTCGGGCAAAGCGTGGCCGATGCGCTGCCGGACCCCGATCTCGTGGCCGAGCGCGTGGCCGTGCTTTCGCGCTGGCATGAGCAGGCTGATGACACACCGCGCGCGCTGGTGCTTTGCGCCGACAGTCTGGATGAGGACGCGCCGGACGCGCGCCGCCTCGCTTCGCAGCGCAGGCCGTTGGAGGTCGGCGCCACGCTCGACATGGAGCACTTCCTCACCGACCTCGACAAGGCCGGCTACGAGCGCGTGCCCGTTGTCACCGAGCGCGGCCAGTTCGCGCGCCGGGGCGGCATTGTGGACTTCTTTTCCTGGCAGGCCGAGGAACCGCTGCGTGTCGAGTGGTTCGACGACCGGATCGAGTCCATTCGCGCCTTTGACCTGCACAATCAGGCCTCCATCCGCCGCCTGGAGCGCGCCAGCGTCGTGCTCCAGCTCGATGATGAAGCCGCCACCGGCAAAGTGCGCGACTACCTCGGCAAGGATGACATCATCCTCGCCGTCGAATGCGTGCTCGACATGCCGCACCACGCCCGTGTCGCCAGTCACCCGGAAACGGTGGACGCGCCCGAGGACTTCAGCACCGCCATTCATGAAAATCCCCTCGGCGTCTTCGACGCGTCCGACTTCGTCCTGCACGAGGCGCGGCGCAAGCAGCTCGCCCTCCAGGTGCGCGAGTGGCAGGGGCTGGGCTGGCACGTCGTCATTGTCTTTCACAATGACGCCGAGCGCGAGCGGTACGCGGAGCTGGTGGGTAGGACAGGCATTTCGCCTGTCTCAGGTGAAACGGGCATTCTGCCCGCCTCTGAAAAAACCGGGCAGAATGCCCGGTCCACCCGCGACGGGCTGGAAGCCCATCCCACTCTCCTGCTCGGCCTGCTCTACCGCGGCTTCACCGTGCCGGGGGCAAAGCTCGCCGTGCTCAGCGGCGCGGAGATCTTCGGCAGGCACCAGCAGGTGCGCCGCGTGCGCGGATCGAAGCTCGACGATCCCGAACTGCTCCGCAAAGCGCGCGACATCATGCGCGAGCTGCGCGCGGGCGACATCGTCGTGCATAGCGAGCACGGCATCGCCCGCTACGGCGGCCTGGAGGAGCGCACCGCTGGCGGACGCACCGAGGAGGTGCTCGCGCTGCATTATGCCGAGGGGGCCAAGCTCTTCGTGCCCGTGGCCCAGGCGCACCTTGTCAGCCGTTACGTCGGCATCGGCGGCAAGACGCCCGCGCTCAGCAAGCTCGGCGGCGCCTCGTGGCAGAAGACGCGCAAGACCGCCGAGAAAAGCGTCGAGGAATTCGCCGCGCGCATGCTCACCATCAGCGCCGAGCGCCAGAGCATCCAGGGTTATGCCCATCCTCCCGACACCAAATGGCAGATCGAGTTCGAGGACTCCTTCCTCTACCACGAGACGCCCGACCAGCTCCGCTGCGTGGAGGAGATCAAGCGCGACATGGAGTCCCAAAAACCCATGGACCGCCTGCTCTGCGCCGATGTCGGCTTCGGCAAGACCGA
>DDQZ01000009.1:456-9972 GCA_002343505.1 Verrucomicrobiaceae bacterium UBA2429 | reverse complement strand
GGCTTCGGCAAGACCGAGGTGGCCATCCGCGCCGCCTTCAAAGCCGTCATGGGCGGCAAGCAGGCCGCCATTCTCGTGCCCACCACGGTGCTCGCCCGCCAGCATTGGGAGACCTTCCGCCAGCGCATGAGCGAGTTTCCCGTCACCGTCGAAATGCTCTGCCGCCTCACCCCGAAGAAGCGGGAAAAGGACATCCTGCGCGGTGTGCGGGATGGCACCGTGGACATCGTCGTCGGCACCCACCGCGTCATTTCCAAAGACGTTCGCTTTAAGGACCTCGGCCTCGTCGTCATAGACGAGGAGCAGCGCTTCGGCGTCCGGCACAAGGAGCGCTTCAAGGAGCTCTTCCGCCTCGTGGACGTGCTCACCCTCAGCGCCACGCCCATCCCGCGCACCCTCTACCTCGGCCTCATGGGCATGAGGGACATGAGCACCATCGAGACTCCACCGCCCAGCAAGCAGGCCGTGCAGACCCTCATCTGCCCCTACGACGAGCGCGTCATCCGCCAGGCCGTTGACGCCGAGATCGAGCGCGGCGGCCAGGTCTTCTTCCTCCACAACCGCGTCATGACCATCGAAAAGACCGCGCAGCGCATCCGCGAACTCTGCCCGCGCGCCCGGGTCATCGTGGGCCACGGGCAGATGGATGAGGAACTGCTGGAGGACGTCATGCACACCTTCGTGGACGGCAAAGCCGACGTCCTCGTCTGCACCACCATCATCGAAAGCGGCGTGGACATCCCCAATGCCAACACCATCCTCATTGACCGCGCCGACCGCTTCGGCCTGGCCGATCTCTACCAGCTCCGCGGCCGAGTCGGTCGCGGCGGCACCCAGGCCCACGCTTACCTCATGCTCCCGCGCGAGTCCGTCACCACCGGCGACGCGCGCAAGCGCGTCAATGCCATCAAGCAATACACCGGCCTCGGCAGTGGCTTCAAGATCGCCCTGCGCGACCTGGAGATCCGCGGCGCGGGCAACCTCCTCGGCACCGAGCAGAGCGGCCACATCGCCGCCGTCGGCTTCGACATGTACTGCCAGATGCTGAAGCAAAGTGTCGCCAGAATGCAGGGCCGCCGCGTCCCGCGCCCTGTCGAGGTGGCCCTGCGCGCCGATTTCCTCATCCAGAGTGAGGCGCACATGTCCGGCGCCCTGCCCGACCACGCCACCCCCGCCTTCCTCCCCGCCGCCTTCATCGAGGACACCCATCTGCGCATCACCGCCTATCGCCAGCTCGGCGAAGTCATGACCCGCCGCGAGCTTGACGATCTTGAAGCCCAGTGGCGGGACCAATTTGGCCAGCAGCTCCCTCATGCGGTGCAAAACCTGCTCACCTGCGCCGCCCTCCGTCTCGCCGCCGCGCACGCCGGCATCAGCACCATCGAGATCAAAGAGCGCAAGCTTATGCTCACCCGTCACGGCCAGCTCATCATGCCCGGCGGCAAATTTCCCCGCCTCACTGAACGCCAGGGCCACAAACAGCTCGCCGAAGCCCTGAACATGCTGCGCAGCTTGTGAGGGATGGCTTTGAATCGGCCTGTGCCGCTCAACACGCCCGGCACCCAGCCGGTTTGAAGCCGCCATCCTGCCAAGCGCGCCTTGACCCCGCGAGGCACGCGATGCACTATGGCAGGCCGTGACTGACGCGGCATCCCCCTCCCCCAACCCGATGACAAAACCCGCGCGCAAAGCATGAGTCTGCCGGAGATCGCAGGACACGAATTGCAGGACCTGATCGGGAGCGGCAGGTGCGGGGCCGTCTATCGCGCCAGCGCGGGTGGCAAGGCCTGCGCCGTGAAGGTCTTTTCCTCCATGGCCATCAACCGCAAGGCGCTGGGCGCGGCCTTGCAGGCTCTCAAGCAATTGCCCCACCACGGCGGCGTGCTGCCTGTGGAGCATTTCAACTTTGACCGCAGCCCCTATTACGCCGCCATGCCGCTCGTCGGCTCCATGAGCAGGGACGCGCAGGGCCGCCGCCAATGGCGGACACGCACGCTGGAGGACCTGTCTGGCGGTTGCGATCCTGACCGCGCCTGGAACGTCATCTACCAGATCGCCGACGCGCTCTCCTGGCTGCACAAGCACGGCATCCCGCACGGCAATCTCCGCCCCTGCAACATCCTCCTCGAAGATGACGCCGAGACGAGCATCCGCCTCACCGACATCGCGCAGGGCTGGGTCGGCGGCATTCATCACCTGGAGCTGACCGACCACTTCGTCCACCTCTGCCCGGAGCAGGCGGAAAATCCCGACGGCGTTTTCGCCGGCTACGGACCCGGGTGGGATGTCTATGCCTTCGGCGTCATCGCCTGGCGTCTGCTCACTGGCAGCCTGCCGCGCGGCGGCAAGGCCTGGGCCGCCCAGGTGGAGACTGTGAATCAAAAGGCCGCCGCCGGGCTTGCCTGCGGCATAGACAGCGCCGCGCTGCTGGCCGCCGTCCGCGCCCAGCCCAGGGTCGTTTGGCCGGACGCGCCCTCGTCCAAATGGGACGAGCGCCGCCGCCACATCATTGAGCGCTGCCTCGATCTGAACTCCTCCGCGCGCTGGTCCGACATGCGCGAGGTGGTGCGGGAATTCGAAGTGCTCGAGTCGGATTTCCTGCTGGAAGAATCGCGCGAGCAGACCGTGCAGGAGCGCAAAAAACAGGCGAGCAAGGTGCTCGTCCTGCAGACCACGGTGCTGGGCCTGTTCACCGCCTTCGTGCTCAGCACGGCTTACGCTTTCCTCACGCTGCGCCGGGCGCGGGACGCGGAGACGGTCATCAGCCAGAAAGACGCCATCCTGGAGCGGGAGACAGGGGCGCGGGACGCGCGCATCGTGGAGCTGACAGGGGAGAGGGATGCGGCGCTGAAGGCCAAGGCCACCGCCGACGCCAACCTCCGCCATGCCCAGGGCGGCGTGGACAAGTTCCTCACCCAGCTTCTGCAAACTCCCACCGGCAACGAACTCGAGGTCGAATTCAGCAAGACCCAGCTCAACGAAGCCCTCGATTTCTGCAACGCCTCGCTTCCGGCTTTGGAGGCCGATCCCGCCCTCGGCGTCGAGCGCCTGCGCGCCTATGGAAACATCGGGCGCATCCATCTCCAGCTCCGCCAGCACACCCAGGCCCTCGCCTTCCTCCAGAAAGCCCGCGAGCAAAGCGCCGCCCTGCTCAAGGAGCAACCCTCGTCCCCGCAGGCCGCGCTGCATCATCAATGGTTCGGCCGCTACAGCCTGCTGCTCTCGGACCTTCAGCAGCGCAGGGGCGACCGCGCCCTCTCCCTCAGCCTTCTCCAGGATGCCACACGCCATCTCACCGAAGGCCTCGCCGCCGATCCCAAAAACCGCCTCGCGCTCAATGAGTGCGCCCGCGCCTGGATGGAATACGGCCTGCGCAACATGCAAAACGGCGACCTCGCCGAAGCCGGCAAAGCCCTCTCCCGGGTCGGCGATGTGCTCGACCCCAAAGTGCTCGGCGACAAGCCTCTGCCCGACGAGAGCTTCCTGCTCGCCCGCGCCAAGTTTGCCAAGGGACTCGTTCAGCGCGACTCCGGCCACACCCAGGACGCGCTCGACACCCTCATCGAAGCCGTCACGGAAATGGGCCGGCTGGTCATGGGAAGCTCTCCGCGCAACCAGGAGCAGGCCCTGCTTCTCTCCGAGGCCTACACCGAGCTCTCCGAACTCATCGGCAAAACCATCGGCAGCAAGGAAGCCCGCGAGGCGCATGACCAGGCCGTGCCCATCCTGCTCGAACTCAACCGCCTGCATCCCGCCTGGGGGGATGTGAAATACCTCCTGGCCCGCAACTACGGCGCCATCTCCCTGCTTGAGCGCGACCTCGGCAACAACAATGACGCGCTCAAGAAAAAGCAGGACGCCATCGAACTCATCAATGAAGTCCTGGCTGACGAGCCGGACAATCTCCGCTACGCGGCTCTTCAGGCGCGCCTGCGCGGAGAATACGCCGAACTCATGTCCGACCTCGGCAAGCCCACCGCCGCCCTGCCCATCCTCACCCAGGCTGTGGAGTCGCTGGAGGGTCTGCTTGGCCAGGACCCTGGCGCGCGCCTCACCCCGGAGCGCAAGGAGCAGGAAATCCAGCTCGCCCAGATGCACGGCGTGCTTGGTCACACCCTGCAAACCCTGAAAAAAACCTCCGAGGCCAAAACCGCCTTCACCAGCGCCGTCCAGCGCTGGGAAAAACTCTCCGCCCTCATCCCCGGAGACGACATCATCCAGCAGGGCCTGACGTGGTCCAAGGAGCGACTTGGAAAGCTGAAGTGACCCCCGCCACGAGAATGCCAGCCAGAACGGCGCGTGGCTTGGTCAGGTTGTCCTGGCAACGTGGGAATGTCCATTCCATACTCGCGCCATGCCCTACCTTCTGGACGCCCTCGTCATTCTTGGCTACTTCGCGCTGATCATCGGCATCGGCTTGTCCCAACGCAGCAAAAGCGGAAGCGTGGAGGGTTTCACGCTGGGTGACCGCCAGATCGCCTGGTGGGCCGTGCTGGCATCCATTCTGGCGGCGGAAATCAGTGCGGCGACATTTCTTGGCGCGCCGGAGTCCGGCTACAGCAGGCAAAACTGGAGCTACGCGCAGTTTGCCATCGGCACCGTGCTGGCGCGGATCATTGTGAGCTTTCTGTTCATCCCCGTGTTTTACCGTCATGGAGTCATCTCGCTTTACGAGTATCTGGAGACCCGGTTCGGGCCGGCGACGCGGAAGTTTGCCTCGATCACGTTCATGTTCACCCGCGTTCTGGCGATGGGCACGCGTCTCTATGTCTCCGCCATCATCCTCGTGCTTGCGGTGGCCATGTGGCAGGGCGGCGCGGTGGATGCGGACACGAAATTCTGGCTCTATGCGGGGGCAGTGGTGGTGGTGACATTGTTGACCGCGCTCTACACCTCCGTCGGCGGCATCCGCGCGGTGATATGGACGGATTTCATTCAGGTCGGTGTGCTGGTCGCTTCTCTTGGATTCACCATCCCGTATCTTCTGATGAAGATTCCCGGCGGCTGGGGCGCAGTGGCGGAGGTGGTCAAATCACCCGTGTTCTTCGACTTCGCGAAACCTGCGGGAGCGGGTGCCTGGGAGTGGGTCAAAAATGTGTTCACCAGCGAATACACGATCTGGGCCGCAGTCATCGGCAGCACGTTTGTGACCATGAGCACGCATGGGATAGACCAGGACACCGTGCAGCGCATGCTCACGGCAAAAAACCGCCGCCAGAGCGCCCTTGCCACCATTCTCTCCGGCATAGTGGACCTGCCCATCGTCTCCGCTTTCATCCTCATCGGCGTCCTGCTGAAAGCCTATTACGCGGCGCATCCAGCCGTGAACCTCCCCGCCGAGAGCCGCGAGGTTTTCCCCTTCTTCATCATGAACGAGATGCCCGCCGGCATGCGCGGTCTTGTCACGGCCGGCATCCTCGCCACAGCGATGGGTTCCCTCAGCACCGCGCTCAATGCCCTCGCCACAAGCCTCTCGCGCGACTTTATCCTGCCGCGCCTTCCCGCTGACGCGCCCGAGTCAAAGCGCATCGCCGTGCTGCGCTGGAGCACCGTGTTATTCGCGGTGTTGATCATCGGCGTCGGCGTCTGGACCGCCTGGTACATGGCGCACAATCCCAAGGTGGAAATACTTCCCCTCGTGCTTGGCATTCTCGGCTTCACCTTTGGGTCGCTGCTCGGTGTGTTTCTGCTCGCCGTGCTCACCAAGACCCGCGGGTGCGATTCCGGCAACATCATCGCCATGCTGTGCGGCATCGCAGCCGTGCTGTTCCTCAGCAACGTGCTCGGCATCCAGTCGAGGCTGGGCATTGACAAGCCCTTTGTGTTGTCCTTCCCGTGGCGCATCACTCTGGGAACATTCGTCACCCTGGCGGTTTCAGTCATGTTCCCCACCCCTCACAATAAACGCCACAACCATCCGGCGGCGGACGCTGACTGAGCATCGCGCCCCCCTCACCGCGGACGCCAGTCACCTTCCCTGGGCCGTGTGATGTCCACCCATTCGATTCCCGGCCGGGTAAATCGAATGCGCTTTTGTTTGAAAAGCGCGCCGAGGGCTTGTTTGAAGGCTTTTTTGCTGGCGCCGAAACTCTCACGGATCACTTCCGGCGGCGAGTCATCATCCAGGTCAAGACGCCCTCCATTGGCTTTGAGCGCCTGCAAAATCTGGTCCCCCAAAGGCGCCACCCTCTGGTAACCGGCGGCGTTCAGACTGAGGTCTATTTTCCCTCCGGGGCGCACCGAGGTCACATAGCCCTGGACACGCAGGCCGGGATGCGGCGGCGGATCACCCGGCTGGGTGAAAAGCAGGCCGAGGTGGGAGTTTTCAATGACCGCGTTCCAGCCCAGCGGTGTTTTGCCTGCGATGAGCAGCTCCACCCGGCTCCCTGTGCGCCAGGGCGCGGGCTGGCGGCTCGCATGACGCGCCAGTCTGCCGCTGGCAATGATGCGGTCGCTCTTCGGGTCCACCAGCACATGCACCACCACTTTTTCGCCAGGCCGCGCGCGCCCCTCCTGCTCCCGGAAAGGCAGCAGCAAATCCTTGGCAAGCCCCCAGTTGAGAAAGGCCCCCACTTGCGGATTCACCGCCACGACCTCCAGCGCGGCAAAATCCCCCGCCATCGCCAGCGGCCGCTCCGTCGTCGCCACGAGCCGGTCCTCGGAGTCGCGGTAAATGAAAACCTCCAGCGTGTCATCCAGCGCCGCGCCCTGCGGCACAAACTTCATCGGCAGCAGAATCTCGCCAAGCTCGCCACCGTCGAGATAAACCCCGTGCATGGAACCCCGCACGATTTTCAGTTGGTTATGTTTGCCAAGTTGGGCCATGCGCAGCCTTCTACGATGCCAGTCTTCCCTCGTGCAGCCGCAAAGTCCGCGACATGCGCGCCGCCTGGGCGGGATGGTGCGTGACCATGACCAGCGTGGCGCCCGTGCTTTGGCACAGGTCCAGCAGCAGCCCCGTGAGAGACTCGGCATTCTTTTCATCCAGCGCGCCGGTCGGCTCGTCGGCGAGGATCAGCTTCGGCGCGTTGATCAGCGCGCGCACCACGGCCACGCGCTGGCGCTCGCCGCCGGAAAGCTGGGCCGGCTTCCAATCCAGACGCCCGGCGAGCCCCACCGAGGCCAGCAGGCTTTCCCCGCGTGAGCGCGCGGCTTTGGAGTCCGGACGGTCTTTCAGAGCCAGGGTGGGCAGCAGCACATTCTCCAGCACCGTGCATTGCGGCATGAGATGGTGGAGCTGGAAAATGAAGCCGATCTTCCCGCCGCGCAGCGCCGCCAGACGTTCCGGCGCGCAGCGGGAGACCTCCTCGCCGTCGAGCACATAACTGCCGGAGTCGGGAGTGTCGAGAGTTCCAATGATGTTGAGCAGCGTGCTCTTGCCGCAGCCCGAGGGACCCACCACGGCCACCGTCTCCCCGGCTTCGATTTCCTGGCTGATGCCGCGCAGCACGCGCAGCTCGCCGCCGCCCGGTTCGCGGTAGGTCTTGTGGATTTCGGAAAGGGAGATCAGTGGCATGTCAGCAGAAAGGTGCGCCTGCGCGGCGGGGCAAGCGGAAATCGTCGCGACTATGGCGGCGCCACCCGGCCCGCCTGCGCCACAAGCTCCGGCACCAGGCCGCGGATGAACGCCCTCACATCCTCCAGCACCGCCAGCTCCGCAAACGGGTCGTCCATGCCGAGCATCTGCTCGCGCATCGGCGCGAAGAAGGACACCAGCGCCCAGCGGTGGTTCAGGTTTTTCAAAACCGAGTCGAAATACGACACCGCCACATGCTCGTCATACGAGGCCGCCGTCGTCCCGTCCGAGCCGAAGTACCAGTAAACATTCAGCGCCCGCGTGCGCTTCACGCCCCCGTCCGCGCCCTGCGTGTCACGGTGCATGGAGAGCACCGTGGCTTTGACCGGCCGCTCCAGTCCCGCGTCCACTTCGATGTATTCCTTCCCGTCAATCATCCATCCCTGGCCCGGCAGGCAGATTTGCGGCTCGTGCAGCGAGCGCTTGATGACTCCGCTCATCACCACCGATGCCAGGATCGCGCGCTGCGGCGTCATGTAAAAGCGCCGCCCGATCGTCACATCCTCGTGCAGGATCTGCCTCTCCAGTGTGTTCATCGGCATGTCCACGCTCTCATACCCCGCGTGCCGTCCCGGCAGATCCATGCCGATCCCCGGCGGCGCCACCACATAGCCCGTGTCCGTCAGCACACAGGCCGCCATGCCGCCGCCCGCCGCCAGCGCCAGAGCCGCCACATGCGCCCAAGTCGTCACCCCGCCGCCGCCCGGCACCCGCTTCGGCGCCGCGGCCTTGCGCCCGCGCTCCCGCCTTTCCAAAAACGAGCACACCGCGAACATCCCCGCCAGCGCCACCCCGAACACCGCAAACCCCGCCAGCGAGTGGAAAAAACTCATCTCCTGATGCCCCTCGATGTTCCTTCCCACCGCGAACTCCGACCCGAACCACCGGCTGCCCGCCGTCAGCAGCCCCATGCGCACCACATTCCCCAGCACCGCCAGCGGCACCGCGCCGGCAAACAGCAGCGCCCGCGACCGCCAAGTCCTCAGCGCCAGCCAGCCATACAGCGCGCTGATCATCATCAGCGAAAACAGCGAGCGGATGCCGCTGCACGGCTCCTCCACATCGAGCCGGAACAGCGCCCCCTGCTCCAGCCCCAGATCCAAATCCGCCGCCGAATGCAGACCCGTCCCATCCCTCACCACATCCATCCCCAGCAGATTCAGCAGACCCGCCGACAGCCGCGCCGTGAACACCCGCAGCGGGAAAGCCAGCTTCGACTCCAGCGGCAGCATCGGCCACATAAACGCCAGAAAGAGCCACGGAAAAAACAAACGCCGCATCCACACCGGCCCGCCCGCCAGCAGGATCATCCCCGCCGCCGCCAGTTGCACCGCCGCATACCCCGGATACGCCGTGTCCGCCTTGTAGCCGAACCAATACAGCCCCATCCCCGGCAGCAGCGCCGCCAGTCCCAGCCAGCTCCCCCGCATCGGCAGCCTTTGCAATTCCCCGCGCATCCGCCACACCAGCCAGCCCACGATGAAAGGCACGAACAAACAAAACACCCACTCCGAATCCTGCCGCGCCTTGGCCATGATCCCCCCCAGCAGGCTCGATCTCCGCTCAAAGTCCCAGTGCTGATACGGCAGCACCGCCACCAGCAGCGCCAGCAGCGCCCCCGCCGCGCCCCAGGCCGGCAGGCGCAGGCGCTCCCCGCAGGCGGCGGGCGCGTTCGGCGGGCTGGCGGCGCATTCACTCATCAGACCCCAGCCTTGCCACAGCAGCGCGCCCCTGTCCACGCTCCGCCTGCTGGAAAAAACGCCAAACTCCGCTTCACTGCCCGCCATGTCAGACCCCGCACCGGAAAGCCCGTCCCCCACCCCACCAGCCGCCAGCGCGCCGGAGCCCAAAAAGCGCGGCAAATGCAAGCCCCTGCTCGAACACAAAAAAGACGCCGCCCCGCCCGCCGCCAGGACCGTCATCACCGGCATCCCCAAGCC
>DDQZ01000009.1:0-306 GCA_002343505.1 Verrucomicrobiaceae bacterium UBA2429 | reverse complement strand
CCAGGACCGTCATCACCGGCACCCCCAAGCCGCGCCCGGCCACCCGCCAGCCCGGCGCACCACGCTGGCCCCGCATCATCGGCATCACCATCGGCCAGATCATCCTCATCATCCTCGCCACCCGTTACTTCACCCCGGCCCCCGTCCCCCCCGACACCAGCGCCCTTGAATCCGCCCTGGAAAACGCCCGCCAGGAAATCCACAGCCTCCACACCCGGCTCGACACCCAAACCCAGGACACCCGGACCACCCACACCCCCCTCCAGACCCGGCTCGACACCCAAGCTCAAGACATCCAGCGCGCCC
>DDQZ01000056.1:71245-71565 GCA_002343505.1 Verrucomicrobiaceae bacterium UBA2429 | reverse complement strand
GAAGACCACCACGTTGATAGGCCGCCGGTGCAAGCATGGCAACATGCTCAGCTGAGCGGTACTAATCATCCGTTTGTCTTCAAACCCGCCTCCAAACCGGACAACAAGCCTCCGAACTCGACTTCGGACCCGATTGTGAACGCTCTTTTTCCTCCTGTGCGCGGCTGTCAGGCAGCCCGGTCTCTCCTCAACCACACAATAAAAAAACAGCAATCTGCCAGCGTCTCCAGACAGGCCGGCCGGACCGGTAAAACCCAATCACCGGCCGGAAGTCTGGTGGCCATGGCGCGGCGGAACCACCCGTTCCCATCCCGAACACG
>DDQZ01000056.1:0-71003 GCA_002343505.1 Verrucomicrobiaceae bacterium UBA2429 | reverse complement strand
ACAACTACCCGTCTTCGTCCGCACGCAGCTTCATTTGTCATGACCAAGCCTGACTGGAATCGCATTTTCTCAAACGAAAAGCACCGCTTGCACATGGCCTTGCGAAGATCTGATCTCACAAGCTATTGGCGCGGCTCGAATGGGGGACTTCTCAAAGAAAGAAAAAAATGGGTCGAAGAAAATCAGTCCAGATGTTTGGGCGTTTGTGATGATGCGTCGTTGCAGGTTTCGCTTGCCCTGCGAGAAATTGCCCTTTTGTCGGAGGTTGACGAATCTCGTATTGAAAGGCTCGCGGTGGAGGTTGAGCCTGACTGGACTCTGCTTTCAAGGGCTTCCGGATTGTGGCGTATCGTGGCAGGAGCCGTTGTCTTCCCTTCATCGTGGGCGTTGAACGAAAAACTCGGGAGGCCTTTGTTCGAAGTTCATGGACCCATTCCGGGCTTAAACCCCACGCTTGGGGCATCCATTGATATTTTTCTGGACAGTCTAACGCAGTTCACCGCCTGGGAGCGTTGGAACTGGGGGCTGGCCGCCGATTCTGAACTCAATCATCATCCATCCAGGAATCTGCCAGGACTTGCTCCAGGTGTCCGGATAAACAATGTTTGGGTTCGTTTGGAAAACCAGCATCTCTGTCTTCTTCAATGTGGACTCATTTTATTTGGAATCCGCGTGAGCTGTCATCGTCTTGACAAACTGGTGGAAAATGTTCCTGGGTTGGCTCCACGCATCGCAAACTCTCTCGAAACAATGATGGAGGATGTGGCCCTTTACAAGGGCGTCTCGGATGCTCGCGCCGGAATCATATCGGCTTTGCGCGCCATTTCGGGAAATTCTTGACGCTTGTCCAGTCGAGGCGTTTCCATGACTGGAATGAATGATTCTTCCCAAACCGGGCGGCGCCTCGCCGGACCAAGCGGCATCCAGGAACTCATGGACGATCTTGGGGGCGCTCTTGCTTTGCATCCAGAAATGCGAATGCTTGGCGGCGGCCAGCCTGCCGCGATTCAGTGTGTACAGGAAATTTGGCGTAGCCGTATTGCCGAAATGCTGGCCGATGAAAGCACTCTCGACCGCGCATTGCTAAACTACGATCCTCCGGGCGGGAATCCTCTATTTCGCGAGGCCATGGCGGCTTTTCTTCGTCGTGAATGCGGCTGGGAGGTGTCTTTGGATAACATCGCTGTACTACCAGGAGGTCAGACTGCTTTTTTTCTCCTGTTCAATTTATTGGCGGGTGAAACGGAGGGCGGAAAAAAGCGCGTCATTTTTCCGCTGATGCCCGAATACATCGGTTACGCGAACCAGGGCTTGAGCGCGGACATGCTTTCCGGACGCGAGCCGCTCATTGAGATGCGCGGTGCGCATGAGTTCAAGTATCGGGTGGATTTCGACCGCTTGCGCGTCACGTCTGATACTGCAGCTTTGTGTGTTTCCTGTCCCGCCAATCCTTCCGGCAATGTGCTGACGGATGAGGAGTTTGACAGGCTTTATGAAATTGCTCTTTGCCATGACATCCCGCTGATGCTGGACAATGCGTACGGGCATCCCTTTCCCGGCGTCATTCACACTGATTTCCGGCCTGTGTGGAGGCCTGGCATGATTTTCAGCATCAGTCTTTCAAAACTGGGGCTGCCTGGCTTGCGGACATCCGTGGTGGTGGCGGACGCGCCTGTTGTGCATGCCTTGCGGAACATGAACGCCATTGTCTCCCTAGCCAATGGCAATCTCGGCCAGGCAATGCTCATGCCTTTTCTTGCTGACGACCGATTGATCCGTCTGGGGCGGGAGGTGATACGGCCCTTTTATCAAAAGCGCTCCGAGTTCACCCGCCAAGTACTCGCGGATTCTCTCGGAGACAGTGTTCCCTGGGCGGTGCATTCTTTGGAGGGCGCTTTCTTTTTGTGGCTCTGGCTCAAGGACTCGCCGGTGCCATCAGGGGAGCTTTACCAGCGTCTCAAGGCGCGCAAGGTCCTCGTCGTGCCGGGGCATTACTTTGCCTTTGGCATGGACGGTGAATGGCGGCATCCGCAGGAATGCCTGCGCATCACCTGCAGCCAGCCGGAGGCTGTGGTGCGGGAGGGAATCGAAATTCTCGCCGACGAGGTGAGGCGCATGTGGCGTTGACGGATTCGCTGGAGCATCCGATTTCTGCCGCTGACATGTCCAAACCCATCATCGCCGTCACCATGGGCGACCCCGCCGGGGTCGGCCCCGAAGTCTGCCTGCAACTGCTCGCCAACGAGGCGGTGCGCGATTTTGCCACGCCGGTTGTCTTCGGCGACGCGCGGCTGCTGGCACGCTGCGCCAGGCAGGCGGGTCTTATTACTCCAAAGCGAATCATCAGTGAGATCGAGTGGCCGGAGAAATGTGCGAACGTGGACGAGCCTGCCGTGCTGGACATCTTCGGCTTTGACGCGGAGGATTTCACGCCCGGCGTTGTCAGCGCCAGGACAGGAGCCGCTGGTTACAGGTATGTGGAAAAGAGCATTGCCGCGGCTTTGGCCGGGCAGGTGGCGGCAGTGGCCACCGCGCCGTTGAACAAGGAAGCCCTGCGCGCAGCAGGCGTCAATTATCCCGGCCACACCGAAATTTTCGCCGCCAAAACCGGCGCCAGTCGCGCCTGCATGTTCCAATACAGCGCGGAGGTGCGCGCCAGTTTTGTCACAGTGCATGTCGGCTACCATGAGGTGCCAGTACTTCTGACCCCCGAGAGAATTCTCGATGTCATCGAACTCACCGCCGATGCCATGCAGCGCATTCGCGGCACCCGGCCAAAGCTGGCGGTGCTCGGACTCAACCCACATGCGGGCGAGCACGGGCTTTTTGGCAATCGCGAGGAGGAAGACATCATCATCCCGGCCATTGAGGCCGCTCGCGCCAGGGGGCACGCCGTGGAAGGCCCGCTGCCGCCCGACACCGCCTTCATCCCCGCCAAGCGCCGCGCCACGGACGCCTTCATCTGCATGTATCACGACCAGGGGCACATACCGCTCAAGGCGCTGGCTTTTGACACGGCGGTGAACACCACACTGGGGCTGCCCATCATCCGCACCAGCGTGGACCACGGCACCGCCTGCGACATCGCCTGGCAGGGCAAGGCCAGCGGCAGCAGCCTGGTGGAAGCCGTGCGCCTGGCGGCGAAAATGGCGGGCTGAGTGTCGCGGCGGGCGCGCCGCGCGCTCATGCCAGCAGCCCCTTCACCACATCACCGCTGACATCAGTCAGGCGGAAATCCCGGCCCATGAAGCGGTAGGTGAGCGCCTCGTGGTCGAGACCGAGAAGATGCAGCATGGTGGCGTGCAGGTCGGGCACGGAGACGCGGTTTTCGACGGCGGCGTAGCCGAACTCGTCGGTGGCTCCGTGGATTTGCCCGCCTTTGATCCCGCCGCCGGCCATCCACATGGTGAAGCCTTTTGGATGATGGTCGCGGCCTTTGCCATTCTCCGCGACGGGCGAGCGCCCGAACTCGCCGCCCCAGACGACGAGCGTGGAGTCGAGCAGGCCGGTGATTTTCAAATCGTCCAAAAGCGCGGCGATGGGGCCGTCCGTCTCGGCGCAGTGCAGATCGTGGTTTTTCTTCAGATCGTCGTGCGCGTCCCACGCTTTCGGCCCCTCATTGCCGCCGCTGTAAACCTGAACGAAACGCACGCCGCGCTCGACCAGCCTGCGCGCCAGCAGGCAGCTTTTGCCAAAGTGCGCCGTGACCGGATGATCCAGCCCGTACATTCCGCGCACGCTTTCCGGCTCGCGGGCAAGGTCGGTGCATTCGGTGGCGCTGATCTGCATGCGGTAGGCCAGCTCGTAAGCGCCCAGACGCGCGGCCAGCTCGGTCTCGGCAGGGTTGGAGGCGGCGAATTCGGCGTTCCACTGCCGCAGCAGATCCAGCCGCGCTCGCTGGCGGCTGGCGCTGACACTTTTCGGCGGTGTGAGGTAGGCCACCGGCTCGCCGCTGCCGCGGAAAGGCACGCCCTGGAAGGCGGCTGGCATGAAGCCGTTGGACCAGTTCAGCGCGCCGTTGACCGGCGCGCCGAGCTTGTCGAGCAGGACGACAAAGGCGGGCAGGTTTTCGCTCTCCGAGCCGAGGCCGTAGGTCACCCACGATCCCATGCTGGGACGCCCGGCCTGGATGAAGCCTGAGTTCATCTGGAAGAGCGCGGGGCCGTGGTTGTTGCTCTCCGCATGCATGGAGCGGATCATGCACAAGCTGTCGGCATGGCGCGCGAGATTGGGGTACACCTCCGCCATGTCAATGCCGGCCTGCCCGTGTCTCGCGAAGCGGTAGGGACTTCGCATCGCCACGTTTTTGGTCTTGCCGCCCATGAAGGCGTCCTCCTTTTTCCAGACCGGGATGGCTTTGCCGTGCCACTTTGCCAGCGCGGGTTTGGGATCGAACAAATCCACATGGGAGGGCCCGCCATACATGAAAAGAAAAATCACCGACTTCGCCTTCGGCGTGAAATGCGGCGCGCGCTGCGACAAGGGGTTTGCGCCGTGCAGCAGCCCCTCACGGCCCAGCAGCGACTGCAAGGCCAGCGCGCCGAAGCCGGCGCCGGCTTTTTGCAAAATGTGGCGGCGCGTGGTGAATGAGGTCATGGAATATAGACAAACTCACTGCTGTTGAGCAGCACATGCGCGAGGTCCCGCAACGCCTCCTCCGTGCCGGCGGAAAGCGCGCGCTCGCGGATAAAAGCCAGCGCCTGCTCCAGGCGCGCCGCAGTGGGTGCGCGCGAGAGCGCGAGCATGAACAGCCGCTCGATGACACGCGGCAGGTCTTCGCGCGCTCCGGCGGCGGCGCGCCGCGCGAGATGGCCGGCCTGCTCCTCGACGAACTCGTCGTTCATCAGCACCAGCGCCTGCGTGGGCACGGTGCTGCGCTGGCGCATGGCGCAACTGTCCGTGGTTGTCGGCGCGTCGAACAGCTCCATGCTGGGCATCAGCAACTGCCGTTTCACATAAATGTAAACGCTGCGCCGCCATTCGCCGGGGCCTTCATGCGCGAGCACGGGCCACTTGTTGCGCTGGCTGGCGTCGAGCAGGTCGGCACGGATGCGTGGTTTGATGCCCGGACCGCCCATCACGGGGTTCAGATTGCCGCTGGCAGCCAGGATGCCGTCCCGGATGACCTCTGCCTCCATGCGCCGCAGGTTCATGCGCCAGAGCAGCGTGTTGGCCGGGTCCGCCGCCGCTCCTCGCGCGTGGCTGGAGCTTTGCTGCCGGTAGGCGGCGGACATGAGCATGAGTTTGTGCAGCGGCTTCAAACGCCCGCCTCCGGCCATGAAGCGCGCGGCGAGCCAGTCGAGCAAGTCGGGATGCGAAGGCGCCGCGCCGGAGAGGCCGAAGTTGCTCGGCGTGGCGACCAGGCCCGCGCCGAAGTGATGCTGCCACACGCGGTTGACCATCACACGCCAGGTGAGCGGATTTTCCGGGGAGGCGATCCACTCCGCCAGCGTCCCGCGCCGCATGGAGGTCCTGCCATTGGGCCGTTCTGGGTTCAAAGACCGCCCTCCAAGCACAGCGGGCGCCGCCGGCAAAACCTCGTCCCCCATGCTGGCGGCCAGGCCGCGCAGCATCACATGAGTGGGCGGCGCGTCGGGTTTGGTCTCAATGAGCGCCATGACCCGCGCGTCGTCACTCACCGCCTTGTCCCTGGCATCCGTGGCACCTTTGGGAAGGCCGAGACGCTCGGTCCCGGCGAAGACGGCATGGAGGCTGTAATAGTCCCTGGCGCTCAGCGGCTCGGTTTTGTGGTCGTGGCAGCGCGCGCAGCCAAGCGTGAGGCCCAGAAACACGGAAGCCGTGGTGGAGATGACATCATCCATCTGGTCCGCGCGGTATTGCGCCAGCGCCTCCGGCGTCTTGCCCATGTTGTCATCGTTGCTCGGACCATTGCGGCAAAAGCCGGTGGCGATGAGCGAGGTCTCGTCCGCTCCCTCGATTTCATCACCGGCGATTTGCTCGGCGATGAAGCGCGCGTACGGCTTGTCCTCGTTGAAGCTGCGGATGACGTAATCGCGGTATTTCCATGCGTGGGGCCGGTCCAGGTCGTTGTGAAAGCCGCTCGTGTCCGCGTAGCGCGCCAAGTCCAGCCAGTGGCGTCCCCAGCGCTCGCCATGGGCGGGACTTTCGAGCAGGCGGTCAATGAGCCGCTCATAGGCATGAAGCGAGTCGTCATTAACAAACGCCTCCACCTCATCAGGCGAGGGCGGCAGGCCGGTCAGATCAAGTGTCACGCGGCGGATCAATGCCGCGCGGTCCGCCTCCGGCGAGGGCTGCAATCCCGCAGCCTCCAGTTTGGCGAGGATGAAGCGGTCGATGTCATTTCTCAGCCATCCAGCCTGCGCCACCTCCGGCGGCCGCGGTTGCGAAAGCGGCTGAAAGGCCCAATGCGCACGTCCCGCCTCCATGCCAGGCGGTTTCGCCTGCGCGGTCAGGATGCATAGGGACAGCAGATGGAGAGGGGAGACTTTCAACCCTGTCTTCAACGTGAATGCCATCGCCCATTGTTCGCGAACTTCATCCCATCCAATCAACCCGGCGCCGGAGGGGCCGATCTCCGGGCTGGCAAGACGACGCATCTGCTGTAAAACGGGACCTCATGCGCGCTGTCATTCTGTGCTTGTGTCTCGCCTTCCACGCTTCTCTGCAGGCGCGGATGAATGTGCTTTTCATCGCCATAGACGATCTGGGGAACGCGCTGGGCTGCGACGGCGCGGCGGGGGCGCGCACGCCGAACATGGACCTGCTGGCGGCCTCGGGAGTGCGTTTTGACCGCGCTTACAACCAGATGCCGTTGTGCAATCCCGCGCGCGCGTCCCTGCTCACCGGACGCAGGCCGGATGCCGCTCAAGTTTATGATCTGGACCGGCATTTCCGCGAGGCTTTGCCGGATGTGGTGACGCTGCCGCAACTGTTCCGGCAAAACGGCTGGCTGAGCGCGCGCGCCGGCAAAATCTACCACTACGATGTGCCCAAAGGCATCGGCACCGACGGCCTGGATGACAGGCCCTCATGGGATGTTGTGGTCAATCCCAAGGGGCGCGACGCGCATGACGAGGCGCTCATCATCAATCCCACTCCGGAGAAGCCGGTCAGCGCGGCGCTGAGCTGGCTGGCCGCCGACGGGGCGGACGAGGAGCAGACGGATGGCATGATCGCCACGGAGGCAATCGCGCTGATGGAAAAACACGCGGGCCGCCCGTTCTTTCTCAGTGTGGGGTTCTTCCGTCCGCACACGCCGTTTGTCGCGCCGAAAAAGTATTTCGAAATGCATCCCCTGGAGTTCATCCGCCTGCCCGATGCGCCGGCGGATGACCGGGCGGACATCCCGGTGGCGGCATTCGCGCACAACAATCCCGTGCCTGACTATGGCCTGGACGAGCTGGCCTGCCGCAGGGCTTTGCAGGCTTACCGCGCCAGCGTGTCGTTTGTGGACGCCCAGGTGGGGCGCGTGCTCGACGCGCTGGAGCGGCTGGGGCTGGCGGAGAATACCATCGTCGTCCTGTGGAGCGACCACGGGTACCATTTGGGCGAGCATCTCGGCGTGTGGCAAAAGCGCACGCTGTTCGAGGAGGGCGCGCGCGCGCCGCTGCTCATCCGCGCGCCGGGTCGCGCGGGCAACGGCCGTGTGTGCGGGCGCGTCGTCGAGTTCGTGGACATCTATCCCACGCTGGCGGATCTGGCCGGACTCAAGCCGGCGACGCCTTTGGACGGGCGCAGCCTGGTGCCGCTGCTTGATGATCCAGCGCGCGCCTGGGATCATGGCGCTTTCACCCAGATTCTACGGCCCGCGGATGACCGCCTGCCCGCGCAGGTGATGGGCCGCACGGTGCGCACGGAGCGCTGGCGCTACACGGAGTGGAACGGCGGCAAGGAGGGCCTGGAGCTTTACGATCACGGGGATGATCCGCGGGAGTTTCGCAACCGCGCCCTGAACCCCGACGCCGAAGCCGTGGCGGCGATGGGGCGACTGCGCGCACTCTTCGAAGGGCGCGCCCGCGCCTTGCCGCCGGATTCGCCGGTGAATGCGAAAAGGCTGTGACCCCCCGCGCCGGCGCGGTCATGCGCCGCTTGCCGATCCTCCAACCCCGCCTCCAGTCAACGCGCATGTCCGCCGAATCCCCCGCCACGCTCAAAGACATCGCCCGCGCGGCGGGAGTGTCCATGATGACGGTGTCGCGCGTGCTGCGCGGAGCGCCCAGGGTTTCCGCGGAAAAGCGCGAGCTGGTGCTGGGCGAGGCGGAGCGGCTGAACTACCGTCCCGATCCGCATCTGGCGCGGATGATGCAGGCGGTGCGGGCAAGGAAGCAGAAGCGCGTGCGCGCGGTGATCGCGGTCATCCGCGAGCATGTGCCGCAGGACGGCCTGCTGAGTCCCGCCTATCAATATGTTCAGGTGGAGGACATCCGCCGGCGCGCTCACGGGCATGGCTACGCGGTGGAGGAGTTTTTTCTCGGCAGGGACGGTCTGACGCCGAAGCGGCTGCAAAAGATCCTGCACGCGCGCGGCATCGAGGCGGTGATCGTCTCGCCGCAGAGCACGCAGCTTCCGTGCTCGCGCCTGGATTACGCGCCCTTCGCGGCGGTGACTTTTGGTTATGCGATGAGCTCGCCCGCGCTGCACATGTGCGCGGGAAACATGACGCTGGGCATCCAGACGGCGGCGCGGGAGCTGGCTCTCCGGGGCTGCCGCCGGATCGGTGTGGCAGTGACGAAATGGATCGTGAACCGCTCGCAGTTCGGCTACAGCGGCGGTCTTTTTCACTGGCAGCAGGGCCTGCCGCCTGAGGAGCGCGTGCCGCTGCTGCTGTTTCCAGACAATGACATCAGCCGGGGCTTCGAACCCTTCGCCGAATGGATGCGCCGGCACAGGCCGGACGCGGTGATCTCTTTCGACGCGCATGTGCCCGGCTGGCTGAAAAGACTCGGTCTGCGCATTCCGGAGGACATCTGCTTTGTGGCGCATGACTGGACGCCGAGGATGCGCGGTTTCGCCGGCATCTACCAGCAGCGGGATCATCTGGCGGCGGCCGCGGTGGACCTGATCGTCACGCAGCTCTCCCAGCACGAGCACGGCGTGCCCGAGGTGCCGCGTCAGATCATGATCCCGCCGCGCTGGGTGGACGGGCCGAGCGTGCGTGCGCTCTCGTTGGCGTGAAGCCGGCGACGTCTCTGCGGATCAGCGCCACTTTCCAAGGCGCGGTGTTTTCTCCCGCAGCCATCCCATGGTCGCGAAAAATGGGGAAGCGGCGTCAGGCAACTGCCTGACAAAAGAAGCGCGTTCATGAACTCGCCGCATGGGCTGCGCAAAAGTATTTCAGGGTTTGCCGTGCTTTCTTCATTTCAAATGTACCGTCAAGAGTTCTCCAGTGTTGGCTTGCAGATCAGTCCGAGCGCTCGCACTCCTGGTAGCGGGGGCGGAGAAAAAAGCGCCGGCATTAGCATCTGCGCCAATACCGTCAAGGAATTGACCGCTTCTCTGAAGATAACGCATCAAGCTGAAAGTGGCTGGAGCCTTGATTCCACGGGGCCTCCAACGTGAAGCGAAGTGTTGCTAAAGGCATCGTCAGGCGTTGTTTGTGAACACGGTTCTGCCGCGCCGTTCGTGCATTGGCACGCGGCGTGTCTCTTATGCGGCCTGCTTTTGTGTGAAGCTGGGTGGTAGCTCGCGTCATCAGGATTTGTGATTCTTTTCCTGGCTTGATGAAGTTTAGAAGTCATGGCGTTTCCATGCTCCGGCACTCCATGAGTCCAGCGGGCTGGATTTGGCTTTTATGGCGATGCCGGGTTTGTTTATCTTCTGTCAACACGCCAGTTTCAGCCTCATGCGCCTGCTTTTTTCCTGCCTCGTCCTTTTTCACGCCACCGCTTTCAGCTCCGACTTCCCCGCGCCCTACAACAGCGAGCCTGGCAATCCCTCGCCGATGCCGCCGCAGGAGGCGTTGAAGGCGCTGAAGCTGCCCGAGGGCTTCAAAGCCACGCTCTTTGCGGCCGAGCCGGACGTGCAGAATCCCATCGCGATGGCTTGGGATGCGAAAGGCCGCATGTGGGTGGCGGAAAACTACACCTATGCCGAGCGCGCGAAGCGCTTCGACCTCACGCTGAAGGATCGCGTCATCATTTTGGAGGACAAGGACTGGGATGGCATCGCCGAGACGCGCAAAGTGTTCACTGAAGACGTGCAGATGCTCACCAGCGTCGAGGTCGGCCGCGGTGGCGTGTGGCTGATGTGCCCGCCACAGGTGCTATTCATCCCGGATGCGAATGGCGACGACATCCCCGACGGCCCGCCGCAGGTGGTGCTGGACGGCTTCACCGTGGCGGAGGCAAACTACCACAACTTTGCCAACGGCCTGCGCTTTGGTCCCGACGGCTGGCTCTACGGCCGCTGCGGCCACTCCTGCCCCGGCATCCTCGGCGTTCCCGGCACACCCGATGACAAACGCGTGCCGATGAAAGGCGGCATCTGGCGCTACCACCCGGAGGCAAAAGTCGTCGAAGTGCTCACGCACGGCACCACGAACCCCTGGGGGCATGATTGGGATGAAAATGGCGAGATGTTTTTCATCAACACCGTCACCGGCCATCTTTGGCACCTCATCCACGGCGCGCATCTGGTGGACACCAACACGCCGAACCCGCTCATTTATGAAAAGCTCGACACCATCGCCGACCACTACCACTACGACCGCACCGGCGCCTGGAGCGACTCGCGCGACGGCAAGGCCAACCACCTCGGCGGCGGCCATGCCCACATCGGCATGATGATCTACAAGGCGGACCAATGGCCGGAGTACTACCGCAACAAGCTCTTCACCCTCAACATGCACGGACGCCGCGCCAATGTGGAGCGTCTGCAGCGCCACGGCAGCGGCTATGTCGGCAAACACGAGCCGGATGTCTTCCTCAGCGACGATCCCTGGTTCCGCGGCATCGAAATCAGCACCGGCCCCGACGGCAGCGGCTTCATCCTCGACTGGAGCGACACCGGCGAGTGCCACGAATCCACTGGAGTGCATCGCACGAGCGGGAGGATTTTCAGAATCAGCTACGGCGTGCCGAAGAAGGTGGAGCTTTTCACGGACAAGGGGGAGCCTACCCAGGCGTTTTGGAATAGCGCCAGGCTGGACACCGATGATTTCGATGGCGATGAGCACGAAGCCACCCGTGCCATCCGCGGTCGCACGTCTTTTTGGCCGATTGACCTCATCACTGGCGAACCCCATCCCCAGGCTGTCAAAGAGCTGGTCGGTTTCGATCTCATGACCTTTCGGACTCTGCTCAAACTTGCCAAGGAAAGTCCGCACAGTCTCGTTCACCTTTCCCTCGCCAGCACGCTTCAGCGTCTGCCATTGAAGAATCGCTCCGAACTCGCCATCGAGCTGCTGAAGCACGCAAAATATGCCGATGATCCTTTCCTGCCGTACATGGTCTGGTATGGCATCAGCCCGCTGGCGAAGCGTGATCCGGCGGTGTTGGTGAAGATCGCCGGGCATTGCACCTGGCCGAAAACGCTGAAGTGGATCGCGCGCAGTCTCGCAACACAGCCAGAGTCACTGAATGCGCTGCTTTCACTCAAAAGCGGAGGCGGCTGGGTCGAGCCCGTGATTCTTCAAGGCATGACCGAGGCGTTCAAAGGCATCCGCAAGGCGTCCAAGCCCGCAAACTGGGATGAGTTTGCAACACGAGCCTTAGCCAATCTCAAAACCACCGGATCAGATGAAGCCGGGGCCAGAGAGCGACTCATCCGCGATCTCAGCATCCTCTTCGGCGACGGTCGTGCGCTAGATGATGTCAAAAAAATCGCCCTTGATGACAATGCCGATGTCACTGCTCGTGAATCTGCGCTTCAAACACTGATCGAGGCCCGTCCCGCCGATCTGCGCACGATTTGCGAGCAACTGCTCGAAACGCGTCCGCTGAATCTCACCGCCGTGCGAGGCCTTGCCTTGTTCGACGATCCGGCCATCGGCCAGAAAATCGCAAAGAACTACCGCAAGTTCAATTCCACCGCCGTCATCGACACGCTCGTCGCCCGCCCGGCCTTCGCCAAAGCGCTGCTGGCCGAAATGGCCGCAGGAAAAATCCCGCGCACCGATTTGACCGCCTTTCACGCGCGTCAGATTCGCGCCTTCAATGACGAGACGCTTTCCAAGCAGCTCGTCGAGGCCTGGGGCGAGCTACGTGAATCCGCCGCCGACAAAAAACAGCTCATCGAGAAATTCAAAACCCAGCTCACGCCCGAGACACTCGCCAAGGCGAACCTGAGCAGCGGTCGCATGCTCTTCACCGCCGTTTGTGGCGCCTGCCACGTCATGTACGGCCAGGGCGGCAAGATCGGCCCCGACCTCACCGGCAGCGGACGCGCCAACCTGGACTATCTCCTTGAAAACATCGCCGACCCAAGCGCGGTCGTCAGTGCGGACTACCGCATGAGCATCCTCACGCTCAAGGACGGCCGCATCCTCAGCGGCGTCATCGCGGAAAAAAACGAGCGCACCGTGACGCTGCGCACCCTGACCGAATCCCTGACGCTGGACCGCGCCGAGATCACGAAAACGGAAACCTCCCCCATGTCCATGATGCCGGAGGGCCTGCTGCTGGCGCTGCAGACCGATCAGGTGCGCGACTTGATCGCCTACCTCATGCACCCGGTGCAGGTGCCGCTACCGGATGGGCGGTGAAGGGACGCTTGGCAGTGGGCAATCGCATCAACCGGTGCGCCATCCCCCTCACTTCAAAAAGACCGGGGCGTATTTCACCGTCCAGTCTTCGGGGAGACGGAGGGGGCGGCCCTGAGGCATCTGGACGAGGGCGAGGGACTGGCGGCAGGTGATGAGCACGGCGTCCTCGCCGGCGCGGCGGATTTCGAAGGCCACCCAGAAGCGCACGCGCTCCAGTCGGTCGAGTCTGCCGGTGATGACGAGTTCGTCGCCGAGGGTGGCAGGCTTGCGGTAGTCTATTTCGGTGCGGACGACGACGGGATAGACCTGGGTGCGCGCCATGTCGCGCAGCTTCATGCCAAGCCTGGCCGCGAGGCGTGTGCGCGCGGTTTCGATCATGCGCAGGTAGGCGATGTTGTGGACGACGCCGCCGATGTCGGTGTCGAAAAACATGACCTCCTCGCGGGTCTCGATGGTGGGGATTTCTTCTGCGCTCATGACGGGTTTCCCTGGCCTGAAAGGCGCGCGCTGGCAAATGCGCAGGCGCATTTTTCAGCGGCTCCTGCCGAGGACGACGCGGAAGCCGAGCGCTGGGCTGCGGTGGTCCGCCGGGTGGGACGCGCGCGCTGAGGCGAGCAGCTCGTCGGCGCTGGCGCTGCGCCAGTTCCCGCCGCGCGCGGTGGCGAGCACGGCCTTGCTGCCGGCGGCGGCTTTCCTGCCGTTGTCGAAGTCGGTGTCCACCCATTCGGAGACATTCCCTGCCAGCCCGAGAATGCCGCGCTCGTTGGCGGGGAAGGCGCCCACGGGCGAGAGCTGGGGGAAGCCGTCCTCGTAGCCGGGGATGATGTTTTCCAGGTTGCCTTTCCGCATGGCGCCGATGTCGGCGAAGTTGTCGGTCTTCGGCGGCGGCGGCCAGTCAAAACCCCAGGGGTAGATGCCGCGAATGCGCCCGTTGCGCTCTGCGGGGGTGACTCCGCGCTCCAGCGGCAGACCGACGGCGCGGCTCCACTCCTCGTCGGTGGGCAGACGGTAGGTGTCGGCGGGGCCGATGAGGCCGGAGTTGCGCTCGCGCTCGGTGAGCCAGGCGCAAAAGGCGCGCGCCTCCTCGCGGTCAACGCTGACGACGGGCTGGGTGGCGCCGCGGCCGTCGGCGTCCAGGTTTCCGGGCCGGCGGCGATTGGCGGCTTTCGCGAATTCCAGGTAGTCGCGCCGGCGCGTCTCGGTGGCGGCGATCATGACGGACTCGCCCAGCGGAACGAGGCGCATGCCAAGGCTGTTGGCGGTCCACTCGCGTCCGAAGGTGACGGCCTGTCGCGTCTGCATGTCGGCGAAGAGCTCCAAAAGCTCTCCAGGGCGCACCTCGCCCTCCAGGATGACATCGGAGAAGCCCTCCTCCCGCAGGTCGTACTCGGCGCTGCCGCTGCGCACGCGCGGCAGCTCCAGCGGTGTGTAGCCAAGAAATTGCTCATGCTGAAAGACGCGCACTTTTTCCGGCATGGTGCGGATGACGACGCTGCCGTAGGACTGGCGCTCGACGCGCAAATTGAAGGCCTGCCAGTCCTGGCTCTCCTGGCTTGCGCCCTCGGTGGAGTCGCGGTCATCGGGCATGTCCTCGCTGCTGGCGCCTGTCTCGACATAATAAAAGGGTTCGACCTGGTATTGATGCTCCTGGCTGAGGTGCCCGGCGCGGCGGTCCTCCTCGGTGAGCCAGAAGCGGAAGGCCTCAGCGTCGCCGATCGGTGCGACGATGAAGTACGCGCTCTCCTTGTTCTGGCCGGCGCGCACGACGCGGCCTTCAAAGGAGCGGCCGGTGTCGTCGAGGAAGCGTTTGAAATGCTTGATCTGAACGGGTTCGGTGGTGGTGTGGCCGTTGAGCACCGGCTTGAATGTCATGCCGAGGCTGTTGGTCCAGCGCTCGCCCGGCTGGGGCAGGCGTGTGGCCTCCATCTTCACGTCAAAGCGCGCGGGCTGGGCGCGGGTGGCGATGTGCTCCAGCTCCATCTGCTTGTGGCCCGTCATGCGGAGCTGGTAGATGACGGAGACGCCCTCCTCGGGGTTGATCTCCAGGGGCGTGACGCCGAGCAATTTCTCCCCTGCAAAGACCTCCGCACCCGGCGGCTCGGTGCTGACGGTGAGCAGCGGCGTGGAGCTCTGCACGGCCACCAGGGCGCCGCCCTCGCGCACTGCCAGCCACATGCCGAAGCCGACAGCGAGCGCCAGGGTGACGACGGCGGCCGCCGCCCACTGCCACACCGCGCGGCGGGAGGGCAGGGGCTGGCCGCGCAGGTCGAGAGCCATTTCCCAAGCGCTGGAGTAGCGGTCCTTGGCGCGCGGGGCGCAGGCGCGGCAGATGACCTTGTGCAGACGCTGCCAGTCCTCGAGCTGGTCGCCCGTCTCGGTGCAGGAGGGGATGTCGGGGAAGTCCAGGCGGTCTTTGCCGGTGCTGGCCTCATAGAGGACCATGCCGAGGGAAAAGATGTCCGACTCCGGCGACCCAGGCCCCTCCGGCGCCACGAAGCCCTCCGTGCCGACGAAGCTGCGCTGCCCCATGAGCGCCACGAGGCCGATGTCCGCCAGCCGGCACTGCCCGTCTATGAAGATGAGGTTGGAAGGCTTCACATCCCTGTGAATGAGCTTGTGCTGGTGCAGGTGGTGCAGCCCCTCGGCCACATTCGCGCCAAGTTTCAGGCAGTCCCCCGCCTTGAGCCGTTTCTGCCTGCGCATTTGCAGGCCGAGGATGTGCGGCTTGTAGGTCTCCGCCTTGATGTCGCGCCCGCGCTCCAGGTCGTCGGCGAGCTCCATCACATAATAATAAAAGCCCTGCTCGTCACTGCGTCCGACCTGGAGGATGGGCACAAGGCCGGGATGCTTGCGTGAGACGGGATCGTAATGCTTGATGGCCTCGAACTCGCGCTCGAAGGAGTCCGCGTGGTCATAGTCCTCCCGCCACACGACCTTCACCGCGCGCAACGCGCCGGTGACGCTGCGCGCCATCCACACTTCCCCATACGCCCCGCGCCCGATCATGCGCAGGGTCTCATGGTCGCGGATTTCCGGCGGTGTGCGGCTGGGGTCGGACATTGGCGCGGATTATCCGGCAGTCTGACGCGCGGTTCAAGACGGGAAAATGAGGGCGTTGTGGGATCCAGGCCAGCCCAGAGGCGATGGGCAATGGGCAATCGGTCCGATTTTTGATTTTTCAAGTTTCTCCCCCGCTCAACGCGCGCCATTCGTCCCCTCCGTCCATGCCCATCTCCGACGACCTCCGCGATCTCTACCAGCAAGTCATCCTCGACCACTCGCGCCATCCGCGCAATTACGGCGAGCTGGCCGGGGACTGCGCTCACGCGCATGGCGACAACCCCTCCTGCGGCGACGAGGTGGACCTGTGGGTGCGCTTTTCTCCCGATGGCAGCATTGAGGACATCAAGTTCAGCGGCCAGGGCTGCGCCATCAGCCAGGCCAGCGCCTCCATGATGACCGTGAAGGTCAAGGGTGTGACGAAAGAGAAGGCGGCGGCCATGATCGAGGACTTCCGCCATGTCGTCACGGGCGAGGGCGCGGTGCGTGACGAGGACGCCCTGGGCGAGCTGCAACTGCTCGAAGGCGTGCAAAAATTCCCCCAGCGCGTGAAGTGCGCCATGCTGGCCTGGCGGGCGCTGGAGCAGGCGCTGGCGGGCGCGCGGGTCAATCCGGAATGGGGTCGCCGCGTTTGACGGGGGCGCCTTCCCAGATGGCGGTGTCCGTTTCCTTGTCGTAGGTGAGCACGCGGCTGGCGCTGTTCGGAGCGGGTGGCAGGTCCACCTTGGGCAGCCATTTTTTGTGCCCGGCGATGACGGCGGCGTGCTCGGGTTTGCCTGCGAGATTATGCCATTCGCGAGGGTCGGCCTGCATGTCGTAGAGCTCCTCGCTGCCGTCGGCGTATTGGATGTAGCGCCAGCGCTCGCTGCGGATGCCGTGGTTGCCCTGGTTGTGGCTGGTGATGGCGGGACGTTCGCGCCGGGTGGAGGCGTCCTTGAGCTGGGGTGCGAGGCTGAGGCCCTCCAGGTCGTCGCGCTCGGGGACGCCGGCGAGTTCGACGAGCGTTGGGTATATGTCGAGCAACTCGGCGGGCTGGGTGCAGCGCTGGCCGGCGGAGACGCCGGGGCCGGCGAAGATGAGCGGGACTTTGGTGCCGCGGTCCCAGAGGGTGTTTTTGCCGGTGATGGCTTTTTCCCCCAGATGCCAGCCGTGGTCACCCCAGACGACGACGATGGTGTTGTCGGCGATGCCGGCCTCGTCGAGCGCGCCGAGCAGGCGGCCGATCTGCGCGTCCACGAAGCTGGTGCAGGCCAGGTAGCTGCGCACGAGGTTGCGCCATTGGTTGTTTTCCTTCACCCACTTGAGGCGCGGTTCGGGCAGGTTCCAGTGGATGTACCAGGAAAAGCGGGGCGTGTCGTCACGGTCGCCCTCCAGGGTCTTCGGCAGCACGCTGTCGTCGTCGGGATAAAGATCGAACCACTTCTGGGTGGCGTAGCAGGGGACATGGGGAAGGAAGAACCCGGCGGCGAGAAAGAAGGGCTGGTCCTTGGGCGCGTTTTTGATTTGCTCGACGGTCCACGAGGCCACTTGATAGTCGCCCTTCTGCGTGTCGTCATTGTCCAGCGGCCAAACTCCCCAATCCATCAGTGGATGGTCACCCATCGGTGTTGGAGGGATGAGTTTTTTCGGCGGCTTCGTGCCCACGCCGCCATAGGGCGCGGAGACTTGGAATTCGGGTGGTCCCTGGTCGCCGCCCCTGGCCTTTGCCTTTGGTCCCGCGCCGCGCCCGCCGGTGCCGCCGTGGTAGATTTTGCCCGTTGCGGCAGTGCGGTAGCCGTTGTTGGCAAAGTGCTGCGGCAGGGCCACCCGGTCCTTCCACTCGGGCAGGGTGCGGAACCAGGGGGCGAGTCCGTAGATGCCGGTGGTGGTGGGGCGCAGGCCCAGCAGCAGGCTGGTGCGGGAGGGGTTGCAGAGCGGGGCGTTGCAGTGCGCGTTGAGGAAGGTGGTGCCGCGCGCGGCCAGCTTGTCGAGGTTCGGTGTTTTCGCCAGGGGGTGGCCGCCGAGATGGCCGATCCAGTCGTTTTGATCATCAATGGCGATGAAGAGGACGTTGGGCCGTTTTTCCTGCGCCAAGAGGGAGCAGGAGAAGGCCAGGGCGGCGGCGAGGAGAGATGCGGCAAGTTTCATGAAAAAGAACCGGTGGCAGGCGCAAAGGAACGATGCCGCGGACGGCGGCTTTCATCCGCCGGCGCGAGCGCTGTTTTTGCCTCGGCGGGAATTCCTGCTGAAAGATCCCGGCTCATGCCGTTTAATGGCGCGATGAAAATCCACCTCCTTCTTTTGCCGCTCCTGTTTTGCAGCCTCTCCACACTCACCGGCGCTGAGGAAAAGCCGGTGGACGCGCCCGCCGCGGAATCCAAAAAGGACGAACCCGCCGACCCGCTGGCCGGACTCAAGGCGGAGACAGCGCGTCTCGAAGCCGAGAGGAGCAAGATCACCGCGCAGCTCGCCCTGGAGCAGGCGCGGCTGGACGAAAAGCTGGCCGGGCAAAAACGCGCGGTCGCGGAGATCCAGGCGCAGATGGAGGATTTAAAGACGCGCATGGACCTGGCTGAAATCAAGCGCCGCAGTGCTGATGATCCCGATCTGCTGGAATTGCGCCGCAAGAGCGAGCGCCTCGTGATCGAGGCTGTGATCGCGAAGAACGAGGTCGAACTGCAAAGTTTCGAGATGCGCAAAAAGGAGAACGAGGTGCGCGCCAGGACGAACGAGATCACGCTCCAGATCGAGCTCCAGCAAAAGGAGGCCGAGGCGCGCACTCACGCCGTCGGCAAGGCGCCCGAGTATCTCAAGGACCCGCACCAGGGTGGCAAGCTGGTCATATCAGACCGCCGCATTGCGCTCAATGGCGTCATCACCGCCAAGACCGCGGACCACATCGCCGACCGCATCGCCTACTTCAACAACCGCGACTCGGAGGCGCCCATCTTCATTGTCATAGACGACTGCCCCGGCGGCAGTGTCATGGCGGGCTACAAGATCATCAAAGCCATGCACGGCTCCAAAGCGCCCGTCCATACCGTGGTGAAGTCCTTCGCCGCCAGCATGGCCGCCTGCATCACCACCGTCTCCAAAAAATCCTTTGCCTATCCCAACGCCATCCTGCTTCACCACCAGCTCTCCGTGGGCGTCGCCGGAAACCTCACCCAGCACCGGGAAAATGTGAAGCAGCTTGAGGAATGGTGGCGTCGTCTCGCCGACCCGGTGGCGGAAAAGATGGGGCTGACCCGGGAGGAGTTCATCGCCCGCATGTATCAGGAGGCGTCCACCGGGGATTGGAGCGAGTTCGCCGACAACGCGCGCAAACTCAAGTGGGTGGACGAGATCGTCGAAGACATTGAGGAGACCTCCCTGCTGCGCCACCCCGACAGCCAGCAGGCCGCCTCGACCACCAGCGCCCCGCGCCTGCCCGGCATGCCGCCGCAGACGGAGATCATCGAGTCGAACGACGAGCGCGGCAAACCCATCGCCCTGCTGCCAAGACTGAATCCCCTCGACGCCTACTGGCTGTACAATCCGGATGGTTTCTACCGGTTGCAGTGACGCGCGTCCGGCATGGGGAGCATGAGATGTGGAAGCGCCGGTTTTCCAGGTCGGGTGAGCTACTCCCGCATCTTGTCCGCAAACAAGTCCACAGCCGTGACAATCGAGCTCAACATGCGCTTGAAAACGTCTTCAAAATCCTCCGGGATGGCGACGAATGACTCCGCTGTGACCCAGACGTTGTCGCCCTTGGTGTAAATCTTGGCCATTTTGGTCTCCTGATTTGTCTCATCAGCGGCCGCGAGAACCTTCCTGCGCTCCACGGAGCTCTCAATCGGCCAGATGTTGGGAAGGGCGATCATGAAGAACTCCGAGTCCTTATCGTGAACATCAATGAAGTAGGTTTTGCCTTCGTGTTTGAAAACCACGTCGCCATCACCATCCACTTCGGGTTGATAACCCTCTTTTTTCAAGAACCTGGTGTACATTGCCCTCAGTTCTTCGCCGCTTTTGGCATCCACTTCGAGCGGAAGCACGGCTTGCATGAAGATCAAAGCGGCGAGAACCCGGGAGGATGAGATGAAAAGATTCATGGCACCGCCACGCTTGTCCATGCAGGTGCGGGGTCAAAGGGAAATCTGAAAAACTTGCGTGTGCCGAGGGCATTTGTCTGTTCCAGCGAGACAAGGCATCGTGGCGCGCCTTCGCAGGGCGCGGCATATTCCCGCAAGATCAATGAACCGGGATGGGTTATCAGCGATCATGCCCAAGCTCCTGCCGCGTCTCATTCTTTACACCTGCGTCTTTGCCGCATTCAGTCAGGTCAAGTTTCCCGCCGCACCGCCGAATGTGGTGATCCTGTTTGCCGATGATCTTGGATACGGCGATCTCGGCTGCCAGGGATCGCCGGTGATCCGCACCCCGAACCTGGACCGCATGGCTGCGGAGGGGCTGAGATTCACGGATTTTTACTCCGCGGCGGAGGTTTGCACACCGAGCCGCGCGGCGCTCCTGACCGGGCGCTACCCCATCCGCAGCGGCATGTGCGAGACACCGGGGGCGCGCAGGGTTTTGTTTGCGAACTCCAAGGGCGGGCTGCCGCAGTCGGAGGTGACACTGGCGCGCGCGCTCAAGGCGCGCGGCTATGCCACGGCGCATGTGGGCAAGTGGCACCTCGGCATTCATGAGGGAGGACGTCCGCTGGACCACGGGTTCGACAGCAGCTTCGGTCTGCCATACTCGAATGACATGGACGGGCGCCCCGGCCTGCCGAAAGGCTCCAGCGGCTCGCCGAATCCACCGCAGGACGGATGGAATGTGGCGCTGATGCGCGATGGCAAAGTGGTCGAGCAGCCGGCGGACCAGACGACGCTGACCCGCCGCTACACGGAGGAGGCGGTCAAATTCATCACGGAGAAGAAGGGCGGCCCATTTTTCCTCTATCTGGCGCACACCTTCCCGCATGTGCCCATGTTCGCCTCACCGCAATTCAAAGGCAGGAGCCGGGCGGGCATTTACGGGGACGCGGTCGAGGAACTTGACTGGAGCACGGGACAAATCCTCGACGCTTTGAGAAAAGAGGGGCTGGCGGGGAACACGCTGGTCTTTTTTACCAGTGACAACGGCCCCTGGCTCATCATGGGCAGCCAGGGCGGCAGCGCGGGTCTGCTCAAAGACGGGAAGGGCAGCACCTGGGAGGGCGGGATGCGCGTGCCGGGCATCGCGTGGATGCCCGGGCGCGTCCAGCCGGGCGTGACCAGCGCTGTGGCGCACATGATGGACCTGTTCCCCACCGCGCTGGCTCTGGCGGGCGTGGAAAGGCCCGCTGGTGTCACTCTCGACGGTGTTGATCTGGCTCCCATGCTGTTTGCCGGGCGTTCATTGCCGGAGCGGCCCTTCTTCTATTACCGCGGCGATCAAATCTTCGCCTGCCGGCTGGGGGAATGGAAAGCGCACTTCAAGACGCAGACCGGCTATGGCCAGCCGAAAGCGGAGGCGCATGAGAGGCCGCTGCTGTTCCACCTGGGGCTGGACCCTTCGGAAAAGCGGGACATGGCTGCGACTCATCCCGATGTCATCGCCCGCATCCAGGACGCTGTGCGGACGCATCAGGCGGCCATGACACCGGGCGCGCCGCAGTTGCAGTGAGGCCCCCCGGGCGCCGCGTGGCGAGGCGCCGGGATAGCGTCACCAATTCTTGATCCACTTCTCGCTGGCCTGCCTGAGAGGGCCTCCTGCATTGGATTCGATGGATGTGGACATCGTGTTTTCCTCGTCCTCGCCATAGGACCAGAGATCATAATGGGTGTTGATGGTGGTCGGGTTCGCGCCCGCGCCCCCGGTGAGGTTCTGGGGTAGCGCTTTGACGTACTGGATGGGCTTGCTGAAGCCGTCTATGAGGAAAAAGCGGCCTTCCAGTTCGCGCCAGATGTCCTTGGGCATGTCGGTGATCATCGTGTTTCTCGACTCGTCAGCTTCGACCTGGCCGTTGGACTGGGGATTGCCGGCGTTGGCGGGGGTCACGGCTATTTTGATGGCGTCATAGCCGTCGCCGCTCATGGCCTGGTAGAGCATGGACGCGCCGGAGACGGTGTAGGTTTTGTCCTGGATGGAGATCGTGTCACCAGGGCTGGCCGGTTCGGGGTACTCTCCGAACTCGGTGTTGTAGCGCTCCAGGCCGCTCTGCACGGCCTTGATGGTGGCGGCGGTCTTGCTGCGGTTGGCAAAGCGCTGCGCATAGGTGAAGCCGCCGATGGTGAGGCCAAAAAGCAGCGCGATGATGGTGATGACGATGAGCAGCTCGATCAGGGTGAAGCCTGCCCGGCTGTGTTTCAGCATGGGGGTTTTCATGGTTGGCGGGGGTGGCGGTTTTTAAAACGCTCCGGGATCAGCCCCCGGCGCTGAGGCCCTTGATGACCTCGATGAGCGGGAGGAAAAGCGCCATGACGATGACACCGACCACGAGCGCGAGCAGCACGATCATGAGCGGTTCGAGCATGGAGGTGAGGGCGGAGACGGAGTTGTCCACCTCGTCCTCGTACACATCCGCGATCTTGAGCAGCATCTCGGGGAGCTGGCCGGTTTCCTCGCCCACGTCCACCATGGAAATGACCATGGGCGGGAAGACATTGCTGGCCTCCAGCGGGCCGACCATGGACTCGCCCTCTTTGACGGCGTCGTGAACCTTGGTGATGGCTTCGGAGACAACGGTGTTGCCGGCGGTCTCGCGGGTGATGTTCAGGGCCTGGAGGATGGGCACACCAGAGGTGACGAGTGTGCCGAGGGTGCGAGTAAAGCGGGAGATGGCGGTCTTGCGCTGCACATCACCGAAGAGCGGCAGCTTGAGCTTCATTGAGTCAATGGAGCGCCTTCCGCCGGGGGTGGAGGCGAACATTTTCCATACGACGACAACGACCACAATGCCGAGGCCGAGCCAGAGCACATTGTCACCCATCCACCGGCTGAACCCGATGACCCACTTGGTGAGTTCGGGCAGCTTGTTTTTATCTCCCAGCATGTCCTCGAAAATCTTTTCGAAGCGAGGGACGATGACCAGCATAAGGAAGACCATGATGGCCAGGGCGATGAACATGACGATGATGGGGTACACCATCGCTGCGACGACCTTGTTCTTGAGCTTCTGGGCCTTTTCCTGGTATTCGGCGAGGCGGTTGAGCACGATTTCGAGCACGCCGCCGAGCTCGCCGGCCTTGACCATGTTGATGTAGAGCTTGTTGAAGATCTTCGGGTACTGCGAGAGCGTCTCGGAGAAGGTGCTTCCGGTCTGCACGTTGTCGGCGATGGTGCTGACCGTGCTCTTCATGACGGGGTTCGGCTCCTGGCGGCTGAGCACAGTCAGGCCGCGCAGCAGGGGCAGGCCGGAGTCAATGAGCGTGGCGAGCTGCCGGGTGAAGATCATCAAGGTCTTGGGCTTGACCTTGGCATTGGCTCCGGCTTTGACGGCGGTCTTGCCCTTGGATTTGGCGGCGGTGGTTTTGGCGGCTTTTTTGACCGCCGCGTCGCCTCTGCCCTCCTGTGCCACCTGGGTGGGGTAGAGCTGGCTTTGGCGCAGAAGGTTGACGGCTTCAGCCTCGTTGGCGGCGTCGAGTTCGCCTGTGACTTCTTGACCGTTTTGATCGAGGGCGATGTATAGGAACTTCGGCATAAAGGGGATGGCGGAGCGGAATTCTAAAACAAATGCAGATTACCGGGGTGTGGCGGAAAATGTCCAATAAATAAATGGTGTCGGAACTGACAAAATTGGCGGGAGGCGCACGCGTCAGGTGTATTTGAGAACCTCCTCAATGGTGGTCTCGCCCTCGTAGATGTTGCGCAGGCCGTCCTCGCGCAGGGTCTGCATGCCAAGTTCGATGGCCTTTTGCTTGAGCACGAGGGTGGGGGCCTTCTGGGTGATGAGTTCGCGGATGGGATCCGTCACGTCGAGCAGCTCATAGATGCCTTTGCGGCCCTTGTATCCGCTGCCGCCGCACTTGTCGCAGCCGTTGCCGGTGTAGAAGTGCTTGCCGCCGATGTCGTCGGCGGAGAGGTTGAGCTGGTTGAGGATGGACTGGCTCGGCTCGTAGGGGGCGCGGCAGTTTTTGCAGATGGTGCGCAGCAGGCGCTGGGCGAGCACGCCCTCAAGAGTGGCTGCGACGAGGAAGGGCTCCACGCCCATGTCCACGAGGCGGGTGACGGCGCCGGCGGCGTCGTTGGTGTGGAGGGTGCTGAGCACAAGGTGCCCTGTGAGGGAGGCCTGGATGGCGATCTGCGCGGTCTCCTTGTCGCGCATCTCGCCGACCATGATGCGGTCGGGATCCTGGCGGAGGAAGGCGCGCAGGGCGCGGGCGAAGGTGAGGCCGACGGCGTCGTTGACCGGCACCTGCATGATGCCGTCGAGCTCGTATTCCACGGGGTCCTCGGCGGTGAGCAGCTTGCTGTCCACGGTGTTGATCTTGCGCAGGCAGGCGTAGAGGGTGGTGGTCTTGCCCGCGCCGGTGGGGCCGGTGACGATGAAGATGCCGTTGGGCTTTTCGATGGTGTCCTCAATGTAGTCGCGCAAAGGCCCGGGCATGCCGAGGTCGGTGAGCTCGAGCTGGATGGAGGAGCGGTCAAGCACGCGCAGCACCACGGACTCGCCGTGCTGGGTGGGCAGGGAGCTGACGCGCATGTCCACCGCCTTGCCGTTGACCACCGTCATGATGCGCCCGTCCTGGGGGATGCGGCGCTCGGCGATGTTCATGTTGGACATGACCTTGATGCGGGAGATGACGCTGGTGGCCAGGTGGACGGGCGGCGGGGCCATCTCGTAGAGCGCGCCGTCCACGCGGTAGCGGATTTTGAATTCGTGCTCGAAGGGCTCGAAGTGGATGTCGGAGGCTCGCTCCTTGATGGCCTGGGTCATGACCAGGTCCACGAACTTGACAATGGGCGCGGAGTTGGCCTCAACTTCGGGGGCGTTTTTGCCGGCGTCCTTGAGGCCGCCGAAGATCTCGTCAATGTTCGGAGCGCTGGTGCCGTAGTGCTTGTCTATGAGATCCTGCACCTGGCTGCGGCGGGCCACGACGGGGACGATGATCTTGTCGAGACCGAAGCGCAGGTCCTCGACGAGCTGGGGGTTGAGCGGGTCGGTGAAGGCCACATGCAGGCCGCGCCCGTCGAGGGTGACGGGGAAGGCGCCGTAAAGGCGGGCCATGCCGCCGGGGATGAGGTTGACCACGGAGGGGGCGGGCTCGAAGGAGGCGAGGTCGAAGTGCTCCGCGCCCAGCTCCTCGGCGACGAGCGACCAGAAGACATCCTCGTTGGGGAAGATCTCATAGTCGAGCAGGGCCTGGAGGATGTCCTTGCCGTTCTGCACCACATCCTGCGTCAAATCATAAGCCTGGCCGCTGTCTATCACTCCGCGTGCCTCCAGCATGTCCACCACGTTTTGGGCTGTCATAGCGTCTGTCTTTGTCTTGGGTTCTCGGGTTCAGGGTTCTGCGGCGGCTCATTCGGCGTCGGCCATGGTGGCCTCGATGACCTCGCCGGCCGTGGTCATGCCGGCCATGACCTTGCGGATGCCGTCCTCGCGCAGGGTTCTCATGCCCAGCTCGCGGGCGCGCTTGCGCAGTTGCGGGGTGGTGAGCTGCATGTTGACCATGTTGCGCACCTCGTCGTCCACCTTGAAGATTTCGGCGATGACCATGCGGCCTTTGAAGCCGGCCCCGCGGCACTTGTTGCAGCCTTTGGGGCCCATGATGTTCGCGCTGTAAAGCTGGCTGGCCTCCAGGCCCAGGTGGCGCATCTCGCGCTCGTTGAGGCTGGTCGGCTCCTTGCAGGTTCCGCACAGCTTGCGCACCAGGCGCTGGGCCAGGATGCCGCGCACGGCGGAGGCGATGAGGAAGGGCTTGACGCCGATGTCGGCGAGGCGGGCGATGGAGCTGGGCGCGTCGTTGGTGTGCAGGGTGGAGAAGACCAGGTGCCCTGTGAGGGAGGCGTTGATGGCGATGGAGGCGGTCTCCAGGTCGCGAATCTCACCGATCATGATGATGTTGGGCGCCTGGCGCAGGATGGCTTTGAGGGCGGCGCCGAAGGTCATGCCCACATCCTCCTTGACCATGACCTGGTTGATGCCGGCCAGCTCGTATTCCACGGGGTCCTCCACGGTGATGATCTTGCGGTCGGGCCTGTTGATGAAGTTGAGGCAGGCGTAAAGCGTGGTGGTTTTCCCGGACCCTGTCGGCCCGGTGACCAGCACGATGCCGTCGGGCAGGGTGATGAGTTTTTCAAAAGTGTCCTGGTCGTCGGAGAGGAAGCCGAGGTCGGAGAGTCCGAGGCGCAGGCTGCTCTTGTCCAGCACGCGCATGACCACGCTCTCGCCGTTGTTGGTGGGGATGATGGAGACGCGCATGTCCAGCTCCTTTTCCTGGAAGGCCATCTGGATGCGCCCGTCCTGCGGCACGCGCTTCTCGTCCACGCTCATGGTGCCGCACATGATCTTCACGCGGGCGATGATGGCGGAGTGCAGGCGTTTGGGGTGGTGCTCCACATCGTGCAGGACGCCGTCAATGCGCAGGCGCACGCGGATGTCCTTTTCCAAAGGTTCGATGTGGATGTCGGACGCGCCGTTTTTGAAGGCCTCCAGCAGGATGTTGTTCACCAGCTTGATGACAGGCGCGTCGTCGCTCTTCATGCCGCCCGCGGCGGCGCTGGAGGCGTCGGTGACGAACTCGTTCCCGTACACGTTGAGCTGCAGCGCGCTGATCAGCGCGGGCGTGGAGCAGAAGTATTCGAGGTCCGGCTGGATGACGTGGGGCAGGGCGTCGAGCGTCTCGAAGTCATAGGGGTCCGACACGGCGATCTGCATGGCCGGGCCGTTCATGCCCACGGGCACGATCTTGTACTTCCGCGCCACCTCCATTGGCACCAGGGTTTTGAGCTGCGGACTGGCGGCGAAGCCGTGCAGGTCTATGAATTCCATGCCGGAGTTCACCGCCACGGTCTGCGCCACCTGCTCGTCGCTGACGACGCCGGTTTTGATCAGGCCCTCCAGGGTGCTCTCGTTCGGTTTCTTGGTGGTCTTGACCTTCTGAAGGTCGCTTTCCATGACCAGCCCTGCTTCGGTGAGCAGTTCCAGGAGATACTCTTCGTTCGAATACATGCGCGCGTTTTGCCTGATTTATTGGGATGAATTTCGGACACTACGGGGTTCCCGGCGCTAGTGTCAATCATCCCCGCTGCAAAGTTGCGAGAAAGTTTTCTTCCCCGGCACGCTCCGTTCGCCTGGCCGCATTCTCTTGACGCATGACAAACGCGCCCTTCTTGCCACGTTCGCTATCTCCACTCCGCCCCTGCCATGATCCGCCATCTTCTTTCCACTCTCGTCCTTCTTTCCCCGTTCGCCGCCCCAGCCCATCGCCTGGGGGCTCATGAGGCGGGCGCGCAGATGGCCCAGGTGGCCGCAGTGTTCCTCGCCTCGCTTTCACCGGAGCAGAAGACGCGCGCCACTTTCGCCTTCGAGGACGCGGAGCGCGTCAACTGGCACTTCATCCCGCGCGAGCGCAACGGCCTGCCCATGAAGGACATGACGCCCCAGCAGCGGCTGCTGGCGCACGCGCTGATGAACACGGGCCTGGGCTTTCGCGGCTCCGCGAAGGCGGCCACGATCATGAGCCTGGAGGAGGTGCTTTACCAGATCGAGGGCGCGGACGAGTCCAAGCGCGCGGCGGTGCGCGAGCGGCGCGATCCGGAGAAGTACTTCGTCAGCATCTTCGGCACGCCGGATGTGAAGGGCGCCTGGGGCTGGCGCATCGAGGGCCACCACCTGTCGCTGAATTTCACCATCAAAGACGGCCGGCTCCTGCGCGCCACGCCCGCCTTCATGGGCAGCAACCCCGGCGAGCTGCGCCAGGGGCCGCTGACAGGATTGCGCGTGCTGGGCAGGGAGGAAGACCTGGGCCGCGAACTGGTGAAGTCGCTCACCGGGGAGCAATTCCAAAAAGCCGTGGTGGCGGATGTGGCGCCGAAGGAAATGCTCACCGCCGCCGAGCAGCGCGTGGACCCGCTGAAGCCGGACGGCCTCAGCGCGGCGGAGATGACTGACGCGCAAAAGGCCAAGCTCAACGAGATCATCCAGGAGTATCTGGGCCGCGTGCGCCCGGAGATCGCCCAGGAGACGTGGGATGAGATCGGCAAAAACGGCCCTGTCTTTTTCGGCTGGGCCGGCGGCAGGGAGCGCGGGGAGCCGCACTATTACCGCGTGCAGGGCGCGACCTTCCTCATTGAGTACGACAATGTGCAGGGCGAGGCCAACCACCCGCACAGCGTCTTCCGCAGCTTCGACGGTGACTTCGGCCGCGACCTGCTGGGCGAGCACCACCGCGAGCAGCACGGCAAGAAGTGAAGCGGCAGGAACTGATGCCCGCCCATGCTCCGGCACGCCCTTTTTGCAGCGCTCCTGCCGCTGGCCGCCGCTGCCGCGCCGGAGATCCCGCTGGCGCACGGCCCGCACCGGGACCTGGCGCTCCAGGCGCTGCCTGACTCGACCCTGGAGATCAGGCTCGGCGGCGGCCACCCGCACTTCTGGACAGCCGTCGTACCCGCCGGCTATGACCCCGCCCGGCAAAGCATCCTGGCGCTGGACTACTTCGCCCCCTCCGGACTCGAATCCGTGGTGCTGCGCTACCGCGCCCAGGGGGGGGACATGGTCGTGGCCGAGGCGCGCCAGACCGGCATCGCCGAGGCGTGGCAGCCGCTCGTTTTTGACCTCTCCCGGCTCGACCCACCACCCGCCGCCGGCCACCCGGAGATGCGTTTCCATTTCGCCCTCAATGGCGCGGCGGAGAGCCTCCTGCGCTTGCGCCATCTGCGCTTGCGCGCCCCCACCGCCGCAGAGGCGCGCCTGGCTGCGGAGCGGGATCAAACGCTGGCCGCGCGCGAGGCGGACGCCGCCGCCATCCTCGCCGACCTGCGCGCCGAGCGCCCCGCGCGCATCGAGACCGTGCATGTCGGCGCGCGGGTCATCACGCTCGCCGGCAGCGCGCCCGCGCCCGCGCGGCTGGTGCCCATCCCGCCAGAGACGCCCTCCCACCAGGCTGGCGCTGGCGTGGTGGAGGTCGAGGTCCAGCCCGGCCCCGGCGGACGCTTCCGCGTCGAGGTGCCGCGTCTCTCTGCTGGCTCACCACGCGATCGCGCCGTGTGGCGCTGGCGGCTGGCGGACGCGGACGGGCGCTGGCTTTCCGCCGCCGCTTGGCCCGGCGTGATCGGACCCGCCGTGGCGCGCGCGCTGCCGCGCCTTGAGGCGCCGCACCAGAAAGGCATCGGCGTGCCGCCGCTGAGTGACGCCGGGCATGAGATCTTCGATCTCGGCATCCGCCACGCCACCGTCAACATCGTGGTCAGCAGCCTCCTGCGCGCCGCGCCCGCGCCCGGCTGGGAGCCCTGGGAGTTCGAGGGGCGCGTCTATTATAAAAATGAGCGCGCGCTTCTGGGGCACGATACCACCCTGCGCCTGCTCGCGGAAAAGCAGGTCATCGCCAGCGCCATCCTGCTCGTCTCCAACGGGCGCGCCGCGGATGGCGCGCCGCGCAGCCCCATGGTGCATCCCGAGGCCGAGCCGCGCGGCATTTACTCCATCCCCAATCTCTCCGCCGAGACCCCGGCGCGCTTGTATCGCGCCGTGCTGCATCTCATGGCCGAGCGCTGGTCGCGCGAGGACGGCGCCCATGGTCGCGTGACCAACTGGATCCTGCACAACGAGGTGGACCAGGCCGCCACCTGGACCAACATGGGCGCGCAGCCCCTGGCCCGCTATCTGGAGACCCTCATGCGCTCCGCCCGGCTCACCCACCACACGGCGCGGCTTTTTGATCCCCACGCGCGCGTCTTCATCTCGCTGACCCACCACTGGACGCGCAAGAGCGGCGGCGCCGGCACCTACATCGTGCGCGACATGCTGGAGATGTTCGCGGAGATGGCGCGCGCGGAGGGTGACTTCGAGTGGGGCGTGGCTTATCACCCCTATCCGCAGGATTTGCGCAACCCCGACGCCTGGAAGGACGAGGGCCTCACCCACGACTTCGACACGCCGCTCATCACTCCGCGCAACATCGCCGTGCTGCCCGCCTTCCTCGACCAGCCGCGCTTTCACTTCCAGGGCGCGCCGCGCGGCATCCTGCTCTCCGAGCAGGGCTTCAACACACCCACGCTCAGCGAGGCCGACCAGCGCCGCCAGGTGGCGGGCCTTATTTACATGTTCCGGCAAATCCGCCCGCTCAAGGCCGTCGAGGCCTTCCATCTGCACCGCTACCATGACATGCCGGAGCAGGAGGGCGGCCTGCGCCTCGGCATCATCACCGAGACCGGCGCGCACAAGCTCGGCTGGGAGGCTTACAAGGCCATCGGCACGGAGCGGGAGGTGGAGTTTGGCAAACTCGCCGACGAGGTGATGGGCGCGCCGTGAGCGGCGGCGGGGCGGGGGATTTGATTCGCGGCCCCGGCGGGAATGCAGTCAGCATGTTTCATGCGCGCGCCCTCATCCACTCATGCCAGCATGAGACGAAGCCCCTGGCGAAGTCCTGCGGGCGCGCGGCCACCCAGTCGCTGATGACTTCGGGTGCGAACCACTCGCCGCAGGCGATCTCCTCCGGCGGGCAGCGCATCGGGCCGTTGTGGCGGGCGATGCGCAGCTCGACGAATTCGAAGTCCGTGTGCGCGCCGGCGGGCAGCAGCGCGGCCAGCTCGGTGTCGTGGATTTCGATGCCATTCTCCTCGCGCACCTCGCGGATGGCGCAGGCGGCGTAGCTCTCCCCGGCGTCGAGATGCCCGGCGGCGCTGCTGTCCCATTTCAAGGGCGAGACATCCTTTAAATGGGAGCGCTTTTGCAGGAAGACCTCCCCGCGCGAGTTGATGACAAAGACATGCACCGCGCGGTGAAGGAGACCGCGCGCGTGGACCTCGCCGCGGGTGAGCTGGCCGGTGACCTCGTTGCGCTCGTTGACCACGTCGAACATCTCGGTGGCCTTCTGCCCGGCGTCCGCCTCCAGCCGCTGCTCATACCAGCGGCAAAGGCGCACCCACTCCTCCAGGGAGAGCTCCTCGGCGCGCATCGTCACCGGTTTGTCCAGCGCCCCGGCCAGGGCCTGCCAGCCTTCGGGCGGCTCGGGGAGCAGGTTTTTCATCTGCTTGCGCCGCTGGCCGAAGCCGAGACGCACGAGCCGGTCGAAGAGCCGGCGGTCGCACACCGGCAGTGTGGCGGGATCCCGCGGAGTGAGTCGGATGACGGCGCTGTCCACTTTCGGGCGCGGCTGGAAGACCTCCGGCGGCACGACGCGCAGAAACTCGACGTCCCAGTCCCGCTGGACGAGCACCGAGACCGCGCCGCAGCCGTCCTGACCGGCGCGCGCGGCGATGCGCTGGCACACCTCTTTTTGCAGCATGAAGACCGCGCGCGTCACCGGCGTGGGCGGCGTCAGCATCATCTTCAAAATCTCGCCCCCGACCGAGTAGGGCAGGTTGCCGATCACGCGCACATCACCGTGGCGGTACCAGGGCCGCATGTCCACGCGGGCGGCGTCCGCGTGCAGCACGGTCACATCCGCGCGTCCGGCGAAGCGCCCGGCGAGCCGGGGCGCCAGTGAGTCGTCCTTTTCAATGAGCAGCAGATGCCGCGCGCGGCCCTCCAGGTGCCCGGTCATGGCGCCGAGTCCGGGGCCGGGCTCGACGAGAAAAGCGGCGTCATCCGGCTCGATCTGGTCGGCGATCCAGCGCGCCAACTGAGGGTCCACGAGGAAATTCTGCCCCATGCTTTTGCGCGGGCTGACATCGTTGCCGCTGATGATCCGTTTTGGATTTTTGGAGGGTTTCTGCGGGTTCATTCGAAGTTCATAGTGGCACGCATGGAATGGTTGTCTGCCGGTGAAATCCCAAAAAAACACGGGCTCCGCAGGCCTTTCCGCCCCCCCGCTTCCGAGCCGCGTGTTCTTTCAAAGTCGCCAGAACTGGCATTGACGGCGCATGTCCGACCATCTAGGAACGTGGAAATTCCATCAATGGCCGCCGCTCCTGAAACCCGCATTCTCATCGTGGACACCGACCCGGACTTCCTGTCCTGGGCAGCGGGGCATTTGAAGGCGCCCAACGTCAGCATCACCGCCGTCGAGCGCGCCGAGGAGGCGCTGGCGCATTATCAGAAGACGCCGCACGATCTCGTCCTGGCCGAGGTGCGCCTGCCAGGCACCTCCGGCATCGAGCTGCTCAAGCGCCTGCGCCAGACCGACCCGAACGCGATGGTCATCCTCTTCACCGGCATCGCCAGCACCAGCCATGTCATCGAGGCCATGCGCCTGGGCGCCTACGATGTGCTGGGCAAGGAAAAGCTCACCTACGAGCTGCGCACCGCCGTCGAGACCGCGCTCAGCTCCTCCGAGGCGCGCCGCGTCACCCGCTCCCAGGCCGCCGACGCGCCTGTGGACAGCCTCCAGGAGACCATCATCGGCCGCTCCTCGGCCATGCAGGAGGTCTTCAAAATGATCGGCCGCGTCTCGCGCTCCGACGCGCCCGTCATGATCACCGGCGAGAGCGGCAGCGGCAAGGAGCTCGTCGCCCGCGCCATCCACAAGTTCAGCCAGCGCGCTCAAAAGGACTTCGTCGGCATCAACATCACCTCCATCCCGGACAACCTCATGGAAAGCGAGCTCTTCGGCCATGAGAAGGGCAGCTTCACCGGCGCGGTCAACCAGCGCGTGGGCCGTTTCGAGCAGTGCGACGGCGGCACCCTTTTCCTCGACGAGATTGGCGACATGCCCCTGGCTGTGCAGAGCAAGCTGCTGCGCGTGCTCCAGGAGGGAGAGTTCTGCCGCGTCGGCAGCAACCAGGTGCTCAAGTGCGATGTGCGCATCCTTGCTGCCACCCACAAGGATCTGGAGACCGCCGTCAGCAAGGGCGCCTTCCGCGAGGATCTTTTTTACCGCCTCAATGTCGTCCGCATCCACATCCCGCCCCTGCGCGAGCGGCGCGAGGATGTGCGCCTGCTGGCCGAGTTCTTCCTGCGCCGCCAGTCCGCGCGGCGCCGGGGCGTGGTCATGCGCTTCACCGAGGACGCGCTGGCATTGCTCGAAGCCTACGACTGGCCTGGAAACGTGCGCGAGCTGGAAAACACCATCCAGCGCGCCTGCGCCCTGTGCAATTCCGACGTGCTCCTGCCCTCCGACATCCCGCTGGGCAGCACCGGCGCGCGTTTCGCCAACTCCGCCACCACCATCACCCGCATGAGGGACGCCCTCAACGGACTCGTCCACATCGCCGAAACCAGCCCCGACATCGAGCTTCTGCCCTGGGTCACGCGCGAGCTCGCGCGCATCGCCCACCGCCACTTCGAGGAGGACGCCGCGCGCGCCGCCAAATTCCTCGGCATCCCCGCCGCCGACATCGCCGCCCATCTCGACGACGGTCAGGCGAAGAAGGCCGTCAAAAAAGGCAAATGATCTTTCGCTGCCTGCGGCACCGGGTCAGCGCAGCGCCCGTTCAAGGAACTGGCGCTCCTCCGGCAGCATGGCCGCCTGGCGGTCAATGCCGCGGATGGCCTCGGCCCTGCGCCGTCCCCATTCCTCATCCGTCTGGCCTTTGGCCAGCGCCGCGTAAACGGCACGCTGGCCGGGGGTGAGACCGGCCACGTCAGCCCTGCCCAGCACTTCGATCGAGGTCCCCGCGTCGCGCAGACGCCAGTGCGCCAGAGCCAGCATCAGCAGTCGTCCGGGATCATCCGGGCGCTGCTCCAAGAGGCGCCTCAGTTCGGCGATTGAGTTCTCGACCTGATGCCCGACGATGAGGTTGGCGTAGGCCAGTTGCTCGACAAACAGCGGATCATCCGGCCAGCGTTCGACCGCCGCGCGCGCGGACTCCAGAAACACCGCGGTATTCCCGTTCGCCGCGCTGGCGCGCAGCAGACCCAGATGCCCGGCGCGCTCGGTGCGGGCCATCTGCGACGCGCTCCTGTAGGCGTCCTGGGCGATGTCGGGATGCCCGCGCGCCTCGGCATATTCGGCCAGGCGCAGGCAGATTTCTCCGCGCTTCTCCACCTCGGCAGCGGCCCGGGCCAGCACCAGCGCCTCGCGGAACTCGCGCGGCGGCTTGCGCGTGACGAAGGCCAGATGCGCGCGGTAGAAGGCCTTCATCGTCTCATTGAGCAGCTTGTTCACGCCGGGGTCGGCGACGAGGCGCTCCAGGTCGTCGAACCGGCCCAGCATCGTCAGGGCGGTGAGGTAGTTTTCCAGCAGCGGCTGGTAGCTCTTGGCCTCCTCCTCGGAGACCAGCGCCAGCACCTGGGCGAACTCCTTTTGATCCACCAGCCAGCGCACATGCGGCACCAGTTCCTCGCGCTTCTTTCCCCGCGCCTGGCTCAGCACCTCCTGCACATGCTGGGGGCGGCGTGCGGGGTCCAGCCGTGTCTGCCTCTTCAGTGCCTCAGCCTGGTGCCGCGCCCCGGCCATCGGATGCCTGCGCAGCCTTTCGATGAGCCTGGCTGTCTCGTCAGGCGGCAGCGACTCGAAGGATGCCAGGAACTCGATGGCCGCCAGCCCGGTTTCGCCGTCCTCCTCCGCCACCCTCCAAGCCCTGCGAATGCCCTCGACGGTCTCCGCCGCGTCCACCGACTCCGTCTGCACCCGCGCCAGGCGCAGGCTGTGCGCGCTGTCCTCCGGGTGGTTTTCAGCGTAGGTCTTGAGCGGCTTGAGCAGTTGCTCCTTGTTCCGGCTCTCGCCCCAGACCAGGCCGGCCAGCCTCATCAAATCCTCGTCCGGGGCGTGCTCCGCCAGCAGTTCCTCCATCAGCGCCGAGGCGTCCCTGCCGCGGTGCAGATTCATGTAGGCCTGCACGCGCGTTTTGCGGTCGTCGAGTGTCGTGGCGCCGAGTTGGTCGAGCTTGTCGAGGAAGTAGATCGCCTCAGGGCGCTTCATCGCGGTGAGAAAGACCGAGTTCAGACGCACTGCGTTGACATTTGAGGGCGAGAGGCTCACCGCCTGCTGCACTTTGGTGATGGCGTTGAAGTACTTCTTGTCATCCATCAGCCGGCGCGCCTCGGCAAGCAGGCGCTCCGTCCGCCAGTTCTTGTAGGTGTCCTTCAAAGGCCGCGCGTAGGCGAAGCCGAGTCCGGCCACACCCAGCGCCAGCGCCGCCACCACGCCGCCGGCGATCCAGCGCGCTTTTCTGGTCTGCCGGTCCGCGTGCGCCTGCGTCGGCGGCAGCAGCAGGTGCCACAGCGCCACCACCGGGCGCAGCGGCAGGAGGGGCTTCCGCGTGTCGGGAGCGTCTGGATCAATCGTCGGAGGGGCTGGCACGGACGGATTTTAAAAAGGCAAAAGGTTGGGGGAGGATCCCATGATAGCGCGTGCCCCCGCCAGGCGGCAAGCTTCTCGTGCGGATGGCTTCAATGGCATTCCGCCTGCCGGATGGAGGAAACCGCGGTTGCCACGCGCGCGGGGCGCGTTATGGCTGGTTTTCATTTTTCCACCCGTGAAGCCTTATTTCATCACCACCGCGATTGACTACACCAACGGCCGCCCGCACATCGGCCATGCTTATGAGAAGGTGCTGGCGGATGTGATGGCGCGCTTTCAGCGGTTGAACGGGCGCGAAGTTTACTTCCTTACCGGCGTGGACCAGCACGGGCAAAAGGTGCAGAAGAGCGCCGAAAAAGAAGGGCTGACACCGCAACAGTTCGTCGAGGGCGTCACCGGACACTTCACAGCGCTTTGGGAAAAGCTCGGCGTGCGCTACGACGGCTGGGCCGCCACCGTGGACGAGCGCCACAAGCGCGTGGTTCAAGCCATCCTGCAAAAGCTGCATGACGCCGGCCAGCTCTACAAAAAGAGCCACACCGGCTTCTACAGCGTGCGCCAGGAGCAGTTCCTTACCGACAAGGAACGCGGCCCCGACGGCAGCTTCGGCGAGGAATGGGGCGAGGTCGTCGAACTCCGGGAGGAAAACTGGTACTTCAAACTCAGCGAGCACGTCGAATGGCTGAAGGGCTTCATTCGCAGCCACCCGGATTTCATTTTCCCCGCCAACCGCGCCAAGGACGTGCTGAACGCTCTCGAAGGCGAGCCGCAGGACCTGTGCATCTCCCGCCCGGTGGAGCGACTGAGCTGGGGCATCCCGCTGCCCTTTGACGAGAAATTCGTCAACTATGTGTGGTTCGACGCTCTGACGAACTACATCAGCTTCGCCGGTTATCTGGCGGAGGAGTGCGGCAATGAGGGGCTGCCGGATTTTTCGAAGCTCTGGCCCGCCGAGGCGCAGGTCATCGGCAAGGACATCCTCTTTCCCCCGCACGCGCTTTACTGGACCACGATGCTGCGCGCGCTCGGCTTCACCGACGGGCAAATGCCGCGCCTCATCGTGCATGGCTGGTGGAACATCAAAGGCGCCAAGATGAGCAAAAGCCTCGGCAATGTCATTGATCCCGACCACCTCGCCGGCGTCTTCACGCCCGACGGCCTGCGCTACTACCTGATGCGCGACATCGCCACCGGCCAGGACGCCGACTTCAGCGAGGAGCGCATCATCATGAGCTACAACAAGGAGCTCGCCGGCGGTCTCGGGAACCTGCTCAACCGCAGCCTGAACATGGCGCACAAATACCGCGCCGGGAAACTCGCGCCGGGCGGCTATGACGACGCCGAAAACCAGGCGCTGCGCCAGACCGTGGCCGGGGCGCTGCCCGCGTATTCGTCCGCGATGGACGGCTGGGCCATCCATGACGGCATCGCCGCCGCGTGGAAAATCGTCACGCACGCGAACGCCTATGTGGACAGCACCAAGCCCTTTTCGCTCGCCAAAGACCCGGCCCAGGCCGCGCGTCTCGACAGCGTTCTCTATCATCTGGCCGAGGCCCTCACCCATGTGAGCGTGCTGCTTGATCCCGTGATGCCCGCGGCGATGCAGGCAGCCCGCGCCCAGATCGGCTGGGCCATGCCTCAGAGTTTCGAATTGGGAGATCTGAAATGGGGCTTGCTCCAGGAGGGGCATCAGCTTGGAACGCCGGCGCCGCTTTTCCCGAGGCTCGAGACTGCCCAGTGAAGCGCGGAGCGGCCGTTCATTGATCCAGTCGGCGGTGTGCCGCGGCCGTCCGGCAGGAAACCGCGCTTCATGGGATGTCAAAACAGGCGGCTTTGTCACAGGAGGGGAAAAATGCCGCTTTGAAAGGTTGCTATTCCAGGGGCGCGAATCTTATTTTCACGCTGTCCAGATGACCTCATGACACGCTCCCACGATTCTCATGCCTGAACCAGACGCGGACAGATGCGGTTTTGACACCACGCATTGGAGCCTGGTCGCGCGCGCTGCGGACCCGGTCGGGGATCAGGCGCGCAAAGCCTTGGAGGAGCTGTGCCGGATTTACTGGCGTCCGGTTTACTCGGAGATCCGCAGGCGCGGGCATGATGTGCCGGACGCGGAGGATTTGACCCAGGAGTTTTTCACCCGGCTGCTGCGCAACGAGATGTTTGGCCGCGCCGACCGGCAAAAGGGGCGCTTCCGCTCCTACCTGCTCGCGGCGCTCAATCATTTTCTGGCCGATGACTGGAGGCAAAAAATCGCCCTCCGCCGCGGTGGCGGGGAAAAGAACCTGCCGCTCGACACCACGGAAGGGGAGGCGTGGTTTCTGGAGCTTCCCGCCAGATGCGCGAACCCGGCCGAGGCTTTCGATCAAAGCTGGGCCCTGGTGCTGATGGAGCGCGCTTTGCTCGCCCAGCGCGAGGAATATGAGAGGCGTGGACAGAGCGCGGTGTTCGCCGCCCTGCAGCCCTTCCTCGCCGCCGACACTGGAGCCGACGGCTATGCTGATGCCGCCGCCACCGCCGGCATGACCGCGCCCGCCTTTGCCGTGGCGGTGCACCGGCTCAGAAAGCGCTTCCGCGCCGCAGTGCGCGCGCATGTGGAGATGACCGTCGCCGATCCGGAGCAGGCGGCGGATGAAATGCGCCAGTTGTTCGGCATCTGACCGGTCCCATGCCGCACGCATCCAGAGCCTCCTGCCCAGCCTGCGGATCACCGCTGCCGGAGCTTCTGCTCGGCGGCTTGTGTCCCGAATGCCTGCGGCGCTCGATGGCCTTGGGGACAAATGACGGTTCGCTGGATGAGGCGGAGACGATCGAGGCCAGGCCGGGGGCGCCGCCCCCGCAGTCATTGGAAGTGGAATCCCTCGGCGACTACACTCTGATCTCCCCCCTGGCACGCGGCGGCATGGGCGTCGTTTACCGCGCCCGGCAGCGCAGCCTGGAGCGCGAGGTGGCTTTGAAGATGATGCTCGCCGGCCAGTTCGCGGACGCGGAAGAGGTGCGCCGCTTTCGGGCCGAGGCGGAGGCCGCCGCGCGGCTGGATCATCCGCACATCGTGCCGATTTACGATGTGGGCGAGCATGAGGGCCGCGCCTGGTTTTCCATGCGCCTGATCGAGGGCGGCACCCTGGCGCGGAAAATGAAAGACACCCCCGGCGCCAGGCTGCCCCCGCGCGAGGCGGCCGCGCTCCTGGTGAAAATCGCCCGCGCAGCCCACTACGCTCATCAGCGCGGCCTGATCCACCGCGACCTCAAGCCCGCGAACATCCTGCTCGATGCGCAGGGCGAGCCGCTCATCACCGACTTTGGCCTGGCGAAAGAGATCGGGAACGAAGGCCTCACGATGACCGGCGCGGTGCTCGGCACGCCCGGCTACATGGCGCCCGAGCAGGCCGCGGGAAAAGTCAACGAACTGACCACCGCCGTGGATGTCTTCGCCCTCGGCGCCATCCTCTACCACCTCATCACCGGCAGGCCGCCCTTTGAGGGAAGCAGCTCTTTGGAAGTGCTCACCAACGTCATCAAATGCGAGCCAGCGCGCCCCACCACCCTCGGCGCGCGCATTGACAGCGACCTGGAGACCATCTGCCTGCGCTGCCTGGAAAAGGAGCCCGCCGCCCGCTTCGGCAGCGCCGAGGCGCTCGCCGACGACCTGGAGCGCTGGCTGCGCGGAGAGACGATCCTCGCCCGCCGCTCGACGATGATCGAGCGCACCCTGAAATGGGCGCGGCGCAGGCCGGCGGTGGCCGCGCTGGGCGCGGCGGCGGTGCTTTTCCTCCTTCTGGGCATGTCCGGCATTTTCTGGCAGTGGCGGCGGGCCGAGGACGCGCTGGCCTCCTCCCGCGATTCCCTCTGGCACGCGAACGTTGAGCGCGCCCGTTCGGTGCGCGCCACTCTGCGCATGGGCAGGAGGACGGAAGCCCTGACGGCGATCCGCGAAGCCGCGACGATTCGTGTGACGCCGGAGCTGCGCGATGAGGCGATCGCCGCCCTGGCCGTATGTGATCTGGAGGCCGCAGGGGAGGAACGCCTGCTGCCGGCGGACATCTCCCAGTTCGCCATTGACTCAGGCCACGATGCCTGGGCGTGCATCCATGGGCGCGCCAACCTCGTCGTTCGTGATTTCCACAGCAACGCCGTGCTGCTGGACGTGCCTGATTGCGGCATGAGCGAGCCGCTTTTGAAGCTGCACCACCCATCACGCACAGTCGTTGCCCGCGGGGGGAGGGATTCCCTGCGCGTATGGCGCTATGGCAATCCCCGGCATGTCCTGGAGATCGGCGCCCAGGCGGGACAGCCTGGAATCCTCGGCTGGGACCTCAGTCCCGACGGCGGGAGGCTGGTGGCCACCGACAAAGCGGGCGCCCTGCGCATCATTGACTTGCGGGAAGCAAAGCCTGTTCCGTCCGGTCCCAGCCTGCCCCGGCCCTGGACGGTGGCTCACCATCCCCGTTTGTCCCAAGTGGCTGTCGAATGCGCGGATGGCATTCATCTCATCGGCCTCGATGACGGCGCCACCCGCCGCAAGTTCAAGCGCCGCTCCGCAAGCCTGGGCTTCGGAATGACCTGGAGCGGCGACGGGCGCCTGCTGGCAGTGCCGTATCAAGACCAGACCATTGAGGTGCATGATGTCGGGACCGGCCACATGCGCACGCTGGAAGGCCACACCCGCGCGGTGACAAACGTGTTTTTTCATCCTCACACGCCGTTGCTGGCATCTCACGCCTGGGACAACACCCTGCGCATCTGGGATGCCCTCGGCACCAGGGAAGTGCTGCAGGCCGGCGGCCTCCGTCCGCTCGGTTTCAGCGCGGACGGGACCACTCTGGCCGTTTGGAACAAGGCCTCCTTGAAACTGCTTCACGTGCGTCAGTCGGACGTGTGCCAGTTGCTTGTTCCCGCCCAGGCAGACCCGCAGATTGTCTTCGCAGTCGCTGTTGATCCATCCTGCAGCCTCCTCGCGGCAGGCAGCGACCACTGGGGCGCGTTGTGGAGCCTGGAGGATGGTTTGCCGCAGGACTTCATCGGCACACAAGTCAATGATGTGGAATTTCGCAGTCCGCGCAGCCTCATCGTCTCCAACCGGCAGGGCATCCAGTCGCGGGGGATCAGCCGGGGCTCTGATGGCCGTTTTCATGTGGAACCGGCCGTCACGGTGCCCCTGGAGCCCTCCCAGGAGGTGGACACCATGGACATGCTCCCGGCTGAAGCACCCTTGCTGGCGCACACGGCGCGGTCGGGGCTGCTGCTCCTGGATGCCGACTCCGGAGATCTCCTGCGCCGCTTTGAAGGGCAGCCCCACACCAGTGCCGTCGTGCTCAGCCGTGACCGTCAATGGGTTGCAGCCGGTTTCTGGAATTCGGAGGTCAACCGGCAGTCTTTCGCCGCGGTATGGGAGCGGAGCAGCGGCCGCCTCGTTGCCAGGCTGCCCTCCCGCAAATGCGAGGTCGCCATCAGCCCGGACAGCACGCTGCTCGTCATCGGCACGCCTTCCGAATATGTTTTCCACCGCATGGGCACCTGGGAAAAAATCGCCACCATGCCGATCGAAGCCTCCGACGTGGGTGTTGGGACGTGTGCCTTCTCGCCCGACGGTCGTCTGCTGGCACTCCACGCCACAGACCGGGTGGTCCGGTTGGTGGACCCGCTGCAACGCGTGGAAATCGCCCGGCTCACATCTCCGGACGGGCACATCCTCAAGCGAATGACGTTCAGCCCCGACAACCGCCATCTGGTGGTGGGCACGGACGCCAATGTCCAACTGTGGCACCTGGCCGTGCTGAAAGAACACCTGGCAGAGCTCGGGATTCCCTGGCAGTGAGGTTTCCTCACGAGGCGGCTGTTGCGGACCGTCATCGTGCGGCAGGAAGACCAGGCCGGGCCTTCCGCAGCCACCGCGTCGTGCTGGAAACGGCGGCAACCTGAGGCCTTTTTTTCATGCCCCCTGTAATCCGCGCGCGTGGATTCCGAAGAAGGGGATGAATGAGTGCATCCCGCCCCACGGCTCAAAGCCAGCATGTCTCCACCATCTCCCGAACGGGTGATGGTGGTTGTTTTTCCCATGCTCTAAACGGGGGCATGTCTGCGGACTTCAATCATGCGGCGGATGACGGCGAAGAGATTATCCGCATTCTTTCGGTGCAGCTTGGCCTGACCCGGCGCCAGGCCGAGGTGCTGCACTGGGTGGCCCAGGGAAAAACCAATGAGGAAACCGCCACCATCCTGGGCTGCGGCTATCAAACCATCAAAACCCACCTCAAAGACATCTATCTGCGGCTCGGCGTCAACAATCGTGCCGGGGCCATCGGTGCTGCTTATGACATGCTTTATAGACAACTGAGACGGAAATCATCCCCCGAACGGGGGATGCCGGAAAAATCCCCCGCTCAATAAACTCGCCCATGAAATACGCGAAAAAATCCCGCGTCACACCATGCACACCGCTTCACCATCCCTAAGCGCGTCCCGGGCCAGTGCTTGCCACGCCCGCCCGCCCGCCGCCGGGGATGCCTTCCACGCCCTTCGGGTGGGTCTGCGCGCCGGGCGGGAGCGCGCGCACCCGCAAGCCGTGCGCATGCACCGGGCCTGGGTGCGCGCGTACGGGTCGTCGGTACACGCGCGCCAGTCACCGGTGCGCAGGTACCCGCCGCCGGTGCGCGCGTACCGGTCATCGGTACACGCGCGCCAGTCATCCGCACATGCGCACCTGCCGCCGGCGCGCATCCACCCAGGGTCCGTGGGTGGCAGTGCGGCGGGCCGGGCGGCACGGCCCGCCTGCCGCGCCGCCATCACCAAGCACAACCACGTCCATGAGAGTTCTGACCTGGGATTCCCATATTCGCTATGACGACAAAAATGCCCGATGGGGCTCGCCAAGCTACCTGATCGAGTATGGGGAACCGGGCTGGGTTTACGATCCGAATTCCGCCGCACAACCACCACCCAACCAACCGCCAAAAAGGAGAAAACACGCCATGCCAAAGTCAGACTTCATCAAACGGCGCGACGCCGAATTCGCCGCGCAGACCACCCAGTTCAAGACCCACATCGGTGACTATGCCGCCACACTCGGCTTGAGCGCCGGGCAGATCACCGCCCAGGCTGCGGATGCGGACTACTTCACCTTTGTCCTGAACAGCCAGGACATCTGCGCCCAGTGCGCCCAGCAGTGGAGCGCCTGGAAGGACTTCACGCGCGATGGCGGCGCCGCCGGCACGCCGCCCCCGGAAACCCCCACCATGCCCGCGCCCGTGGCCGCCGTGCTCCCCGGCGTGGAAAAGCGCTTCCGCGCCCTGGCAAGGATCATCAAGGCCCACCCCGCCTACAACATCGCCATGGGCGAGGCCCTGGGCATCGAAGGCCCCGTGCAGACCGGCCCGGACTTCAGCGTCTTCAAGCCGCAACTGACCCTGGAGTTGAGCGGCGGCCAGGTGCTCGCGCGCTGGGGCTGGCAGGGGCAGAGCGCCTTCCTGGACATGATCGAGATCCATGTGGACCGCGGCGGCGGCTACCAGGTGCTCACCTACGACTCCACGCCGGACTACCTGGACACCGCGCCCCTGCCCGCCACCCCCGCCGTGTGGAAATACAAGGCCATCTTCCGCGTGGGCGACCAGCGCGTCGGCCAGTGGAGCGACGAAGCCAGCATCACCGTCGCCGCATGAGCGGCCACCGCCCCTCTCCAAGCCACCCGCCCTCCTAAACTCCAACTCCTCATCCCATCGCCATGAAAACGCGCCTCATCGCCACCTCCGCCATGCTGCTGACCGCCATGAGTGCCCTGGCACAGGACGGCAGCGCCACGCTGAACACCTCTGGAAATTGGTCCAACGCCTTGATCTGGAGTCCCAACAGCTTTGCCCCCATCAACGGACAGAACGGACAGAACTGGAACGCCACGGTGAACGCCAGCACGGTCACGGTGGACATGGCAGTCGCCATTCAAAACCTCCTTTTTGGAGGCGGCACCATCAATGGCGCGCACACGCTGACACTACATGGGATCGGATCCGCATGGACGGGAGGAACCTTCAGCGGAACTGGCATCACGCAGATCGCCAGTGGTGCGACGCTCAACATCAGCGGCACGGCCCTCAAGGAGATCGCGGGCCGCGCCTTGAACATCGGGGGCGGCACGGGCACGGCGATCACGACCTGGACGGGTGCCGGCAACATCAACCTGGCCGACGGCATCATCCGCATGCAGACCGGCGGGCTCTTCGACATCCAGAACGACCAGCAGATCGGCGACAACAACGCCAACAGCGCCAACGGCGCGTTGGTGGTGGAAGGCGGCGGCATCCTGCGCAAGAGCGCCGGCGGGGCCACCACCACCATCGGCGGCACGCTGGGCAGCGGCACCAACACGGTGAACACGACGGTCAACGCCGGCGGTCTGGTGGAGGTGCAAAGCGGCACGCTGCGCTTCCTGGGCACCTTCAGCAACCACGGCACGGCCAATGCCAATGCCAGGACGCTGCTGCTCAACGGAGGCGGCACCAGCAGCGGCACCTTCCATGCCGGGGAGAACGGCACCATCCAGTTCACCGGCGGCACGCAGACGCTGACAACGGTGGACATGCAGACAGCCGCCATCACCGGCGCGGGCCGCACCAGCGTGGCGGGCGGGCGGCTGGATGTGGCCGGCATGGTGACGGTGGACGCGGAGAACTTCGGCATCAGCAGCGGCACTCTGGGCGGCGCGGGCACGCTGAACATCAGCGGCACGTTCGAGTTCAGCGGCGGGGCGATGGACACCGCCGGCGGTGTGACCAACCTGCTGGAGGGCGCGACGGCCAGCATCAGCGGCAGCGGCGACAAGGTGATCTCGGGCCGCTTTTTCAACATCAGCGGGGAGGGGGCGGTGGCGACGTGGACGGGCACCGGCAGGATCAATCTGGAGGACGGCAGGATCACCGTGTCCGAGGGCGGGCTGTTCGACATCCAGAACGACGCGCAGATCGGCGACAACAACGCCAACAGCATCAACGGCGCGGTGGTGGTGGGCGGCGGCGGCATCCTGCGCAAGAGCGTGGGCACGGGCACCACTCAGATCGGCGGCAGCCTCGGCAACGGCAGCAACACGGTCATCCTCACCGTGCAGGAAGACGGCACCGTGCAGGGCCGCAGCGGCGTGCTCAGCCTGGTGGGCGGCGGCAGCGTGACAGGCACCGGCAAGCTGGAGGTCAGCAGCGGCGCGCGCATGGACTTGAACAGCGCGTTCACCTTCAACGGCGGAGTCATCAACGGCGGCAGCGACGGCAGCGGCACCGGGGCGGTGCGCAACAACAACACCATGACCATCAGCGGCCCCACGGCGGTCAACGGGCTTTTGGAGATGTCCGCCACCGGCTCCATGCTCACTGGCGCCGGCACGCTGACGGTCAACAGCGGCGGCGTGCTCAACTGGTCCGGCGGCACGATGAGCGGCGCCGGCACCACGCAGATTGACGGCGGCGGCGCGCTCAACATCAGCGGCACGCCGGTCAAGGAGATCGCAGGCCGCGCCTTGCACATCGGGGGCGGCACGGGCACGGCGATCACGACCTGGACGGGTGCCGGCAACATCAACCTGGCCGACGGCACCATCCGCGTGCAAAACGGCGGGCTCTTCGACATCCAGAACGACCAGCAGATCGGCGACAACAACGCCAACAGCGCCAACGGCGCGTTGGTGGTGGAAGGCGGCGGCATCCTGCGCAAGAGCGCCGGCGGGGCCACCACCACCATCGGCGGCACGCTGGGCAGCGGCACCAACACGGTGAACCTCACCGTGCAGTCCGGCGGCACCGTGCAGGTGCGGAGCGGTGTGCTTGCGCTTGCCAGCAACACCCCAAGCCAGTCCGGCACAACCCTTGTCAGCGGCAATTGGGAGGTAAGCAACGGCGCAGCCCTCAACTTCAGCTCCGGCAGCAGCAGCATCACGACCATCGGCAGCAACGCTGGTGTGATCCTTGACGGCGCGGGCTCCAGCTTTGCCAAGATCAACACCCTGTCCAGCATTCAGGGCTCCTTCATCCTGCGGAACAATCGTGACTTCACCACCGGCGGCAACCTGACCAACTCCGGCATCCTCCGTGTGGAGGACAGCACCACGGAACTCCGCATCGGGCCCGCAGGAGTGTCCAGCTACTCCCAGTCCGCAGGCAGCACGCTATTGACCAATAATGCGGTGCTGACCGCTGGCAATGTCAACATCAACGGCGGCACGCTGGCGGCGCACGGAACCATCAACGCGCCGCTGAACATCACTAGCGGCATTGTCGAGGCCGGGGGCGCGGGGTCCGCAGGCGTTCTCAATGTCGTGGGTGACGTGGCCATGGCCGGTGGCAGCCTGCTGCGCTTCAACCTGGGCGGCACCACCGGGGGCACGCTCTATGACCAAATTCTCGCCAACGCCTCGGTGCTGCTCGGCGGCGGCATCGAGTTTGACTTCATCAATGGTTTTGAAAGCCAGTTGACCGGAGGCGAGATATTCACCGTTCTGACCTCCACCCAACTGAGCGGAGTTTTTGTTAATGTGGCAAACGGAGGCAGGCTCAACAATGCCTCTGGCACTGCGGGTCTGACCATCCACTATGGCGAGGGCAGCCTTTACGATCCCACCTCCATCGTTTTCACCGACCTGGTGGTCTATGCGCCGGTGGATGCCATGGATGACACGGTCGAGGCCGCACCTGCGGCGGCTGTGATCTCCGTCATGAGCAACGACACGGTCCAGGCGCCCTACACGCTGATTTCCGCCGTCACCCAGGGCACGCACGGCGCTGTGACCATCACAAACAATGGCACGACGGTCACTTACACTCCCGGGCCGGGATTCGCGGGTGCGGACAGCTTCACCTACACCATCGTCAACGGGCTTTATCAAGACACCGCCACGGTGACGATCCAGGACACGACGCCGCCGGTCATCGCGGGCAGCTTCTCCAATCTGGCGGAACTGACCGGCGAACCGCTGCCCGATTTCCGCAGTCGTGCCACCGTCTCTGACAACGGCCTGTTTGCCGGCAGCCTGGTTCAGACTCCCGCACCGGGCAGCATCCACCCCTCCGGCCTGCTGCCGGTGACGCTGAGCGCGCTGGATGCCGCGGGCAATGAGCAAACCCTGCCCTTCACGGTGGCCATCGCACTGCCAGGGGAGTTGATCGCCAATTTCGGGCAGGGTGGATGGGCCGTGACGGACATCGCGCCGGACTATTCTGGCAGTCAGGATCTTTGCTTTAGCATCGCCGAGCAGGCGGATGGCAAGATCCTGATGACTGGGCAGGCATCGACCTCCGCTGACGCGTTTCATCTGTGCTTGATCCGCCACAATCCTGACGGTTCGCTTGACACCAGCTTTGGCAATGGAGGCAAGGTTGTCACGGTCATTGGAGATGGGAGCGAGGGCAGAAGTGTGGTCGTCCAGCCAGACGGGAAAATACTGGTGGCAGGCAGAACCTGGACTCAGTTCTTGGGCTATTCCTTTTTGGTCACACGCTACACGGAAACAGGTGCACTGGACGGCGAATTTGGCACCGGTGGAATCGCACTAACAGACGTGGGTGCTGACGCATTTCTGGCTGCGATGACACTCCAGGCGGATGGCAAGATTGTCGTGGCTGGCAACGGCTTAAACGACATCGCGTTGGTTCGCTTGTTGCCCTCTGGAGAAATGGATTCGAGTTTTGGAAATGGCGGCAGAGTGGTTACTGACCTCGGAGGCTACTACGAAGGGGCATCTGCGATAGCCATTCAGCCTGATGGAAAAATTGTGGTGGCAGGCAATACCGATACCAATACTGAACGCGATCTTCTGCTGCTGCGCTATCTTGAAACCGGCACATTGGACCCCAGTTTCAGCGATGACGGAATTCTGTTAACCGATGTTCGTGCAACCCATGATTTTGCAACTGGCGTGGCTTTGCAGTCTGACGGCAACATTGTGGTGGCAGGGATTAGTTTTAGCGGCCAGGGCACTGATAGTGACGCTTGTTTGGTACGGTGTTTGGAAAATGGCAGCCTGGACATGAGTTTTGGCAATGGGGGCAAGGTGGTGGTGAATCTTGGTCCAGGGGAAAACTTTTGTGAGGGGGTGCAAATTGAAGAAGGTGGCAAGGTGCTCTTGGCAGCAAGGACAGGCGATTATCGCTTTGCGCTCGCCCGGTTGCTGCCCAACGGAGCGTTGGATGCCGGGTTCGGCACCGGAGGCAAGGCCTTCGCCCAGCATGGGCCTGACGAGGGATACAATGAGCCGTCAAGCATGCTCCTGCAGGCGGATGGCAACATTCTTGTAGGAGGCCATGTGTATGATCCTGACAGTGGCACGATAACAAACTTCGCACTGGCCCGCTTCAAGGGAGGCTCCATCAGCAACACGCCCCCAGAACTCCATCTGCCTGACTCACCGATCATCGTCGAGGCCACAAGTTTTTCGGGCGCGCCTGCAACCTTCACGGTCACGGCCGAGGATGCTGAAGACGGTGCGCTGGCACCGGTGCTGAGCAAGAGCAGCGGCAGCATTTTCCCCCTGGGGTCAACGACCGTCTCCGTGAGTGCGACCGACAGCCATGGTTTCACCACGACGGGCAGCTTTGTGGTCACCGTGCAGGACACCACGCCTCCGGTCAGCAGCACGCCGAATCTCATCGTTAACAACAACTTCGATCCCAGGCTTCCAGGAACCCTGGTCACCGTCTGGCTTTCAGGATGGAGCGATGGTGCCACGCCACCCGGCACTCCTTTGACTTACACGGTCCTGGCCAATGATGTGCCGGTCGGAAGCGGCACCACGGGTTCGGTCACATTCACGCTCGATGAAGGCGTTTACACCCTCAAAGGGAGGGTCACGGATGCGGCGGGGAACCACGCCTTCACCAGCCCCACGCTTCCCATCAGAGTGGATGGCACCGGGCCAACAATCACGACACCTCCAGGACCTGGCTTTCAGCCTCTCGTCATCGGATCGGGGCCCACAGGCATGGCCAGTGTACCGAACTACAAAAACCAGACTGTTCCGGCGGACCCCATTGGAGTGGCCAGCTTTGTCCAGGAGCCTCCGGCGGGAACGCTCGTGAGCGTCGGGGTGCATCCGGTGACTCTGACAGCCACCGACACCCTCGGAAACTCCACCACACTGACTTTGAACCTGACGGTGAATGACACCACGCCCCCGATGATCAGCCCTCCACCTGGCGGCTTCACACCGGGTGGGATTCGTGTGGGAACTAATGTTCCGGACTTCACTCCTCAGGTGGCCGTGGCTGACAACGTGGAGGTAACAGAGGTTCTGCAAACTCCGCCCGCTGGCACGTTGATTGCAAACCCTGGAATCCTCAACGTCACCCTGACAGCAATGGACTCCGCAGGGAACAGCAGCCAGCTTGTGCATCCGCTTGTCATCGGAGAGGGAGGCGTCAGCTTTGGCGCCCCGAAATACACCGTTCAGCAGGGGGCTGACGCCGTGGTGCTGACCCTTGTCCGCACAGACGGCAGCACCCCCACCACCGTCACGATGCAAACGGACAATGGAACCGCCCAGGTTTCCAATCCGCCCTTCTCGGCGGCCGTGGCGGGGACTGATTACATTGATCTGACAGGCGCAGCCACGCTTGTGGCCTTTGCTGACGGGGAGACCAGCAAGGAACTGGTCATCATCCTCAAACCGAGGACCGGCACGCAGACCAACAAGCGCTTCAATGCAACGCTCACCGCTGCGACCAATGGTGTTCTTGTGGAGGGTCAGACATCTACGACCATAGAGATCATGGCTGATGACACCACTCCGCCAACTTTGACGGTCACGTCGCCAAGAGCCACCACCACTTCCATTAGCGCCGGCTGGCCCTATATGATCCAAGGCTCCGCGGGTGATTCACGCGGGCTGGATCGGGTGGAGGTTGTGCTCAATGGTGCCCAACCTGTCGTTGCCATGCTGGGATCAACCGCACGAGCCACCTCCATCCCCTGGTCACTGAATATTGAACCGCCGAATGGCCCCAACACGCTCGCGGTCACAGCTTACGACAACGCTGGCAACACCACGACAGTCAGCAGGAGCTTTGTGTTTACCCGTCGGCATCTGCTTACCCTCTCTCGCGAGGTGCCAGCAGGTTTCGATGCGGATTTCATTGATACCCTGAGCGTCAAAGGCACGCCAGGGACAGGCAAGACGTCTCTGATGAAAGATGCCGCGAATCCGCATGTGGCCACAACCCAGGTCGAACCAAACACCGCCATCACCGTGACGGCGAGGCCCAAACCTGGATTTGTTTTCAGCCATTGGTCCGCCACACCCCCAGGGGCTGTGCGCTCAGGCTCGGCGCTCCAATTCCAAATGCCCGGTCATGATGCGGAGGTCAACGCAGTGTTCATCGAAAGCCCCTTTGCCGGCCCCCCAGGCAGCAGCGATGTCTTTCAAGGACTCATTCGTCCGCTGCCAGGCACGCCTGTCAGCAACCGCACAACCGGCTACATTCACATTGTCCTGGTTCCATCCACCGGGGCGGTCTCAGGCAACTGGTACTCCGATGGCATTGAGCAAAGATTTGTTGGGGCGTTTAATGGCGACGGCAGCAGTTGGTTCACTACTCCGCTCAAAGGCGCGACGTTGATGCACGGCACATTGTTCCTCACATTGACCTATAATGCTGGTGCCATTGACATCAGCCTGGTGGACGGGGCGCACTCAAGCACCGGAGTGGCACGCCGAGGCATCTACTCAGCAGCGAATCCGGTTCCTGCCAATCTACTGAACAGAAGTTCGGTGGCGGGTGGTGCCATTGACCAGGGCTTCTACACCTTTGCACTGCCAAGCAAACCTCAATCGCCACCGAAAGATGCCAGCGCCTATCCACAGGGAGATGGATTTGGCACAATGACTCTCAAGTCGAATGGAACACTAACCCTGAGCCTGAACCTGGCTGATGGAACACGCGTAAATAGCAGGCCCGCAGTCATCACGCAGGGGCATGAGTGCATCTTGTTTGCCCAACTTGCGGTTCCGGGAAGAAGCGTTGGCGTGCGTGGAGGCAATCTGAATGGGATGTTGTCCTTCGACACGGCCCATCCAGACAGCGATGTGACGGGAGGCGACCTTTTATGGATTCGTCCACCTGTGCCGGAGCAGATTGGAACAACCAGCCTCAACAAGGAGACACAGATCTACACAGATGGATGGCCGGAGGGCATCACTGTGGATCTTGTGGGTGCTCTTTATGACTTCATGCGGGATGTTCAGACAACACTTGGCCTGCCAACCGTCCCATCGGGAAGCAGCAACGGTCTGCTCAGCTTCACGTATGGCAAACTGCCTGATCCTGGAATTGACATCTCGTCCTTCCGTATCGTCGGCAATGTCATTTACGAGAATCCGGTGAGCTCCAATTATTCGATCTCAGCGAGTCAGCCCAGTGGGACCATGTCAGGCAGCTTCAGACCAACCTGGGCCATCCCGGCGTCGGCACTTCCCACCTACAAAGGCATTTTGCTTCGAAAGGGTGCAAGCAGGGGAGGCTATGGGTTCTTCATCAGCAACATTCCCAACGATCTAAATCCTGAAAGCGGGCGGGTGATTCTGGGGGAACCCTGATCTGTATAAGAGGCACCCCAAAGAACAGGTTCCCGGCTGGATTGCCGGGAACCTTTCACGTCCCGCAGTTGCATCCCGGCCATGACTCGCCACACTGGCGGCCCGTTTTTCCCGCCATGGCCTACATCAACGAAAACTACAACAAGCTCAAAGCCGGTTACCTCTTCCCCGAAATCGCCCGGCGCGTCAAAGCCTTCACCGAGGCGAACCCTGAGGCCGCGAAGCGCCTGATCCGCTGCGGCATCGGCGATGTGACCGAGGCGCTGCCGCAGGCCGTGCGCGACGCGATGCACAAGGCCGTGGATGAGATGGGCGACCGCAACAGCTTCCGCGGCTACGGCCCGGAGCAGGGTTACGACTTCCTGCGCAATGCGATTGCCGACAACGATTTCAAAGCCCGCGGCATCAACGTGGAGGCCGATGAGATATTCATCTCCGACGGCAGCAAGTGCGACACCGGCAACATCCTCGACATCTTCGGCGCGGGGAACAAGATCGCCATCACCGACCCCGTCTATCCCGTCTATGTGGACACCAACGTCATGGCCGGCAACACAGGCGAGGCGGACGCGAGCGGCGCCTACGCCGGACTGCACTACCTCAAATGCACGCCGGAGAACGGCTTCGTGCCCGCCATCCCCGACGAGGCGGTGGACCTCGTCTATCTCTGCTACCCGAACAATCCCACCGGAGCCACCGCCACGCGTGCCCAGCTTGAAGCCTGGGTGAAATACGCCCGCGCCAATGGCACGATCATCCTTTATGACGCCGCCTACGAGGCCTTCATCCAGGATCCCGAAGTGCCGCGCTCCATCTTCGAGATCGAAGGTGCCCGCGATTGCGCGATCGAGTTCCGCAGCTTCTCGAAGAACGGCGGTTTCACCGGCGTGCGCTGCGCCGTGGTCGTCATTCCGAAAGGACTGATGGGCAAAAAGAATGACGGCACGCAGCAGGCCATCCACCCGCTTTGGAGCCGCCGTCACAGTACGAAGTTCAATGGCTGCAGCTACATCGTGCAGCGCGGTGCCGAGGCCATCTACAGTCCCGAAGGCAAGGCGCAGGTGGCCGCGCTCATCGAGCACTACATGGGCAACGCGAAGCTGCTCGTCGAAGCCTGCCGGAAGGCCGGACTCACCGTCTATGGCGGAGTGAACGCGCCTTACGTCTGGGTCGGCTGCCCGGACGGCCTTACAAGCTGGCAGATGTTCGACAAGATGCTCAACGAAGCGAACGTGGTCATCACCCCCGGCAGCGGCTTCGGCAGCGCCGGTGAAGGCTACTTCCGCATCAGCGCCTTCAACAGCCGCGCGAACGTCGAGGAAGTCTGCAAGCGCATCGCCGCGCTGTGACCGGCGAGTGCCGCCGCTCTCATGAAGCCCCTTCTTGCCATCCTCCTGGCCGGATGCGCCGCCACCGCAGCCGCCCAGGATGGCTGGCTCTGGATTGACGATGGCTTGGCGCGTCTTGGCGTGGACCTCAAGGCGGGCGCGTGCATCGGCTGGTTCTCGCGTTCCGGCGGGGAAAACCTGCTCAACACCTTCGATGCGGGTCGCTACCTCCAGCAGTCCTACTACGGCGACGAGGATGGCAGCGATTGGAACGGCAAGCCTTGGCGCTACAATCCTGTGCAAGGCGGCTCCTGGAGGAACGAGCCGTCCGCTGTCATTGAACAACGTGCCGAGGCCGGACTGATCTATGCCAAAACACGTCCCCGCCATTGGGCCACTGGGAAGGTATTGTCCGAGATCGTCATGGAGCAATGGCTGCGCCTGGAGAATGGCGCGGCGCGGATGAAATTCCGCGTCACCCACAAGGGCGGCACCAGCCACGCCCCGCGTCATCAGGAGCTGCCCGCCCTCTTTGTCCAGCCTGTGCTCGACACCCTCGTCTTCGCCGGCGCGGCGGGCGCCCTGGTCAGGAAGCAGCCCGGATTTCCCAACGAATACTTCCGCCCCGGCAAAGGCTGGGCCGCCTGGGTGGACGCGCGCGACCAGGGCATCGGCATTTGGTGCCCGCACGCTGAGCTGCTCACCTGCTACCGCGTGCGCGCCGGCGACCGGGGCGACTGCTCCTACCTCGCGCCGTTGCGCACCTTCGCGCTGACACCCGGAATGGTCTTTGAGTACGAGACCGCTCTCGTCATCGGCGCGCTTGAGGAAATGCGCGCGCGCCTTGAGAAAATGAAACCCGCCCGCTGGTGACAGCATTCCTTTGCGTCCGGCCCCGTTTGCGTGAAAACCTCCCTCCCCATGTCCAAGACCCACCTCATTCTAGGCACACGCGGCAGTGAACTGGCGCTCGCCCAGACGCGCACCGTCACTGCGGGCCTGCAGGCCGGCCACCCCGGTCTCGACATCCGGCGGGAGATCATCCAGACCAGCGGCGACAAGCGCCAGGACCTGCGCTTCTCCGAGTTCAACCAGGCTGCCGGAGTGGACAAGGGCATTTTCATCAAGGAGCTGGAAAACGCCCTTCAATCCGGTGCCGTGGATGCCGCCGTTCACAGTCTCAAAGACGTGCCATCTGATCTGGCTCCCGGTTTTGTCATCGCCGCCGTGCTGCCGCGCGCTCCCGTCGAGGACGTGCTCGTCACAGCCGCCCCTCATACACTTGAGAGTCTGCCGCCGGGCGCGCGTGTGGGCACCAGCAGCGTGCGCCGCGCCGCCCAACTCCGCTGGCTCAGACCCGACATCCAGATCGTCGAAATTCGGGGCAACGTGCCCACCCGCGTGAAAAAAGTCACCGGCCCGGACGCGCTCGATGCCGTCCTGCTCGCCGCCGCCGGGCTGCTCCGCCTCGGCTTGATGCAGGGGGACCGCATTGGGATCGAGGGCATGACCCTGCACGCTCTCATCCTGGATGAAGCCCGCTTCCTCCCGGCGGCAGGGCAGGGGGCCATTGCCATCGAATGCCGCCAGGACGACGAGGAATCCATCCGCCTCGTGCGCGCTCTGAATCATGAGGAGACCGAGGCTCGTGTCACCGCCGAGCGCGAGTTCCTGCGCCTGCTCGGCGCCGGCTGCCAGACCCCCGTCGGCGCGCGCACCTGGATCACCGGCGGCACCCTGCACATGGCCGTCCGCGTCTTCAACGAAGCCGACCTCTCCGCGCCGCCCGTGGAAAAGCAAGCCAGCCACCCCGTCCGCGAACCGCGCGCCCTCGCCGCCGGGCTGGCGCGCGGTCTGGAGAAGTGAAATCCATTTCACCCGGCCGCGCCGGCTGCTGAATAACGCTTTGTTTTCAAAGGGGTGCGTCAAGGACACACCCGCTGTCCTGCTCCTGATCCCTGGATTTGCCTGGAATCTCCTCGCCCAGGAATGTTTTTGTTTAACAAAATTCGCAGGCGTCTCATACGACTTTGAAATGAAATCCATCCTCCGCTTCTTTCCTGCGCGTCGGCGCCTGGCTCCCTTCTGCTCCCTGACTCTGCTGGCGGCGGCAGGCTTCTTGCCGGGCGCGCTGCCGGTGTCTGTGATCAACCAGTCCACGCCGACGCTGTGCGCGGAGGAGGACAATGTGTCCCTGATGCTGCTTTCCCGAAATGTGACCTCGTATCTGCTCCGGGCGGCGCATCCGGGTTATGAGTTCACCGTGGACAACACGGACCCGAATTTTGAAAACTGCGAGTTTGGAAGCGACCCGGTGTTTCACTTCAGCGATCCCGGTTCGGTGAAACTTTACGACGATGGCGAGTGGGTGGTTTTTGGCGAGCGCTTCGCCACGTTCTGGATGCCGGTGACGATGGAGGTGAAAGCCGGCGCCGCAGTGATGGGGGGATGCCACACCTTCACAATTCACCGCAAAATTCAGGGTGTGCCGAGCTGGCCGCAGATCATGGTCGGGTACTGCGACGGCAACATCCGGCTCAAGCCGCATCCGAGGGAGGGTTTCGCGGACAATATTTTTGGCAGTTCGGCGTTGCTGGGACCGGTGACAAGCACGGGGCTGCGACCGGTGAGCGTGCTGGAGAGTGTGGAGTTTGTGCCGGCAGGGGGAGATGTGATCCTGAAGTTCGCGGACGGCAGCACGACGGTGCTCCATGTGAGTGTGGTCAACCGCGAGGAACTGCGCCTGGAGGTGTCCATGAACCGAATGGGGGGCGCGCTGGACCTGCCGTTCGCGGCGCTGCGTTCGATGTTTGTGGAGGACGGAAATTCGGACGTGGACACTGTCTTTGCCACACACGCGGGCGGCGGCATGAGCCAGGAGGGCGTGTTGGCTTTCGGCGGGGCTGGGGACTTGGTGGTGGCGCGCTTCGGCAGAGAGCATTTGAGCGTCCACAACACCTCCGCGCCGGACATCGAGTTTAGCGGCTTCAGTGGGGACGAGGAGCCTGCGGTGAGCGCGCCGTCTTTTGCCATAGGCGTGGTGATGGTGAGGCAGGGGAGGCTGTGGGCGGCTCCGCTGACTCCCGGGACGCATGCGGAGGCGATGCTCACGGGGGCGGATCTGGCGCCGGTGAACCACCCTGAGTCGCCTGGGCACGGCCTGCTTTATTTCGACGCGCCGGGGCCTCCGAATCAGACTGCGCGTGTTCACCGGCTGCGGCTGCCTAGTCCGCAAATGCCCGAGTTGATGACGACGGACAGCAGCGGGAGCAGCTTTGACCGCCGGCCTGCGGTGAGTCCGTGGCATGAGTGGATGATTTTTGAGACCAACCGCTCCGGCACGGCTTTTGACCGCAAGGTGCAGGGCCACCGCATGAGTCTGGGTGTGCCGTCATCCTTGGGAGGCGGCTTTACGGCGCGCTGCTGGTCGCGTGTGAAGGAGAACGGCGGGCATGTTTACGGGGTGACATTCGATGAGAGGCTGCTGGCGATTGATGGTCTGGGTGCCGTGGGGCCGCCGGTCTTCGAGGTGTCCCTGGCTGGGCGGGGGACGGCGGGTGTGACGCGGCTGGACCATGCCCGGAATCAGGCGGACGGTCATGCCTGGCTGCTGATGAGCAAGCCTGCGGGCATCCTGCTCTATGATGTGGAGGCGGATACGATGACGACGCTCTCGACGACGGGGACGGAGGCGGTCTTTGATCCCGGTGATCCCACCTGGATCGCGTATGCTGAGGTGCCGGCGGGAGAAAGTGACTCCGAGGTCTTCATCGCCAAAATTGGAGAGGATGGATTGGAGCAAACCCGGCGGCTGACCTTTAACAGCCATGACGACAAGCTGCCTGTGTGGATCACCGTCCCGCAGGGGCTGCCTGAGATCAAGCTGAGCCGGCAATCCCCGTCGAGCCTGAGGGCGGCCTGGCCGTTGTGGGCGGCGCACGGTTTTTTGCAGACATGCGATGACCTCGACTCCTGGGAGGACGAGCCGTTTTCGACTTCGAACGCGGTCTATGAAATCCAAAAGTCTTTCCACCTGCCTTCTCTGCCTGACAGGCTCTTTTTCCGCCTGAGCGCGGAGTCTTCGGAGAATTGAGAGCGGGAGCGCGCGTCATGCCCATCGGGGCGAGGAACACGAAGGGAGGTGCCGGGTCCGCTCTCTTTGCAGGAAAACAAAACTTTCTTGCCTTGCCTGGGTGTTCCTGGTTAGCGTCCTGCTGTTTATTTTGCGGATTAACTCATGAGCACCTCCTCCCAAGGCTCCAAACCCTCCTCCGGCTGGCAGCCGCCGTCGCTGGAGGAGATGCGGGCCATGCTGCCGCAGTATGAGTTTGAATCGCTGCTGGGTCGCGGCGGCATGGGGGCGGTTTACAAGGCGGTGCAGGTTTCCCTGGACCGGCCGGTGGCCATCAAGGTGCTGCCCGGTGATCTGCTGGGTGACGAGGATGTGCAGTTCGCCGAGCGCTTTAAAAACGAGGCGCGCACGATGGCGCGGATGAGCCATCCGGGCATCGTGAACGTGTACGATTTCGGCCAGACCCGGGCGGGGCTGCTTTATTTTGTGATGGAGTTCATAGACGGCACGGATGTGGCGCAGATGATCTCCACTCAGGGCAGGCTGCCGCAGGAGTACGCGCTGGCCGTCACCACTCATGTCTGCGACGCGCTGAACTACGCGCACGACCAAGGCATCATCCACCGCGACATCAAGCCGGCGAACATCCTCATCAGCCGCGACGGCAGCGTGAAGGTGGCCGACTTCGGTCTGGCAAAGCAGAGCGACCCCGGCCAGAGCGGACTGACGAAGACCAACATGGCGATGGGCACGCCGGACTTTGTGGCGCCGGAGGCCTTGATCGCCGGCATCCCGCTTGACGGACGAGCGGACCTGTATGCGGTGGGGGTGATGCTCTATCAGATGCTCACGGGGGAAATCCCGCGCGGCATGTGGGTCATGCCTGGCAAGAAACTGGGCACCGACCCGCGCTTCGACGCCATCATCGCCAAAGCCATGCAGACAGACCGCGAGTCCCGCTACCAGAGCGCGGCTGAACTGCGGCGTGATCTCGACACCCTGCTCACCACACCCCGCGCCAGCGCCCCTGCGGCCGCCGCCTCCCCCGCTCCGCAAGCCGCCGCTCGGCCCGCCTCACGTCCCTCAGCGCCGAAGCCTGCCGCTAATGAGGCTGTCGCGCCTCCCCCGCTGCCGCCCAAGTCGAGCTTCGGCCTCATCCTCGGCATCGGCTCCGCCTGCGCGGTGGGCCTGCTGGCATGGCTGGTCACGCGGCCTTCGCCGCCCGCAGCCGAGCCGCAGGTGGCGGCCGTCCCCGCGCTGAATGGCAAGGCAGTCGTCGAAACGCCGCTTACCGTGCCCGACTCACCGCCCGCTCCCGCGCCGCCAAGTCCTGATCCTTCCAGCCCTGAGCCTCCGCCAGTGCGTCCGGTGATTGTGGAGCATGATCTCCTGGCGTTGACGGATCCGCTGATGGACCGCGCGCCGCTCCCCAGGCTGGTCAGGCGCAACGAATGGCGGCGCGAGGACGGGGGAGGTCTCGCCTTTCAAAGCGATGGCCAGGCGGGCAGGCTGGCCGCGCCGGTCGCGTTCGAATGCGCGGACTACGAGATCGAGTTCAAAGCGCGCAAGCTGGAGGGCTCCGAGCGGGTGCAACTGAACCTGCCCGCCGGCGAGGCCAGGGAGCTGCGGCTGGTGTTCAACTCACCGAACCGCAAGGTGATGGATGGCAGGGAGGGAGTGCCATGGCGGCAGATTGAGGAGCTTGTGCATGTCTCCGCGCGGATCATTCATGCGGGCGGCGGCAAAGACCGTGTTTACATCCGGCGCCTGGACGGGGCGCAGCAGATCCTCGCGGATGTGACCGCGGACATTGCCAGCCTGGCAGCCGACAGTCGCGGGCATCCCGCTTTCCCGGGCCGGCCTGTGCTTTCCGTGTTCCTGCCCAAGGACGCCTACCGGATTGAGACGCTGCGCCTGCGCGTGTTTGAAGGCGGGGCAGGCGTGCTGCGCGAGCCTGGCGAGCTTCCGATCCTCACGCACGGTGGCAGCCGCTGGCAGTTCCAGCCCGGCGCGGTCTCATGGAACGAGGCGCGTGATCTCGCCGCGGCGCGCGGCGGTCACCTCGCCACCATCACCGACCAGGAGACTTATGACTGGATCAAGGGCGAGTTCATCTCGAAGCAGGCGCCGGGCCTGGCTGTCTGGCTGGGCGGGGAAAAGAAGCCCGATACGCCGGTCAGCGATTGGGCATGGGTGACCGGTGAGAGTTTCGCCTTCCGCGCCTTCCAGCCGGGCGCGCCTTCCGGCACCGTGCCGCATTTTGGCCTGGCCTGGCGGCGTCCGCCTGAGGCGGATGCCGCGCAGGGTGACTCATGGTGGCCGGCCAACCCCGGTCAGAGCCATGACATTTCCGGGTTCCTGATCGAATGGGACGAGGCGCCGCCCGCGTCCATGCCGGCGCCCGCCACTGTCATGGAAGCCCCGGCTTTGCCGCCGGATGACTTCATCACCAAACTTGAATCCGGCTTCAAAGCGCGCTTCGACGCCGACGCGCAAACGCCCTTCCTCGCCGCCGTCGCGCGCCTGGACCAGAGCTACCTGGCCAACGGCCTTCCGCGCGCGCGAGCCGCCGCGCAGGCCAGAGGCAGCCTCGCCGAAGTCACCGCGCTGGATGAGGAAACGGCGCGCGTCGGGAACAAGGAGGGCATGCCCGCCGAGGACGTGGAAGGCACGCCCGAAGCGCTCAAAACACTGCGCCAGACTTACCGCGCGGCGTTCGCAAAGCTCGCCGCCGAGCGCGATGCCAGGGCCGCGCCGCTCTATGACATTTATTTGAAATCGCTCGATGGCCACATCGCCGTGCTGACCAAGGCCGGCAAGATCACCGAGGCCACCGCCGCGCAGGCGTGGCGGGACCGCATCGCGGAGCGGAGGCCTGTCAATGACAGCTCCGCCCGGATCGCAGCGACCCAGCCCGCGAAAGCCGCGCCCTCAGTCACGGCACCCAAGGCGGCGAAAGCATCCACTCCGACGGGGGGCGGCAGCTCGTGGCGCGTGGCCGCGGATTACCTCGTCAACAACGGCGGCTCTTTTGTGTCCCTCAAAGGTGGCGCCACCATCACGGTCACCAAGCCGGATGAGATTCCGAGCGGGCGCTTTGACATCATCGAGCTTTCGCTGGACCGGCTTGGCTCCGCGCTGCCGTCCCCTGTTGACACGGACTTCGCCGCGTTCAGCGGTCTGCGCGATCTGCGCCGCCTGTGGCTTCGCAGTATCCCCGCGCTCACGGATGCCGCGCTCGCCTTTGTGGCCGCCAATGACGATTTGACCTTCATTAATTTCGAGGGCGTCAACGCACTCACGGACGCGGTCACCATGCATCTTGAGCCGCTGAAAAAGCTCGACTACCTCGCCATCCAATACGCGGAAGGCTTCACCGGCGGGGGACTCGGCCAACTGGCCTCAAAGGACTCCATGCGGACTTTTGAGTTCCTCTCCAGCGGCATCACCGACGAGGGCATGAGGGCTGTCGGCACCTTCAAGAAACTTCAGACGCTGCGCGTCACCTCGCAGAAAGTCACCCCCGCCGGCTTCGCGCCGCTCGCCGGTTTGACCTCGCTGACCAGTCTCACACTCAGCGGCACGCAGTTTGACGACACCTCGGCGGACGCCGTCGCCGGACTCCTGCAGCTCTCGCATCTCGACCTCGCAAACACCAAGCTCGGTGACGCCGGCCTGGCAAAACTGAAGTCCCTCAAGAAGCTCTCCAACCTCTACCTTTCCGGCACCGCCGTCAGCGGCAAGGCGGCGGGGGAGTTTCAGCTCGCGCTGCCCCAATGCCGCGTCTCGCGCTGACGGGGTTGGTGTTCAGGCTTTGGCTGGTGCTGGTCGCATTGTCGGCCTTCCCGGCCTTTTCTCAATGGCCGGCTGATGCGCGCGCGTGAGCCCTCACACATCGCACACCATGCAGGCGTGGCGCAGGGCCAGGATGGGATCCTCCCAGGTCGGGATGAACTCGTGGGCCACATAGTCGTGGTAGCCAATTTCAAGGAGCGCCTTCATCACGGCGGGGTAGTTGATCTCCTGGTTCTCGTCCAGTTCGCAGCGGCCGGGATTTCCCGCCGTGTGGATGTGGCCGATGAAGTCCTTGTGGAGGCGCAGGCGGCGGATGACATCGCCGTTCATGATGGAGACATGGTAGATGTCGAAGAGCAGCTTGAAGTTCGGGCTGCCGATCTGCTTGATGAGGTCCACGCAAAAATCCACATCATCGCCGAAATAGCCGGGGTGTCCTTTCATCGGGTGCGTGTCATCGCGGCTGTTGAGATGCTCCAGCACGAGCGTGACACCCTTTTTTTCCGCGTGCGGCAGGACGACCTTCCAGGTGTCCAGACAGTCCTTGACGGCCTGCTCGCGGTCCATGCCGTCAAACTTCATGCCGGTGAAGGTGATGACCTTCTTGCAGCCCACGTCAGCGGCCACGTCAATGCCCTCGGTGAGCTTGGCGATGACCTCCTCGCGGAACTTGGGATTGCAGGGTCCGTTGCTGAAACCGTGCCCGCCGACGAGCGAGATGCCCAGGCCGAGCTTTTTCACATCCGGGTAGAGCTTCCGGTCTATGCCCTCGATGCCAACGAGGCCGATGTCTTTCGCATGGCGCGCCAACTCCAGCATGTTCATCGGCTTCCAGCACCAGCCCATGAGCGTGTGCTTGATGCCGCTGTTCTTGATCTTGTAGGCGGGATCGGCGGCGGATTTCAGGATGGACTGCGCGGAAGCCGGGCGGGCAAAGCCAAGACCGGCGGCGGCAAGAGCGGTGGTTTGGAAAAAAGAGCGGCGGTTCATGAGAAAGAGAAAACAGGAAACGGCAGGCAAAGGCAAGACTTCAGGGGAAGTTCGAAATTCGAAGCCCGATTTTCGACCTCCTCCACCCGCCACGTCAACCACCTGCGCCCGCCCTCCCGCCACAAGGCCGCATCCGCCGCATCCGCAACACCGGCGCGCTCCTCGCCGCCCTCGTTATTGCTGTGCGGGTCTTCATCGGGGTTGGTCGTCTGCAAGAGGTTTGGCGAACTCACAAACCACTTCCGAGACTGAATCCGGGGACCACAATCCGCGAGCAAGCAGTGCCATGCAGCACCACCCATCACGACAAAGCACATCATCCCCGTGCAAATCCCCGCGAGAATGGCTTTAGTGCGTGCCACGGCGCTTCAGGGGTTTGGGCAACGTCATAGCACACCCACCGCCTGACAGCAGCCGGGCGTTGACTGTGGGTTGAAGGTTCTAATCACGGTGGAAATTCGACTCGGAGCGGGCGAGGCGGTTGTTGTGCCGCGCTTTGTTCGCCTTTGTTGTCATGAGTGGGACCGGTTACTCGCGAAGGATACGCCTCATACCATGCAGGAACTCTTCTTCGTCGTCTTTTCTGATCCGGTAGAATCCAGGTTGACCTTCGATCCAGAAAAAATTACCATAGAAGCTCACGAACAGATCCGGCGAGTCCTTAAATTTGAGATGAACGCTGCCTTTGTCGAGAAACGCCCCCGAATGCCAAGTGCTTCTGGAAACCGCTCGCTTGATTGGCGTGATGCCAACCACACGCTCCGAAACAGAATTCCCTTCTCTTTTCGAGTAAACGGCCGTCGCGGAAGGGATCAGTGTCGCGGGTGAGCGAATCTCATAGGTGCGGCAGCCTTGGATAAACATGGCGGGGAGCACGATAAGAAGTGGTAACCTTGGGGTCATTGCGCGATTCTTTGGCAACAGTTTGAAGTGTGGCAAGGCGGAGGTTGGGCGTCCAGAGCGAAGCGAATCAGCGGCGTTGTCCGCCGTTGCCACCACTGACTTGTTCGGTTTCTTCTATTGTTTGAGATCATGGAACTTCACTTCCTCGGAAAGCTTCTTCGCTTTCTTTGCCTGGAGATCAACTTGCACGACGGCCGTTCCATCATAACCACTGTCGCTAGCCTTTCCTGCGTGCGGCCCATTGAACTTCAAATGCAGAGTGTGATTGCCTCTCCATTCCGTGGGATAAACCCAAGGATTGTCCTGTCCCGCAGCGATCTCAGGCATCGTAATCTGGTGAAAGGACTTCCCGTCCCAAGCGAAAAGGTAGGTCCGAAACAACTTCGAGTATCCGGCTGAAATCGCGAGAATCCGCGAATCGGGACTCCAACGGAGGTGGTCGTCGTAAAAATCAAGAATATCAGTTCCGTCCATTTGACGCGGAGAACTATACAGTGTCTTTCCGTCCTTCTGGGTAATCTCCAGCCGCCTCGTATTCGTATCAGCCACCTTCACCAGTCGCACCTGAAATGCCCCGTTCGGGGATGCGGTTCTCACGTCTTCCGGCACTTCGCCAGCGAAGAGCGATGTCGCCAACGCGAGGCTGATGAGCATGGGCTTCATATTCTTACCGAACAGTGTGATTCGTGTGATGTGATATCGCTTGGAGGCGCTATGTTGGCATGTTTTTCTCGCGGAGCCTGGTCATCCAAGCCTTGACTGTCAATGTCTTTTGCGAGTTTGACTCGTGTCTCTTCATAGTTTTCTGATCCAGAAAATCCAGGCATCTGGAGCAACTGATATTTTGCTGTGAAATATCGTGATTCCCCGGCTTGCCTGATCATTCATGAACGAAGTATGTGGAGTTTGTTGCCCGAAACCCGAAATCCAAGAGACGCCCGCCGAAAAGGCGGGGAGGTGGCGGGCTGGCTGGCTGGTGGGGGAGGCGCTGGGCGGAGTCGAGGCTGCCTGTGCCGCTGCTTGGAGGCCGGGAAGTCCAGGACGAGTGGGAGACTTTCTTTTTGCGGCTTTTTGAGCTTTTTTGCGGCCATTCATTCCCGGATTCCGGCTCAGGCGCTCATTTCATTGGCTCCGCCCAGCACCCTGAAACGCGGGTCGCGGTGCCTGGACATTGGCACTCGTGCCCCGCTGACGCGGCGGGAGTGTGAGGGCAATCGAAATTCGAAGCTCGAAGCTCGAAGCTCAATTTTCGATTTTCGATTTTCGATTTTCGATTTTCGATTTTTTCCCCTTACTGCTCGCTGGGCTGGTGCCTCTCCTGCGCGCGCAGGGCCAGGTATTCCCCCGCGAGGAAGAGGGAGCCGCAGATGAGCACCCGCGCTCCATGGCGCGATGCGAGGGCCAGCGCCTCGGGCAAGGTCCGCGCCTGCTCGCACAATCGCGCCTCGCCGCCGGCGGCGAGGAAGGCTTCTTCCAGCACGGGCAAAGGCACGCTGCGCGGGGAATCGAAGCCCGTGAGCACCCAGCGCGCGGAGATTTCCATGAGCGGCAGCAGCGTCTCCGCGTGGTCCTTGCCGCTCGATCCGCCAAAGACCACCACCGCTTTCTCTTCGGGAAAAGCCGCGCGCCATGCCTCCGTCAATGCCCGCGCCGCATCCGGATTGTGCGCGCCATCCAGAATGACGCGGCCTTGGCCAAAGCTCTGAAACCGCGCCGGCCACACCGTCTCCCGCAGTCCCTGCTCCATCACCAGCGCGGGCAGCGGCAGGCCCGTCTCGCGCAGGGCTGCGACCGCCAGCGCGGCGTTCCAGCCTTGATGCGGTCCTGACAGACCGAGCGGGACTTCATTTACTGGCGCGTCCACCACGATGAGCGGCGCTTTTTTCGACCGCGCCGCCGACTTGATGACGCGCAGCGCCTCCGGCTCCTGCGGGCCCGTCACCACCGGCACCCCGGCTTTGATGATGCCCGCCTTTTCCGCCGCGATCTCCGCCAGCGTGCCGCCGAGCTGCGCCATGTGGTCCATGCCGATGCGCGTGATCACCGCCACTTCCGGCGTGACCACGTTTGTGGCGTCGAGACGGCCGCCCAGCCCCGTCTCCAGGACCACCCACTCCAGCCCGCGCGCCTGGAACCAGTCCAGGGCAAGCGCCAGCGTGATCTCGAAAAACGTCGGGTGGGGCTGCCAGTCAGCGGCGAGCGCCCGGATGCGCGCCAGGCCGGACTCGATCTCCGCATCCGTGATCTCGCGCTCCGTGTCGCGGATGCGCTCGTTGAAGCGCACCAGATGCGGCGAGGTGAACAAGCCCGCGCGGACGCCCGCCGCGCCCAGCATGGAGTGCATGAAGGCGCAGGTGGAGCCTTTGCCGTTGGTGCCCGCCACATGCAGGAATCTCACGCCCGCGCCCGGCAGCCCGGTTTCCTCCAGCAGCCGCCGTGTGTTGTCCAGCCCCGGTTTCATGCCGTAAAGCTGCGTGCCGTAGAGCCAGTCCAGATTCGGCGTCAGGCAGGCCGGAGCGGGGGAGCTGTCGTTCATCATGCTTGTGTGCGCGCCGCAGCATGCCGCGCCCGCGCCAGCCTGCCATGACAAATCCGCGCCGCCTCCAAAAACACGCTCCGAAACTTCCGCCCCACAAAGCCTGACAAAAATCTTGTCGCCGCCGCCGCTTTGCGTTCTCATCGCGCGATGAACGATCTGGAAAGGCGCGTCATGGCCGCCCAGGGCTACCTCGAACTCGGTCTCCACGCGGAGGCCGCGGAGGAGATGCGCCATCTGCCGAAGGAAGCCTTCGAGCGCGGCGATGTCATTGAGATCAGCCTGCTCTGCCTCATGGAGCAAAAGCGCTGGGGGGACGCCCTTGTCGTCGCCGAAAAGCTCTGCCGGCTCGAACCGCGCCAGGCCGGCGGATTCATCCATGCCGCCTTCTGCCTGCACGAGCTGGGCCGCACGCGCGAGGCGCTCGACATCCTCGCCCGCGGCCCCGCCAGCCTCAAGACCAAGCCCGTCTATTATTACAATCTAGGCTGCTACCTCGCCTGCCTCGGCGAGGAGGAAAAAGCTGTCGCCCTCCTGCTCCAGTCCTTCGAGATGGATGGCACCCTGCGCGGCCATGCCCGCCATGATCCCGACCTGGACCGCCTGCGTCCACGGCTGGAGACCGCTTGATTATCCGCTTCCCTCATGGCCGCCGTCTCACAGTCCGCATTGCACGCCGCCACACGCTGGTTTGATGAGAATTTCCAAACCCGCGGCGAACTCGGCGCCTCCGTCTCCGTCTGGCAAAACGGCGTCGAAATCCTCTCCCTCTCTCATGGCGTGCGCGACAGGCAGGGCGCGCGCCCGTGGGAGCGCGACACCCTCGTTCCTGTCTTCTCAGCCACCAAGGCGCCCGCCGCAGTCTGCTGCCTTCTGGCCCTGCATGAGGCAGGCTTTCCGCTCGACTGCCCTGTGGCCGAGGCCTGGCCTGAGTTTGTGGGCGGCGGCAAGTCGCGCATGCACTTCGCCCACCTGCTCTCCCACACCTCCGGTTTGTGCGCGCTGGATGAAAAAGCGCCCATTTATAATTACGACGCCGTCATCCAGGCCCTGGAAATGCAGCCCCCGCTCTGGGAACCCGGCACCCGCCAGGGTTACCACGCCCGCACCTTCGGCTTCCTCATGGACGAGATTGTCCGCCGCGTCACCGGAGCCGACTCCCTCGGCCAGTTCTTTCGCGACACTTTTGGCGATCCCATGAATCTCGACTTTTGGATCGGCCTGCCTGAGCAGCAGTGGCCGCGCGTCTCACCCGTGCATCCGGGGAAAATCAGCATCGCCAGCGGCGACCAGCCCTTTCTCAAAGCCTGGAACACCTCCGGCACACTCACCCAGCGCGCTTTTAGCAGCCCCTTCGGCCTCAGCTCGATCAGCGAGTACAATCAATCCGCCTTCTGGTCCCCCGGCTATGCCAGCATGGGCGGCGTCGGCAGCGCGCGCGGCCTTGGCAAATTCTACGCCATGCTCGCGCAGGGCGGCTCATGGGGAGGCGCGCGCCTCGTGCCAGCCGCCGTCCTCGCGCAACTCCAGCACACCCTCTCCCAGGAGGAGGACGCCGTGCTGCTCACACCCGCCGCCTTCGCCGCCGGCGTCATGCAGGACCCGCTGGACCCCGACCCGGAGTCCGGCGGCGGCAAGCTGCGCCGCCATTTCGGCCCCTCCCTCTCCGCCTTCGGCCACCCAGGCGCCGGCGGCAGCCTCGCTTTCGCCGATCCGGAGAACGGCCTCGCCTTCGCCTATGTCATGAACCAAATGGAGGCCGGCCCCATGCCCGGCGCCAAAGTCCTCGGCATTGTCGAGCGGCTCTACGCATGATCCCTCCACCATGAGCCTTCCACACATCGCCGTCATAGACTGGCGCGCCTCCCCGCAGGGTGACGACGACTGCTCCATCGAGCGTTCCGTCATCGGCTCCACCGCCCGCCTTACCCGCCACCTCTGTGACACCGACGCCGACCTCGACGACGAGGCCGCCGGCGCTGATGCCATCATCCTCTGGCACAACATGCCACTCACAGCCCGCGGCATCTCCCGCCTCGTCAAATGCCGCGCCATCATCCGCAACGGCGTCGGTTATGACAGTGTGGACACCACCGCCGCCCGCGCGCGCGGCATTCCCGTCTGCAACGTGCCCGACTACGGCACCGAGGAGGTGGCCGACCACGCCATCGCGCTCGCGCTCGCGCTCTGCCGTCAGCTTTTCCCGCTCGATGCCGAGGCCAAGGCGCTCGGCTGGGAGATCAAGGTGCGCGGGAAGCTGCGCCGCTTGCGCGGCCTGAACTTCGGCATCGTCGGCCTTGGCCGGATCGGCACCGCCACCGCCTTGCGCGCCAAAGCGCTCGGCTTTCGTGTCGTTTTTTATGATCCCTGCCTGCCCAACGGAGCGGACAAGGCCCTCGGCATCGAGCGTGCCCGGAGCCTTGATGAGCTGCTCATGCAGGCCGGCGTGCTCTCCCTCCACTGCCCATTGAATGACACCACGCGCCACCTCATCGGCGCGCGCGAACTGGCATTGCTCCCGGAGTCCGCCCACGTCGTGAACACCGCCCGCGGCGGTCTCATAGACAAGACCGCCCTCCTCGCCGCCCTGCTCGAGGGCCGCATCGCCGGAGCCGGTCTTGACGTCATCGAGGACGAGCCCCTGCGCACTCCCGAGGAGGCCGCCACGCCCAACCTCATCGTCACCTGCCACGCCGCCTACTACAGCGGCATGTCCGTCGTCGAAATGAGCCGCACCTCCGCCCGCATCGCTCTTGCCGCCGTCACCGGCGCGCCCCTGTTCAATGTGGTGAACGGAGTTGTGTGAACAGGAAGTCTCACTTGAGCGGACCTTTCAGATTCCACGCTTGCCGATGTGCCAGCCAAGGTCCGTGCGAATTTTCCCGGCGATTTCGGCGAGCTTTTGAGACAATTCTGCTGGAGTCAGGGTGTCGAGCGGGCGTTGCTCGGTTTCAGCCATGAAGTTGAGCATGCGCAGATCACCATCTCCATTCAGCTTGGTTCCGGTTTGGCTGGCCATGATGGGGAATATGCTCTTGTTCTTGCTTCTCTCCCTGTTCAGCAAAGCCGGCAGTTCGTGATGTTGGATGAATGCCGAATTCATGAAATCAACATCCACCAGCAAAACTGCGGCGATGGAGGCATCTAGCGCCTGCTTGATCCGCTCAAACCAATCATCTCCGCTTGGGATTTCAGTGTCCACCCAGAGTTTGATTTCCAGCGCCTGCTCGATCTGCTGCGCTTTCAAATGCATGTGAAGCTTGTTCATGATTTCCTTTTGATTGTGGGAATAGCAGACGAACAGGACATTGCCAGAGATGCGGTCTCGCAGCCGGCTGTAAACCGTCAAGACCAGATCTTCTGCGACTCTGTTGGCATGTTTCACCAGCACAAACGAACCTTCGATGCGCTTGGCTTCGTCAACCCATCTGTGGCCGGCGCTGTGTTTGGTGAAGAAAATGATCGGCATGGTGGAACCTGGCTGCATTTTTTTGCGGATTTCCTTGGCCAGTTCTATCCCGGCCGTGGGTTTGTCACCCAACGAGATGTCCAGCACGATCAGTGACACTCTCCCGGCGGCGAGGATCTCGTGCGCTTCCTTTAGCGTGGCCACCGGGCCGGTGACTCGATAGCCTTCCCTGCGCAATGCCTGGATGTAAATGGCGGCGTCATCAGCGTCATCGTCCACAAACAAAATGTGAGGGCTGTGACCGTCTTCGGACACGTTCAAAGGCGGGGCGGGCTGACGGGAATCGGGCAGGTAGAGCCGGAATGTGTTGCCCGGCCCGCAGCCGTCACCGGCAGTTTCCTGGTAATCAATGCGCCCGCCGAGGCTGTCAGTAACCAGGCGTTTGACAATGCCGAGGCCTTTATGCGGCTCAGCCTCGCGCAGCACGGCCTGTGTCAACGGGTGGCCGTTGTCGGAGATGGTAAGCTCATGTCCTCCATCCACATGCTTGAGAACGCAGCGAATCTGGAACGAGCCTCCCACAGAGGTGGAGTCAGCCGCCCAAAGGTAGGAATTGGAGAGCAGCTCGACCAGCACACGAACACAGGCGCGCGCCTTGGACCAGGGGAAGGTCCCCTCACAGAATTCGCTTTGCAGCGTGACATTGGAGTTCTTCGCAGAACGGTAAATGTTGGAGACCAACTCTGTCGCCTCCGTGAAAAAGGGTTTAATCTCCACCTCATCCTTGCCGCTTCTTTCATAAAGCAGCCTGACAAGACGGTCTGTGTATTGAATGCTGGCATTGATTTTTTCCAGCGCGCCCGCAGCCAGGGTCTCCTGTCCGGAGGTGCCGCGTTGCCCTGGGAGCAAGTGGCTGATCTGGCGGAAGCACGATGAGACCCGGTGAAAAAAATCGTCCGACCACAGCTGGTTTTCCAATTCGATCTTGTAGGTGTCAGTTCGGTCCCAGAAAAATACGAGGATGCGGCGTTTTTTATCGGCCCCTGTGAAGCAGGTTTTCCAGACTCGCACCTGCATGTCAGCATTGTCACGCGGACGAGTGTGGCGCTCCAGCTTTCCATCCACCCTGGGTTGCTGCTTTCCAGTTTCATGATAGCCCAGGGTTTTCAGGTCATCGCGGTAGTATTCGGCGGCCTCCGACTTGAAAATATCCCAGTCCGTGAGTCCCTCCAGGGAACCCTTCCTGTCGAGAATTTCTTTTCCCACATGAGTCAAAAACTGCTCGTTGGCCCATTCAAAAACGATCCTGGGCTGGCTGGCGGAGACTTCTTGCGGCCTGTCGTTCTCTCCCCAGGCTGATTCCTCGCGCTTGGTGAAGATCATGAACGAACCGCTGAGAGCCTCGAAAAAGACCTTCTTTTCAAGAAGCTCGGCGTTGATGTTCCAAAGATGAATGCGTGCCGCGGCGAGCCGTTGAAAAATCCGCACATAGCGCTCGGCCTGCTGGTGCCTGGGAGCGGGCCGGTCAATGGTCCACAGCACAATGCAGCCCACCGGCTTGCCTCTGAAGCGCAGCGGGAAACCGAATAGTGGCCCCTGTATCTTCCACACCTTGAGCGCCTCCTGGTCCACCGAGGTTTCACCGCGGGGATCAAGGCATGTCAGCCAGTCATCCTGACCGTTCTTTCTGGTAAGCTCAAAGACCTGTCGGGCAAAAGAGGGCTTGTCCAGTTTGTGCTTGAAGTCCGCTGGCACGGCTTCAATGTCCGGGGCGGCCACATAGGCGGCCACGCGCAGCCAGTTCCAGGACGGCTCATGCCTGTAAACCAGGCCGGCGTCATAGCCCAGAGTTTCGAGGATGCCTTCCAGGATAGGTTGAAGCCTTGTCTCCGGTTTTGTGGGAGGGTAAATGAGAGCGCGTTGAAGCAGTTGATTGAACTGAGCATTCTGGATGGCAATGGAAGCCGCCTGCGCGAGGTCGCGAAGGGTTTCGACATGCTCGTCATCGAAATATGACTCTTTGAAGGACTCGATGTTGATCACACCTGCGGGATTCCCATGCAAGTCAATGCGCACAGCCAGTTCGCTGCGCACTCTCTCATCGGCTTTGATGTAGTTTTCAGTTCTTAGATGGACCTTGCCATCCACACTATGGTCGTTTTCCAAATCCTGAAAGACGGCGCGCATGAAGGAATTCTCATGCACGATGGAGCCGGGCTTGATGCTGGCGCAGTCCGGCGCGCCGTTTTCCACCGCCGCGTAAACCAGCGCGTGTTGTTTGCCTTTCCACCAGGCCAGGTCACCCCTGTCTGCTTTGATGATTTTCACCGCCGATGCGATGACGAGCTGGAATGTCTGGCTGGGATTGTTGTTTTCACGCAGTTGCCGCATGGCGATGCGGCGCGCCACATTCCTCGCCTCCAGGCGTCTCGCGGACTGGGGGTAGGGCCAGAGCAGGGCAAGTGTCAACAGGGGCTGAAACTCAGTGGCCAGCCGGAGATCTTCATCAGTGAATGAGGCGCGGGATGCGGGCTTGCCCTGTTTGTCTAGTTTGTTTTCACATTTCAACAACCCCAGGAAAGCGCCCTCATCGCTCAGCAAAGGAACCCATAAAATGTTATGCAGAGGCTGCCCTCCCAAATGGATGGGCACGCTTTTGGAGTGGTATGCATTCTCCTTTAGGCCCTCAGAATTCAGTTTCCCCGGCGTTTTTTGGCTCGCGCACCAGGCTGTGATGCCTTTTCCCAGCTTGCTCATCGTCGAAAGCACCACCCTGAAGCCTCGGGACTGTTGTTCTTTCACCGAAGCCGCCAAATACATTTGCTCCAAATCATCCGGATCCACCTCAAACAAGGCGATGTTTTGCGCGGGAACGACGCCTCGTATCTCCTTTAGCAGCTCTTTGAGCACCTGATTTCGAGAGGTTCCGCTGTTCAACACTCTGATCAACCTTTGCATTGCCAGCAGATTCACTGATGGATTTTCCGGGGAGATTGTTTGCATGCGACAAGGGGAGTCCAAGATTTCCTGATTCAAACAAAAGCATTGCGTTTGCCTGATTTGAAAATGCTAAAACAACCGAAGACAAACGGGCAAGCAAAACAACACGGCCGGGTTGGCGCCATGTGTCATGGGGCGTGCATCTCTCATTTGCCGACGCTTCCGCTCGTTTGGCTGGTTGATGAACCTGACGGGATGCTTTGCAAAAAGCGTTTGAGTCTTTTGAATGCCGGGTGGTATGGAGCACGCTCACCTCTGCGGATGCTGGGAAAAGTCAGCGGCGCTGCTCTTTGTGGCGGGCGAAGAGGGCGAGGGTGCGGTCCCGCTCGGCGGCGTGGTCCACGATGGGGGCGGGGTAGCCG